>JBOGUF010000075.1:0-60312 GCA_050696075.1 Thermomicrobiales bacterium
GGGCGCCCCCGGCCCGCGAGGCCGGGCGCCTTCCGCTCCCTTGGGCGTGCTGACGCGGGGTGGAGCAGTGGCAGCTCGTTGGGCTCATAACCCAAAGGTCGGGGGTTCGAATCCCCCCCCCGCTACCGCCGTCGATCGGCCCCTGAGGATCTATCTTTGGGGGCCGATCTGCATTTTCCGCCACCTTCCCGCAAAGGACGCAATGACTCATGCCGACCGCACGAACGCAATCTGAAGGGCACATCAGCCGAAAGCTCATCGCCGTGGGCCTTGTGGCCGGTCTCGCTGCCGGCGCTTGGGCCACGGGTAAGGTTCATTCGCTCACCGATCGAGAAGCGCCGTCGACGCTCGTTGACTGGGAACAGGCGCGCGGGATCGCGATCAGCATGAATCGCGGTCAAACATTGAACCGTGTCGAACGTGAGCGTCTTGACGCGTACTACCGAGGACTCGTGGCGCGATGTGTGCCGATCGTCGCCGAATACACCGGCACAGAGTTGCCCCGCGCCCTCGACCAAACGTTTGCATTTGATCGCGTCGACTGGATCAATGCGAATCTGGACGCATTCCGCACGATGTTCGCGCCGCTCGAAGCGTTGAATCCGACGGCGGACAAGCAGTCGGTGGCCGCCGCGTTGTGGGGCGGCGTCAATCAGAAGGTACTAAGCGCCGAGTTAGGCTTCCTCCTGGGCTATCTCGCCCGCCGCGTGCTTGGTCAATACGATCTCTCGCTCCTGGGGCGCGAGCCGGTGACCAACGGCAAGCTTTACTACGTCGAACCGAACATTCGGATGGTCGAGCGGACACTCCACCTCCCACGTGAGGAGTTTCGAATGTGGCTTGCGTTGCATGAGACGACGCACGCCTTCGAGTTCGAAGCCCATCCCTGGCTCAGAGGCTATTTCAATGGCATGCTCGAACAGTACTTCGCGTTCTTGCGCGAGGACGTTGACCGCCTGAAGCAGGGTGTGCGCGGCCTCAAAGTTTTCGTCGACCGAGCGCGCACGCGTGAAGACGCCGACGGTAGCTGGCTGGAAGCGATCATGACGCCCGACCAACGCGCGCTCTTCCAGCAAATGCAAGCGACCATGTGCATGGTCGAAGGGTATTCTAATCACGTGATGAACGCGGTCGGACGACACCTGCTGCCCAGCTACGATACGATCGCGAAGCGGTTTGAGCAGCGCCAGCGCCAGCGCTCCTTGGCCGAGCAGATGTTTGCACGTCTGACTGGGCTGGACGTCAAGCTCGAGCAGTATCGCCTGGGTCAAGCATTCATCGACGACGTTGCCGCCCGCCGGGGTCACTCGGTAGCTCGCCGTATCTGGGATGGACCCGAGTCGCTCCCGACGATGGCTGAGATCCACAATCCCGGCGCATGGCTTGCTCGGGTCGTCGACGCGCGCTAATGTTCAGCCGCATGCATTCACTGGCGAAGGTCGTCAATGGCGGAAGTGCCGCGTGCCCGTGAAAACCATTGCGATGCCGGCTGAGTCGGCGGCATCGATTACCTCCTGATCGCGCACCGAGCCGCCTGGTTGCACGACAGTCGCGACGCCGGCGTCGATGCCAACCCGGAGACCGTCGGCAAAGGGAAAGAACGCATCGCTTGCGAGGGCCGCGCCTCGCGCCCGACTATCAGCCTTGCTCGTTGCGATCCGGACACTTTCAACGCGATTCGGCTGACCGCTGCCGACACCGAGCACGGCTTGGTTCCGCGCAATGACGATTGCGTTCGATTTGACGTGGCGGACCACCTTCCAAGCAAAGACCAGATCTCGCCACTCGTGCTCGGTTGGCGCCCGCCGAGTCACAACCCGCCAGGATTCCCGATCGTCCTCCTTGCTATCCGCATCCTGAACGAGCAGCCCTCCGCGAATGAGTCTCACATCCCACGGCGAGGACGGCTGGACATGCTCGTAGGGCAGGACGAGGAGTCGGAGCGAACGGCGTTTCGTGAGGCGTGCGGTGGCCCCTTCCCTGAAGCCGGGCGCAATGACGACGTCGAAACGGACCTCCGCAAGGAGCCGGGCGGTCGCCTCGTCAACTTCGCGATTGAGCGCGACGATCCCCCCAAACGCGCTCACCGGATCGCCGGCCAGCGCCTCCGCGAACGCCTCTGAAAGGTGAGGTCGCACCGCCAAGCCACACGGAATGGTGTGTTTGACGACAGAGACCGCTGGTTGATCGAATCCGATGATTGCTCGCCACGCGGCGTCGGCATCAAGCAGATTGTTAAACGAGAGCTCCGTGCCGGCAAGCTGCCGAGCATCGAGGACGCCGCGTTCGACCTCGCCTGGCGCCAGCCGCCTGTAGGCCGCACTACGTTGCCGCGGGTTTTCTCCATACCGAAGCTCTCGTACTCGTCGGCCGGCAATAGTGAACTCTTCTGGAAAAGCGGCGCCGCTGGAAGGATCACCGCGAAGATAGGCTGCTACGACCGCGTCGTAGGCAGCGACGTGGGCGAAGGCTCTCGCGGCGAGTTGCCGTCGACGGTCCAGATCAACGCCGTTGCAGTCCAAGTCCGTAAGGACGGCCTCGTAATCAGCAGGATCGGAGATGACCACGACGTGCGCGAAATTCTTGGACGCTGCCCGGATCATTGCCGGTCCGCCAATGTCGATTTGCTCGATGGCGCTCGACAGGGAGACGTGTTCGTCCGCGACCGTCTGCTCGAACGGGTAAAGATTGCTCGCAATGAGATCGATTGGTTGAATGCCGAGTTCGTGGAGTTGAGCGCGATGATCCGGGTCGTCGCGTCGCGCGAGGAGACCACCATGGATGTTTGGATGAAGGGTCTTGACTCTGCCGTCGAGGATCTCCGGAAAGTTCGTCACGTCAGCAACGGCGGTAACCGGTACACTGGCTTGTTGCAGCGCGGCCTGTGTGCCGCCCGTGGAGACGATTTCCCATCCACGAAGCACCAGTCCTTGCGCCAATGTAACAATTCCGGTTTTATCGTAAACGCTAAGCAGAGCACGCATTCGCCATTGATTCCTTTCCATTGAACACCCAGCGGTGTGCTATAGATCCGTGCCATGATACCAGCGCGGTCAGCGGCGAATGTCCGGCTAAGTCGTCCGTGCGGCACCGACAGTTGACAGGTTGCCGGCGCTCTCGGACCATTGCGCTCCCGCGGATTCGGCCCGCGACGGGTGGGCTAAGAGCGGCAGAGGGAGGGCCAGATGGCAGATGCGATGAACGCCCGGGGAGTTATCGCGCGCGAGCCCGGCAAGCCGGGAGTCGTGGAGGAGTTCGTCATCCCGCCGCCTGGCCCTGAAGAGGCACTCGTGCGCATCCTGGCGTCAGGCGTGTGTCATACGGACCTCTCCGCGAAGAACGGCGTCTTTGGCACCGACTACTTTCCGTTTCTCCTCGGGCACGAAGGGAGCGGCATTGTCGAACGCATCGGCGACGGCGTGACGAACGTCAAGGTAGGCGATTACGTCATCTTGGCGTGGCGTGCCCCATGCGGCAACTGTCGCTTTTGTCGCGTCGGACAGCCGCAATTGTGCGCTGCCAGTTTGAACGCCGCGCGGAAGATGCAGACCCAGGACGGGATCGACTTGACGCCGATTCTCGGCATCGGCACTTTCTGTACACACACGCTCGTTCACTCGAGGCAGTGTGTGCCGATTTCTCAAGGGCTGCCGCCGGAACAGATGAGCCTCATCGGGTGCGGCGTGATGACCGGCGTCGGCGCCGCGCTCTATTCGGCGAAGGTCCAGCCGGGGCAATCGGTCGCGGTCATCGGGTGCGGCGGCGTCGGTGATTCGGTAATCATGGGCGCCAAGCTGGCCGGCGCCACGACGATCATCGCGGTCGACGTGGACCCGCGGAAGCTCGAATGGGCGAAGGGCTTCGGCGCGACGCACACCGTGAACCCCCGCGACGACGACCCCGTGGCCAAGATCAAGGAGATCACCGGTGGCAACGGCGTCAACGCCTCGTTCGAAGCAGTTGGCAAACCAGAGACGATCGAGACCGCGATCTGGTGCCGAGACCTCGCCGGCACCTGCGTCGTGATCGGTGTCGCCGACCAACAGGCGATGCTCACCCTTCCCGTTGCAAGGTTGTTCGATCTGGGTGGCAGCCTGCGTATTTCGTGGTACGGCGACTGCCTGCCGACGCGGGATTTTCCGCTCCTGGCGGCATGGTACGCGCGGGGGCAGCTCGATCTCGATGGTGTCGTCACCCGCGTCATTTCGTTGGACGAAAGTGAAGAGGCTTTTCACGCCATGGAGCGGGGCGAGACTCTGCGCAGCGTCATCAAACTGTAGGACGTCACGACGGGCCCAGCGGCAATGGTTCGGCAGCAGACGTGATGAACGCCTGGAGAAGCGCCAGCGCGGCCTTGAGGTCGCGCGTGTCGGCCATCTCGAACGCCGAGTGCGTATACCGCGTGGCGATGGCAAGGAGCGCGGTGGGGACGCCGGCGCGCATGAGCGCCGCCCCGTCGCTGCCGAAGCCTGGGAACACGCCTTCCTGTACCGGGATGTCATGCGTCGCCGCGATGTCGAGTAAGCGCTCGATGACCCGGCGGTCGTAGTGCGTCCACGAGTCCTTATAGACCAGGGTCGGGCCGTGTCCCAGACGCGCCTGAATCTCGCGCTCATCGACGCCGGGATAGTCCGCGATCGGGCCATTGTCGATGGCTATCGCAAGGTCGAATGTTTCGGGGTCTCCTAGCGAGGTCGCGCCGACGAGACCGATCTCTTCTTGCACCGTTGCGGCGACGGTAAGCTGGTACGTCAACGACGCCGGATCGAGGTGGGTTAGTAGGTGCGTGATGAGCGCCAAAGCGACACGATCATCTATGGCTTTACCATAAACCCTTTGACCTAGGCGGCGCGGGGCTGGGTTCCAGATCACGCCGGCGCCAACATGAACGCCACGCGCCTCCGCCTCGGCACGTGAGTCGGCGCCGACGTCCACAAACAGATCATTGGCATCTAGCCGTGCTCTGTCGTCCGCCCTGGTCGAAAGAATGTGGCCGGTGGCGCTGGCGAAGACGCCGTCGACCTGTCCGGCGCGACTGACGATCAGAGCTGGTTGTCCCACGGGATACCGATGATGAAACGACCGGCTGCCGGCCTGCCCGTCGGCCAGCCACACGAACCCGCGGGCATCGATCGATTTGACGACAAAACCGATCTCGTCGGCGTGACCCTGGATGAGCAGACGTGGTCCCTGCCCGCCAACCCATGCCAAGACATTCCCCACGGGTGTGGCCTGGACCTCAGCCCCGAGGCTCTGCCACCGTTGCCGGCACCACGCGAGGACCGGTTCTTCCTGGCCAGTCGGCGCTGGCAGCGCCATCAGTTCAACGAGCGTCTCCGCGATGGCCTGGCCAACGTCGTCAGTGAGGTTCGCCAACCGTAATACCTTTCTCGGTCGCCTTCGTCACGAAGGCGATCAGCTGCTGTTGGTGCGCCGGACAGGTGTGTTCTCGGGTGCTGTGAGCGCATTCGATCGGACGCGCCGAAGCGCCTTTGCAATCGCCTGTTTTTCGCTTTCGGTGAGACAATCGGAGAAGTAACGACGAATGCCCTCGGCATACGATGGCCACGTCCGGAGAAGAGTCGCCTCACCTGTAGCGGTCATCACCGCGAATGCTCCGCGACGGTCGTCCACGGACGGTTCCCGTCGGATCAGTCCACCCGATTCCATGCGGTCGAGCAGGCGCGTCAAACCGCTGCGACTCAGAACGACTTCCTGTGCCAATTCATGTAAACGCAGACGGTGGTCGGGCGCATCCGACAGGGCGGCGAGTACGTCGTACCACGTCAACGAGATGTGCCCTTTGTGAGCCAGGTCCCGCTCGATGCGGCCGACAATGGCGGCATGAGCGAAAACGAACGCTTCCCATGCTCGCAATCCTGCTTGATCCAATTGGTCTTCCATACCCCTATCATAGTACTCGGTAGTTGACATTGCAACGACCCGATGCTACGCTCATGGTAGTTGCAATAGCAACGAGTGCTATCGCAATAAGATAGGGCGCGAAGGAGTTGCGGAATGCCTGATCCGAACGGTGCGACTGTTGAAGTGCGAATCGCCGTGGCGTATCACAGCGGCTATGGTCATACGGAGAAACAAGCGGAGGCCGTGGCGCGCGGTGTCGCATCGGTTCCGGGGGCGTCGATTGCACTGCTCAACGTGTCGGAACTCTCCGACGACCTGTGGGGCATGCTGGAACACGCCGACGCCATCATATTCGGCGCGCCGACTTATATGGGCGGGCCGTCCGGCGTCTTCAAGACCTTCGCCGACGCCTCATCGACCGTCTGGTTCGCCGACGGGTGGAAGGATAAGATCGCGGCGGGTTTCACAAACTCCGGGCACATGCAGGGCGACAAACTAAATACCCTCGTCTACTTCGCCCTCCTGGCTGCACAGCACGGAATGCACTGGGTCAACCTCGGCATGAAAGGCGGATGGGACACGAGCATCAGCAGCGTCGAGGACCTCAATCGTCTCGGTGGATGGCTAGGCGCTATGGCGCAGTCGAACAAAGACCAAGGAGCCGACATCGTCCCACCCACGAGTGACCTACTGACCGCCGAAGCTCTGGGACGCCGCGTCGCTGAAGTCACTCGCCAATGGGCGCGCGGCAGGTCCGTGGAGGCGGAGACTCGACTCGACGGCGTCAGCGCATGGGCCGTTGCCGACAGATAGGATCCGGCCTACCATTCTCTGCCCATGGCACGCGCCACGACCAGGCTTTGCCACCACGCGGGCAGGAGTGGGCAGACGGCCAGTTCGCGGGCCAGGTTCAGATCGCCATTGCGACGATGGGCAAAGTCGTTGATTAAAGCCATGGTGTACCGAGAGTATGGGCGGTCGACAAGCATGATCGATAGCCCCGGTTCGACCTCGCCTTCCCGCTTCACTCGGCAGTACCAACCGGTGCGGCCTGTTGCTCCGACCCGTTCGGTCAGGCCGGCAATGCCCCAGCGCCGCGAAATCTTGACACAGGGGTAGCGAGGACCGGTGACCTGAATTTGCGCGTCGCCGACTTGATAGACGTCCCCGATACAGACGGTTGATTCGTCGAGTCCGTCAACGGTGAAGTTCTCGCCAAAGCCACCGGGACCAATGTCTGGTCGGACAAGCTCCGCCCGCCACAACGGATAGTGCGCGGCGCTGTACATCAGCACCGCCTGGTCAGCTTTACCGTGGTTCTTCGTATCGGCTTGCTGATTGCCCGCCAGTTGTGTCACGTATAGCGAGCGCCGTTCAGGACTCGGCGTTCGAACGAACGAGGTCTCCCACGACTGCCCGGCTCCCCTCAGCCCGGCGGCAACTTGATAGCGGTGCGGCGTGCCGACTTGCACCGTGCTCAGTACGCCGACCTGGCGCATCGTGGCCTCTGGTGTCTGCAACACGTCAGGCATCCCCGCATTCAATCTACCTACAATAGCGGTAGGAACAGCATTAGAAGTGGTACCCCAGGCAGGAATCGAACCTGCGACCGTCCGCTTAGAAGGCGGATGCTCTATCCGCTGAGCTACTGGGGCACGGCCGGGTCGCCGTGTGTCATAAGTATACCGGAAGGGCTGGGTTACTCGGGGTCTGGCGCGGCGCGGCGTTGGGCGCGCAAGTGGCGGTGAAACTCGGCCATCGCGGGGCCGAGGCGCTCACCAGCGGCGTCCAACGTCACGAGGGTTGTCCCTGGCTTGCCGACGTTCGAGCGCGCCGCGACTTCGCCGGTCACGCGCGGCAGCAGACCCTCCTTGCCCCCCATGATGAAGACCTGATTCGGGCGGCCGGTCATGCCCGCGCGATAGCCGCGCTCCTTGAAGAACGCGATCGCGAGGTCCAGCACAGCTTCGGGCGCAAGGCGACTGACCGCCTTCTTTTGATACGCGGTGCGGCGGAGTTCCTCGTTGAAGGCGTCCACCGGCCGCTCTGCTCCTCGCGCTAGCCCAGATCGTGCGCCTGGCCAGGCGCCAGCGCGATACACGTCGCGTCTGTCTTCGTATCCACCTGCTGCTTGAAGGCGTCGGGGTCCTGTTTGATCGGTGGAAACGTGTTGTAGTGACAGGGCACCACGAGCTTAGGCCTAAGGAAGGTGACAGCGCGCACGGCGTCGGCTGGTCCCATCGTAAAGAGATCGCCGATCGGCAACACCGCGACGTCGAGCCCTTCTTCCCCGATCAACTGCATGTCACCGAACAGGCATGTATCGCCAGCAAAATAGATCGTGTGCCCACCGAAGCGGACGACGTGGCCTGCCGGCACGCCGGGTGCAAGGAAGGTGTCGCCATACGAAGATGTATGCCAGGCCGGGACAAACTTTGTAGTGCCGCCGTCGAACGCGATCGTGCCGCCGTGGTTGCCGCCGACGGCGTTCTCAACGCCCTGCTTGCCCAGCCAAGTTCCCAACTCAAAGGTCGCGATCACGGTCGCGCCGGTGCGTTTGGCTATTTCAATGGTGTCTCCGACATGATCGCCATGGGCGTGCGTGAGTAAGATGGTGTTCGGATTGAGATCGTCTGCTGATCGCGCGGCGGTCGGGTTTCCTGTCAAGAAGGGGTCGACCAACACGCTCTTGCCGTCGGCCTCGACCAGGAACGCCGAATGCCCGAGATACGTGATCGTCGCCATGCTCCACCCCTCCGTTATGCCTGACCTGACCGCTCGTAGGCGATCCGCCCTTCAGTAATCGTCAGGTCAACCTTGACCGACCCGATATCGTTCGCCGGAACTCGTTCCAGATCGGTCTCGAAGACGGTAACATCGCCGAGCTTGCCCGGCGTCAACGTGCCCTTAACCGCCTCCTCGAAGGACGCAAACGCGCCGTTGATGGTGTAGGCCCGCAGCGCGTCGTGCAGCGACACGGCTTCCTCCGGCCAGACGAACTCGCCGTTCGCGTCGGCGCGGGTCATCATCGTCTGGAGGCCAATGGTGGCGCTCGTCGACACGACAGGCGCGTCGGTGCTCGCCGCCGCGACGATGCCATGCCGCAGGTAGCTTGCCATGCCATAGGTGTACCGCAGCCGGTCGAGACCGAGGTTTTGCACGTAAACCGGTCGGAAGTCGTGCAGGAACGAGGTGCCAGGGATCGGAATCACGCCGAGTCTGGCCGTGCGCACCAGGATCGCTTCGTCGACGATCGAGAAGTGCTCGATGCGGTGACGCGGATTCGGGCGAGGATACGCCTTTAGTGCTTCTTCGTAGGCGTCGAGGACGAGGTCGATAGCCGCATCGCCGATGGCGTGGATACCGAGCTGGAACCCGGCCTTGTGGGCCCGGAGGACTTTCGCTTTCAATGCTTCTGGCGGCAGCATCCAGAGTCCGACGTTCTCCCCTTCGCCTTCATAGGGTCGGCGCATGCGGGCGGTGCGCCCGCCGATGCTGCCGTCGCTGAAAAGTTTGGCGGGGCCGACGCGCAGCCACTCGTCGCCCATGCCGGTTTGGAGGCCGATCAGTTCCATCGGTTCGAGCATCGCATCGATGATCATCATCAGGTAGGTGCGGACCGGGAGCCGTCCTTCGCGTCGCAGCCGTTGATAGGCGTGGAACTCCTCGGGTCGGTAGATCCCGGCCTCGACCGTGCTGGTGACGCCGGACGCGAGGAAGGCGCGACCGCCCAGGATTAGCGCCTCGGTCATCTCCTCCTCGGACGGATTGCCAATCGCCGCCCGCACGAGTTGGTGGGCCGTTTCCCGTACTACGCCGGTCGGCTCGCCGTGCTGGTCGCGGTCGATCGTGCCGCCGTCCGGATCCGGAGTCGACGCGGAGATGCCGGCGAGCGCCAGCGCGCGACTGTTCGCGACGCCAATGTGGTGACAGGCGCGAATGAGAAGCACCGGATGGTCCGGAGCAACCGCGTCGAGGTCATGGCGCGTCGGATGGCGCTGCTCGGCCAGCCGCGCCTGGTCGTAGCCGCGGCCGATGATCCACTGGCCCGGTGGCCGCTGTCGAGCCGTGTCCGCCACGAGCGCGACCAGGTCATTGATCGATACGTTGGGGGGCGACGTGAGAAAGAGGTCGCGTGTGGCGAATCCGACCGACATCGGGTGCGCGTGCGCATCGTTGAGGCCGGGCGTTGCCGTCCGACCTTTGAGATCGACGGCGTCGGCGCGCGGCCCAGCTGCCTCGCGGGCGTCCGCGTCGCTGCCGGCGGCGGCGATCTTGCCGCCGCGGATCGCAACGGCGGTCGCCCGTGGGTGTGCGGGGTCCATCGTGAGCACGCGGCCGTTGTACAGGAGCAAATCACCGATCATCGAGGTTGTCCTATCGTTCAGATCCACCAGCGCGTGCTAGCCACCAGCGGGCGATGTCGTCGGCACGGGCGATCCAGATGTCGCCCAGGTCCACAGCATAGTCGATCAAGCGAGCAACGGCGCGAGACGGCCCCGGCCGTCCGCTGACAAAGGGGTGAAGCGTCAAGCACATCAGCCCACCTTCGTCGCGCAGGACGTCGAGATCGTCTCGCCAGCAGGCGAACGTTTGGTCGGGCGTCAGCAAGCGGTCGACGAAAAACGAGTAGTCGTCCCAGAGCCAGGACGGCGGCAATTGCACGAGCGGGTCGCGCGCGGGATCGGGTTGCAGCAGGTAGGGCTGGTCGCCACCCGGTTCATCCATCACCCACAGCAGACCCATCTCCTGGGCAATGGCGTGGGTCGCCTCGTCGTAGCGCCAGGCCGCGGTCTTGTGGCCGGTCGGCGCGACGCCGGCCAGACGGGTGAGCGTCTCCATCGTGCGCGCCATGTCGGCCCGCTGCTCGTCCTCGGATATGCGGTTGTAGTAGCGGTGGTCCCAGGAGTGCAGCGCGATCTCGTGGCCCTCTGAAATGGCGCGCTTCACCAAATAGGGGTGGTCTTCGGCGGCGCGGCCGACCCAGCAGAAGGTCGCCTGCACGTCCATGTCGGCAAGCAGGTTGAGGATGCGGTTGGTTCCGGCCGGGTCGTAGGCGGTCTGGGATATCCAGTACTGGTCGTCGCCACGATAGTTTGCTTCGCCGTACCGCCCGTCGACGTCGAAGGTGAAGCAGAGTGCGGCTCGATGCCCGGCCGGCCAGTTTCGCGCCGCGCTGTCCAGGTTCATGATGTGGTCGCCGCGATCTCGCCCACGGCCGCGACGAGTCCGTCAACCTCGTCCTCGGTACACCACCAACCGCAAGAGACGCGGGCGACCGTCGGGCCGGGCGCGTATTCGACGAAGCGGATCGTGTGCCCGCGCTGGTACAAGGCTTCCATCACGCGCCGTGGATGCCAATTCTCGACGGTAAAGCAGACCAGCCCGGCCATGCGATCGCGCGGCGTGATTACGGAGACGCCGTCGAGTTCGTTGAGGCCCTCCCAACAGCGTTGACCAAGAGAGGCGACTCGGTCGTAGATCCAATCGAAGCCGATCTGGTCTTGAAGCCAAGCAAGACCGGCAGCTTGCCCGATGAGTGCAGGGGTATAGAACTCACCGATCTCGTAGCGCACCGCGCCCGCCGGTGGCAGAAGATAGCCGGTTGGTTCGGTCATCGCGGAGCGGATGTACGTTGGCCGAATGTCGGCATGGCGTTCCTTCCGAACATAGAGGGCGCCGGTGCCACCAGGGCCGCAGAGCCACTTCTGCCCCGATATGGCGTACGCGTCCACGCCGACTTCGTGAAGGTTCACCGGCGCCTGCCCGGCGGCTTGGGCCGCGTCGACGACGACGAGAATCCTGCGCTCATGGGCGAGATCGGCGATCTGGCGGAGCGGAATGACGGCGCCTGTTGACCACATGGCGTGGGAGATAGCGATCGCACGGGTGCGATGTGTGATCTGGTCTTGAATGGCGGCGGCGACGTCGCCGCCGCCGTTGCCGACGTTCGCGATCCGAATGACGGCGCCGTAGCGATGGGCGACAAGCGCGAGCGGGACCATGATGCCAGGGTGTTCCAGGTTCGTAGTGACGACTTCGTCGCCGCGCTGCCAATCGAGGCCCATCAGGGCGATGTTGATGCCTTCGGTAGTGCTCCGCGTCAGCGCAATCTCGTCGGCGTTCGCGCCGAATACGCTGGCGATGCGTTCGCGCAAGCGCTGCCACTCGTCTTTGACCCCGCCGTAGAAGGCCGGGTGGGTCCGTCCGGTGTCGAACTCCTGTTGGGCGGCGGCGATGAGGGCCTCGACCACGACGTTGGGCAACGGACCGTTGGTCCCGGCGTTGAAATAGCCGGTCAGCCGGGCGGCGGGCATACGCTCCCGCACCAGATCCACCTTCGGATCGACCGCTAACGCGCTGACCGTCGCCACGCATGACTCCTTTTGACTGAATGACCAGGAACTACGATACCGCCGCGGCCAGTGCTTGATCGAGGTCGGCGATGATGTCCGCTACATCCTCGATCCCGACCGAGAGCCGCACCAACCCGTCACCGATCCCGATCGCGGCGCGTTGCTCCGGCGTCAACGAGCGGTGGGACGAAATCGGCGGCGAGAGGACCAGGCTAAAAACGTCGCCGAGCGTCGTCGCCGGCACGCAGATCTGCAGGGCATCCATGAACCGGAAGACGTTCTCCTTGCCGGCGCCGGCAACGTCGAACGAGACCATGCCGCCGCGCAGCGGACAGTTGAATTGCCGTGCGATCTGTCCCAGCTCGACAAGACCAGGATAGTTCACGCGCTCCACTCGGACGTCCTCGACCAACCACGCTACGATTCTCTCGGCGTTTTGCGACTGCTGCCGTACGCGCAACGGGAGCGTCTTCAACCCGCGCAGGGTGAGCCACGCCTCGAACGGTCCCAAGATGGCGCCGGTCAGCTTGTTCAACTCGCGCATCTCGAAAGCGCGTTCCGTCGTCGTGGCGACGACACCGCTCGTCACGTCGCCGTGGCCAGCCAGGTACTTGGTGGACGAGTGGACGACCGTGTCGACGCCGAGGCGGGCGGGGTTGACGAGCAAGGGCGAGGCAAAGGTGTTGTCGCAGATCGTCCGCGCCTTGCCGCGTTTCGCAATCTCGACGATGCCGGCGAGGTCGGCGACGCGCATCAGCGGGTTCGAGATCGTCTCAAAGACGATCGCGCTCGGTTTGACTTCTTCGACGGTCCGTGCGAGCGCATCCAGATCGAGAATATCGACAAAGGTCGCCTTGACGCCAAGCGTGGCGAAGAGGTTGGTCAAAACGGCGTAGGTGGCGCCGTAGACGTCGCGGGCGGCGACGACGCGGCTGCCTGCCTGGACTTCGTTGAGAATGGCGGCGTGGATCGCCGCCATGCCCGACGCAAAGGCGACGGCATCTTCGGTCCCTTCGAGCGCGGCGACGGCGCTCTCCATGGCACGGGTCGTCGGGTTGCCGTAGCGCGTATAAACGTATCCCTCGCGCTCGTTGCCGAAAACGGCGTCGAGCGTCGCGGCGTCGTCGTAGAAATACGCGGACGAGGAATAGATCGGGGTCGTCGTCGGCGTGAAGTCAGGTCGCGGCGGCCGTTCGCCGGCATGGACGGCGCGGGTCGCAAAGCCGCGGACCCGCTCGCCGGGTGCTTCCTGCATGGGCTTTCGGTATCCCCCGGGTCTGGATAAGGGCCAACGTATCGTGATCGAAAACCCCGCGCGACCTGCCCGCGCGAGACCGCGGGCAGTCTATGCCTTCGCGATTTTAGCGTCAATTGTGCGAATGCGACCGATGCCGATCTAGCACGAACGTTGCGCGTCGGCGCACAATCGGTGGGACGACCAGGACGAAGGGCCGCGTTGTCGTATTACATGGAGATGCTTCGAATGCCCGCACACGTGACGCAGGATCGTTTTCTCGGCGCATTGCTTGGCATGGCGATCGGGGACGCCATGGGGATGCCTGTCGCCGGTTGGACCGCAACGCAAATCCGAGGGCGACTCGGCCGGGTGACCACGTACCATCGGCGGGTCTTTCCGGATGGCGTCGAGATCAAACCGGGGGAGTTCACCGATGTGTCGGAGATTGCCCTTTGCATCGTCGAGTCGATCACGACGAACCTGGGCGCCGTCGATCCGGACAACATCGGCGCACGCATGGTCTTCTTGGCACGGGGGGAATCGAAGCGCTGGATGGGCGCCGAGACGCGCGCCGCGCTCGAACGAGCAGCGGAGCGCATGAGCTATGTCGTAGTCCTCGACGAGGATGGACCGGCCACCGGCGACGTTGCCGCGCGCGGCATCCCCATCGGCCTGCTCCACGCTGGCGGCGATCTCGACGCGGAACTGCTCCGCAACGACGCCGAGACAGTGACTCGCATCACGCACGGCAGCCCAGTGGCGATCGCGGCGACCACCGCGGTCGCATACGGCATGGTGCTTGCTGCCGGCGGAGAGTCGCCGCCTGCCGATTGGCTCACCGCGACGGCGGCGTTCGTCGGCGTCGGCACGATCGCGGCGGAACTTGACCTGATGGGTCAGCGACTCGCGGCGGGCGTGTCCGCGGACGAGGTGATTGCGGAAGCAGGAACTGGAGACGACGCTAGCGCCGTTGTCGCCGGGGCGTTTGCCGCTGCTGCGCTCGCATCGCGATTTGAGGATGCGGTGGAATCGGCAGCAAACGCGGGAGGCGCCGCCGATGCTCGCGCCGCGATTGCCGGGGCACTCGCCGGTGCGCGTCTTGGCGCAACCGGTATCCCGCAGCGGCTGATCGATGACCTCGAAGGGCGAATCTACGTCTCGCTGGCCGCACCTTGGTTTCACCAGCGGGCGATGATGCAAACCGAAGGCGCGATTCGGCATGACTCTCGCGACTAGTTGAGGCGGAGAGGGGTCCTATTCTGCAAACCGCTCTTCTCGCCCGTGGTCCGCGTTGCTGTGGTACCCGTGCTGCTCCCAAAACCCTGGCCGGTCCTCGGCCATAAATTCGATGCCACGCAACCATTTGGCGCTTTTCCATGCGTATCGCGCCGGGACGACGAGCCGCAGCGGGTAGCCGTGCTCCGGGGTCAGCTCTTCGCCGTCGTGTTGGAGTGCCAGTAAGACGTCGTCGTCGACAACGACGTCGAGCGGCAGATTCGCCGTATAGCCACCGTCGGCGTGGAACATGACGAAGCGCGCGTCCGAGCGGACGCCCACGAGGCGAAGGAGCTCGCGCATCGAGACGCCTTCCCAGACGTTGTCGAGCTTGGTCCAGCGTGTGACGCAGTGCATGTCCGCGGTAACCGAAACGCGCGGAAGGGCTTGAAACTCCTCCCAGGAAAAGCGTAGTTCGCGTTCGACGAGCCCAAACACGCGAAAGTCCCATGTCGTCGCATCGAACGACGGGACCGAACCGAAGTGGAGAACAGGCCAGCGCTGAGTTAGGAACTGCCCAGGAGGAACACGCGCGGCTAATTCGGGCGCGACCCGTGGGCGTTTGGGACCGACAGAACGAACGACCATCGATGCCTCCGCATGCCACAATCCAATGCCGTCGGCGCCGAACGCCGGACGCGCCAGAGTATACGGTGACGTGTCCACCTCACTCCGCGTCGGCCGATCCCCATCGGGCGTCGAAGTCTGTCCGCAAGATGCCCATCACGAGCTGGTCGTGGTATCGACCGCCAAAATAGAGATTGTCTCGCAGTCGTCCTTCCATCGCAAATCCGACCCTGTCGTATGACCGAATCGCCCGTTCGTTCCCAGCGAGCACGCTAAGCGAAACCCGAAGCAGATGGCGTACGTGGAAGAGGTAGCGAAGGAGAGCAACCAAAGCGTCCGCGCCGTACCCCTTGCCCCGAGCCAATGCATCGCCAATCAAGATCATGACCTCGGCCGACCAAGCTCTGGTCGATAGGCGCTCGAACTCGATGCGCCCGACTGGCGTGCCGTCCGCTAACACGATCAGGAAGTATCCGGCGTCGTCGAACCGACCAAAGCGGCCATGAAGGTCGCCCTGAAAGTGGTCCGACGTCTCCAGGGGACTGCCGATGCCCCCCAATGCCGCATCGATTCCGGGTCGTCGAACCAGCCGCGTAGCATCGGCAAGTCGTCAGGCTCAATTGGGCGTAGTCGAACCCGCTCTCCTTCAATCATGGCCGTCCCTGATGTGCCTGGCACTCTCGCGAAGCGAGTGCTAACCGTGCTTGACGGTCAATCGTCGCCCGTTATACTTCAGGGAGACATGTCTCGGCGTCGCCTACGTCAGTGCCGCGATCGTCGGGAGTTTGCTGATCGTACGTGACATTGGCGTGCCTCGCCGATTGGTTTGCTGGCCCATATGACAATGACCGACAAGCGCGACTACTACGAGGTGCTCGGCGTCAGTCGAACCGCGACGGCCGAGGAACTCAAACGCGCCTACCGCAAGCTCGCTCGCGAACACCATCCTGATGTCAACCGCGCCGTTGGGGCGGAGGAACGCTTCAAGGAAATCAACGAAGCCTACGAGGTTCTTTCCGATCCTGACCGCCGATCCGCTTACGACCGGTTCGGCCACGCGGCGAACGGGGCAGGCATGGGCGGCGATCCCTTTGGCTTCGGAACCTCCCCGTTCGGTGACCTCTTCGAGAGCTTCTTCAGCACGGGCAGCTCACGCCGCCGTGCGGAGCCGCGGCGTGGCGCCGACCTCCAGATTACCGTCGACCTGACCTTCGAGGAGGCGGTCTTCGGCGCCGAGAAAGAGGTCGAACTGATCCGCCTCGAGAACTGCGAGGGATGCCACGGCACTCGCATGCGCGACGGACAGCCTGCCCCACGCTGCGCGACCTGTGGTGGTAGCGGCGAGGTCCGTCGCGTTCAGCAGACGATCCTCGGCCAATTCATGACCTCGTCGCCGTGTTCGACCTGCCGGGGCGAAGGGGTGACGATCACCGATCCGTGTCCAAAGTGCCGCGGCCGCGGTCGGGTCAACCTGCCCCGGACGATCGACGTCTCGCTTCCGGCCGGGATTGACGAAAACGCAACCCTCCGGCTGACCGGGCAAGGCGAAGCGAGCAAAGAAGGCGGGCCAACCGGGAACCTCTACGTCAAAGTCCGGATCGCCCAACATCCGCTCTTCACGCGCCAGGGCAAACAGATCCAACTCCAGATCGGGATCAACGTGGCGCAGGCCGCGCTCGGCGATGAGATCGAAATCGAGACGCTCGACGGCCCGGTCGCGTTCAACCTGCCCGCTGGTACGCAATCTGGTCAGCAGTTCCGGCTGCGCGGCAAGGGCGTTCCCGACATGCGCGGTGGGGAACGCGGCGACCAAATCGTCACCGCCCACGTGTTGACTCCGAAGAAGCTTAGCGACGAGCAACGTGCGCTCTTCGAGCAACTTGCCTCGACCCTCGGCCACGAGGTGACGCAGCAACCGCCGAAGCAGGGCTTCTTCGACAAGGTCAAGGACGCGCTCGGAGTTTGAGCGAACGTCCGTGCTATCATATGCGAGGATCGTGGATACGATGCGATCCCGCTTCCGATGGCGGGTGGTGAAAGGGTATCACAAGGGTCTTTGGAGCCTTTGTTCCAGGTTCGAATCCTGGCCCGCCAGCCGTTCGGTTCCCCGCAACGCGTGCCCGCTTGTCGTTCGGCATTCGGCAACGGAGCAATGGCGCTCGACCGCCTGAGCGAAAACTTGACGTGACCGCAGCGGACACAACCGACCTCCCTCCTAGTACCGACCAACAAGGAACGGTCGCGCTGGTCGTGCTCGCGGCCGGGGCGGGCAGTCGCATGCGCTCCGCGCTGCCGAAGCCGCTGCATCCGGTGGCCGGCGTGCCGATGACTCGCCTCGTGCTCGAGGCGGGGATGGCGGCGCGTCCGTCCTCCGTCACGCTGGTCGTCAGCGCCCAAACCGCCGCGGTTGTCGATGCGCTCAACGTCGACTACGACGTCAAGTCCGTCATTCAGGACCCCCCGCGCGGCACTGGCGAAGCGGTCGCGCTGGCATTAGAGACGGTGGGCGATGCCCGCTGGGTCGTCGTCCTTTTTGCCGATCATCCTCTGTTAACACCTGATGTGGTGGAGCGATTCGTCGCCGGTGCACAAGCGCAGCGGGGGCTTGTCACCGTCCTAACGTGCAGCGTACCCGACGGCGCCGCGTATGGACGAATCGCCCGCGACGATCTCGGTCGCCCCGTCCGGGTAGTGGAACGCAAAGGCGACGATCCGGCGCTGCGCACGGGCGCGGTCGAGATAAACAGCGGGATGATGGTAATCGACGCGGCCTGGGCACGGGTCGCGGTCACGCGATTGCAGCCGAGCGCTGCCAGCGGCGAGTACTACCTGACTGATTTGGTCGAACTGGCAGTCGCCGACGGTTCGGCGGCTGGCGGCGTCTGGCCGGTTGCCACTGTCGCCGCTGAACCGGACGTGGCTTTGGGCATCAATGATCGCGTGCAGCTCGCTGAAGCCGACGCCATCGCCCGCGAGCGCATTCGCCGGCGGCACATGATGGCTGGCGTCACCATTGTCGCGCCGGAGACGGTGATCATCGACGCCGACGTCACGATTGGCAAAGACACGACGGTGCATCCTTTCAGCGTGATCCAAGCGGGCTCGGTGATCGGCGAGCGCTGCGTGGTGGGACCGCACGCGGTGTTGAGCCGCGCCCGATTGGGCGATGACGTCGACGTCCGCTCGTCGACGATTACAGATTCCGTCGTGGCGGCGGGCACCGACGTCGGGCCATACGCTCACCTTCGCGGCGGCTCATGCGTGGGTCCGGGTGTCCACGTCGGGAACTACGCCGAAATCAACCGCTCCATCATCGAGGAAGGGGTCAAGATGGCCCACTTCAGCTATCTCGGCGACGCTCGCGTCGGCGCGAGGACCAACATCGGCGCGGGGGCGATTACCTGCAACTTCGACGGTCAGCGAAAACACCGAACCGAGATCGGCCCGGACGTCTTCATCGGCAGCGACTCGATGTTGGTGGCGCCGCTGACGATCGGCGCCGGCGCGAGAACGGGGGCCGGGTCGGTCGTGACCAAAGACGTGCCGCCGGGCGCCACCGTCGTCGGTGTCCCGGCACGGGTCGTTCGAACACGATCGACATCGCCGGATGGATCGGAAGGTGGAGGAGATCGCGACGAATGATGGACGGGCGGCTCCAGATTTTCGCCGGCAACGCGCATCCTGTGCTCGCGAACGACATCACGCGCGAGTTGGAAGCGCCGCTCGGCCGCGCCGAAGTCGGGACATGGCGCAACGGCGAAACCCGCGTCAAGTTGGACGAGAATGTCCGCGGCTCCGATGTCTTCGTGATCCAATCGCTCTGCAACCCGGTCGACCACCACATCATGGAGCTGCTGTTGATGATCGACGCCCTGCGCCGGGCGTCAGCGTCGCGCATCACCGCCGTCATCCCCTATTATGGGTACGCCAAGCAGGAGAAGAAGACCTCCGGGCGGGAACCGATCTCGGCCAAGCTGGTCGCGAATCTGATCGTCACCGCCGGCGCCGACCGGGTGCTCACGCTCGACCTGCACGCGCCGGCCATCGAGGGCTTTTTCGACATCCCGGTCGATCATCTGCGAGCGACGCCCCTGCTGGCGAGGCGATACCGGCATGATTACACGGACGGCATCGTGGCGGTCAGCCCGGACGCGGGCGGCGTCGCCCGCGCCGACGACTTTCGCGCCCGCGTCAGCGCCTCGCTCGCCATCATCTCGAAGCGACATCCGAGGCCGGATGCGACAGAAGTGCTGGAGATGGTGGGCGACGTCGAGGGCAAGGTCGCGGTCATCATTGACGACATGATCTCAACCGGCGGCACGTTGACCGTCGCCGCAAACCTCCTTAAGGAGCGGGGAGCGGCCGAAGTCCATGCCGCCGCGACCCACGGGGTTTTCGCCGGCAACGCCTTGGAGCAAATTGCTGGCTCGCCGGTGAGTAAGTTGATCATCACCGACAGTATTCCGCTGCCAACCGAGGGGCCGCGAGACGTCATCGAAACCGTCACCGTCGCGCCGATGCTCGCGGAGGCGATCCTCCGCATCCACAAGGATTTGAGCGTGAGCGCCTTGTTTACATGACGCGGAAGGCGGTTCGACAACCTTCAACCCCGTCGCCCGCCTCCCGCCTGCCGCTTCCCACCTAGTCCAGTCGTCTGCCAGAAGGAAGGTGTCCTTGAGTACCAGCAGTTGGGCGGAAATTTCGATCATTGTGGTGGCGCTGTTCGTTTTGGCGCTGGCCTCCGTCGTTGATGCCGTCCTGGGTATGATGAGTCGCCAGCGTCTTCGCCACCTCTCGGAGAGCCGTCCGGGGTGGCGCCGTACGGTGCCGAACATCGTCGAGCCGAGCCGCGCCCTCGCCGGCTCCTTTCAGATTCTCCAAGCCGTGGCCGTCGCGGTGATCGCCGCGCTCCTCACGTCCCTCGCATTCCGCGAACTTTCGGTGCTACAGCGCGTCTTTGGCATCGTGCTGGCGGTGGCGTTCTATCTCCTTCTGGGGCGAGCGCTGCCGCGCGTGCTGGCAGTCTTTCGGCCTGAGCAGTCCGAATCCGCGCTTCTCCGCATTGGCGACGCACTCGTCGTGATTGCCTGGCCGCTGCGCGCGCTGTCCGACGTCGTTGCGCACGGGCTGGCGAAGGTGCTGCCCGGTCCCTCCGGCGACGCGGCGCCGGTCGCGACCGAAGACGAGTTTCGGTCGATCGCCCTGGATGGCCACGACGACGGGGTGATCGAGGCCGAAGAACAGCGCATGATCCACGGTATCTTGCACCTTGAAGAGCTGGACGCCCGCGACATCATGGTGCCGCGCGTTGACGTCGTGGCCGTCGAGATCGAAGACCCGCTGGCGCGGATCGTGGCGAAGATCACCGCGGCCGGGCACTCGCGGATTCCTGTCTACCACGAGTCGATCGACCGCCTCGAAGGCGTCCTTTATGCCAAGGACCTCCTCCCCTACGTCGGCAGTAACGGCAGCTTTCCGGCGATCAAGGAGATGCTGAGGCCGATCTACGTGGTTCCGGAGTCGAAGCGGGTCGACGACCTGCTCAAGGAGTTGCGGCGCGAGCACGTCCACATGGCGATCGTCGTCGACGAGTACGGCGGTGTCGCCGGCATCGTGACAATCGAAGACATCCTGGAAGAGATTGTCGGCGAGATCCAGGACGAGTACGACACCGAATCGCCCCGCTTCGAAGTCGTCGGTGAGGACGAGCTTATCGCCGACGGGCGACTCCCCATCGAGGACGCCGAGGAGGCGCTTCGGTATCGGATAGAGCGAGGCGAGCAAGACGACTTCGGAACCCTCGGTGGGTTTGTTCAAGCGCGTCTCGGTCGCCTGCCGCGTGCCGGCGACGAGTTCGACGTGAATGGCATCCACGTCGAGATCCTCGACGTCGAGCGGCACCGTATCCGTCGCCTCCGCATCGTGCGGCGTCGGTTCGACGGATCGCAGGCGGAGGACGACCAGAGCGTTGAGCGTCAAGAAGTCGGCGGGGCCGCCGATACATGATCGTCGGCCGCCGGATCATCCGGCTTGAGCGCGTCACAAGCACGATGGCGGAGATCGACCGCCTCGCCGCGAACGGCGAGCCTGAGGGAACCGTCGTGGTCGCGGACAAACAGACCGCCGGCCGCGGTCGAGCCGGCCGGCTGTGGCATGCGCCCGCCGGCACGGCCATCCTCTGCTCGATCCTCATGCGCCCACCTTTGCCGGCCGAGCGACTCACGCCGTTGCCCCTGCTCGCTGGTGTCGCGGTCGCTGCCGCGATCGAGGATCACGCGCCGGTTCGTTGCTACCTGAAGTGGCCAAACGACGTCTGGATCGACGGCAATAAGGTCGCGGGCATCTTGATGACGTCACGGGCGAACTCGAACGGTGTTGCCCACGTCAATATCGGCATTGGCGTCAACGTCAACACCCCGAAGTCAGAACTGCCGGATGGGGCGACAAGCCTCGACGCGGTCTCTGGTCACGAGGTTGATCGCGATCAGCTTCTGAGGTCGATCCTGGCGCGCATCGACGAGCAGTACGAGCGGCTGGTGTCCACGGGAGCACAAACTGGGCTCGACGCGTGGCGAGATCGCGCGGCGCTGATCGACGATGACGTCGTTGTGGTGACCGCGAATGGCGAAGAGACCGGTCAACTACTCGGCATTGATGATGACGGCGCCCTCTTACTTGCCCAACACGGCGTCACGAAGCGGTTTGTCGTCGGCGACCTGACTCGTGGCCCGCGCTTAATGCAACGACCCGTACGAAATTGGCGCTAGCGGTGGCGGAATACGCCGCACTGTCAAATCTCCACTCTCTCCACATGGCGATTTCTGCCAATCGCAATAGGAAGAGGTTTCCTTGCCCGCCCATTTTCCGCTCTCCTATACTCTCCCGGATGGGGACTCATTCTTTGAGTCACAGTTCAGATTCCGTTGAGGCCAACGTGGCGAAGGAGTGAGGTCGCTCGATGCAGTTCGACCTGAGCGAAGAACAGATCCAGGTTCGCGAGATGGTGCGGGAATTCGCGCGCCGCGAGGTAGCGCCTTATATCCAGGAATGGGATGCCAAGAGTGAGTTTCATCGCGAGATTCTCGACAAGATGGGCGAACTCGGCATCCTCGGTCTCCCCATCCCGGAAGAGTATGGCGGACTTGGGCTCGACTACGTCTCGCTCGCGCTCGCCTGCGAGGAACTGGAATACGTCGACACCTTCCTGCGCGTCGTGATGAGCGTCCACGTCGGCCTCAACAGCCTCTCCCTGCTGCAATGGGCGAGCGACGAGCAGAAGCGCCGTTGGCTCGTGCCGCAGGCGCGGGGTGAGAAGCTCGCGACCTTTGCCCTCACCGAGCCAAACGCTGGGTCCGATGCAGGTAACATCGAATCGACGGTCGTGCGCGACGGCGACAGCTACCTCCTCAACGGCGCGAAGATGTGGATCTCGCTGGCTGACGTCGCCGACCACTTCCTCGTCTTCGCCAGCGTCGATCGCGCACTCAAATACCGCGGGCTGACCGCGCTCGTCGTCGAACGCGGGATGGCGGGTCTGACGACCGGCAGCATCAAAGGTAAGCTCGGCGTCCGAGCGGGCAACACGGGTGAACTTGCCTTCGATAACGTGCGCGTGCCGATCGAGAATCGGATCGGGGAGGAAGGCGAGGGCTTCAAGATTGCGATGAGCTGCATCGACCAGGGTCGCTTTACGGTCGCGGCGGGCATGTGCGGCCTGACCCGGGCCTGTTTGGACGCCAGCGTCCAGTACGCGAACGAGCGCCAGGCATTTGGCCAGCCGATCGGGAAGTTCGAGTTGGTGCAGCAGATGATCGCGAAGATGGTCGCCGGGCGCGAGGCGTCCTGGCTGTTGACCATGCAGGCGGCGGAGCTCAAGAACCAGGGCCGGCGCAATACCCGCGAAACCTCGCTCGCCAAGTGGTACGCCTGCGACGTCGCCGAGCATTCGGCAAACGACACGATCCAGATTCACGGCTCCTACGGCTACTCGAACGAGTACCCGGCCGAGCGATTCTGGCGTAATGCACGCGGCGCCGTGATCTACGAGGGGACGCGAGAGATCCATACAATACTGCAGGCCGAGTACGCGCTTGGCTATCGGCAGGACAAGCCGTTGCGCTGCCCGCAACCTCCCGCGCCCGGCTTTGCCCTTGCCGAGCCGGTCGGCGTCGGGTAGGCCATCAGGAGCCAGAACCATGTCACGCTCGGTTATCCTCGGCGGGGCACGGACCCCGTTTGGCAAACTCAACGGATCGCTGGCGCCTCTGAGCGCGGTCGATCTCGGCGGTGTAGCCATCAAAGCTGCCATCGAACGCTCGTGCATCACCGGTGACGACGTGTCGCACGTCGTGATGGGCATGGTGCTGCAAGGAGGCGCGGGGCAAATCCCCTCCCGGCAGGCCGCCTTCACGGCCGGTCTCGAAAAGACGGTCACGTCAGAAACGATCAACCGGGTCTGTGGCTCGGGGTTGCGGGCGATTACGCTTGCCGACATGATGGTGCGGCTCGATGAGCACGACGTGATCGTTGCCGGCGGCATGGAGAGCATGACCAATGCTCCGTATCTCATCCGCAACGCGCGGCAGGGCTACCGCATGGGCGACGGCGTGCTCGAAGACATGATGATCAACGACGGCTTGATGTGCGCCCTCGAGTGCTGCCACATGGGCGTCCACGGTGGGAACGTCGCCGCCGAAGAGGCAGTGGACCGCGAGGAGCAAGATGCCTGGGCGCTGCGCTCGCACCGGCGCTATTTCGACGCGCTTGAGCGTGGTCTCTTCAAAGAGGAGGTCGTGCCGGTCAAGGTTTCGACGCGCAAGGGCACGACCCTCGTGACCGAGGACGAGTCGCCGCGCGCCGAAACCAGCGCCGATGCCCTGGCCAAGCTCAAGCCCGCCTTTGATCCCGCGAGTACCGTGACCGCGGGCAACGCTCCCGGGATCAACGACGGCGCGGCCGCCGTCGTCGTCGCCTCAGAGGATTGGGCACGCGCCCATGACCTGACGCCGCGGGCCAGCATCCTCTCCCACGCCGCCGCGGCCTGGGGTCCTGCCTACCTCGCCTATACGCCGGCGATGGCCGCCGACCTCGCGCTCAAGCGGGCTGGCTTGTCCCTGGCCGACGTCGACCTGATGGAGATCAACGAAGCCTTTGCCAGCGTCCCGATCATCTCGGCGCGACGGCTCGGCATCGACCCGGAAAAGGTCAACGTCAATGGTGGCGCGGTCGCGCTTGGACACCCCATCGGCGCGAGTGGCGCCCGGATCACGATCGCCTTGGTGAACGAGCTTCGCCGCCGCGGTGGCGGCATTGGCGTCGCGGCGATCTGCTCCGGTGGCGGTCAGGGCGACGCGATGGTGATCGAGGTCGAAGGCCCGAATCATGCCGCTAAATAGCCCCGCGGAGACCACGGATGATCGAGATGGTCTTCTAATGAACTTGCCACCACCGATGGTTCTTTCCGTCGATGGGTTGACGCCGCGGATCGCGCCGGATGTCTTTCTGGCCCCCGGCTCCGTTGTCGTGGGCGACGTCGAGATCGGACCGGGTTCCAGCGTCTGGTTCGGCGCCGTGATCCGGGGCGATAGCGCTCCGATCCGGATCGGAGCCCGCACCAACGTCCAGGATGGCGCGGTGTTGCACGTCGATCCCGATGCGCCTTGCGTCGTCGGCGACGACGTCACCATCGGCCATCGCGCCATCGTCCACGGTACGACTGTCGGCAACCTGGTGACAATTGGTATGGGCTCGATCGTACTCTCCAGGTCCCGCGTCTGGGATAGATCGATCGTCGCCGCCGGCGCCGTCGTGCCAGAAGGCGGCGAGGTGCGCGCGAACACGCTCGTCATGGGCATCCCGGCTCGCGAACGGCGTGGACTCTCTGATGCCGAAGTTGCCCGGTCGGTGCATTCGGCAGAGCACTACGTGGCCAATGGCGCCCAATATCGAAGGTCGCTCACGGCAGTCGATCGCGAGGAAGGTGCGGCGAATGGCGGTTGACGTCGAACGCGCGGACCACGTTGCGACCATAACGATGAACAGACCGGACGCGCTCAATGCCTTCAACACTGAGCAACTCGAGGCGTTTCTGAGCGTCCTTCGCGCGATCCGCGACGACCGTTCGGTGCGATGCGTCATCGTCACCGGCGCGGGCGAAAAGGCGTTCGCGGCCGGGGCCGACATCAAGGAGATGGTCGAAATGTCGCCGGCCGAAGGCTTGGCGTTCGGCCGTCTCGGGCATGCGGTGGTCAATGCTTTGGAGGGACTGCCCCAACCGACTATCGCTGCCGTCAACGGCTTCGCCCTGGGTGGCGGCTCAGAAATCGCGCTCGGATGCGACATCCGGCTAGCCTCGGAGACTGCCGTCTTTGCTCAACCCGAAGTCACGCTCGGCATCGCGCCGGGCTGGGGCGCCACCCAGCGCCTGCCGCGCCTGGTCGGACCCGGCCTCGCGGCCGAACTGATCTTCACCGGGCGGCGTGTGCGGGCGGACGAGGCGCTCCGCATCGGGTTGGTCAATGCGGTCTTTCCGGGCAATCAGCTCATGGCCGAAACGCGCAAGTTGGTCGCGGCGATTGCGCGCAATAGCCCGATGGCACTGGCAGACGCCAAGCAGGCGATGAGACTCGCGCTCAATGGCGACACGCCGGCCGGGCTCGCCTACGAGTTGGAGCTTTTTGGCCGCGCCTTCGGCACGCCGGACCAGCGCGAAGGCATGCGGGCCTTTGTCGAGAAGCGCGCGCCGTCATTCTCCGGTGAGTGAACGGTAGCTGACCGAATAGACTGGGGGATCAACGGGGATGCCCTATGCGATCGTTGTTTTGATCAAGCAGGTGCCGGACATGAACGCGGTCCGCGTCGATCGCGGGTCCGGCAAAGCCATCTTGGGTGGTCAGCGTGCCATCAGCTCGTTCGACGAGTACGCCATCGAGGAAGCGCTGCGACTCAAAGAGGCGCACGGCGGAGAAGTGACCGTCGTCTGCGCCGGTCCCTCGTCGGTCAAGGATGCGGTGAGCCGGGCGTTGGCGATGGGCGCCGACCGCGGCGTGATCCTGCCGTTCGAGAACGTGGACGATCTCGACACACTGGCGGTAGCGGACATCCTAGCCGCTCAGCTTCAAGGGATGTCGTATGACGTCGTCCTGACCGGTCAAAACTCCGACGACTCGGCCACCGGCCACGTCGGACCACAGGTCGCGGAGTTGCTCGGCATCCCACAGGTCTCGTCGATCACCAAACTCGAGGCGAACGGCAATCATCTCACCCTGCACCGCGACACTGAGGAGGGGCAGCAGGTCGTCGATGTCGATACTCCCGTCCTGCTGATGGCGATGACCGGACTCAACGAACCGCGCTACCCCTCCCTCAAAGGGATCATGGCTGCCAAGAAGAAGCCGGTCGATCAGGGAGCGCCCGCGCGGACCGATGGCGAGCGCCGGCTGTCGTGGTCGGAGCCGTCCGCGCCCGAGCGAACGAGCGGCGGCACAATCGTCCAAGACGCCGCGCCTGCCGACGCTGCCAAGCAACTCGTGACGTGGCTCAAAGAGCGGAAGCTTCTCTAGTTGCACTGAGCGCGCGATCGTTTCAGCGAAGAAACGGAAGGCAAATGAGCGACACCGGACCAGTTCTCGTCATCGCGGAATCGACTGGCGGAGAGATCCGCCCCGTAGCCTACGAGCTCGTCACAGCGGGCCGAAAGGTCGCCGACGGTCTTGGGTCGGCGCTGAACGCCCTCGTCGTGGGCGCGGGCGTCGGCGGATCAGTGAGCGCATACGGACGCTCAGGAGTTGATCGCCTACTGGTGGCAGACGATGAGCGTTTGGTCCACTTCACGACCGAGGCCTACACCACTGTCGCCGCGAAGGTGATCGGCGATCTCCAACCGGCCGTGGTCCTGATCGCCGGCACCACGGCCGGGCGCGATTATGCGCCCCGCTTGGCCGCGCGGCTGCGCGCCGGCATCGCCGCCGACTGCGTCGACCTCGCGGTGGACGACGGCGCAATCGTCGCCGTCCGTCCCGTCCTCGGCGGTCGGGTGCAGACAGCAGTCAAGTTCTCCGCTGGCGCACCGGCCATCGTCACCGTCCGCCCCGGCAGTTTCGAGCGGCCGCCGGCGGGCGATTCGGTAACTGAGGCCGAACCGGAAGCGGTCGAAGTTGATCTGAGCGCCGATGATTTGCGCGTCACCGTGCGCGAGGTTGTGCAAGAAGAAGCGGCTGCCGCCAAGCTGGACGACGCGACGATCATCGTCAGCGGGGGACGCGGCCTGAAGGAGCCGGACAACTTCAAACTTGTGGAGGAGTTGGCGGAGGCGCTCGGCGCGGCGGTCGGCGCATCACGCGCCGTCGTCGACGCCGGGTGGCGGCCGCACCACGAGCAGGTCGGCCAGACCGGCCGAACGGTCGCGCCCCGCCTCTACGTGGCCGTCGGCATCAGCGGCGCGGTGCAGCATCTGGTCGGCATGCAAGGCGCGGACACGATCGTGGCGATCAATCGCGATCCCGACGCGCCGATCTTCAAGATCGCCTCGTTCGGTATCGTCGGCGACCTCTTCGACGTCGTGCCCGCGCTGATCGCCGAACTCAAGGCCGCCAAGGCGTGATCGGCGCGGCTTAATCTGTGAGGACGAGCATTGGCGGATGAACGTTTCGATGCGATCGTAGTCGGCGCCGGTCCGGCCGGCATCACCGCGGCCAAGGATTTGGCCGCCGCCGGTTTGTCCGTGGTCGTCCTTGAGCGCGGGCGATACCCGGGCGCAAAGAATGTCTCCGGCGGCATCCTTTATCGCCACCCAACCGAAGAGATGATCCCAGGATTTGAAGCCGAGGCGCCGCTCGAGCGGCTGATCATTGAGCAGCGCTACGTGGTTTTGACAGACGACGCGATGCTCGGCGCCACGTACCGGTCGATGCGCTTCGCCGAACAACCATACAATGCCTACTCTGTCCTCCGCTCCGAGTTCGATCGCTGGTACGCGACCAAGGCGGAGGAGGCGGGCGCTGAGGTCTACCCCGAGTTCACGGTGACCGATCTGCTGTGGGAGGGCGGGCAGGTTGCCGGCGTCACCACGGGCGATCCGGACGGTGAACTTGCCGCGCATTGCGTCGTTCTGGCCGATGGCGCCAACTCACTCCTGGCACAGAAAGTGGGCTTGCACCGGGAATGGCTGCCGATGGATCAGGCTCTGATCGCCAAAGAGCTCATCGCTCTGCCCGCCGCGAGGATCGAAGATCGCTTTGCCTTGCCGGCTGGACTCGGCACGGCCCTCGAGATCTTCGGCGAATCGACCTGGGGTCTCCTGGGGTACGGCTTCATCTACACCAACAAGGAGACGATCTCGATCGGCACCGGCGCGCTCCTGGCCGACCTGATCGAAAGCGGCCGCAACGTCAACGACATGCTCGACCGCTTCAAACGCCATCCGGCGATTGCCCCGTTGCTCGTAGGCGGCGAGCTCGTCGAGTACTCCGCCCACCTCATCCCGGAGGCGGGCTACAACCGATTGCCGCGGGTATACGCCGACGGCGTGGTCGTCGTCGGGGACGCGGCCGGCCTGGTCAATCCGCTCAATCGCGAGGGCGCCAACCTGGCGATGCTCTCCGGGCGGCTGGCCGCGCAAGCGATCGTCGAAGCGAAGGAGCGCGACGATTTCTCGGCCGCCTCACTCTCGCGCTATCGCGAACTCCTCGACGAAAGCATCGCGATCAAGGATCTGCACAAAATCCGCCACGTCACCGATTTCGCTCACGCCAGGCCGCACTTATTGACGGAGTATCCCCGCCTCTTGGCCGCCGCCGCGCACGAGTACCTCACCGTCGACGACTTGGCGAAGAAGGACAAACAACGGAAGATCCTGTGCATGCTCGCCGCCGTCCCGAAACGACGGCTCCTCAGCGACGCACTCGGCGCCTTGCGCGCGTTGTCCTAGGTCGCCCTTACAGGAATCATGGTGCGCCGACCGCGGGCACCCCCGCGTCCGCGATTCGCTGGTTGAACGCCTTGACATCGACTTTGAGGATCTTCTCGAGCGCGGCCAACTGGGCGTCGATGCGGGCGACTAGGTCCTCGTAGAGTTCCCGCTGTTGCTTCGTCGGGGCCGCATCCGCGCTGGCGATTAGGCCGCCGAGCATTGCTAACTTGCAGTTCAACTTGACCGGGTAGTTGAGGCTGTCCTGTTCGCTCTTGATCTTTAATTGCAGGAGCTCGCCTTCGACCGCTTCGAGCTTGTCGGTGAGGGCTTTGGCCGCGTCGGCGACCTCGGAGACGCCGTTGCCATCCCGCGACCAACGCGTCCAGGTGGCCGCCTGCCGTTTGATCCGTCGCAAATCGTTGACCGCGCGGTTCAATCGGTCGTGCTTCTTGTGAATCTGTTCCAGCACAGCATATTGGGCGTCGAAGTCGGCCTGAGGCGTATCGATGCGCGGATCGGGCACGATGCGGAACGACTCAGTGAAGCTCTGGCCATCGACGGTGAGGCGCACCTGATACGCGCCAGGCGGGACCTTCGGACCGTCTCGGTCCGGCTTGTCGCCGCCCTTGGTCACGATCTGCGTTGCTTTGGGCAGTCGCATATCCCAGACGAACCGGTTGAGTCCGGTTTGAACGGGTACAAAGGGATCCTTGTCCGGTTCGTCGAGCTCCGCTTCCTCACCGGGGAAGGCCTCTTTCGCCTTCTTCTCAGCCTCGTCGGTCGCTTCGGTTCGTTGGGTGATGGTTCGCAGTTCGTTGCCAGAGGCTTCGAGGAAGGTGAGGCTGATTGGCTCCTTCGGCTCTGCCGCGAGTTGGTAGTAGACAATGACGCCATCCGGCGGATTTTCGCCGGCATCGAGGTAGGTCCGCTTTTCCTCACCCCGCGGTGTCTTCTCGTAGTCGAAGGCTGGGATCATGCCGGCGGCGAACGCGAAATTCTGGCCTGTCACCGGTTTCGACCCGAACCCGTGCAGCCGGCTGAATCGATGGCTCTCGCGCGGCTTCAGTAGGCGGGTTGTCTCGGCCGTCGTCCCGCTGTCCTCCGCCAGTTGCCGCAGGGCCGTGAGGTCGTCGAGGACCCAGAACGAGCGCCCGTGCGTGCCGACGACCAGGTCGTCGTGGACGACGACAAAATCGTGAATCGGCACGATCGGCAGATTGCCGCCGAGCCGGCGCCAATGCCCCCCGTCGTCGAAGGAGACGTAGATGCCGGTTTCGGTACCCGCATAGAGCAGGCCCCGCCGTGCCGGATCTTCGCGGATCACCCGCGTAAAGTCGTGCTCGGGAATCCCGTTGGTGATCTTCGTCCAACTCTTGCCGTAGTCGGCCGTCTTGAAGAGATATGGCTGGAAGTCGTCGTGCTTGTAGCGTGTCGCCGCGAGGTAAGCGGCAGCCGGATCGTGCGGCGACGCCTCGATGATGCTGACGAGCGCCCATTCGGGCAGCGTTGGCGGCGTCACGTTCTCCCATATCTTGCCGCTGTCGCGGGAGACGTATACCAGACCATCGTCCGATCCGGCCCAAAGGACGCCGGCCCGCTTCGGTGACTCAACAATCGTAAAGACCGTGGCGTAGTTCTCGGCGCCGGTGTTGTCCTTGGTGATCGGGCCGCCGGATGGTTCGAGCGTCGCCGGTTCGTTCCGCGTCAGGTCAGGGCTGATTGCCTCCCAGCTCGCTCCTTCGTCCGTTGAACGGAAGATGACGTTGCCCGCGGTGTAGAGCGTATTCGGGCCGTGGGGTGAGAGGATGGTCGGAGACGTCCAATTGAAGCGGTACTTGTAGTCTTTCGCTCCCGATCCGGAGTACTCCTCCGGCCAGACCGTGATCGAACGCAGTTGACCGGTCGCATGGTCGTAGCGCGTCAGATGCCCCTGGTAGCTGCCGGCGTAGATGACGTTCGGGTTGTCGGGGTGGACCGCGATGTAGCCGGACTCGCCGCCGCCGATTTCGTAGTACTCGGTGAGCGTGATCGCATCGTGGTTCGACCGTCCGGGAACGCTGATGGTCGTGTTGTCTTGCTGGGCGCCATAGACCCGATAAGGTAAGCGTCCGTCAGTCGTGACGTGGTACATCTCGGCGGTGGGCTGATTGTAGAGCGACGACCAGGAAACGCCGCCGTTGTAGCTGATGGTCCCGCCGCCGTCGTTGCCGAGGATCATCCTCTTCGGATTGGCCGGATCGATCCACAGATCGTGGTTGTCGCCGTGCGGCGCGGGCGCCTGCTCGAAGGTCTTGCCGCCGTCGACGCTCCGGAACATCTCGACGTTGAGCACCCAGACGGTGTTTTCATCGGTCGGATCGGCGTAAATGTGCGAGTAGTACCAGGCGCGTTGCCGGAGATTGCGGTCCTCGTTCAACCGTTCCCAGGTGTCGCCGCCGTCGTCGGAGCGAAAGACGCCGCCCTCTTCGGCTTCAACGATTGCCCAGACGCGACCGGCGCGCGCCGCGGACGGGGCGATGCCGATCTTGCCGATCGGTCCCTTCGGCATGCCCTGCTTCTGAGTGAGATCCTGCCAGGTCGCGCCATCGTCGGTCGAGCGATAGAGGCCACTGCCTGGTCCGCCACTGTTGAGGTAGTGCGGGCCGCGACGAGCGTTCCAGAACGCGGCATAGACAATGCGCGGATTGGTCGGATCGAGCGCCAAGTCGCAAGCGCCGGCGTCCTCACCCTGGGTCAAGGCCAGATCCCAGGTCTTTCCGCCGTCGTCGGAGCGATAGAGACCGCGCTCCGGGTTCGCTCCGTGCGCGTGACCGAGCGCGGCGACGTAGACGAGGTCCGGGTTCGCCGGGTGCGTCATGACCTTGGCGATGTTGCGCGTCGCGTCCAACCCAAGGTGCGTCCAGCTCCGGCCGGCATCGGTCGACTTGTAGACGCCGTCGCCGTGCGAAACGTTGCCGCGGATCGTCGTTTCGCCCATCCCCACATAGAGGACGTTGGGATCAGATGGCGCAACCGTGATGGAGCCGACCGACGCGCGCTTGAAGTACCCGTCGGAGACGTTCCGCCAGTACTGACCGCCGCTCGTGGTCTTCCACACACCGCCGCCCGTCGAACCAAAGTAGAAGGTGGCGATGTCGTTGGGATCGCCCGCCACGGCGACCACCCGACCGCCACGAAACGGGCCGATCAGCCGCCAGACCAACCCCTGCAATGGGGACGTTGCCATATTGTCGCACTCCATCTCGTTCAACCGACCGGCGTCAGACGTCGCCGGCCTGCCGCCTCTCGACAGGGGACCGATTATAGGGGTCTTTGCCGGACTGGGCATTCGGTGTAGGTGGATTCGGCGCGCGGTTTTCGCTACTGTAGATTCATCTCCGATCGACCGCCTTGACCGGTACGTCTGGTTCACCCAGCGCCGTTCGGAACAGTAGGTCAGCGTGTGTGGATTTGGATGGACGTCAATGGAGCGGACGTGGCGCTAAACGAGACGACCTTCCAGGCTGACATACCGCGTGATCGCCGGCGGCTCTCCCCGACGGACGTCGCGCAGTTCATCAATCTCGGCCAGTGCCGCCGGTTCCTCCGCCTTCGACTCCACGAGAAGGCTGGTGGCCGGTCGTTCATGGAGGACTACGGCGTTCACGTTCAGCAGATGCCCGCGCTCCTCTCCGAGTCTGGAACGGAGTTCGAATCGGCGGTCGTGGCGGAGATCGCGGCACGTTTTGCGTCGGTCGACTTTGCCGCCGGGACCGCGCGCACGTCGCGCCGCGCGACCCACAACCAGGAGATTGCCGCGCTCGCCCGCGAGCTGGCTCCGGGCCAGGCAATCGTCGCCTTCCAGCCGCGTCTCGACGTCATGCTGGGCGCGTGGCGACTCGTCGGCGACGTCGACGTCCTCCAGTTCACCCGCGAGACCAATGGCGACCTCCACGCCCTGATCGCCGATATCAAGAGTTCGGAACGCGCCAAGGTCGAGCACCATCTCCAAGTCGCCTTCTATCACCAGATGCTTGCCGAACTCTTGGCGAACGACGGTATTCCGCACGCCGCGATTGTAGAAGCGATTCTCTACGAAGGTCCGCGAAGCAGCGCGGAATTGCAAAGTCCAGACAGTGAGCGAGTCTTGGCAGCGCATCGCTCGGCCGCGCTGGAAGCACTCGGCGTGACCCAGGCGCTGCTCGACCGGCCGACCGATCCCGACCGCTATCTCGACGCCGTGTACGACCTCGTCACCGGGCCGCGCTCAACCGCCGAGACGGTCGCCGAGCTGCCGTTCGTCGCGGTCCCGTTTCACCTCACCTACAAGTGCGATTGGTGCCCTTACAACGAGTTTTGCATGAAGTGGTGCGCGGAGCGCGACGACCTGTCGCTCATCCCCCATCTCTCCGATTCGGACAAGAGCGCACTTCATCGGGCCGGGATCGTGGCGACGCGCCAACTTGCGAATCTTAAGGACCTGATTCGCGCCGACGATAGCGGGAGTGGCAAAGTGGCAGTGCTCCTTCCCGTACCTGGCAAGGAAGACGCCGTGCGGGAACTGGCCACGACCTGGCCGGTGGGGCCACGCGTCGACGAGTTGATCCATCGCGCCCGCCGCTACCGGCGGTTCAAGCGGGATGACATCGACACGCTCTTGCACATTCCGAGCCGGGGCTACGGCTCGTTACCCTTTTCCAGCATCGACCACAATCCAAACCTGATCCGCATCTACGTCGACGCCCAAGCCGACTATTTGCTCGATCGGCTCTATCTGCTTGGTGCTCTGGTCGTTGCTTCTGAGAACGGCGAGGAACCGCCCCACCGTCGCCGGTCGATTATCCGCATGACCGACGGACCGCCCGATGCGGCCCGCGAAGAACAACTGCTCCTCGATTGGATCGGGGAAGTCCTACGCACCATCGTCGAGCTGGCCGCGCCCGACGAGAGCGGCGAACACACCGCGCCAATTCATCTCGTCTTCTACAACCGCGTCGACCAGCGCGCCTTTCTCGAAGGACTCGGCCGCCATGCCACCGCCGTGCTTGGCGCGACGCCGCTCTACGACTTCGTCACCCAGCTCGCCGCCTTCGACTCGCCGATCGCGACCTTCTTGGTCGACGAGATTCGTGAGTTGAAGAACTACCCGATGGTCTGCCAGTCGTTGCAGCAAGTCGCCGCGCACCTCCGCTTCGATTGGAACAGCCCGGAACCGTTCCGCGACCACTTTCATCAGCGCCTCTTCGACTTCTGGGCCAAGTTTGCCGAGGAGGAGATGCCGTCGCCCGAAGAATCTCCGTGGTACACCGGCCGCGCTCGGTTCAACAGCCAGATACCACTCGAATACGCCTATGCGGCCTGGGGCGAACATCAGCCACCCGACGGCAAGACGGATCGCCTTGCCCCGTTTCGCGACGTGACGCCCGACTTGCTCTGCCGTTTTCAGACGCGACGACTGGAGGCGCTCGAACACATCGCCAAGGACTTTCGGGGGAATCACCGCACTGCCAAACGCTCCTTCAGCTTGCCCGATCTCCATAATTTCGACGAGCGGGCGCGCACGCTCGCCCATGCCCTCGACGAATTCGTGACGATCGAACGACACGTCGAACTCGGCGCGTGGAAGTCCGCGCGCAACGCGCCGGCCGAACGGCGAGTGCTCTCCGGTCAGACCCTGACTGTCCGTTACCTCGAGGCCGACCAACTGCCGGGCGTTGCCGCGCGGAACCGGGAAAACGAGCGCCGGCGACGACTCAGAGACGAGCAGCGAGCCGCCTACATGGCCGCAAACCCGGACGCGACGCGCTTCAATTCGACAAAGGAGCAACGAGAGCAGGCCAACTGGTCGCAGGACGGCATGCGATTTCGGCTCCGCGTCGAACATGACGATTGGGACTGTGACCTCGATGAGGCGCTTGCCCTGACCGAGTTGACGATCGACGAGCGGATCGTTGTCAATACGCGGATGATGGTCGACGGCCGCCTCCCGATCGAGCAGCAGGAGCCCTTCCCGACAACGCCACGCGCCATGCTCTACGGGCCGCGGGCCACAATCGTCGGCATTGACGTCTCGCGGGACGAGCTCGGCCGCGCCGTCGACGCGATCGTCGAGATTGAGATGAATCGTGGTTCGGGCACGGACGGCACGGGACACACGTTCGGCGCTCGCGCGACACCGTTCGTGCTGGACGAGTCGTACGTGATCGATCCCGATCCGAACGACGTCATGGGGTCATGGCACAAGAAAGTCGCGCGGGGACTGATCGAAGGTGGCGCGAACGCGCTCTACGATCTCCTGACCGATCCTGGCGATCGGGCCCGAACGTGGCCTGAAGCGGCCACTGCCGGGCAGGTGCGCTTCCTCAACGGGATCGACGCGTTCCGCGACCTCGGCGCGCTGCATGATTTCGAACCGAGCAAGCGCGCATACATTGGCAGTCATGGAGAGGCCTCGGTGCTGCTGGTGCAGGGTCCACCGGGCACGGGCAAGAGCTACACCACCGCCTTCGCCCTCCTCGCTCGGCTGCAAGGCGCGATGGCGGCCGGGCTGCCGTTCCGCGTCCTCCTCTCCTGCAAGACGCACGCGGCGACCGACGTCCTTCTCCGGAATGTTGCCGAGGTCCGCGACGACCTCCGCCGGTTCTCATTGCGACACGGCCAGGCATTCAGAAAGTACTTCGACGAGCGGCTCTTGGACTTCCCGCTTTACCGATACCGGCCCTCGAACGAGGTGCCGGAGGGTGTCACCGCCGTTGCCCGCAAGAACGCCCGGCCCAAAGGCACGCCCGCTCCGATTGACCTCTTCCACGGCCAACCGTGGTGCGTGGCCGCCGCAACGCCGGGTGGCGTCTACAACCTGATCTCCGAGCGCTGGACTAGCAAGAACCTTTTCGGGCACGAGGTCTTCGACTGCCTCGTGCTCGACGAGGCGTCTCAGATGAATCTGCCAGAGGCGATCATGGCCGCCCTGCCGCTTGGGCCGGACGGTCGGGTCATTGTCGTCGGCGACCATCGGCAGATGCCGCCGATCATCAAGCACGACTGGGTCGGCGAACCACGCCGCACCTTTCAGGAGTTCAAGTCATACCAATCGCTCTACACAATGCTGGCGGAGCAACGGCCGCAACCACCGACGATCAAGTTTGCGGAGAGTTTTCGCCTCCACGCCGACATGGCCGAGTTCCTGCGGCGCGAGATCTACCGCCACGACGGAATCGCCTACCACTCGAAGAAGTACGATACCCTTGCTGCCGTGTCCGCGGTCGATCCGTTCGTCGAGGCTGTCCTGCGGCCTGAGCATCCGCTGGTCGTCGTCGTGCACGACGAAGCGAGCAGCCAAATGGCCAATCCCTTCGAGCAAGCGCTGATTGCCCCGGTGCTCGAAGCCCTCGTCTTGGACGACGGCCTTGCACTCGATCCTCGAACCGGGCTCGGCGTCGTGGTGCCGCATCGTAAGCAACGGGCGGCGCTGCAAGAGGCGGTCGAGTGCCTGTCGGTCCGTGATACTGACACCGGATTGATCCGGGTCTCGGCGGTCAACACCGTCGAGCGGTTCCAGGGCGATGAACGGAAAGTCATTCTCATCAGCGCCACGGAGAGCGACCCGGAATATCTGCTGGCGGCGAGTGGTTTCTTACTCGATCCCCGTCGCTTGACCGTGGCGGCCAGTCGCGCCAAGCAGAAACTCATCCTGGTGGCCGCTCGTTCCGTCTTTACGCTGTTCAGTGCCGACGAAGAGGCTCTGGCCAACGTACACATTTGGAAGAACCTCCTCCGCCGGACCTGTACCGTAAAGCTCTGGGAGGGGATTCGGGACGGGCACGCGGTTGAGGTCTGGGGGAATCCGCCGAGCGCGACGGAATAAATGCCCGCTAGAATGTTGCCCGCAATCGCTGGCGAACCTCGGCGAGGCATGAGCCATTGGTCAACCGGTCAACAAATGCTTGACATGCGCCGCGCGTCGTTTCTATACTCGCGGAACGTCCGGTACGTTCGAACAGAGAAGTGGTTGATCGGCACGCAGCGTATATCCACGCACCGAAGCGTCGGTTGGTCTGTGGCCAGGGCCATCCATGGAGGCGATCTTCACGGATAGCCTTTCCAACTACCGGTTCCCACCAGTGAGTGCGGGAAGCCGTCCGTGGTATCAGGGCGTTCGACGCCCGCTCATCGGCTCGCTCCCGTACCCTGGACGGCAGCCTCTCCGATGGTCGGAGGGCATCGCGCGGAGTAGCGCACAGGTGAGGAGTGGATGATGCCGAAGCATGACCACGACGCGATTCGTCCGGAAGCCAACCGAATCCCGAGCCCGCGTTCCTTGAATCGCCGCCAACTCGTGCGGCGTTCGGCCGGCGCGGCGGCTGGATTGGCCGCGGCGCCGGTGCTGCTAAGGTACGCCGGCAAGTCGGTTGCGGCCCAGGACGATATCCCGCGCGCGGAGTCGAGCGCGACCGTCGACGGCCAGCTCTTCGTCCTCCAGGATCAGGACTTCCATCCTGATCACAATGACTTCCTCCGTTCCGAGATCGAGGCATATTGTGAAGTCAATGGCTGGGATCTGGAGATCACGGAGGTTGCTGGATTCCAGGGTGGCGGTGACCTCAACCAACTCCTCGTCGGCAGTGTTCAGGCCGGCAACGCGCCCGATCTTCTGATCAAGGATCATCAGGCGCGCCAGCTCCATTTTCTCGGCGTGCTCGAACCGACCACCGATTTGGTCGAGGAGATGGTCGAGACATGGGGCGAGGCCTCGCCGGGCATGTCCGACGCCGCCTTCTTCGACGACGAGTGGTGGGGCGTACCGTTCTTTTCCCGCATCGGTGGTTGGTATGCCCGTCGTGACGTGCTGGAGGAAGCCGGCATCGACTTCGACACCGGGGTCGCGACCCTCGAACAGCGTCGTGACGCCGCGTTGGCCGTGTCCGATCCCGATGGCCAGCAGTGGGGTTGGGGCGTGACGGTCAATCGCTCAGGCGACGGCCGTAGCATGGTCAGTTACACCCTCTGGGCTCATGGCAGCACGTTGCAGGACGAGACGGGCGAGCTGATCACCTTCAACACGCCTGAAACGATCGCGGGGCTGGAATGGCTCAGAGAGACCTACACCGCCGAAGAGTGGGCGCCGATGATGCCGCCGGGTGTCAACTCCTGGACTGACACCAGCAACAACGAGGCGTTCCTGGCGGGCACGCTCGTCTTCACCTCGAACGCTGGCACGATGTATGCAAAGGCGGTGTTCGACCAAGTTCCATTCGCCGACCAGATCATCTACTTGCCAAACCCGGTGCGAATCAGCGACAACGCCTTCCTCGACAGCATCGGCGGCACCAAGTTCCACGTGATCAAGGACACGAAGAACAAGGAGGCGACCTACGATCTGATTCGCCACCTGATGACCGAGCCGGTCCAACAGCGGATCTACGACATCTCTCGCGCCTACGCCGCGCCGGCGTATCGGAACCCGTGGAGTTGGGAAGTCCTCCAAACCGAAGACAATTCGACGCGAGCCGAGCCGGTCGTTTGGAATGAGGATCGCTTCACCGGTCTGCGCTGGCCCGGTCCCTCCTCGGCGGCCGTCGACGCCGTCGGTGGTGGCAACTACCACACCGACATGGCGGCGGAGGTCATCCAGGGGAAACCGGCCGACGAAGTCGCGGCGGAGTACCACGAACGCTTCGTTCAAATCTGGAAGGACTTCGGGTTGCAGGGCGAGTAGGGTCCTGCCCCGCTCACTGACGCCACTGGCAGGGGGACCGGAGATGCGCTCCGGTCCCCACCCCAAACAAAGGGGGAACGATGGCCCTTCCAACCGTGCGCCGCCTGCCGGCTGCCAGGCGCTCTGAACGTTCGTCCAACTTCTGGAAGCAGTCACGTCGTATTCTCGGCCGAGACTGGCCGGTCGCCTATCTCTTTATCGCGCCGACCGTGCTCTTGCTCGTCGGATTGATCGCCTATCCGCTGCTGAGGGCGCTCTGGCTCAGTTTTCATAACGTTACCGGCATAACCAATCGGGGTTGGTATGGCCTGACGAACTACGAGCGGCTGTGGTCGGATTCCCAGTATCGCGACTCGGTGATGAACACCGTCAAATTCGCAACCATTTCCGTCTTCTTTAAGTTTTGGATCGGGCTGGCCGCGGCGCACTTGCTGAACTACAAAGGGCTGCGCTTTCGCAGTGTTCTGACCGGTTTGGTGCTGCTTCCCTGGATCGTGCCGGAGCTCGTCGCCGCCTTCACCTGGCGCGGCCTGTATGACCCGGTCTTCGGCGGTCTGAACGCCCTCTTGCTCGAACTCGGCCTGATCGACAAAGGCATCGCCTGGATTGGCGACTACAATCTGGCGTTGCCCTCGGTGATCGCGATCAACATCTGGAAGGGAATCCCCTTCTTCACGATCATCCTGCTGGCTGGCATGAAGGCGATCGATCAGGAACAGTACGATGCCGCCGCGGTTGACGGGGCGAACGCGTGGCAGCGCCTCCAAGTGGTGACCTTACCGGGCCTGCGCTACGTCATTATCGTGGCGTGCCTGCTCTCCCTCATTTGGACCCTCAACTCCTTCGGGCTGATTTACCTCGTCACCGGTGGGGGCCCAGGTGGTGCAACCCGCGTCTTTTCCATCCTGGCATACGAGTATGCGATCAGCTCGCTCCGGTATAGCGCCGGCGTGGCGGTAGCGATGTCGGTCGTCCCGGCACTTCTGATCCTCATCATCATCCTCGGCCGCTACATGCGGCGCGATGTTGCCACGCCGACCGAGCGCACCGGTTTCTTTGGCACGATCAGCGCCGCCGTCACCTGGCCGTTCGCGATGATCTTTAGCAATCTGCTCGCTGCCCTTGGGCTCGTCTTGCAGCCGATTGAGTGGGCAGTCGGCAGCATCGGACGTGGCATCCATAGCGCCTACCTGCGCGGCGACCCGGCGCGCGAGCGCTCGTACCGGCGGTGGATGCGGCGGACGACCAACTTCAGTGTCTACGCGTTGCTCGGCGTGCTCCTCTTCTTCCTCCTCTTCCCCTTCTACTGGGTCGTCGTCACCGCCTTCAAGACGAATGACCAGATCCGCGCTTTCGACTCGATCTTCTGGCCTTCGCCGTGGACGACTGAGCACTTCCGCTACATGCTCCAAGACACTGGGTTTCCGCGATGGTTCTGGAACACCGTCCAGGTGGCGACGGTCAGCGTCGGTATTTCAGTCGTCGTCGCCGCGCTCGGCGCCTACGGACTGGTGCGCCTACGCTGGCGCGGGGCGGGATTCCTTTCGACGGCGATCCTCTTTGCCTACCTGATGCCGACGGTGATGCTCTTCATCCCGCTCTACCAGATCTTCACCGACCTCGGTTTGATTAACCGGCTCGGCGTACTGATGATCGCCTATCCGACCTTCGGGTTGCCGTTCGCCTGCTGGTTGCTGATGGGCTACTACCGCTCGATCCCGATGGAGTTGGAGGAGGCGGCACGCATCGACGGGGCGAACCATTTCCAGAGTTTCATCCAGATCGTGCTGCCACTGACCCTGCCCGCGTTGCTGACCGTCGCGCTCTTCGCGGTGACGGCCTCTTGGAACGAGTTCCTCTTTGCCTTCGTCTTCGTCGCCCCGGAGTCGGCCCAAACGCTGCCGGTCGGCCTCGGCAAGATGGTGATCGGTGACATCTTCCCCTTCGGCCCGATGTTCGCCTCCAGCATCATGACCGCCATCCCGGTCGTCATCATCTACGCGCTTGCCCAACGCTTTATGGTCGAGGGTTTGACGGCCGGTTCGGTCAAGGGATAGCGGGCAAAAACATGGGGCGACGAAGATTTCCGTCGCCCCATTTCACCAGGCTGGTGAGCCGCCAGGGACTCGAACCCCGAACCCGCTGATTAAGAGCCGGTGGTCCAGCTCCGACGCGTCCGTACGCGGGTATTCCTCGCCCCAACTCACTGACCGGTTTCCCGGGCGACTCACTGTCGTGAGTGGGATTGTACCAGACCAAGGGAGTGGTGAGCCCCCGGGGATTCGAACCCCGAACCGATGGATTAAGAGTCCACTGCTCTGCCGTTGAGCTAGGGGCCCGACGGAAGGGTATGCCAGCGCGGGCGGATTTTCAAGGCGGCCGGCGTGATGCCCCGGGGCACTCCAGACTCGGCGGCCGGCGGCCGCGCCGTTTCATGCACGACGAGGATTGCCTTATCGGGTGATCCGACCGACAATGGGGCGCGGTGGCCGCTGCAATCGCCGCATGATCAGATGGGTGAGTGAGGAATCTGGTACGCCACGGACAACTGTGGGGTGGCCGGAGGACTCATGAGCAAATTCGCCAAGACCCTGAAGGATCTTGCCAGGCTGTGCGGGAAGAGCGAGTACCAGATCGCGCAGCTCTCGGGACTTGACCCGACCTTTGTCCGGCGGCTGTTCGACGGGGAGAAGCGAGCTTCAAACCTGACGATCATCCGCCTGACGATTGCGCTGGTGATGGACCTGGAGTTGGCCCGCAAGCATCCGACCCGGGTGCCGTTCATCCTGAACGCCCTCAAGGATGCGCAGCTGAGTGACGCGGTTGCCGAGTTACCCGAGTCTCGGGCACGGACCCGCTGGGCGTCTTAGTCCAGGCCGAACCGTAGAAGACCGAGCGGCGGCCACCAACCAGATGGGGAGTCGGGCGCAGTCCCGGCTCCCTGTCATTCATAGATAGGCCTACTAGATGAGATCGTTGTCCAACACTCGGCCGGCCATGATGCGCTGGCGCAGCTCCTCGTAGCCGGCGTGGCCGATCGGGCGCCAGCCGTAGGCGCGGATGGCCTTGCGCACTTCGCGCCGGGCTTTGGGCAGACTCCAGCCGGTCTGGCGCACGACCTCGGCGTAGCCGCCGTACGCCCACCAGTCAAGAGGGTGTTTCACTTGATCCATACACAGGTTCTCCTTCCTAGCGGGCCGAAGCCGCAGCCGAAAATCGGCACCATCTGGGCAGGAACAGGGGGCGTGGCCTCCCGTCCGCGCCTCGTCTGAATGTGGTGCTGATCTTGACAACCAGAGTAGCGAGCGGAGCGGCAGGCTGGCAAGATGGCGGGGCGGATTCGGCCCAGAAGCTATTAGGTCTATGCAATAGCGCTGCGGTCGCCGGGACCTCCTACAGAATGTCTACAACATTACGCGATGATCCATGCTTCGCCGCCGTACTGATCGACGTATTGATACGGCAGATATCCATAGCCCCCGTCCCCCCATCCTTCGCCCCACGAGTTGCGAATCAACCACTCGCCCTGGCCAGATCCACTATCGTCGTAGCCAACGATAAGCACGGCATGTCCCTCGGCCAGCATATCGGCAGGTCCCGGTAGTGCGATGTGGCCGTCGACTGGGTGAAGGATGGGCACGCTCATTTGGATCCCAAGCATCACGATCTGCTCGCCGATGAGCACGGCCTTGATCGCTGCGGTGTTCGCCGCGATACGGCGGAGGTTCGCCATGTTGCATGCCCCAGGGTCGATAGCCGCCGCCGGTGGTCGATACGTGCTGTCGGTATCAACGCGGGACAGGTCATAGGGCCAGAGGTGCTCAAGGGGCTGCCCCCACCTCGCCAGCGCGATCGAGGCCGACTGGAACGACGTTCCGGGTGTTACATCCTGGTCTATTTGCTTGCAACCCCAGTAAAGGACCTCTTCTGCCAGGTCTTCAACCTCGGCGGGCGGGTGACTCCTCCGCACCTCATGCGCTGCCGTCGTGGCGAACGCCAGGCAGGTGCCACGCGTTCCTTGATCCTGAACCATCAGCAAGCGCGGCCGCAGGTCGATCCTTGGTGGGGCGGACGACACGTGCGACGTGGTCATGCAGCGGCCCGTAGACCGGACAACTGGTGTAGGCTCAGGCCTTGCTCGGTGCCACCTGTGCCCGCGGGTGAGATCCTGAGGTCGAGTTGGAACGTCTCGGCGCCGAGCGAGTTCTCCCACGGGCGTCGCTTTTGGAGCTGCAACGGGAATCGCCCGGGACGCAGGGCACGGAACACAAGATGGCGTTGCCCTCCGGTCCCTAACGTCACTGGCCCGTGTTGCCAATTCATGAGCCCCTGACTGGGACTCGCTCCCTCGAAGCTTATTCCTTCCAATGAAAGGAACGCGTGGGAGGGCACCAATTGCTCATCCGTCAACAACGATGCGTCCACGACGCCCGGTCCGTCGACTGACCAGACGTATCCGGATGATGGTGTTTCAGGGAGGACCACATGGAGGACGTCCTCAACCTTGGGATGCAGCGTTCTGCCTGCGTCGTGGGTACCGACTTGCCATGCATCCGCCCAGACTTGAGCGGGGCGCTGTCCGCGTCCGATATCGATCTTGATGTCCTTCGGCTTCTCTTTCCGCAGGGCGGTTGCAGCGTGCGACGAGATCTTGCCGAGCGTCTTTAGTTGGTTGATCGTCGCAGGATAGCTGCTGCCCAAGTTCAGCGAGAACAGGTAGACCTGGCTCGGACTCATCGTGCCCGGATCAAGAGGCAAGCCCATTTGGCGCAGCATGGTGTTTACCAGCTGCAGAGGCATGAGGAAGCTGGCAGCGAAGGCTTGGGCGGATGCCTCGTCAAGATTGACAATACCCGAGGGAGAATTGAGGTTTCGCTCGTCGTCGACTACCGGTGCGTGTCCGAGGACATGGTGGCCATATTCATGTGCTGCCGTGAAACGGCGGACGCTGAGCGGGTGATTCGCGTTGACGATGATGCCCGTGCCGACCCCTTCGCGGACGTAGGCGCCGTAGAGATTTCGGAGCGGCTGGAACATGAGCCAGATGCCGCTCTGCTCCACGATGCTGAAGACGTCAATCGGTTTCGACTGGTCGGTTCGCAGGCGGACGTGTTCGCGAGCAGCCGCCTGCGAACCGCGGGCGCGGGCTAGGTCGAGCGGTGACAGGTGACGCCTTGGCATCGCAGCCTCTCCTGCCCGGTGGGCGCTAAGACTCGTTGGCGTCTGGCTTGGGGATTGGTGCTTTCCCTGCCTGGCGTAAGAACTGGGCGAACCGCAGCACCTGCTCTCGGTCGTGGGCGGTGAGATCCCGTGCGGTCCGGAACAGCGCACGGGAGGTTTCGTCCGGCACCACTGTCTCCCGAGCTATGTCTTTCTCTTCTAGGTTCAGGAAGAAGGTCACCGGGCGCTTATACAGAGCCGCGAGCTGCTTGATCTCAAGGCCAGTCACCTTGCGCTTGCCGCTCTCCATCGCAGACACGGATGCTCGTGGCACACTGAGCTGTTCCGCCACGAACTCTTGCGACAGCCCGAGGTACGTCCGTGCCTCGCGCAGCCTCTGTCCGAGCTCAAGATGCGCCTCGGCATCCTGTGCCTCTGGTGTCGCTCCCTCCGGTAGTTCTTGCGCTCCGTGGTCGACCATTGGGTGAGGCCCTCCTCCCTACATTCGGTCTGTTCGCGTGCCGTCATCCACGCCGGTCCTCTACGGTAGGCGTGGTATCAAGGCGTCGGCAGAGCGCTGGCCAGGCGCGCCAACGCCTCCTCTGCGAATCCATCCCCTGACATGATGACGAAGGCGATAGCGAGGTTTTCGGAGTGCGCAAGACTGAGTGTCCACTCCGTCGCCTTGAGTTCGTCGACTCGGCTGGCGGCACCACCGGAAAGGTGGAGCAGCGGCTTGCCTCGACGGTCCGATCGTATCTCTATGTCCTGCCAAGTCACGCCTCGGATGCTGGTGCCGAGGGCTTTCGCGCACGCCTCCTTCGCGGCAAACCGTGCGGCGAGCTGGGGCACGCGGCCGCGGCAGTACGACAACTCTTGACGGGTGTAGATGCGCCGCAAGAAGCCTTCGCCGCCAAGCTCTACCAGCCTGGAGAAGGGGCCGAGTTCCACGATGTCGACGCCGCAGGACAGCATCACGCACCAACCTGGGTCAATGCCTGGTCGAGCGCTGGCCGGACAGGAGGTGAGAGTTCAGATTCACCAGGCTCGTCGAGCGCTTGTCGGCAAGCGTCGATCAAGGCACGCACGTCCCGTATACCGAAACCCCGGCCGTAGCCGATTTCGGCGTCGGCGTGCGTGGCAACGCAGACTAGCTCGCCGGGCTGCAGGTCCGCTTCATGAGCCAAGAACCGCAGTAGTCCGCTGAGACCGACGTAATTCCCGTAGGCCTTCCGCAGAAAGTGTTGGTTGCGGTACGTCGCCGTCATGCGCAGGACGCCGTTCACTGAAGTAAGGCTGATGTGGCTAAGGCAGGGAAAGCTGATCGGCGAGTTGTCCGTTCCGGGTTTGTAGATCCGGAGGTCTGCCGACAGGGTCTCGTCAGCCTCGGGATCACAGAGCGCGAGTTCATACGCACTGCTCAGCGGGTTTCGTCGCTCGCCATCACCCAGTCGGTGAATGACGTGTTCGAGTTGGTTGAAGCTGCCCTTCTGCCCGGGCCAATCGATTAGCCGGTCGAAGTAGTTGCCGAAACGGTTGGCCGGCAGGCGTCGCCTGATCTTGTCACCCTCTCTGTGCATTGTGTAAAGGTGCTCGCGGGCCGCCTTGCCGAGGCGCGGCAGGTAGAGTGACGCTGGGAAGATGGTGTTGGCGACCGTCGAAACCCGCCATGTCTTGCTGGATCGCCGCGACAACAGGAACGCGTCAAGCTGTCGCCTGATCCGCAAGTCCTCACGGTCGGCCGATTCGATGACGGTCACGAGATTGACCACCTTGCCTCCGACGGCCAAGAGGTGTTCCAAGGCGGCCAACCAGGCTTCGGAGAGGTCGGGGCTCTCAATCGTCGCTGCCATCCTCGGTCCTCCTCAGCATCCCGTTTATGCAACGCGGATATCCGTGCCAATCCAGTCACCAGCGGATGGCACAATAGACGGTGCGGCCACCGACAGCCGCCGCCCAATCAGATCGACCAGCGCACTGATGCTGTTGAATTGCTCCGGTTCAAGGTCAGACACCCCGGGCAGCTTGCAGCCGAAATGACCTTCAAGTCTCGCCAGAATGGCCTCCGCTTGCGGCGAATCGATTTCCACCTCTCCGCCGGCAGCGTCCATCTCGCGATCTAGTTCGGCCGGGTCCAGCGCCTGGACCACGGCCAGCTCGGCCAAGACCAACTCCCGGATCTGCGTGGTGGCGAGCCCCGCCGGACGGCCGTTCGACGTACCGGTCGCTGCCATTGCTCGGACTCCCTGCCCAAAGTACTGTCGGAATTCCTGAACATCAATCCGATCGCGTCGGATTTTCTGACATCATATGGCCACCGATGTCTTCCGTCAAGGTCACGACCTTTCAGGTCGCCCATGGGGCCGCTGCTGACGGCGCTGTGTCGACGGTTCGGGGCTCGGAGCGGCCGGCTCTGCGGAGAGAGCAGGGGTGAGCTCGCAAGCGCTACAACCCTCTGGGACCAATCACTGAGCGCGACAATCGTGTGTGACCGTCTTCAGCTACTCCCTAACGACCGCACTACCACCCCCTGGCTCCCTCCGGCGAGACTCGGCTTCGGCCCATTGCCGCCAGCTCCATGACCAGAACGGGCCCGCCACTTGAACGACATCGTCTGCCGCCTGAGGCTCGGCCATCTTGCGGAGCGCCTCAGCTGTCAACAGCGCGATCCACTCGCGGTACGCCCCAGGCAGGTCGGCATACCTTTTCGGCACGTCCTCGAGTTGCCGGCGGACTTCTAGGCGCATAATCTGGCCGACGCAGTCGACCAGCCTTGACCAAGCCTCCTGCCAGGCGTCGTAGTCACTAATTCGCAAATCGCTCGAATTTCGCGGTCCGCCGCCGGTGTTGAGAATTAGGGCGTCGAGTTCCTTCCAGTGACGCTCGTAGGCGTGTAAGGAATTGCTTACGTGCTGATAGCTGCCAACCTCGATTCCCAACCAGCCGGCCAGAATCTCCTGCAACATGGTGAACTGGACGATGTTGTACGGCAGCCCCCACATAAGATCATTCGACCGCATGACCTGGAGCCACACCAGTCGACCGTCGCGGATGAGCAGGTGGCTCACCAGGTTGCAGGGAATGTCTCGCGAGCGGGAGATCGGATTCGGCAAGTCGCGGTCGGCGTCCCAGATCTGGAGCACGACCTGTCGACTCGTAGGATCCGCCCGTAGCGCCTGGGTCGCCGTTTTGAGCTGGTCGAGGTGGCGGCTAGACTGAATCGATCGATGCCGAAGCCTGCGTGCCATGCCGTGACCGAGCCGCGGTCGACTCCCGAGGCGATCCCCATAGGCCCCGTGGAACGCAGGGTTGCCCTCGTCCGCTGCCAGCCGCCTGACGCGCGGGTTCCACCACGCCAGCCACTCGACGTCGTTGAAGCCCGAAAGCATCCAGATGACCTCGGCGACCGCGAACGCCGGATTCATCGGGCGGGCGAAGACCAGCCGCTGTCGCGGGTCCGAGATGCTGAATCCGACGTGAAGCAGCTCGCGCGTCGGCTGATCACGTCCTTCCTGCACCTTGCCCTCGTCCCGTAGTCGACTGGCAAGTTCCTGCCAGGCCGCGTCGGCGCTGTACGCGTTGATCGCCAGCATTTTCCACCCTCCCTGGCCGAACGCCACGACGTCTCGCTGGGTGCCGATGCTATGATGAAGTTATGGATCTCAGGCCCCGCCACCACGTGTTCGATGCATATTGGCGCTTTGCCGCCGAGCGGCAGGCAATCTTTTTTCGCCGGTTCCGCGGTGAGCCGCCCCCCTGGTCGGATGACCCGATTCTCCAGGCGTTTAAGTTCTGCAACGCGTACCGTGCGAGCGACCGGGTATCCCAGTTCCTCATCAGGAGCGTCATCTACGAGCCGCGGTTGTCTCCCGAGGACACACTGCTCAGGATCATCCTATTCCGTTTGTTCAGCAAGATCGAAACGTGGCACCTGTTGGAATCCGCCCACGGCCGCATCGATGCAGCGTCGTTCGACCCGGCTGCCTTCGACGTGACGCTCGAAGCAGCATTGGATCGGGGACAAACGATCTATACAAACGCCTTCATTCTCGCCACGAGCCAGGTTTTCGGGCACCGACGTAAACACCGGAACCACTTGGCGCTCGTCAGTTCGATGATGCGGGACGGCTTGGCGCAGAAGGTGGCGCGGGCACGCGGTCTTGGTGAGCTCTTCCGATTGCTCATCCAGTACCCGATGATCGGGCCGTTCATGGCCTACCAGCTCGCCATCGACATCAACTACAGCGAGCTCACCGACTTTGACGAGGACGAGTTCACCATGCCGGGGCCTGGTGCGGAGCGCGGCATCCGGAAGTGCTTCGTTAGCACGGGCTCGTGGTCGATGCTCCATGTCATCCAGTGGATGGTGGAGTACCAGTCCGACGAGTTCGCCCGTTTGGGGGTTGAGTTCCGGTCTCTGTGGGGTCGGCACCTCCACGCCATTGACTGCCAGGGCCTCTTCTGCGAGATCGACAAGTACTCGCGGGCTGCATTTCCTGAGCTGCGCAGTAACCGGGTGCGAATCAAGACCAGCTTCGCGCCAACCCCGACTCCAATCGCGCCGTTCTACCCACCAAAGTGGGGGCTTAACGACGCGATCGAGATCGAACGCGCTGCTTACCCAACCGGGAGCTTGACCTCCCAGCCCATTCAACTCGTGCTTCCATGATCCAGAGCCAGTCCAACCCCGCTGAGGTCGATCGAGTGCTGGAGACGCTCCACGCCAAGAAGGATGCTGTCTATGGCGATGCCTGGCGTAAGCGCGGCGAAACGCTCAGCATCTTTCCGAATATCGCCCGGAAATACGATCGACTCGAAATCGCCGCTACCCAGGGTGAGCTGTTCCAGGCCGCTACTGGGAAACTTTCTCGAACGGTTGAACCCTTGCTCGATACCGTCGCCGATCTCGCGATCTATGCTCTGAAGTACCTCACGTTCTTGGCAGAACAACAACGAACCACTTTCCCGAGCGAGCTGGATGCTTCTCTGTGCAGCGACTTTAATGGCGCACTTCGTCAGACTCGGTTGGCCCTTTCGAGTCGCAAAGACGGGACTCCTGTGGGTAACCACCTCGACGAGACCTTCAGAAGGATCTCTGGAGAAATGGAGCGACTCGAACAGATCTTGGTCGGGTCTGGACCCGTTGTTACTCCAGACGTCAAAGTTCGAGCGGCCTTCGCCCTCGCAGTTTTCAGTTTGGTGTTGCTCGACCAGCTGGTATCTTACTTGCCGGCGGCGTGGGCCGCGTTCGTTGCCGAGGTCGATGAACTCTAAGACTGGCCGGACAGGTAGCCGTATGAGGTTGGCATGGACGACAGCCTGATCCACCAACTTGAACGCGAGACGCGGCATCGTGCCTGCGTTTTGGGTCAGCGTCTCGCGATTCTGGGAGCAACGCCAGTCGCGGCCCAGCTCGTGGGTATGCTCCACAGTGAGGGCTTGGATTCCCGCCTGGTGGGGGTTTTCGATCACCGGAAGGTGCCGAGTGCCGCGGAGCATTTTCACCCGATGGAAGCCATCGTTGACCAAGATCTTGACGTCATCATCGTCGCAGATGACGCAGGCAAAGAGGAACTGCTGCTGGCGTTTCAGCGGGTGGATAGCCGCCTCCCGGAGGTCGTCATCTGCGGCACCGGCCACTTCGATTTTCGTGACTCCCACTTCGAAGCGCTTCTTCATTCGAGCGTCGGTGTGTCGCTGGCCAACGGCTACCCTTACTCCCTTGTCCATCTTTATCAGTGCCTTCAGCACGCGGCGCGACACCGGCTGGAGGGGCACATCGCCGAGTTCGGCGTCTTCAAGGGCGGAACGACCGTGTTGCTAGCGAAGTTCGCCGAGCACTTCGGCTTACGCGGGACGCGGATCTTCGGCTTCGACACCTTCGGCGGGTTCCCGCCGCGCCGCTCGGTCCTTGACCTCTACGATCGGCCTGGCTGTGTGTTCACCGACTTTGACGCGGTCCGGCGTCTATGCGCCCCGTATCCGAGCATCGAACTTGTCCGGGGCGATATTGTCGAGACGAGCAAGCGCCTTGCTGGCCTACCCCTGATTCTGACCTTTTTCGACACGGACAACTACACACCTACCCGGGCGGCCCTGGGCATGTGCATCGAACAGACCGTCGTCGGGGGATCGATCGTGTTTGACCACTACACGTCGATCGAGCGATTCACTTACACGCTGGGCGAGCGAATGGCGGCGAAGGAGGCGTTCGAGGACGCCGACTTCTTCCACCTCCACGGCACCGGGGTGTTCACCAAGACCGCTCCGACCAGGGGAGCAAGGTCATAGCGCTGGGTGCTGACCGCCTGTAGGCAGGATCCCTGGCCGGGCGCTCCCGACGCCTTGCTGCAATCGTGCTCATCCTCAACGGAGTTAATCCATCGGTCTGGGGAAGAGTCGGCGAGGAGACGTCATCGTCACGGCCCTGCAGGGATCACGCGCCACCGTTGCGCGTACTCTCGATCATCCACTCGGTCACGTGGTCTCGCCAGTACCCTGGGCATGGCTGTCAATTGTGCCGAGCACTAGGTAGCAGGTCAGGCATGCGCACTGTCCATCTCGCACATCACCGCCGTGGCGGCGCCCGCCACTCCCCAGTCGGGCGGCGCGTGCCGCGGATCCAAGAGGCCCTAGCGTCTGAAGTACAGCACGACGCGTACGGCTTTGCTCTCGGTCCCGCCTGGCAGGGAACATGGGCTGAGCAGGTGGCGTGTGCGCAACAGAGCGTTCGGTGAGGTGGGGTCGCGGGGTCGACCTATGCTTGCTCCTGTGCATCCCCCTGTTCTTCGGTGTCTGCTCGTGCCGAGAACTCTGACTCAAGGGGCGCTTGCCGTCGCGGCCAAACCTGGGTAATGCGCCCGGGGTGGATTGGAGATTCGCATGACTCCCACATTAATTGGAACTGGGTTCTGAAGAAGCTGTACCAGTATGGGTCCTGGTCGGCACGCAGGCGGAACGTCGGGTTCGGTTCAGCAGAACGATGGTGGTAGATCTCAACGACAATCTGACCGTGTTGCGTGTCCGGGTCGAGGAGCCACATCCCGAACGAAGGTAAGTAAGGAAGATAGCCGATCGTGATTGAACCGGCGCCTGCCGGGTCAGGAGGAACCCGGCTGGTTGGTATGTTCTCGATATGGACTTCCGTGTTTTGAATCTGGTTCTTCCACCACTCCCTTGGCATATTGCCGTAGCTCCGAGCTGGTAGCAAGTTCAGCAGGGAGTCATTCTCATAGTCGAGCATTACGAAGCGCAGGTCGGCACCGGCGGCGAGCAGATCGCCGAATGGCGCGAGATACTGCCGAACGGTGCGATTCAAGATCATTCCCACGATATACACGTGCGACGCGTGCGCGATGTCATCCCGCGAGACCCGATCCGATTCTCCCCAGAAGAAATCGGACGGTCGCACCCGTCCGCCCAGCTTCCGGCCGATCATTTCGTTCGTTTCGTCGACTCCGTCTTCGATTCGGCGCAGTGTCCAGTGGCGCTCCCAGAGCCCTGAGAACGCGAGGAAGCCAAGGATGGTGACGACCAGAGTGATGAGGCTGGGAAGATCGTCGACGTCATACGGCGAAACGACCTGACGGTAGATCACCCAGAGGAATATCCCAATCGTGACAATTTCAAAGATGTTTGGTATCAGCACCCGCGCCAGAAATCGCTGCGCCTTTGTTCGGAGGGCGCGTCGCGGATCGGTAGGGCTGTTCCTCATGCGGAGTGCCACCGTTTCAGGGCTTGGCAGGTGCGTCGGACGAACGACAGTGCTGGAAATCAATGGTACCGCCGCATGCGAGTCGGCGTAAAGCTTCAGCGTGGTTTGCCACGCGAATCGGTGATATCACTGACCGGGGCAATAATGCTGAAACCTCCACTTGTCGATTCAAACAAGAGAAATGGCGCAGGCTTTCACCTGCGCCACGTCAGCACGACCGCAGAGTCCAACTCTGCTTGAGCAGGTAACCCTGGACGACCCTATCGGTCGCGCACCGGCACCGGCTGTGCAAGGGATGTGATGTCGCTCTTCGTCAATGATTCGATCGACTCCAGGCCGATGTACGGCCCCACGGGTGTGACAAGGTACGGGATCGTCGTAGCCTCTTGGGTCCCTTTGGGACCTTCACGGAATTCCTCGTAAGGAACGCCTGCCTCGTCGAGGGCGCGCTTTGCAGCCTCGCTCTCCGCAGAATCGTCAGTAAAGAGGACGAATGCTGGCGGCAGGTTACCTTCTCGTTGCGTCATGCCTCCTCCTTGTTGTACGTATAGGGTGTACGTACACATGCACACTCTATACGGCGCGTGCCGACGAGTCAAGCTGCAGGGGCTTAGCCGGCGCCGAACGCGCCGACCGCATTATAGAACTCCTGTTCGTCTGGGATGATAGGTACACCTGTCGCAAAGGGGGACGCCGCTCGGTCCTCGGGCGGACTATAAGCAATCACCCGAGCACCGCTGAAGGTAGCCCGGTTGATTTCCGTCTGTGTTCCGGTGTGAGGCCGGTTGCCCCAGAACGGCCGGTAAGCCACCAGGCAATGAGCATCGTCCACCCACCGAAGATCCCGACTTGGGATGTCATAATGGGCGAGTTCCGCGGCTTCCCGCACTTGATCGACCGGGAGCTCAAGCGGGTAACGAACCAAAGTCCGACCCGCCTGCGCGATCGCCGATTCTCCCAAGAGGCGGCGCTGTTCAGGGATGGGCCAGCGATCGGACGGCTCGATGACCAGCCTGTCCTGCGCTGTATCGGCAGCGTCCAGGTCGGCGAGCTTCAGAGCGAGAATCTCTTCGTCAATGCCGAGCGGGTCGAACACGACATACGGATAATCGTCCTGCACGCGGTGCCGAAATGCATCGATGGCCGATGCAGGAAACTGCGCTTCGTTCTGACTGGCGGCTCGGCGAACGATGCTGATGGGATAGCAGAGATAGAGGCGCTTCGCTTCAGTTCTGAATGCGAGCCGCGCGAGGGTCGCCGGTGGATGATTCACGGACACGACGTACGAGCGCGGCTCGGCGGTCAGGGGTCGCTCACGCCGTTCGTCCAACTCGGGAGCAAGCTCGCGGGCGCACAGATCGGCCGCGCTGACTTCAAACGAACGCCAAGTGATGCACTCGGCCAGCCGGATCTCTCTAGGGTTAGTTGGACGATTGGTAATCCGAGCCCACATCGCATAGCAATCATCGATTAGCGTCACAAAGATAAAGTGACTGGCCTGGTTGGCCAGACGGCGAAGAGGGGACCAGTCGACTGGAGTAAAAATTCGCTTGCGATAGTACCAGTAGTAGTGAAACGAGATGAAAACAAACTTTGGCTGCGGGCGCCGATCCTCGATCCGCGCGTGGATGCGCTCAACCGCTGCGCTCCACCACTCGCGCTGCTTGCTTGGGACGCTCGTGTCCGCGAACGTCTGCAAGTCCTTGCCGAGGGCTTTGAGCTCATCCTCAACGTGGAAGATCTCGATGTCTCCGGGTGATGCCAGGCCGTGCTCTTCGGCATAGCCCTTTACGCATTCCAAAACGGCGCGTTTCTCCGTGCCGGTGGTCCCGGTCACAAATGTCAGCTGCATGTGTTGATGCCTCCCATTACAGCCCCCTTCCCTGTTGCCCAGGTGAGAGTCATTGCGAAGCAAGTCTCTAGTATCGCAGCATCACCCAATAAATTGCGCGTCGGAGATTGATCTGATTGCAGTGACAAATTGCAACGAGGTTGCGAGCACTGAGATGCTACCTCCGCACCGGCACAAGGTGGGAGCAGAGGCGTCGGATCTCGCGGCTAGAGCACCACCATGGGCAGCTACCTAGCCTTGCGGCGACGATGGGCCGTGCACGGTCGCGATCGACGCTCGGCGACCCTGCTCTTCAAGCGCGCGCCTGATTTATTATCCTACGTGATGCAGCCTGAGATTGTCGCTCGGGAGCACGACCAAGGTATTGCCCGGCGGCAATTGCCGTGCCCGCTGCTGCCACAGATCGAGGGAGGCGAGTTCGCCGGCCGGCACCAACGCCAGATTGTCCAGCCGGGTTGCAGGGTGCCTGGGCGGTCGCAGCGGTCGAGTCCATTGTGGGCGTGCCCGCCTCGCGGCTGGTGGCCGAGGCCGAAGCGCTGGAGCGCGCGCGACGATCCCTGTCCTGAGCTCACCGAAGCGACTGCGCCTCAGACGAGGTCGTTGTTGAGCGCCCGGTTGTCCATTATGGCGCGACGCAGGGCCGCATACCCACGATTCCCGACCGGCTTCCAAATTGGATCTCCGGTGCGTCGGAAGTACTCGTCGATCTTGGCGTGGACCTGGTGGCGGGCCTGCGTCTTGGTGCAGCCGAGCTCGCGCATGACCATCGGGTATCCGCCGCCGGCCCACCAATCTAAAGGGTGGTCAACTGAATCCATGCCTCTATTCTTAACCATTGCGCCTACGCGACGCAACGATCGCGACTCTTAGGTAACAATGACGTTCTGGCGATCGTTAGCAACCACCACGCCGCCCTTGACGATGTAACACTCGACGTAATGGGTTCCCTTGTAAGAAGTGGTTTCCGTGCGGGCGTTTCTCCCTTGATCCTGGGTGATCTCGCCACGCAGAGCACCGAGACGGAATGCCTCGTCGCCTCCATTGCGGACCTTCCAGTACACCGTGTATGGACTCGGCACGTTGGTGCGCGTGATCTTAAATACCAGACTACGCTGCTTCTCGACGCGATAGCCCCGAGAGGAGAGATCGAATTGGCGAAACCCCTGCCGGCGCTTGATCGTCCCACTGTCTAGGCCGGTGCAACGACCGGTAATCTTCAACCGGTAGTGGGGGCTGATCTGGATGGGAATGCCGAACGGTGGTCGGTCGATGAACTGCTCACCGTCCCATGGTACCGAAGCGCTCCGGGGCGCGATGGCCGCCACCTTGGCTAGGCTGCCGGGCTTGAATTGGTCTCCAAAGATGGCTTGCCAGGCTGCGATGGACTCCTCGCGATCCGTTTCGTCGTAGGCTTCCTTGACTCTCTCGGCGTAGTACTTCATCTGCGTCCGGAAATTCTCGTAGTTCCACCCTTCCTTGTATCGATCGGTGAAGTTATCTCCCGTGCCTGCGGGGTCCATGACCGCCGGCATGGTCGGCGGCAGCGCGTCCGCCAGTTTGGTGAGCAGAGTATTCAGGGTTGTGGGCACGTCCTTGTATCGATCCGGGTCCAGCATGGCCTCGATTTCGTTGACCTGCTCTCCCAGCAGCGTCGTCAGGATGATCGACTTACAGGAGAACGTGTTCTTGAAGTCGCGCAGGTACTTGAGCAGGCGCACCACCTTGATGAACGAGCCGCTGGTGGCGCGCTGTCGCTCGTCGATCCAGGCGGTATAGCCTTCGGGATTGGATTCCTCGAGTTTGCCCGTGTCCTCGGGCTCCAGCCGGTTGGTGATGTAGTGAAGCCCGGCCTGCTCGAAATAGGGCACGAGGTCGATGTGGAACTCGCCGGCGTAGTCGATGCGCATACAGCGCGTCTTTCGATGGACGAGCTCCCGATAGGTGCCGTTGGCGCGAAACGCGGCATAGAGTTTTCCGATGTACTCCTTCGGCTGCCAAGCGGCTTGTTCAGTGACGTGGAGGAGGAGGTCGGCGTCAAACCCGTCGTTGTCGGAAACGGGTTTGATAATGGTGCGGTGCGCCCACGACCCCGCCGGAATGAGATCGAGGAGGATCGGGCCAAAGGTCGCCTCATCATCCAGGAACGCCTCAATGGCAGCGACGCGCTCCTGCAGTGTGTCGAGGCGGCTCTGGTTGAGGTTGACTTCGGAGCGGAGGAACGACTCGAAGTCGTCGACCAACTTCACCGCGGACCCTCCAGCGCCTTAAGCCATCGCCCTTGGGCGGATGACCCATCCATCCGTAACACCACCGCGGAGCGTCCTATGATGTGGTCCACACCACTCCGCCTTCCCCTCGGGACACCGCCTCAAGATCGATGGCCCAGTCGTAGCCACGACTGTAATTCCACACCGTCACGGGAGGGTGGATGTTCTCTGAGACCTGTTGGCCAAGGTGAAACGCCAACGACACTGGACCGGAATAGAAGACGTGGATTCGGTCGCTGCGCGGCAGAAAGCGCACGATGTCATCGAGCACCCCGCGGAAGACGCGACCATAGTCTCGTACCTGCGCCTCCCGGCGCACCAGATTGCGCTGAGGCGCTGGCACTGAGAGGTCGATCGCCGCCAGCGGCGCCGGAACGACGGGCTCAGTCGTGTCAGAAGTTACGGGTAGGGTGACGGAGATACGCACGACCACATCCCCGGCATCAGTTTGGCGCTGCTGGGGCAGCCCTGAAACCGTGAGAGGTGGTGGATCGGTATCTTCCGGCCACACCCAGGAGTCCTGATCGGGATGGTAGTCAAAGAACTGCACGGGACGACGGTCGGCGACCAAATAGCCGGCCGTGAAGGCTAGGGGGATCGCGACTAAGCCGTGAAAGATGAACTCCCCCTCCTGTTGCGCCAGGCTGGCGATGAGGCCGCCTTCGGGGTCCAGCAAGCGCGCCACGGCTGATGGGGGATCCTCGATCCGCGTCTGGTTGCTCAAGTCGGTAAAGTCGAGCGCCACGGTCGTGTGGTCTCGCGCCTGCAACGGTTCAGGGAGGGCGGGCAGCAGTTCGTCGGGGCGGATGGGGCGCAGGGACTGCGCCCGCAAGATTACTAGTGGGGGCGCGGTTGTTTCAGTTTGCGTGGCGCGAAGTCGGGCCTGATGCTCTAAGGGAACGACCGGGCTGGACCGCAGAAAGCCGGTTACGAAGGCGGCGGCAGTGTTGGCGGCATATCCGTGCCAGCGATCGTCTTTCTTCTTGTCCGCAAGGTCAGAGATGCCGCGAATCTCCATAAACCGGCTCGCCGTAGCGGCCACGGCACGGGCCACCCCGGCCCCCTCCATTGCCACCGCCAGCAGCTTCGGGCTTTCCTGACGCAGGGCGTCGAGTGAGGCCGCGTCGGCAATTACTTGCTCGCCGCTGGCGATCGGCCCGAAGCGAGCCTTCGGCACGAAACCTTGTTTGCGGGTAGGCGGGGTGACTTGCACCTCGTCCTTCCAATCGGCTGCTTCATAGCTGAGCGCCCGGCCCCATAGAAGGAAATCGCTAAAGTACTGGTCGGGGCGCCGCTGTTCGCCGCCCTCCACGCGCTTGCCCGGTTCGTAGTAGTAGACGTTGCGGGCCACCACCACGTCGCCCCGTTGGACGCCGGCCTTGGCGATCCCCCCGGCGATACCGACCATCAGCACATGTTGAGGCTGCCACCGTTGGATGACCCGGGTGGCGCCGATGCCAGCCTCTACGTTGCCTGGATCGAGCAGCATCACCACCACGACGCTGTAGGCATCCACGCTGTTGGGGATGTTGATGGAGCCAACGTAGTAAGTGTATGGGTCGTCCGGTTCTTGAATCACCTGGTAGACATCAAGGCGATCGCGCATCGCGTCACGCTCGATGGGTAAGGCCGTCACGACGGCGAAGTCAACCGGAGGATTGGTGGGCAGCGTCTCGCTCATGGGTCCGTCCTACCACACCACCTGCGACCAGTACTGCGCGTCGATGGCGCCCTGGGCTTGGGCGGCGACCGTCCGTTTGGTACTCGCGGGAATGAGGTCACTGAGCACATTGTTGGAGTTAGCAGGGTCAATGATTTGCGCCGACTGGATGTTGTTGACAATATAACGAAATACGGCGAGCAGCTTGTCGTCATAGCCTTGCAGACTGGCGTTCTTGAGAACGCGGGCGACCAGCAGTTCGACGAAGAAGCTGCGCAGCCCCAGGTTGTGGCGCACGTTCCACAGTTTTATTAGCCGCATGGTGCCTCGCAAGTTGCTCTGCTGCACCGTTTCGATATGGACCTTGATGCTGGTCTGCAACCAGCCGTCGGTCTCGTTGCGGTAGAGGTTGGCGTAACGGAACGTGTCGTCCAGGGTTCGACCCGGGACCACGTCCACCACAAACCCGCCCTCGTACGGCAGACGGATCGCCACATCCTTCTGGCGTACCACATAGGCCCCATTGAGGGTGTTATGGACCTCCCAATAGATGTCCTTGAGGGTCTTGGTCGTGGACGAGGGGTAATACACGACGATGTCGAGATCGTGATACACGTCGAGCATGGTGTTCTTGCCGTACGAGCCGGCGTAGTAAATACGCGGAGTTGAGCCAATGGTCTTGCGCAGATGGCCCTCGACTGCGTCTCGGGTATTGCGCATCACCTGGAGGGTTGTGTCGTTTACCGATCTCTGTTGTTGCAGGTTGTCGAGATATTCGTGGCCGGTCAAAGGTGCCTCCTGATCAACGTTCACAGCAGAGTGCGGGGCAAGCAGGTCTGCCGGCGTACGTATCCCTATTTTAGCACACGTGTTCGGGGGGCAGTCAGTGAGGCCGAGAGAAGCGTTTCGCTCCGACCGCTGCCACGCGATGACCGCGACGGCGCAGTTGCTCCGCCACCGAGACCAAGCTTCGTCTCATTGGAGAATCGGCTTCAGGAACCAGCAGTAGCGCGTCGCCGCGAGGAAGCGCGTTGGCGATGGTCTGCCACTCGTCCTTGAACGGCAAGGCACTGGCTGGCACGAGGGCAATGTTGTCGAACTGAACATGACGCCGACGCAGTGACAGAGCTTGTGGATGGTGCGATCGCCTCACAAGCTGGTCGCCTCCATCACCTTCTTGCCGCTCTGGCGCGCCAGGTGGACGTAGATGGCGGTGGTGTCCAGCCGGGCGTGGCCCATCCACTCCTTGAGCTGGTAGGGGCTGACCCCGCTCTGGGCTTTGTAGGAGGCAAACGTATGCCTGAGTGAGTGCGGCGTCACCCGCTTGGTGATCGCAGCCATCCGGCAGTACTTCTCCAACATGTCGCGTACGCCCCATTCTTTCAAGGGCTCGCCGTCGCGATTCAGAAAGAGATGGTCGTACGGCGAGGTTTCCCGTAGGGACAGCCACGTCTTGAGGGAGCGAGTACCTTTCTTCTCCAATTCAATCGTGCGGGCGGCCATGCCCTTGCCGACCCGAACGGTGAGGGTGCCCACCTCTAAGTCGATATCGCCGAGTCGCAGCTCACAGAGTTCGCTGATGCGGATCCCCGTCTGGAGAAAGAGCGTCAGGATGCAGAAGTCGCGGGGATGTCCCCCGGCGGCAGCCAGCAGGCGGTTGTACTCCTCGGGGGTGAGAAAGTTGCGGCTTTTGCGCTCGCGTTTGGGGGTGTCGACGCCCTCCACCGGCGAGTCCTCAATGGCGCCGGCGATCTTGAGATAGCGGAAGAACTCACGAATGGCCGCCAGTTTCCTGGCCCGCGAAACGCCGGATAAACCCTCGCGCGCCAGATGCGCCAGGAACTCGTTGAGGTCATCGGTGGTGACATCCGCCGGGTCAGTCAGTAGCGGATTCTCCGCCTGCAGCCAGGTGGAAAGCTGGATCAGATCTGAGCGGTAGGCGCGCAGCGTCTGGGGACTGCGGTTACGCCCTTCCTGGGTGCGAACGAAGCGCTCAATGGCGCCGAGAAACGACGAAACGTTGGAAGATGGGTTGCGATAGGTCATGTTCATGTCCTCCTTGTGGTTCCACGGTATCAAGACCGCGACGCATCCACAAACGGAGGCGCAGCAAAAAGAAGGCCTGATAACACGTAAACAAATCCATTATCTTGGACCACCCGGCTATGCTGTCAAGAGGCAAATCGGACCGGCTGGGCCAGAGAATGGCCGTTATCTGGGGAAGGAATTGACTGAGGCACTTAGACCTCAACACTTCATGAATCGCCACTGTCAAGCCCGTGTGCATTGACGAAGTAAGATGCAGATGACATAAGACGGATCCTGGGTGGTTCACGTAGCTCACAGCGCCCACGGTCCAACTCAAACTGGCCCCGAGTGGTTGAATGACGCTGATGAGTTGCGTCGCTTATCTAGATCAAGTTTCATGTAGTTAACGCTGCGGTGAATTGATCAATGCGATGGAGGCCAACGATGCAGAACCAAGCAGGGTCGGAGCGGCTTTCGAACCAGAATCCAGCGGATCTCGGCGAACCTCCGGAAGTGACGGACAGGAGACTCGAGGAATATAAGTTGCTGCGGGCAGAAGCCATGAAGCGCATGGAATTTAGGTATGCCAGGGTTCAGCTAACTAACCCCGTGTGCAGGTAATTTCAGGTCAGGAGGTGGGCGTGTTGCAAGGGGGGATGCCCCAGGGTGGCACTGATCAGGGTCACCAGGGTATGGCTGAGCACCTTGCGCAGCACGCGGCTGCTGAG
>JBOGUF010000076.1:0-60676 GCA_050696075.1 Thermomicrobiales bacterium
CCGCCTGATTTTTTCAGGCGGCCCGGTTCTCCTTGGCTTTTCGCTCGCTCCGCGCCGCTGTTGCCCACGCTACCGTTTTGCCAGATCGAGGAACGCGCCGTGCGTCGCAACCTCGATGGAAATCGGCATAGACGGAGGGCGCCCGGTCAGGGACCCAACGCCCTTGCGGGGGTGACATGCAGCGAAAGGATGAGGGGATGGATTACCTCGCGTGGTGGAAACGCGTCGGCGGCGTAGGTGTCGCATTCGCGCTTGTATTCGGATTGATGGCGGGCGCGCTGGCCCCGGCCGCGGTGCAGGCGCAAGACGAAAGCGAGGGCGCGGCGGCGACGATCCGCTTCGTTCACGCCTCACCTGGCGCGCCGGACGTCGACGTCATCGTCGACGGCGAGCGCGTAGCCGAAGCTTTGACCTTCGGCGTCGCCACCGACTACGTTACCGTGCCGGAGGGTGACCGCCAGGTGCAAATCACCCCGGCCGGCGAAAGCAGCGACGCCGCGGTGCTTGACGAAGAGATCGACGTCGACGCCGGCGAGGCATACATCGTCGCCGCCGTCGGACCGCTCAACGAGATCGAAGCCCAAACCTACGAAGTCAACCTCGACGCCACCGACAGCGGGCAGGCGCGCGTCCGCGTCATCCACGCCGCGCCTGACGCCGACGACGTCGACGTCGCGGTCGCTGGCGGCGATACCCTCTTCGAGGGCGTCGGCTTCAAGGATGCCTCCGACTACGAGGACCTCGACGCCGGGACGCACGACCTCGAAGTCCGGCAGGACGATGAGGTGATCCTCAGCGCGGCCGGCTTCCAGATCGACGCCGGCACGGTCTATGACGTCTTCGCCATCGGCCAGGTAAGCGACGACAGCCTACAGCTCCTGCCGCTGGCGACCTCCGTTTCGCCGCCCTGTTCGGCGCTGCTCGACGTCGGCACGCCGGAAGATGCCTGCGTCCGCATCGTCCACGCCTCGCCGGATGCGCCCGAGGTCGATGTCTACGTCAGTGAAACCCCGGTCGTCGAGGCGATCGCCTTCGGCGACGCCACCGCGTTCGTCGCGCTCCCGGCCGACGACGACCGAGGGATCGCGGTGACCACCGCCGGCATGTCCCTCGACGATACGGTCGCTGACGCGGAGACCGACTTCGAAGCCGGGCAGGCGTACCAGATTCTCGTGGTCGGCATGGTGGACGACGTTAGCCTGCTGATCAGTGAGATCGACCTCTCACCACTGCCCGCCGCGCAGGCACGCCTGCGCGTCATCCACGCCGCGCCGGAAACGGACGGCGTCGATGTGACGGTGGTCGATGGTCCGACCCTCTTCGAGGGTCTCGACTTCGAGGACACCACCGACTACACCACCCTCGACGCCGGCGCCTACGATCTGGCCGTGATGCGGGACGACGAGGTCGCGGTCCGCGCCGACGACGTCGCCATCGAGGCCGGTTACGCCTACGATGCCATCGCCATCGGCCAGGCGGAGGACAACAGCCTCACCCTCCTCCTCCTGGAAGCGAACGCCACCCAGCGCGAAGGCGACGTGGCCTCGCCGGTCGCCGGCACTCCCGCGCCGATTGCCAGCCCGGCAACGGTCGAAGTGGTCGGCACGCCCGCGCCGTAGACGAGCCGTCAGCCGTCAGCTAGCCGAAACGAACGGTCCCGCCTGTATTGGCGGGGCCGCTCTCGTTTTCTCCGCGCGGGGCTCAAGCCGCCGCGCTGACCGAACGAACCCGGCTGAAGCCGGCTGAAGCGCATGCCGCTCGTTTAGCCCCCTTGAGGGGGGTCGTTGGGTCAGCCCGCGGTCTTTAGCCGTGGGCGACGATGGCACGCCCCTCGCCTGGGTCACACCCGCCGCTCACTGTTCGCCTTCCGTCTTCCGCCCCACTTGGCGATACTGCCGCCCGCGAAACCGGCACGCCCCGCGGGCGTCAATTCGACGGGAGTGGGCTACATGGCGCGGTTCGACCTACCGCTGGAGGTCCTCGAAAACTATTGCCCGGACCGAACCGAACCGGACGACTTCGATGCCTTCTGGCAGCGCACGCTGGCCGAGGCCCGGCAATTCCCGCTCGGACCGGTTTTCGCCGAGGTCGACACCGGTCTGAATCTAATCGAAACCTACGACGTCACCTTCAACGGCTGGGGCGGGCACCCCATCAAAGGCTGGCTGCAACTGCCGCGCGCGCGTTCAGGCCCGCTCCTCTGCGTGGTCGAGTACATCGGCTACACCGGTGGCCGCGGTTTCCCCGCCGACTGGCTGGTTTGGGCCTGCGCCGGCTACGCCCACTTCGTGATGGACACCCGCGGCCAGGGCAGCGGCGTTATCCACGGCGACACGCCCGACCTCGGGTCCAGCGGCGCCAACCCGCACGTCGCCGGCTTCATGACCCAGGGCATCCTCGACCCGGATCACTACTTCTACCGCCGCGTCTTCACCGACGCCGTCCGCGCCGTCGAGGCGGCCCGCGCCCATCCCGCGGTCGATGGCCGTATCGCTGTCAGCGGCGGCAGCCAGGGTGGCGGCATCGCCATTGCCGCGGCCGGTCTCGCCCCCGATGTCGAGATCGCCATGCCCGACGTCCCCTTCCTCTGCCACGTCCGCCGCGCCACCGAGATCACCGACGCCGACCCCTACAATGAGATCGTCCGCTACTGCAAAAGTCACCGCGACCAGGCCGAACGGGTCTTCGCCACCCTCGACTACTTCGACGGCGTCAACCTCGCCGCTCGCGCCTCGGCCCGCGCCATCTTCTCCGTCGCCCTCATGGACCCCATCTGCCCATCCTCCACCGTCTACGCCGCCTACAACCACTACCACGGCCCCAAACAGATCCGCGTCTGGCCCTACAACACCCACGAAGGCGGCGGCCCCTTCCAACGGCAGGAGAAGGTCAAGTTCCTGAAGGCTATCTGGGAATAACCGGAGCGGCGCGAGCATCGGCGCCCGCCCTGGACTGAAGTCCGGGCTCAGTGACGGAAGTCGGCTCAAAGCCGACTGACATCGAACGGTGTCTGCCGATCATGTGGGCGACGATTCGTGTTCGGCGACGCGTTCGAGACCGGGCCAGAGGTCACGAGCAGCGTAGCGCACGGGTTGGTTTTCTACGTAGTCGACGACGGTTGGGAGTATCTGCTCGCCGAAAGAGTGGACGCCGTATTCACCCTGCCAGGCGAAGGTTTGCATGTCGCGCCGGTCGATGCACTCATTGACGGCGTGGGTTGCCGCGCCTTTCATCCGCTTGACCAGTTCGGCAGTGACACTTTCGGCGGCGCGGTGACGACCAAGTGAACGTGGTCTGGCATCATCCCTACCACGTGCGGAATACCATCCATATCCTCGAACGTCAGCATCAGCGACCAGCGAATAACCGCCGCTTCCTCCGTCCCAATCAGCGGCTCGCGCTCCCGGGTCGCCCACATCACATGACAGAAGAGCCGCCAGTACGGCATGGCTCCGATCCCTCCATCAAGGTTTGATGTCAGTCGGCTTTGAGCCGACTTCCGTCACTGAGCCCGGACTTCAGTCCAGGGCCGGCGTCGATGTCCACGCTGGCCCGAGGACGCCATGAACTCCCCGCGGGACTACCGCAACAACCGGGCAATGTCGTCCGCGAACCGGACCTCCGAGTCGTCTTCCGGCTGGTAGTCGATCACCTTGCGCGCGTTCGTGACGCTCCAAAACGTGCGCGCATTGTTTGAGACGCCGTAAAAGATGTGGAACGGGATGCCGAACGCATCCTCGATATCCGGCGTGTCCACCGATTTGCAGAACAACTGCTGCAAATCGCGCTCGCTGACGTACCCGGCGAGATCACGGATATAGCGTTCCCGTGGCTGTCCCTCGAAGTCACGGGCATCGATCTCGCGCGGGGCGACGATCCGGATCTGAATGACCTCGAGCTTGCGGCCCAACGTCCCACACGCGTACAGAAAGCCGAGCGATTCATACGCCGCCTTCGCCCAGCCGTAGAAGCTGTCCGGGCGGGGATAGTCCTCCGGCGTCACCCGATCGCGGAGACCCGCGTAGTACGGTTGCTCATACCACTTCGCCGCCTGGTTGGTGCTGGCGGCCACGACCCGCGCGACCCCCGTGGCGAGGGCCAGGTCGTACACCCGCTGCATCAGGTCGACGTTGCTCCGCTCGTCGTCATAGACGGCCTCCGGCCGGGGACGGATATAGGCGGTGTGAATCACCGTATCGACGCCCTGAAACAGGCGCTCCAGACTCGTACGCTCCGCGTGCAGCACATCGACGATCTCGACGTCGGGAATCCGCGCCCCGTCCCTGGTTCGATCCCGGACGTCGATCAGCCGGAGGTCGTAGCGATCCCGCAGCGCTGGGAGCAACTGCCCGGCGATGTACCCCGTCGCCCCCGTCAGCAGCACCCGCTTTCGTTGCGCCTCCATCCGCCTTTCTCCGTTTCTGGTGGCATGCCGTTGCACCGGCACGGTCCGTATCGTGCGAAGTCGCTTGCTTCGCCTGGATCATACCAGCGCGAATCTGGCTGAGGTGGTTGGTCATCCGATGACATCGTCCGCCCATCGCGACGTGAAGGTACGATGCCTCAAGTCGATGTGGGAGGAGTTCCGGATTCACTCGAAGAGCGCTCACCGAGGAGCAAGACACGTGTCAGAGTCCGCCGCAACGAAGCAAACGGAAACAATGACCGCTGACGAAGCGCTGACGAGCCTGCGCCACCCGCGGGCCGAGTTTGCAGAAGCGACCAAGGACCTCACGGACGAGGAGCGCGAAGCCCTCATCGATCGCTGGGCGGACGATGTTCGGTCAGGACTCGCCGAGCGCGTGCGGAAGAGCCGCGAGAAGAGCGACCATATTCGCTGTTAGATGCGTGTCCTGCTCGATGCCAACATCCTTTTGCGCGCCCTATTGCCGTCCACCAACCCCGCGCGAGCCGTCGCCCTGATTCTTGAAGCCGGCCATGCCAGCCGATTCAGGCTACTCGTGACGCCTGAACTACTCGCGGAGGTCACCGACAAGGCCGAGTCGAAGCCCTCCCTCACGGTCAGGATCGGGCGTGAACACGCCCAGTTCAGAATTGACGCCGATACCTTGATCGAATCCATTTACATTGGTCCCGGCCGATCGGGGGGGTTCGTAAGACTGGTAAAGGAGACGTTAGAGCGATGCGGGTTGCCAAACAAACCGGTCCAGCGCTCCGGCATGGACGGCAAGCCATTGTACTTGCCTTGACAGAGCACAGGTACAGACATTGTGCATAATGTGCCCCAACCACCGCCGGTGCCTCGGCGCGACGACGCGCGGCTGCCAAACGTGATACGGGAGGAAAACCAGTGGCCTACCTGACCACCGCGCAGCGAACCCAGTTCGAGGAGGAGGGGTACGTCGTCGTCGAAGATCTCTTCGACCCCGAGCGAGTCCTCGATCCGGTCATCGCCGAGTACGAAGGCGTCCTCGACCGGCTGGCCGACGAACTCTACGCCGCCGGCACGATCGCCTCCACCTACAACGACCTGCCCTTCTCCGACCGCCTCTGCCAGATCTACGCCGAGAGCGGCAAGGTCCACGCCCAATACTTCGACTTCTCGCTGCCCCAGCATGGCGTCACCCACGACACGCCCTTCTGGACCGGACCCGCCGTCTTCAACGTGCTTCGGCATGATGGTCTCCTCGATGCCGTCGAGTCGCTGATCGGCCCGGAGATCTACTCCAATCCTGTCCAGCACGTCCGCCTCAAACCGCCCGAACACCTCACCCCGAAAGACCCGAAGACCGGCCAGATCCAGCTCGGCGCCACTCCCTGGCACCAGGACAACGGCGTCGTTACCGAAGACGCCGACGAGACCGAGATTATCACCGTCTGGTTCCCCCTCATCGACGCCACCGAGGAGATGGGCTGCCTCGTCGTCGTGCCCCGCGGCCATCGTCAGGGGTTGTTGACCCATTGCCCAAGTGGCGCGGGCTTGCACATCCCCGACGAGCTCTTCGATCCGAACCAGGGAGTGCCCCTGCCGATGCGCCGCGGCTCGGCCCTCTTCATGACCCGGCGCACCCTCCACTCCTCGCTGTCCAACAACAGCAACCAGGTTCGTTGGAGCTTCGACCTGCGCTACAACCCACTCGGCCAACCGACCGGCCGCGGCGCCTTCCCCGGCTTCGTCGCCCGCAGCAAGGCGCAGCCGGATTCGGAGTTACGAGATGCCGGTAGTTGGACCGAGCTGTGGCGCGAGGCGCGGCGGGCCCTGGCCGAAGGCGATACGCCCAAGTTCAACCGCTGGGACGCGACCGCGCCGGTCTGTGCATAGGTACGCCGTACGGGGGTGGCGATTCCCCTGATGACCGCCGTCGCCGTCCCCGCCCGCGGCTGAAGACCGTGGGCTGACCACCTTAAGCCCCCTGAAGGAGGCTGAAGCGGCGACCCTCGTCCAGCCGGTCTTCAGCCGGCTTATCGGGGTCAGCGCGGGGTCTTTCAGCCCCGCGCGCCGTGGACCGCGACGTAACCAGGAGCAGAGGAGCCGACGATGAACCACTACGCGCTCGTCTACGAAGTGATCGACGACTACGTCGCCCGCCGGGCCGCGTACCGCGAGCAACACCTGGGGCTCGTCCAGAAAGCGCACCGACGCGGCGAACTGCTGCTGGCCGGCGCCTTGGGCGATCCAGTGGACGGGGCACTGCTCGTCTTCCGCGCCGCCGATCGGTCGGTCGCCGAAGACTTCGCCCGCCACGACCCATACGTCACCAACGGCCTCGTCACCCGTTGGGAAGTCCGGCCCTGGGCGGTCGTCGCCGGCCACGAGCCGGCCGCACCGGGAACCGTCGCGTGATCGCTCGCGTCTGGGCGGCCCGCGCCACGCCGGACCACGCGCCTGCCTACGCCGAGCACCTGCGCGACCACGTCCTGCCGACGCTTCGCGGGCTGGATGGCTATCGGGGTGCGAAGCTCCTGCAACGGTCCGACGGCGACGACGTCGAGATCGTCGTCGTGACCTATTGGCGCTCGCTCGACGCGGTTCGCGGCTTTGCCGGAGACGCTATCGACGCCGCGGTTGTCGCCGACGAAGCCGCCGCGCTGCTGACCGACTTCGATGCCCGCGTGCAGCACTTCGAGGTCGTGGCGACGGACGAACCGTAGGACGTGAGGGGTCTACCGAGGCTGAGGCGGGAGGTCCGCGGGGTCGGCGTAGACGACGACCCGGCCGTCCTCAACCAGGACCGGATAGGTCTTGACGCGGGCGCGGGAATCGACGAGGCAACGGCCGGTTGCGATCTCGAATTCCCAGAGATGCCACGGGCAGCGGATGATTTCGCCCTCGCGGACCACTTCGAGGTGTGCGTTATCGACGGTGGGTGGCGCGTCGGCAACGACGCGACCGCTCACCCGCCCGGTGCAGAGCGGCCCCGACTTGTGCGGGCACAGATTGCGTAGCGCGTGGTACGTGCCGTTGACGTTGAACACGCCGATCCCGGCTCGACCGCGAAACGGCACGATGATCCTGCGTGTACCGGGGGGGAACTCCTCGGCGGGTCCGACGACGACCCGCCGCGTGCCAAGAGAGGACATCGAACGCCGCTGCCTGACTAGCTGCTCATAGCCCGAACAGTTCGCGCGCGTTCTCGGCGAAGACGCGCCGATGCAACCGCTCCGGCAGTTTCGGGAAGGTCGTCGCCGGGTCGTCCCAGTCCCAGTGGGGCCAGTCGGACGAGAAGACGAGCGTTTCCTCCGCGTGCAAGGCGTCGAGCATCATCCAGAACTGGTCGCCGGTGTCCGGCTCGAGCATCGGTTGCGTCCCGACGCGGATATGCTCGCGAAAATACTCGCTCGGCAGGCGCTTGACCCAGGGGGTCTGGTCGCGCAGCGACTTCCAGTCCGCGTCCATGTGCCACATCAGCCCGACGGCCCAGAACTGGTCGCACTCGTCGATCAGCACCTTCAGGCGCGGATACTTCTCGAAGACCCCCTCCGCGATGAACGACACCGCGTGCGCCATCGCCATCTGCGGGCGCGCCATGCGGGTCTCGATGTAGTAGGTCGGGTAGCCGACGCCGGTCGGCGGGCCAGCCATGCCCGCGCCCTCGTTGCCAGGGTGGATCGCGACGACGAGACCTTCCCGTTCGCACGCCTCCCAGATGGGATGGTAGAAGCGGTTGCCGTAGGGCATGCGACTCCCGGTCGGGAGGATGACGGCCTTGACCCGGGGATCGGAGCCCAGCCGTTCGATCTCGGCGACCGCCAGCCGGGGGTCGTTCACGTTGATCGCGATGGCCATCAGCAGCCGCTCGTCTTTATCGAGCCACTGTTCGACCGTCCAGTCGTTGAACGCGCGGCAGAGGTCGGCGGCGAAGTCCGGGTCCGGCAGGATCGACGCGCCATAGACGCTCGAGCCGGTCAAGAGCACCTTGTCCACGTTCCAGAGGTCGAGGTGCTGCTCCCGGAGCTGCTCGTACGACGTGCCCTGCTCGCGGAACGAGTGCTTCGTCCCGTCGCGGTCGGTCGACAAATCGGTGCGGGCGGCGTCCGTCGCCACGTTGAAGTAGCCGGACCCCGCCATCCGAATCCCCTGCTCCCGCGCCTGCTGCCGGTAGACCGGGGACATGTACGGGATGAGGTCGTCGAGTTTGCTCACCGTCTGATGAACGTCGCAGTCCACCAGCGCGATGTCGGTGTGCGCCCCACCGGACCACCCCGGCGCTCGGACCGGCCGGGCGCCAACTGCCATCGCCACCACGCACCTCCACCACCACTCCGTTGCTCACCGCGCCAGTGCGGGCATGCTATCAGCCCAACGTGTGCTTGTCACGGGCACAACGAAGCGGTCGTCGGCGTAGGCGCTGACGGCTTGGACGAGGCGACCGCCTCACGGTACCGGCGCAGCGTCGTGGCCTACCCGGTTACGGCCTGCATCACTGGTGGCGTGCCGCACGGCCTTCTGGATGCGCCAACCGGAACCGCATTAGAGAGAACAGGCTTTGCCCCTGGCCAGCCGCTTCGCGTCCTCGCCACATTCCGCCAGGAGCGCGGTCGCCGCGGGAAAAGCGCCTGGAACGTAGTACTCGAACCGGCCAGAGATCATAGCCATTCTCGTTGCGCGAACACCTATACCATTGAGACCGAACCGGGATTGAGCGCGCGCGCCATCGTCTTTGGACGGACGTGTTACGACGACCCATCAGGCTACCGCCAATGAGAATTGCCGAGCTTACTCGGCGAAGCCACCATCCGCGTCAAGCGCGTTAGAATGCATTACCACCTAGCGCAATCCGAGACGGTTGCAAAGGGAGCAAGCAAAATGCAGCCCGTCGTCATCACTTCAATCCGCGAATGTTGCTTGCTGGTTTTACCGAGAGCGGAACGAATAGAGGTTTTCCGTGGGTATTCGATGCCGTGCTCTCGAAGCCAGAACGACGGACGCCCAAGGGTGTGGCGTGGGAAACTGATTACTACACCATCGACATTCCAGGCGAGCCGCCGGATTTTGCCGAACAAGTATTCGGCAGCATCGAGAACGCAGCCGCGCCAGTAATTCGCGAGAAAGTGAACAAGCGAGCGCTTCCGGCGCGGCAGAGCGAAGCATTCGCCAACCTCAGGTACTTCCTGGCTCTGATGTACGTTCGCGTTCCCCGGTGGCGCCAACTGGTCACACCCATTCCGGCGCAGATGATCGACCTAGCACTCAGCCAGGCATTTTCGACGCCAGAACGCTGGGCGGCGACGCAAGAAGCGATGAAAGAGGCGGGATATCGGGAAAGCGGGTCGTCATACGACGAACTAAAGAAGTACATCGAAGGCGAGGGCGTGGGGCCAAGAATCGCGAATCCCGGTCCCGTTCACGTACAGCAAATCGCGGGAGCCTTGAAGTTTCTTCCGCAAGTGCTCGCTCAGCGAAATTGGTGCCTGTTGGTAGCAGCGGACAGTGCGCCCGATTTCGTGTCATCCGATTGCCCGGCATCCCTCGTCTGGTCTCCCAAAGACGAGGCACAGTTGGGTTCGGTCGGATTGGGCTTCAGGGAGACCGAGGTTGCCTTCGCGGTTCATCGACGCCTTGCCCTGTTGGGTATGTTCGAGACCATCAAGGACACGTTTACGGCCGATGCGAGGTTCGTAGCCGACATCAATTGGCGAACGGCCCGATACGCCACTCGCTACGTCTATGGTCCGGAGGACGACTTCACGATGCTCAGCCGGGACGCCCGGTTCCTATCCGCGGCCGACTGGTTCGCTGAGAGAAAGGCCGACCAACGGCGCGAAGGCAGAGTGCAACGTCGCGGAAACGGCAAAGAGTAGGAAGAATCCACTCGTTCAGCGGTTGCAAGGTTGCAGCGCGTAACATCGTCCGCTGGATCGTCTGGCTGGCAACTGGTGCATGAGGCGGTCTCAATCTCCGGTCACATGCCCCCATGCTCAAAACAACTGGCACTCGGCGGAGGATCGCCGGCCCGGCAGAACAGCCCAGCTCGCGTGGTCCGAAAGCCCCGGCCGCGGTAGTACGACTCCGAATCCTCCTCGTAGGCAACACGCGGCCACTCGGCGCCGCTTGTTCGCGAGAGCGCGATCACCTCCGAACCAACGCCGTCCCGAGGCCCCGCCGCTGGTAGCCGCGCTGGACGGTCGCATTGAAGAGGAAGCCAACGACCTCTTGACAGAATAGATCATATGTTCTAATCTAATCGACAAGCGGCACATCCGGCGGTGGGTGCGGGCCTGGGCAGCGCGCAACCACGCCCGGGGCGGTACCCCGTCATCCATACCCCGGCTGGATACCGCCGGTCACGCGCCCTGAGCTAGCGCCGACAGTACCCCGGCAGGCACGGCCGGTGACGCAGATGGCTTCTGCCAAGAGTGCCCTCGCCGCTCCCCTGATCCGGAGCCGCGGGGCGACGCGGACTGATCCCCGCACCGCCACCCTTCTCCTCACCGCCCGAGCGACCGCCGCGGGATCCCTTCATCTGACCATGGTTCGATTGCTCGAGCTGACGGTTCGTATGCAGTCGGATGCATCCGACTTCCGGGAATGAGCCCGGGAATTGATTCCCGGGCGGCGCCCGATGACCACGATCGTTCGATCATGGGCGCGAACGCCATCATTCCCGGACGGCGCCACCGTCTCCCCCTCTCCCGCGCACGGCGGGTACCCTCTGGGTGCGGGCCGGGGAGTGAGGGCTGCCGCCGGGGCGAGGGCCGCTAACTACTCCCGTCGCAGCACCGCGTCCAACGCCCCAAAGAGCGCCAGCAGTGTGCTGTAGCCCGGCGAGCCAGGCCGCAGGTCCTCGTCGCGGGCGCGGGCGACAGTACGGGCCAGGGCCAGCACTTCGTGCGACAGACGGCCCGCGTCGTAGGCGGGGGCGCCCGCCTCTTTGACCCGCTTCGCCAGCGCCCGCCGCTCGGACCGGCTGCCGGCGGCGTCGCCGAGCGCGGCGAGCAGTGCCCCGGCGTCCTCCACCGAATCGCCGTCGCCACCCCGCGCGGTCCACTCGGCGCGGAAATCGGCAATCGCTTCGGCCGCCGCGTCGCGGTCGTCCGGCAGCCCGACGGCACGCAGGCGTCGCGCCAGCCGGGTTGCCTCCTCGACCGGCAAGTCGTCCTCGATGATGGCGTCGCGCAACGCGGTTTGGCAACCAGGCGTCAGCCCCTGCAAGGCGCGACTTTGCTTCTCGCTCAACCGGCCGGCGCGGATATCATCCTGGATCCAGTCGGGCAGCTTCTCGGTGCCGAGGAGTTGAAAGAGGCGACTGCGGCGGATGCCGACCGCCTCCGCGACCTGATCCCAGGGCGCGTCGCCGAGTTGCCCCTTCAGAGCGCGCAACGCGGCGGCGCGGTCGACCGCGTTCAGATCGTCGCGGACGACGTTCTCCATCAATTGCTGGATTAGCCGCCGCTCGACCGGCACCTCCCGCACGATCGCCGGGATCGCCGCCAACCCCACCTCGCGGCTCGCCCGCCAGCGCCGCTCGCCGTGGACGATGACGTAGATGTCCCGTCCTGCGTCGTAGCGGACGACGATCGGTTGCAGCACCCCTTCGAGCCGGATGCTGGCGGCCAACTCGCCCAGTTTCGCCTCGTCGAAGGTGCGTCGTGGCTGTTCCGGGTCCGGCGCGATCCGGTCGAGCCGGATTTCCTTGGCGGTCGCCAGGTCAGTCACTCCGACCGCTTGTGGCCGGTGATCCGTGAAGAGAGCGTCGACCGTGAAGCGGCGCTTGCGGTTCGCCGGCGCGGTGGAGGCGCCGGCTTGGCTGGCAGGATTGGTTTGGCTGGCGGGGCCGGCGCTAGGCATGGATCGTCAACTCCTCGCGACCGGCGACCGCGCGGGCGGCGGTCGGACCGGCCGGGTCCCGATCCTCCAGCCAGGCGGCGACCTCGCGGTAGGCGGCGGCGACCGAGCTGCGCGGCATGTAGTGGAGAATGCTCGTCCGCTCGGCGGCCGACTCGGCGCTCTTGACCGAAAGCGGCACCGCCGGCAGCAGGGTGAGGTCCGGGAATTGCTCCGCTAGGGTGGTGAGCATGTCGCTGGCGAGGCGGGAGGAATGGTGGACCTTCGTCGGCAAAAAGCCGAGGACGCGCAGGTCGGGGTTCAACCGGCGCACGCGGTTAACCGTCTCGAAGAGTAGTGGCAACACCATAAAGGAGAGCGGGTGCGGCTCGATCGGGATCACCAATTCGCGCACCGCGACAAGGATGTTCACCGAGAGGACGTTGAGCGCCGGCGGCGAGTCGACGAGCAGGTAGTCGTAGGCGGCGAGGTCGGCCGCGCGCAGCCGATAGTCGAGTTGCCGCTCCCGCTCCAGCACGTTGAGCAGTTCGAGTTCAGCGGCGGCAAGATCCGGGTGCGACGGCGCCAGGTCGACCCCCGGAATGGTCGTCGCCCGCACGACGTCGCCCACGGCGAGCCCTTCGTCAAGCAGGAGGTCGTAGACAGAGAGCGCCAGGCTGGCGACGTCGATCCCGGTCGCCATCGTCAAACTCGCCTGGGGATCGAGGTCGACGGCGAGCACGCGGCGTCCCCGCTCAGCCAGGGCGGCGGCGACGTTGAGGGTGCTCGTCGTCTTGGCGGTGCCGCCCTTCTGATTAAAGAAGGCGATGCTGCGGGTCATGCTGCCCTCGTGTTGGGGATGCCGGTGGCGGAGTGTACGTACAGACCGAAGGGCAGCATACCACGCCCTGTGCCGGCCGGACAAGGGCGGCAGGGTGGCAAGACGGCGAGGCGCAAAGGCGGCTACGGCCGATGTTCCTTGGGCGTGTGAACGGCGCGTAGCGTCCCGCCACCCGGCCGCACGTCGCGCCACGTCGCCGCGTCGAGGTCGAGGTAGACCAGTCCGGCGGTCGGCAGATGATCGACCACCGCATTGCCCTCCGCCAGCGCCGCCGCAAGTTCTTCGAAGCCGGGGTTATGGCCAATGATCAACGCGCACGCGGCCTCATCCGGCAACCCACGCACGACGTCGAGCAGCGAGCGCCATTCAGCGGCATAGATACGCGGCTCCAGCGTCACCGGCGCGAAGAGCCCGGCCGCCTCAACCACAATTTCCGCCGTCTGCCGCGCCCGCACCGCGTCCGACGTCACGACCGCGTCAGGCAGGTCCGGCAGTGACGCGATAAGATGCCCCATCGTCGCCGCGTCCCGCTCGCCGCGCTCCGTCAACTGCCGCTCCCAATCCCCCCGCGGCGCATCCGGTTGCGTCTTCGCATGCCGCAAGATCAGCAACGTCTTCATCACGAGCTCACAGCTCTCAACCGTCAGCAACATTCGTCCAGCAACGACTGGCGGGTGCATCGTTGTGCGGGTTGCGAGGTTCGAGCGCATCGAGTCTAGCACGATGGCTGGCGCGAAGGTTAGACGGGTTCGTACCAACCTCGTCTTCGATCCCACTCGAACAGTCTGTTGTCGATGTCATCCCATTCGTTCGCGAAGCCTTCAACAAGCGGCACAAGTTCAGGAACCGAAAGATGGGGGAAGATAAGGATGCCACGATGCCACGTTTTCCCAACGACGCCCCACCGGCGCGACCACAACGCGAGGGTTTCGTGGACGAGGCGGTAGTCCTTGGAGTTATGGGTGATGAGCGTCCGTCCGAGATCAACAGCTATTGATAGTTGGCGGGCATCGGACCAACCAAAGGCCGAGCGATCCTTCACCGACTCGGCGTCATATCCGACTGCCCGCAGGGCCCCTGCTAGAGGGTAAGAAACGCCCTCGTCGAGGTAATAACGGAGCGCCATTCTAGGGCTGCTCATCGTCGGCGAGGTTGAGCATCGTGGCGATCTCGCCGCGGTGTTCCTGGTAATAGAGGATGGCTGCCTCAACTGCGATCGGCGGGAGATCGTAGTCTCGTGCGACTGCCAGTACGAGATCGACTTGTGGTCGTCTCGAATCGGGGTTCCAGCCATAGGCGTAGAGTTGGCCAATCAGCGGCCAAATGGGCCGGCCGGCTTCATCGGCGTAGACACGATAGCGATCCGGGCCGGGGCGGACAGGATCAGGGCCGACCATTCGTCGGAGGTCGTCGTCGGTTAGACGGGGAGGTACGCTCGTGTCATAGGTCGTCGCCATCGTCGGATCCTTTCGCGGGACAGCAACGCATCATGACTTCTGTCCCACCTTAAGCATAGAGTATCGCGTATCGCCCCGGTCCTCCGTGCTACCGCGCGAGGCGAATCCGCGCCCCGTGCGTTGGAGTCACCGGCAACAGCGTTGCCTCGTTCGCGCCACCCAAAACGACCTCGTACGGTCCCTGGCCGCGTGCCTCCAGATGATGCCGCAATTCGCTGGCGGAATCGTCCGGTTGGATCAACTCCAGCCAGTGGTCGCCGAGGGCGAAGCGGCGGGCGTCGCGGACGCCGGCGATCGCCGGCCGGGAGGTGATGCCGCTGTTGCCAATCAGCCTGGCGAAGGCGCGGGCGCTCTCGTCGAGGTGTTCCACCGCGATCGAAAGACCGGATACCCGGTTGACGCCAAGTGGATGCGCGGTCCCCGGTCCACCCGGCACCCGTAGGTCGCGTGGCGTCACGTCCTCGATGACGAACGGCAGCGGCACGGGCGTCCGCGGCAAGCCAAGGGTCTTCCATGCAATTTGCTGGCCGTCCGGGCGCAGCCGGCCGCCGTCGATCGGGTCCGGGACGTCGAGGCCGGACCGGCGCAAGCGGTCCGCTTCCGCGGCGAGGTCGTCGGAGAGGAGCGCGACGTCGACGAGCCCTTCGCCGGCGGCCAGTTGCGCCCACCACTTGTGCGCTTGCGGGCGGTCCGGTTCCTTGAAGGCGATCAGCTCGAAATAGGCGCCATCGCCAAACGAGATGAGCGCGTTGTGCGTCGCCCCGCCTACGTGCTCGCCGCCCGGCGTCACCGTAAAGCCGGCGCCCTCATAGTCGCGCGAGGCCAGGGCGAGGTCGCGCACGGCGACGACGATGTGATCGATGCTCCGTACCACCTGCTCCTCCCACGCGTACTATGGTGACGCGACGACATCGACGACCGACCCTGGACGGCGGCGGAAATAGACGAGGGGCGCCTCCTCGGCCGATTCGCCCAGCGACGCCGCGACGACCTCGCCGACGAAGATCGTATACCCGTTGCCCCGGTGACGGTCGACGATGCGGCAATCGACCCAGGCGAGGCCGTCGGGGAAGACCGGCAGGCCGGACGGCGCGGTCGCCGTGCGCAATCCGGCGAACCGGTCGTGGTCGAAGGTCCGATCGAACCCGGCGAACCGGTCGAAGATCGTAACCTGTTCGTTGCTCAAGATGCTGACGGCAAACCCGTGGTGGCGGTCGATGATGTCGTGCATCCGCGTCGCCGCGCCGGCGCTGACCATAACCAGCGGCGGCTCGAGGGAGAGCGAGCAGAAGGAGCCGACGACCATCCCGTGTGGCCGGTCGTTGTCGAGCGACGTGACGATCGCCGCGCCACTCGGCCAGCGCCGGAAGACCTCCCGGAAGAGATCGGTGGTTATGGTCATGACTCCTCCTGCTCGATTACGCCGCCGTGGGTGGTACGGACTGCCCCAGCGTCTGCATCAGCCGGTTCGCCCAGGCGAACATCGCGGCGGCGTGGGTTGCGTCGAGGATCTCCAGATCGGACAGCCCGGCTTGCCGGAGCGGCGCTAAATCGGCCGCGCCGAGCCCGGCTGGGTCGCGCGTCACTTGTACCGCATAATCGACGACGGCGCGCTCGCGCGCGTCGAGCGGCGTGCCGATCCCGTCGTCGAGCAGCCGCTGGATCGTTTTGGCATCCTTGGTCAGCCGCGCGACGAGCCGTGCGTGTACCGACGCGCAAAAGATACAGCCGTTGACCCGCGAGGTGGTGACGGCCGCGAGCTCGCGGTCGGACCAGCGCACGCCGCCGGAACCATACATGATCGCGTTGAAGTGCGCGGTCCGCTCCCACGAGACGGGCGGGTCGTGGGCCAGGAGCGCGAAGTAGGCGGGTCCTCCTCGTGGATTCGGCGCGACCTCGTCGACGACGGCGATCTGGTCCGGACTCGCCTCGACGTCGTCCGCCGTCAGCGCCGCGCCCGCGGTTGCCCGAGCGGCGAATCAACCTCAATACCCGCGAGTAGGTTGATCGCGTCGTGGACGTCGACGTCAATGTTGAAGGCCGAGGGCCGTCTTGCCGATCAGCGTCAGCGCCATGTCGTCCATCGGCGGGTTGCCGAGGCCGGCGCGGACGTCGCGGAAGTAGCGCTCTAGCGGATACCGGCGGGCGAGGCCGGTCGAACCGACGACCCGCAATGCCTGGTCGGTGATCTGGATCGCGTTGTTGGTCACGGTGTACTTCGCCGCCGCGAACTGCCAGCCGATCGCTTCCCGATGCTCCGGGTGCTCCTGATACGTCTCGATCGTGCCGTAGAGGACCGACCGTGCTTGCAGCAGCAGCAACTCGATCTGGGCGATCCGGTGCTGCACCGTCTGCAACTCGGCGATCGACCCATTGAGACCGCTCGGGCGCCGCTCGCGCGCGTATTGGACAGCGAAATCGCGCGCGGCAGTGGCGATGCCGAGATAGACCGCGCTGCCCAGCAGGCCCCACTGACTGACCTTGCTCACCGGCGCCGATTGGTCGGACGGGAGACGAAAGTCGTCCGGCACGAAGACGTCCTCGTAGACGACGTCGTGGCTGCCGGTCGCCCGCATGCTGAGGTTGTCCCACGTCTCCTCGATGCGGACGCCCGGCGTCGCCATCGGCACCAGGAAGTTGCCGCGCGCCGTCGAACCGTCCGCCTCCTCGACGGTGAGGAGCACGATCGTGTAGCGGAGCGCCGGGGCGAGCGTCGTCCAACATTTGCGGCCGTTGATCCGCCAGCCGCCCGGCACGCGGACCGCCCTCGTGGCGTACATGCCGCCCCGGCTGGGGCTCCCCAGCTCCGGCTCGCTCGCCGCCGAGTTGATCAGCGCGCCCTCCTCGACCACTTCGCGGAAGAAGCGCTCCAGCAGGGGCGCCGGCCAGGCGCGCGACGCGCCCAACCCGGCGACGATCCCCAGGTGCATCGTCGCCGCCAGCGCCACCGAGCCGTTGCCGCGGGCCAGCCGCTCCTGGGCCAGCATCAGCTCCAGCGGCGTCGCTCCGCGACCGCCGAACTCCTCGGGCACGGTCAGCGCCAGGTAGGCCGATTCCCGCAGCGCGGCGAAGGTGTCATGCGGGAAGGAGTTGGCCCGGTCGTGCGCGTCCGCCTGCACCGCGGCCACCTCTGCCAGGCCGTCGGCGAGCTCGATGAACTCCGCCTGGCGCGGCGTCTTCGGGTAGGGTGGGGCCGGCGCGCCCGTGGTCAGGGCGCGCCCGTTCAGGGTCGCTGTCGTTGTCACGATTCCTCCACTGCACCTGGTTGAAGAGGTCCTTGGCTACGTAAGAAGGAGATCAGCCAACAAACCCCTCATCTTGAAGAGATGGGGGAGGGCACGCGCCGGTCGGCGCCGTGGGAGTCTCGCACCCTCATCTGTCAGCTCGATCACTGACGGACTTAGCACCTTCCCGGCGACGCTGCCGGGGGTTGCTGGGGCTTCATCGGGCCGATCCCTCCGCCCCTCTCGATGAGGTTCCGCGCTCTTGACTTGTTGCAGGGCATGCTAATGAACTTGATCAAGATTGTCAACAACCTAATCAGCAGTGGGTTCTTCGATCTCGTCGTGGACGCGGCGGAGGACGTCGACCGTCCACTGGATGTGCGATCGCAGGTGCGCCAGCGCGCCGTCGAGGTCGCCGGCAGCGACCAGATCGAAGAGACGGGTGTGCTCGGCGGCGAGCGCGTCGGCGCCCATGTGGTCGGTGGCCAGGCGGCGGTAGCGTTCGCAGTGGTCCCAGAGAATGCCGACCAGGCGGACGAGCCAGCGCGACCCGGCCGGCTCGTAGAGTGCGAAGTGCAAGGCGCGGTGGGCCTCATGCGCGGCCTGATCGCCGCGGCGCAACGCATCCTCCATGCGGGCGTTGAGGTGGCGGGCGGTCTCAAGGGTCGCCGCGTCGATCTTAGGAAAGGCGAGGCGCAGCGCTTCGGCCTCGATCAGCATCCGCATCCCGTAGACGTCGTGCAGGTCGGCCGCGGAGAGGGGCGCGACCCGCGCGCCCTTGTTCGGGATGATCTCCACGAACTCCTCGGCTTCGAGCCGGCGCAACGCTTCCCGCACGGGGATCATGCTGACGCCGTAGGCGAGGGCGAGTTCTTGCAGCCGCAGCGGCGCGCCGGGTTGGTACTCGCCGCGCGTGATCGCCTCGCGCAGGCGCTGATAAACCTGCGTCACCGAACTGGTCGCGTCGGCGGCCTTGGCCACGGCGTCCTACCCTTCTTGGCGGCCTGGTGGCACGACGACGCGCCGTTCTTGGCCGGGTGCATTCTCGGTGGATATTATCAAAAATGCTCAACAGCGCGGGTGGATGCGTATCGTGCGGTTCTCCCTACAATACCGGGAGCGCGGGGAATAGGGCGGCGCCGTGGGGAATGGCGGGGATGTTCACCAATTCGGCAGAGATCTACGACGCCATCTACGAAGCGAGCGTCGACTTTGCCGCCGCGTCCACGCGAATCGACGCGCTTATCCAGCAGCGTAAGCGAACGCCGGGCGCGTCCCTGTTGGACGTGGGATGCGGAACTGGCGCGTTCCTTACGCACCTGCATCGACAGTATGCGGTTGAGGGTCTCGAATTGGATGCCGGCATGCTGGCCGTCGCGCGCTGGACGCTTTCCAGATTGCCGGACTCGAAATGGTCGATGAGCCGCCGGGTTTCCTGTCCGGCCGAGGACTCTATGTCGCCGTGGCACCGGTGGCGTCGGGCACCGGGCATGCATAGGTGCGTCGGAGAATCTCGGGGATCGCGCACATCGGTCGTGACGCACGGAGAAGGCGAAGCAGGTACAGGGCGCGACATCGGGATCAGGGCTCGCCGCGCTCGCCAAGTGGATCGGCGATCGAGCCGACTCACCTTGCGGCGTCCTGTTCCTGCTCCAGCAGCGTGAGGAACGCCCTCGGACTGACGTTGGTCACGCCCTGGTAATGCTTGAGTTCTTGGAGCTTGTGGTTGCCGGTCACGAGCACGTCGGCTTGCGCCGACACGGCGGCGGCAAGGACCAGGTCGTCCTCGGGATGGGCGGCGACGCCGGAGACGAGGACGGTGATCTCCACGCGCCTTGCTTGCTGCTTGAGCGCCGTCATCGTCAGATCGTAGACACGGTGACTGACCCGCGCCACAAAGTATGCATTGTCTAGTGCTCGCGCGACCTCCGCAATGAGGAGGTCAGAGGTGATGAGTTCGAACGAGCGCCCAAACCAGGAGCGGAGAATGGCCCCCGGCGTACTCTGGTCGTTGTCGAACCCGAGCATACCGGAGGCGTACACATTGGCATCGAGGAAAGCGCGGATCATCGCTGGACCGCGGCCTCGCGCTCGGCGCGCAATTCGGCTCGTGCTTCTGCCAAGGCGCGTGCGACCTGTTCTTCAAGTTCCTCGATGGGGACGTCGGCAAAGGCCCGACTGAATTCGCGCATCGCCTCGAACTGCTCTTCCCGCCGCGCCTCCATCGCGTCGAGCCGCTGCAGGTCGTCGGCTGGGACGATGGCGACGGCGGGCACACCGCTTTTCTCGATCAGCACGCGCATCTCCCGGCGCGCGACCCGGTTGACGAGTTGGCTAAGATTCTGCCGGGCGTCGGTGAATTTCAACGTTTCGGTGGGCGTCTGTTGCGCCATGACGGACTCCTTTGGTGTCCTGCTGGGGCGTGCAGGTGCAGTTCGGTACACTTCTGCACAGCATACCACCTGGGGCATCCGCCGCTGGATATCTCTCCAGCTATACCGAGCTTGCGAGGAAGCCCTCCCGCACGAAATGCGAAAGCGATTCCTCACAAGCTCGGTATAACGGTTACGCGCTAGGCGTTGACCGTGAAGACCTCGACCATGCCCATCATCACGTGCGGCAAGTCGGTCCCGGCGGCCGGCATGAAGCAAATGGCGGCGTAGGTGCCGGGCGCCAGGTCGACTTCGATCCAGTTCGCCCGACCGTTCGAGAGGACGAGCGTCTCGGCGACGTCGACGACGTCCTCGAAGGCGAGGGCGGGCGCGGCGCCTGCCTCCGGGCTAGCCGGCGGGCCGAAAAAGGAGCCGGCCAGTTCGACGACTTGTTCCTTGGTCGTCCCCTCGGGAACCTGGCTCAGAATCAGGTGGTGCGGCTGAAAGCCGGTATTGACGACCTTCCAGACTTGCGGCCCCGCCGCGATCGAGTCCGGCAGGACAAAGGTCATCTCGGTGAGGCCGATCTCGATCGCGCCCGGTACCTCCTCGACGGCCGGCATCTCGCCGGTGACGGCGATCGTCTTCGGGATGTTGTTATCCTCACCGCCTTCCCCCTCTTCGCTATAGGTGAAGAGGTTAACGACCCACTCGCCGGGGGTGAGGTCAAGGACGACGTCGCCGCTCTGGCCGGGCGCGCTCACCGGGCCGCCGTTGAAGACCATCGCGTAGAAGAAATCCGGGACCGAGAAGTCCTCGCCGTCTTGGTTGAAGATGGCGAGCAGGTCATCGATGGTGACGCCCTCAGGCAGTTGGTAGAACTCAATGTCGGCCGAGAGGACGCTTTCGTTCTGGATTACGACCCGGTAGCGGCCGGCGGCGATCTCGGCCGGGATATCGAAGTCCGTGCCGTCGGTGGTCACCGTCAACTCCGGATAGCCGAGGCCGGCCAGGAGCGAGTCCGAACTGGTGGGAGTTGCCTCTTGAGCGGCGACCGGTAATACGGACAGCACGAGTGCGAACAGCACGGCGACGGTGGTTAGCGCGCGGGCAGCGCGCCGCGAAATGTTGTGCGGACGGCTCATGCGATGGCTCCTTTTCTTCACAATCAGAATGAACGTCGAACACGGTCTTCAGCATGTCGTGAGTCGAGAGATTCGTCGTGTCCGCGATCCCGCGTCATTGATTCATCAGTGCATCCTCCCCAGTTTCATCGTCCACCCCGCCAAGTTCCTAGGTACGCGAGGACACGGTATCGACCGCACCCTCCGAAAGCCTTTCAGGCGGGGACGCATCAGCCGGTGGCCGATGTTTCGTCTTATCTCGTCCGGGTCGCTGCTCTTTACCCGCCGCCGAGTTGTGCCCGTGGCCAGCGCGCGGGTAAGTCGATCGAACTGCTGACCATCCATTGACGTTTCTCCTTCGAGTCGCGAGTCGTGCGGGCCATCGATGTGCCGGTGCGTGCGGCCCCACATCGACAGCCTAGCGACGGGAGGTTCCAAAAAGGTTCCACGCCCGCTCCCTCGGTCATGCCGCGCCCGCCCACCACGTCATGGCGGGCCTGTCGAGGCATCTGGCTCTGCTGAGAGACGTCTCTCAAGACGGGCGGAATCCGCGACGAACTCCAAAGCTCAGAATGGCGATGGCGAGCAGGGCCAGCCTTCGTAGTCCAACGCGAACAGGTCGATGGCCAACCAGACGAGCAGCGGGGGCAGCGCGACCGCGGCCACGAGCCATGTCGCCGGCGAGCGGTCGTGCGTCTCATGTGGGAATGGCCGGCTCGCGAGGCGGCGCGACTCTTCGGGGCCGACGAAGTGTTGCGCCTCACCGGCGAGGCCCCCTATCCTCTTCCCGCGCGCGATACCTTTGCGTGGGCGATGAACACGAGTCGCGCGGCCCTGAGGCGGAGTGGCGCACGGCGTTCGCGGCGGGCGAAGCGTTGCCAGGCGACGTGGCCATGACCGAAGCTGATGCGTTGTTCGATACGGTCAGCACGGAGAAGGAAAGGGAAGACGCATCGCCGAGGAGCTCTTCATCGGGCGCGGCACCGTGCGCACGACTCCAGCATCCTCGCCAAACTCGAAGCGAAAACCCGCACCGAGGCCGCCGGCGACGCCCGCCGACGCGGATTGGTGTAACGCCCCAAGCGTGCCGCGGCACGAATCTGCCACGCAACTCTGTCAGTTTTCAGATGCCCGGCTTGCGTCGCGAACGCATCCTGACAGGCAGGTAATCGTCTGAGCAAGGGGGAGGCAGGACAATGGTGACGACGATCGATGTGGCGGCCGAGCGGCGGGACGCGCTAGCGACCCGCATCTTTCACGCGACGATCGAGGCAATGGACCTCTTCGCGGTCTACCTCGGCGACCGGCTCGGCTTCTACCGGGCGCTGGCAGCAGGCGGTCCGGCCACGTCCGAGGAATTGGCGGATCGCACGGGCGCCCACGAGCGGTACGTGCGGGAATGGCTTGAACAGCAGGCGGTGACTGGCATCCTCGACGTCGACGACCAGGCCGCGCCGGCAACCCGTCGTCGGTTCCGCCTGCCGCGGGAATACGCTGAGGTGCTGGTCGATCCCGACAGCCTGAGCGCGATGGCGCCGGTGGCCCAGATCTTCGTCGGCTGCGTCAAGCCGCTCGACGCGCTGGTTGCGGCGTACCGCACGGGCGCCGGTGTCCCATACGAGGACTACGGCGTCGATCTCCACGAGGGGCAGGCGGGCACCACGCGACCCCAGTTCCTCAACCTGCTCGCGCAGGAATGGCTGCCGGCGATGCCCGATGTCCACGCCAGGCTGCGGGCCGATGCACCCGCGCGCGTTGCCGACATCGGCATGGGCCTAGGATGGTCCAGCATTGCGATCGCGAAGGCGTACCCCAACGCGCGCGTCGATGGGTTCGACCTCGACGAGGCTTCGGTGCGGGCGGCCCAAGCCAACGCCGAGTCGGCCGGCGTCGCCGAGCGCGTCGCATTCCAGGTCCGCGACGCGGGCGACCCGACGCTGGCCGGGCAATACGACTTCGCCCTGGCCGTGGAATGCATCCATGACATGCCGAATCCGGTCGCCACGCTCCAGGCGATGCGCCGTCTCGTCGGCGACGGCGGCACGGTGCTGGTCGTCGACGAGAAGGTAGCGGATGTCTTTACGGCGCCGGGCGACGACGTCGAACGCTACATGTACGGCTTCAGCATCCTCCACTGCCTGCCGGTCGGGATGACCGAGCAACCCTCGGCGGGCACGGGCACGGTGATGCGGACCTCGACGATGCGCCACTACGCCGAGCAGGCGGGATTCCGTGCGGTCGACGTGTTGCCAATCGAGCACGACTTCTTCCGGTTCTACCGGCTGACGGCTGACGGCGGAAGGCGGAAGGCGGAAGGCGACAGGCGACAGGTGGCGGGTAGTCCAGCCGATCCCGGCGGCTACTCGCAGATTGTGCCGGACTGGAACTCGATCGCCCCGACGTCGTAGCCGGCCTGGGCCGGGATCGGGTTGCCGGCAACATCCTGCCGTCCGACGTCGAGTCCGGCCACGTGCGGCAGATCGAGTCCGGCGTCGATCAGGGCCGAGCCGACGGGGAGATGGTAGTCCGCGAGCGTCCCTGCTCGGTCCAGCGCGCAGAGTGCCGTGGAATCGGTCTCGACGGCCAGGAGCGCACCGTCGAGCACTTCCTGGCCGGTCGCCGCGCTCCACTCGGCCGCGCTGCCGTACGGAACGCCGGCCCATTGCACCAGTGGCGCCTCGCCGTCGAGGATGTAGGCGTTTCCTTCGAAGCGTAGACCGCTGCCGGCCTCCGGGCGAGCGATCTCGACGAGCGCGGCGTCGCCGTGGGCGGCGAAGACGTTGTTGCGGAAGCGAATGTCCCCCCACGGGCCGCTCGGCAGGCCGGGCACGTCGACCAAATAGATCATCCCCTGGACGAAATCGGGATGGATCGGGTTGTGGACACTCCCCGCCCGGAAGAAGGTGTTGTTGTAGATCTCGTACCGCATGGGCGATCCGAACATGAAGATGCTGGCAATCAGGAATTCGTGGGTCGACTCGGTATCGGGCAGCGGGCGGCCGTTGTTAGCAAAGACGTTGTAGCGGATGGTGACGTCCTGGCCGGGCCAGTCCACGCCGAATCCGCCGTCGCCGGAGCCCAGGATCATGCCCCAGCCTTCGTTGTCGTGGACGTGGTTGTATTGCACCGTCGCGTTGACGGCCCAGAGGTCGATCCCGGCGTTGTCGGTCTGGTTCTTCAGGTCGTAGCGTTGGCCCCAGATCTCGTTGCGCTCGATCAGGACGTCGCGGCTGTTGTAGACGGTGATGGCCGACGGACCGTTCGGCGTCTGCTCGGGGTTATCGCCGCCGTTGTCGTACACGCGGTTGTCCTCGATGATGACTCGATTGGCGTTGACGATGAAGAGCCCGGCGCCCCAGCCGCCCTCGAGTCCAGCCCCCGTGTTGCGGAAGAACTCGCTGTCGCGAACGGTGAGCCGTTCGATGCCGTAGGCGTCGGGACGCTCCTCCGGCGCAGCCGGAAAGTATCCCCAGATGCTCGGCCCCATCGCGTTATCGTGGACCGAGACGCGCTCAAGCAAGATATCTCGGTACCGGCCGGGCGCGTCGCCGGCGACGACGAAGATCGCCGTCGTGAACGTGCTGATTGCCACGTCGACGATCTCGATCGACTCGAGCGCGGCTCCCGTGCTGTTGAAGAAGCCCAAACCGGTCGCGCCGTTGGTCGCGTCCTGTCCGATAAAGATCAGATCAGTGATTCGTAGCGCGGCGACGTCGAAGGCCACCAGACCGCCGGAGGCGTCGCCGGCCAGCGTGGCGCGGCCGGTCCCGTACGAGGAGACGGTGACCGGCCGGTCCGGCGTGCCGCGGCTGTTGTCCGCCGTGAACCCGAGCGCGCCGGTAAAGGTCTGTCCGCCTTCGAAGCGGATGGCGTCGCCGGATTCATAGCTCCCTTCGTTGACGCGTCCAATCGTCTGCCAAGCGTGGTCCGGCGCGGTGCCGGTGTTGGTGTCGTCACCCAATGGACTGACGTAGTAGGTGGTCGGCGCCGATTGACGAGCGCTGCCTTCGGAGGCGGGGGACGCGACGGTGCCGACGGAAATCGCGGTAATGAGGATGAGCCGGATGAGCATGGCGGGACCCCTTCTGCGACGCGCGTCGGACGCGCATTCTCTTCGCGTGTATGGTACTCCGTTGCTTATTGAAGCGCGCGCCGTTGCGCCAACAGGTCGCCAGCAGTCCTTGAGAAGTTCGATCTCGTCGTGGAGCGGGAGACCGTGGGCGCCGCCTTCCCGCGCCGCGTCCTCGACCGCGGTCAGAAGCCCGGTCCCGATGCCGCGGCCGAGACGCAACGCATTGATGCTTGTGAGGTCGCACTCGGCGCCGTTAATCGCGTAGGTCGCCGCGCCGATGCGCTCGTCGCCCTCCTGGGCGATTAGAGGGGGGAGATCGGCCAGGTGGCGCAGCCGGCCGCGCGTCACCGTTGTGTCGCCGTCTCGCACAACCGGTCCAATGAGCGCGTCGTGTTCGGTAGCTGAGTCGGAGTAGCCTCGCTATCGACCGGCGCGACTAAGTAGCCGGCGGTGTCTTGGTGTCCGTAGCAGTAAATACGTATCAAGTAGTTTCCTCAATACGTAATTCTCCCGATGTGCCTTAAGCCGCGCCCGGCGATGATGTCTAAGGAGTTTGAGGCTGGAACGCATCTTTGCGCAGAGTCGTCCTATGGACACCGATGTCCGGCACATGTCTAGCCCCGCTCGAGTGCTGTTGGTCGTTGACCAGCCGCAACTCAGAGAGGACATCCGACTGGCGCTGGCCCAAGGCCCGTACACGACACGCGCGGCGCCAGCGGAGGACATCATAGTCACGGTTCGGGAGTGGCGTCCTCATCTCGCCATTGTCGATTTCGACGTTTCCAACGAGATTGTCCCCGACGAACTTAGCTCGGCGGCGCCGGGCGCCGCGCCCATCGCTGTCTTCGCGTTGACACGGCGGAGCGATCTGCACACGAGACTGGCGGCCTTCGACCGAGGCGTGGACGACATCCTTACTGTCCCATTCTTCCCCCAAGAACTCGCCGCCAGGATTCGGGCGGTCATGCGGCGCACCCATCGTGCTGACCTCCCGATGACCCCCGTCCTGCGGCTTGGCGGGCTGGAGATCGACATCCTGAACCGCAGCGTGCGGGTCGGCGGTCATGAGCTGCACCTCACGGCGCTGGACCAGAGCCTCCTCTACCTGCTTGCAGCCAATGCTGGGCGCATCCTGACCCGTGACGAGATCCTAGATCACCTGTGGGGCGTCGACTTCGCAGCCGAGAGCAACGTGGTCGACCGGCATGTCCGGAATCTCCGCGCCAAGTTGCAGGACGATTGGCATCGCCCGCGCTACATTGCCACGGTGACCGGCCGTGGCTACCGCTTCGTGCCAACGCCGGCAGAATCGGCGATGCCTGCCTTGACCTACGGCCGCATGCCCCGGTGACGATGCCGCCGCACTCGACGATTCCGACATGACGAAACCGTCATGACGGAGTTCCTCCCACCAGCCATACTCGGGCCGAATCAACCGGCGAGATGACGTGGATGCCAAGAGAGGAGGACGTAGAGTCGCCGTAACGATACCAGCCGACTCCCCATTCAGTCTTGATTGCCCCATTGGTACGCCCGAAAGGAGACATGAGATGCCTGACCCCAAGGGAGGAAAAAGCTCCGTGCCTGGCGCAAAAGAAGGGAAAAGCTCCGGAACGCGGTCCGGCTTCGCTCCACCGTCGGAGGATGAGGCATCCGCCTCGGAGGAGAACGCCGGCGTGCAATTCCAGGTGCCCAGCGAGACTCTGACGGAACAGGCCGCCTTCACTGCCGCGCCGCAGTCCATGGCGGGAATCTCGTCGCAGCTGCTCGACGCCAGAGAGGCACTCGAGGAGGCCATTCATCGGCAGGAGCGGGCGTCCGGTGTGCAGTCGGTGGAGGCATTTGTGTCCGATGTCGGCAACATCCAAGGCGTCGGCATCGGAATGTCCGAGCCGGGGGGACCCGGCACACCGGGCGAGCCGACGCTGGCCGTGTTCGTGGCTGAGCAGACCTCGATCGACCAGGTGCGATCGGTCGTAGTGGAATCCTTCGGGGTTGAGGCGGCAGGCGATCTTCCGCTGTCCGTGCACGAGAGCGGCGTCTTCGACGCGCAGTCTCACCACTTCTATATCCGGCCGGCGCCGGGAGGCGTCTCGATCGGCCATCCCCGGGTCACCGCGGGGACCCTGGGTTGTCTGTCAATCGGTCGCAGCGCCCCTCGCAACTCACGGCTGATGCTCCTCAGCAACAACCACGTCATCGCCAACTCCAACAACGCGGTCTTCGGTGACTGCATCAGTCAGCCCGGCCGCTATGACGGTGGTAGCTGCCCTGCCTACCAGATCGCGATCCTCGAGCGCTTCATCCCCATCGCGTTCGGCGGGGCGACGAACTACGTCGACTGCGCCACGGGATGGTGCTGGCCGGACCGCGTCCGCCGGGAACTGATCTACCTCTATAGTGGCACACGGCAATTCTTCCGGATTTCCAGCCAGCCCCTCTATCCCCAGCTCGGGTGGAACGTCGGCAAGAGCGGTCGAACGACCCAGCTGACCGTCGGCCGCATCGTGGCCCTCAACTGGTCCGGCTGGATCAACTACGGCGTTGGCTATGCGTGGTTCGCCGGTCAGTTCGTGGTCCAAGGCTTCAGCGGCAACTTCAGCGCGGGCGGGGACTCCGGTTCGAGCGTTTGGACCTGGGACTCGACGAGGTACCCGGTGGGCCTGCTCTTCGCTGGCGGCGGCGGCTACACGATCTGCAACCCGATGCCCTGGGTGGTGTCGGCCCTCGACATCAACCTCTATACTTAACGGCACGTACGCCGGTCAGTAGCGAGGGGCGATCGATGCCGTGGCGCCGTGCTCGCCGAGCACACGCCAATCGTCTCTTCTCCTGACCGGATCGGCCTCGTTGACCGTGGAGGTGTGGTGCCGATGTTTAGTTCACAGGATCGGGGCTTCGCGGAGCCCAGTGGCGCTTCGGAGGAGGCCGCGATCTCCTTCACCCCACCGGCCCCACAAGGGCCTCAGTCACCGATCACGGGCGTGGTGGAGCGGAACACGACACGATTGTCCCAAATCGAGGGCGTCCACGGCGTGGGCGAAGGCCGAACGCCGATTGGGAACGACGCCGTGCGCATCGACGTTGAAGATGACTCGGTCCGGGAGCGGCTCCCGCGGGAACTCGAGGGCTTCCCGGTTCAGGTTGTCGTCGTGCCCGGCGGGTTCGGCATCCTCCCGGCCAAGGGATAAGAGCGGCGTTCACCATTCCTAAGCGTCACCGTGTCCGCTCCACAGGTGTCGGTCATTGGGGCGTGGCGCCGAGGGCGGCCAAAATACTCGACCAGATCCGCTCCTGATCGGGAGTCACCGGTATGGGACGGAAGCCGAGTCCGAGGTAGACGTGGATCGCGGGGAGGCGCGGCGGATCGGTTTCGAGGACGGCGTCCCGGCAGCCTTCCTCGCGAAAATAGTGGAGCACCGCCAGGGTAACGGCGAAGCCGAGCCCCTTGCCGCGATGAGCGCTGTGGGCGCCGACCCAGTGGACGTAACCGGAGCCGGGATACTGGTTGGGCAGGAACCGGGCCGAGGCGGTCGCGACCGGAACCCCACCGGCGGTCACGACGAAGGTCTCGGGAACGTCCGACGCGTCGAGCAGCTTCTCGCGCACCATGGAGGCCGACCACTCCGGCCCAAAGGCCGAGACCATCACCGCGGCAATCGCCTCGGCGTCCTCCGGTCCCGCCGTCCGCAACTCGTACCCTGGTGGGAAGGACGGCATCGTCGGCAGAGCCTCGAGGTCGGGCCGCCGCATGAAGAGTTGCCTCGTCTCGCTCATTCGTCAGCCACCAACCACGATTCGTGGCGTACGTCGGTGACCTCGGCGATGCGCGCGAAGTCACCATCGCTCGTGACGACAATGAGGTTATGGCGCAGAGCAATGGCGGCGATCCAGAGGTCGTTGTCGGTTAAGCCCAGGGTGCTCAGTGTGAAACGACGTTGCCGGGACTTCTCCTTTGGACCAAACCGATTGAAGATGGCGATCTTGATGCGCGCAAAGGCGTCCGCGGTCGGGTCATCGACTGGGTAGATGGCGGTTTCGCTTAGAAACCGATCGACGAGCGCAATATTCTGCTCAACTTGATTGGAGCGGAGCGCCATATACAGAAGTTCTGCTCGGATAATGACCCAGGAGCCGATGGAGGCGCGCTCAAGCCGCGAGAGCCTCTGACGTATGATTGAATTAGCTTGGAAATACTCGATACAATGGGTGGTATCCAGGAGGTACACGCTAGAATCGGGCCTCGCCGCGCATGCGTTTGACCTCGTCCAACAAGTCATAAAGGTCGTCGCCGGCCCAGCGCGGGAGCCGGTCAAGCAACTCCAGGAGAGAAGCGCCGGTTGAATCAGGCCCGGAATACGGTGTGCGCTCTGTCGATTCAACCGCGCGGAACGGTATCTGCTCGTGTTCCGGACGGCGAGCGGTCTTGTCCTCCGGGTTCGTTGGAGGCTGGATCGTTGCGGTCTTGGGGGCTCTCAATGCCATGAAGCGCCCTCCTTACTCGAAGCGGGTCTTGCTCCGCGTCCGGTAGACCTCATCGGTGAGCTCCTTGAGATCGTCACCCACCCAACGGCCAAAGTGCTGCAGGAGGGCAGAAGCAGGTGTGTGGGCAGGCCCGTCGAAGCTGCCTTCGCCCATTTCGTCTGTTAGATGATCAGGCTCCGGGTCAAGCGCATCGGGAGCAGTCGGTTGTTGGTTCGATTCGGCCATCCGAGTTCTCCCCCTCAGTTCTGGTGTGGGTGTTAGAGCGAGTGTACCTTTCGACGATTTGAGGCGCGGGCAAGGAGTTTCAAGCGGCACCTGATAGCGTCAACCACGACTCGTGCCGCAGGTCGGTGACCTCGGCGATGCGCGCGAAGTCGTCGTCGTCGGTGGCGACGGTCAGGTCGTGGAGGATAGCAATGGCCGCAACCCAGAGGTCGTTGTCGTCGAATCCGAGCTGGCTGATGGTGGTGTGCCGCCGCTTGGCCCGTTCCTTCGGACCGAATCGCTTGAACAGCGCAGCCCGGATGTCGCCATACACCCGTGCGACGTCACCGTCGACGTCGTACGTCGGGATACGGGCAAGGAAAGTCTCGACCTCTGCCAGGTTGCCGGTCAATCGCTCGGAGCGATGCGCCATGTAGTAAAGCTCGCCCACGGCGATGACACTGATGGCGACTAGCGTCTCGTTCAGCTCGAGGATGCGCCGATGGATCGCGGGCTCGCCGCGCATGAGGGCCGAGCAGTGGTTCGTGTCGAGAAGAAACATGGGGGCCGCTAGAAGCGCACCTTGCTGCGAGTCCGATAGACCTCCGCGGTCAGTTCTTCGAGATCGTCTCCCTGCCAGCGGCCGAAATGGGCGAGAAGTGCAGAAGCTGGCACACCAACAGGGCGCTGACCCTTGCTGTCGGCTGCTTCGCACTTGATATGAGGCGATGTCTCCGGGTCGTTTGTTGACGATCGATGCTTGGCTGCACTGGAAGTGGTTGGTGTCATGTCTTCCTCCCAGGTTTCGAACGAGATCTGACCGCGAGACGCGTAGACAGCCTCAAGACACTCCTCGAAGTCGTCGCCGACCCAGGTTCCGGCGAAGCGGAGCAGATCGCCCCCCGTGCTGTGGCGCTGGTCAGGCGGAGTCTGCCCTGCCAGGCGGCCCGAGTCGGAACCAGCGGCCGCTTCATTTTTTGGTGCATCGGGGTCGTCGTCAGTCGCTGAGGTTCGATGTGCCATTTGGCGCGTCCTCCATCCTGATGTGATGCCCCAACCAGCATACCATCCAAGCATGGTCAGCCCCGGTGCCCGATTCATCGGGCGCCGGGGCGGGAAAAGAAGGGAAGGGAAGTTAGTCCGCCGCCAGCTCGGCGACTCGGGCGTCCGGGGCAACGGACGGGTCGGGGACGGGGGTCGCGACGACCTCGTCCTTGATCAGGAGGTAGGAGATCGCGCTGGCGACCATGATCGCCACGCCGGAGAAGATCACGGCGCGGTCCATGCCGACGACGAAGGCGCGGGCGCTGACGCTCGCGATCGTCGCGGCGACCTCGGGCGCCTGCTGCGCGACGCCGGGAAAGAACCCATCGTTATAGATGACCCGGCCGCCGTAGCTGGCGCCCTCGCCAACCTTGTCGACGACTGGGTGGAGCGGGGCGAGCGCGGCGTCGGCCTTGATCGCCTGAATCTGGTCGTTGGCCGCGTAGCGGTCCTGGTAGGCTCGGTTGGCCAGCGTGCCGAGCAGCGCCACGCCGAAGGCGGTGCCGATTTCCCGGGTTGCGCCGTTGATCGCCGAGGCGATACCGCTCTTCGAGCTCTCGACGCTGTTGAGCACCGCCGTCGTCATCGGCGCCCAGAGGAACGAGTTGCCCACGCCGATGACGAGAAACGCGGGCAGGATGTCCCAGTAGGTGGCGTCGGCGCTGCTGCGCAGGAACAAGAGCGTGCCGATGCCGGTGACGATCATGCCGAAGCTGAGCAGCTTGCGTGAGCCCATGCGGCTGGTCATCGCGCCCGAAATCGGGGAGAGGACCATCATCACGACCACCATCGGCACCATCGCCAACCCGGTCTTGATCGCCGAGTAGCCGTGGACGTTCTGCTGGTAGAGCGTCATGAAGAAGGCGACGCCGGTGATCAGGAAGGCGATCATGAAGGCGTCGATGTTGGCCCCGGTGAAGGTGCTCGAGCGGAAGAAGCGCAGCGGCACCATCGGCCGCTCGGTCCGCGCCTCGACCCAGATGAAGGCCGTCGTCAGCACCGCCGCCGCCGCGAAGGCGGTCAGGATCACGCCTTCGGTCCAGCCGCGTTCGCCCGCCTCGATCAGACCCCAGGTCAGCGAGGCGATCGCGCCGGTGATGAGCAGCGTGCCGGGGATGTCGGTCGCGACCGTGCCGGAATCATCGCGCGACTCGCGGACGACCGCCTGGGTCACGAAGAAGGCGATGATGCCGATCGGGATGTTGATGAGGAAGACCCACTCCCAGGAGGCGTATTCGACCAGCGCCCCGCCGACGACCGGGCCGAGGGCGATGCCGGAAACCGAGATCGCGCCCCAGATGCCGACCGCCTTGCCCCGCTCCTCTGGCGGGAAGGCCGCCGAGATCAGCGAGAGGGAGAGCGGCATGATGAAGGCCGCGCCGAGCCCTTGCAGCGCCCGCATCGCGATCAGCATCTCGATGCTCTGCGACAAGGCGGCGAGCAGCGAAGTCACCGTGAAGAGGACCAAGCCGATCAGGAACCAGCGTTTGCGGCCGAACCGGTCGCCGAGACCGCCGGCCGTGATCTGGAGCGAGGCAAAGACGATCGTGTAGGCCGAGACGATCCATTGGAGCTGGGTCATCTCGGCGTCGAGGTCGGTCTGGATGGTCGGCATCGCGATGTTGACGACCAGGTTGTCGAGGATCGCCATGAAGAGGCCGAAACAGGCCGCGATCAGCGTAAACCACTTGACGTTGCCATCGTTGACGCGACCCGCTAATCCCGAATTGAAAGCCATGCTGTCTGCCCTTCTGCCTTGAGCCATTCCCGGCGCGCGTCCCAACCGCCCGCGGCACGCTTACCTACTCACGGTCGCACGCTCACATCCACCGCGACCATACCGTATCTGACCCACGAGACCGGTTAATGTGAGATTGCGTCCGGGGATCTCGACGCCACGTCGCGTCAGTTCCCGAACGATGTTAGTTACGAATTTCACGAATGTCAATAGGATCAGGGAACGGGTGCCAGGCCCCAGGAGACGATCCGTGACGGCGTGATCCGAATCCAGGCGCTGCCGAAGCCGGGACCGAGCGCCTCGCCCCCCTCGGCGATCGCCTCCGCCTCCCCGCGGATCTCAATGCCGCGAACGCGCCAGGGGCTGACCGAGACCAGATCGTCGACCACGAACGCCGCGTGGGGGTTGGCCTGGACGTCGCGGAACTTCTTCGTGGCGGCCACATCGTGCCCGCCGATCATGATCACGCCCGCGTCCGGGTCGAAGCGGAAGCCGGTAGGCACGACGTGCGGTCGGCCGTCGCGATCGGCGGTGGCAAGTCGGCCAAGCCGCGACTCGGCGAGGTAGGCGCGTTCCTGTTCGGTAAAGGTGGGCATCGTCGAGTCCCTCCGCGATTGCGTGTCGAGGACCGTCGTCCGCGTCTCGCATCAAATATGCACCGAGGAGATCATCGGCGCATCGCCAGCGTGGGGAGCATCGTCCCCTGTTCGTAGGCGTAGTGGTCCTCCCCACGTTGGTAGGTCGTCGGTACGTTACTGGCATTGGGAGCAGATCGACGGCGCGGCGGTTAGCGCTCGATCCGGGCGAGGTACCGCTCGGCAGAGCGACGTACCGCATCCTTGGCGTCCGAGGCCACGACGCTCTCGTGCCAGCCGCCGTAGAGGCGGTCGAACGGATAGGGTTCGATTGCGGCCACGATGCGTCGAATGGCATCGGCTCCGAGCGGGATCAGGTTGGGATAGCTGTACATGAAGCTGACCCACCGCCGGTCGCTCACAACCGTGATCGTGTCGCCGGTAAGGAGGGCGCCGTGCCCGCCGCTGCCCGCGGTCCAATGCAGGACGCAACTCCCGGCGAAGTGGCCGCCGCAGCGGATCAGGGTCAAGCCACTGTCCGGCAGTATCTCGGCCGTTTCACCCGACCAATAGTGAATCGCGTCGTCGGGTTGCATGACCCAGGCGCGGTCGTCGGCGTGGATGTGGATGGGGACGCCCCCGAAGGCGCGGCTCCACTCGACCATCCCCGTGAGGAAGTGCGGGTGGGAAATGGCGATTGCCACCAAGCCACCGCGACGTTCGACCTCGGCGACGGTGTCGTCATCAATGAGGCTGATGCAATTCCACAGGATGTTGCCGGCGCGCGTTTCGATCAGGTGGGCCTGCTGGCCGATGGCGAAGCGCGGGTCGGTCGCGATCCCGGTCAGGCCGACGTCGATGGGCCGGACGGCGTTGCGGTGGTCGCGCCGCAGCTCGTCGAGGGTGGTCCACCGCTGCCCCTGATGCCCAAGGTATTGGCGTTCGTCCTCACAGATAGGGCAATTTGGCGGCGGCTCATTCGTCGGCGCGAACTGGGCGCCGCAGGTGACGCAGATGTAGTGCTCCATATGATTCCTTTCCGCTGTCCAGGTTCGTGGTCGTCGGCACGGAAGTGCTTACCGGGCGGATGGCGTGGGCTCCAAAAGCACGACCGGGATCTGGCGGGATGTGCTGGCCTCGTAGTCCGCGAAGCCCGGGTACTGTTGCTTCTGCCGATCCCAGATCGGGGCACGCTCCTCCTCGTCGGCCACCCGCGCCGACACCTCGATCGTCGCCGTGCCCATCTCGATGCTCGCTCGCGGGTGCGAGAGCAGGTTGTAATACCAGGCGGGGTGCGTGTCCATACCCGCGTTGGAGGCGAACACGGCGTAGCTGTCATCCACGCTCTGGTACATCAACGGGCTCACTCGTTCGACGCCGCTTTTCGTCCCGATGTGGTGCAGTAACAACAACGGCGCCCCTGCACAGTCGCCACCGATCCGTCCCTCGTTGGCGCGAAACTCCTCGATGACCTGCTGGTTGTACGCCGCTTCGGATGTCGCCATGATTTGCTCCTTCTCGCTGTTCTCTGCTTGCTGCCAGGTAGCGTTGGCATGTACGACGAGGTGGCGGGTGATCAGCCCGATGCCGCACGTCGATCCGCACGGACCTTGGCACGGTCGTAGTTCATGCGGAAGAGCTCGATCACCTCTGGAACGTCCGCCGGTCCATTCATTCGGCGCCGCGCCCAGCCCGAATCCGGCAGCGGGTCGTGGATCGAGGCCCGCCCTTCCGCGATGAGTTCGTCGCGGACCTTCTTCGGGAAGGGTAGGTCGGCGAAACTGCTCCCGTGCAGGTGTCCGAGCTCTACTCGCCCGTAGTTGAACTGCAAGCCGCCCCTGCCGGTGTCGCCGATGGTGACTCCCGGCCAACTCTTCACCTCGCGCTCGATCAATGTCGACAGTTCATCGCTCATGCCGTTCCTCCTCGTTCTGACACCTTGTGGCCGCGTCGCGAAGCCCTCAATGCCTGCTTCCAGAGCCATGCTAATTCTTCAACCGTGGTTGAAGTCAAGGGGTTCTCCTGGTACCATCTCGAAACCATGAACTGCTCCCTGAATATCGCCAATCCGTTGACCATCGGCGAGTTGGCCAGGCGCACCGGTGTTGCCACCTCGGCGCTCAGGTTCTATGAGGAGCGGGGGCTCCTCTACTCGGAGCGCAACGACTCCGGCCACCGTCGCTACCCGCGCGCCGTAGCGAGGCGCGTGGCGTTCATCGTCTTTGCCCAGCGTGTCGGTCTCACCCTGGAAGAGATCCGCGCCGAGCTGGATAAGCTGCCCACCGATCGTGTCCCGACACGCGAGGACTGGGACCGCCTAACGCGGATGTGGAGCACACGGATCGCGGAGCGGATCGACGAGCTTGAGCGCCTCAAGGACGGGCTCACCAACTGCATCGGCCGCGGATGCCTGTCGCTGGACCGCTGCGCGGTCCTCAACCCGGACGACCGCGTGGCGAGCCAAGGGCCGGGGCCGAGATTCTGGAAGGGGGGATCCGCGGCCGGCTCCAGGCGATCGGCGATCCGGCGCGGGGTGACGCTGGCCCGGCGACGCGGCGAAGGGGTTCCTCCTTATCCGCGACCTTCGGGCGGTCGCTTCGACATTAATACTCGCAACCGACGAGGGCCTGTTGAATGCTCATCGCACATCAATCTGCTGAAATGGCCTAATCTTGCCCGTTCGCGCCAGGCTCAGCTGAGTTCGCCTGAGGCGGGAACGGGCGGCTTCGTCGCCCAGCGCAGGCTCACACCGGCCAGGCCGGCCGCGACCACCACGGCCACCAAACCCAGCGCGGCGAATCCGGCTGCCGCCAGCAGCAGCCCGGAGAGGACACTAGCCACCATCCCCGCGATCCCTGCTGAGGCGTCGGCGATGCCTTGCATTCGCGGGCGCGCGAGCTCGGGCACCGAGTCGGTGAGGAGGGCGCTGCCGCCGATCAGCCCGAAGTTCCACCCGATGCCGAGGATCACCAGGCTGAGGATCAGCAGTGCGGTGTCGTGCGGCTCTGCCATCGCCGCGAGGGCGCCCGCCGCCATCAGCCCGCAGCCGCCAAGGCCGATGACCGGCGCCCGTCCGAGCTGGTCGCTCAGCCGGCCCGTCAACGGCGAGATGGCGAACATCCCCGCGATGTGCGCCGACACCGCCAACCCCACGACGTTGAGGTTGCTGTGGTGAGCGGCGAGGTGGATCGGCGCCATCGTCATGACGAGGATCATGACGAAATTCGCGGCCGACATGGCGATCAAGCCCAGCGGCACGCCGGGTCGACGCACCAGCGCCGACAAGGGATTCGGCGGCAATGGACCGCGCGCCCTCGCCGCCGGCAGGGCCAGCCCTCTGGCCACCATGAGCGGATCGGGACGCAGGAAGAGCGTGAGGAGCAGGGCGGCCATGCCGAAGGTGAGGACCGCCAGCACGAACGGTCCGGCAAGCTCCGGCATGCCGAGTGACCGGGCAAGACTGCCGGTGGGAGCGGCCAGGTTGGGACCGGCAATGGCGCTGACGGTGCTCGCGGAGACGACCGTGCCGATGGCGACGCCCCGCGCCGCCGGGAGGGCGAGGTCGGCGGCAGCATATTTGGCGGCGTCGCCGGCAGCGGCGGCGCTCCCGATCAGCGCCATGCCCGTTAGGAGGAGCGCCGGGTTGCTCCAGACGGCGGCAGCGACCACCAGGGACGCGCCGATGGCGCCAAGCAGCCAGCCGAGGCGCAACCCCGGCCGCCGGCCGGCGTGCGCCATATAGCGCGAGAGCGGCACGGCGGTGGCGGCCGTGCCGACGACCAGGAACGCCTGTGGCAGCCCAGCCCAGGTCGTACCACCGAGCAGATCACGACCGAGCAATGCGCCGACCGTGCCCCCACCCGCGAGTCCCGCGAGGCCAAGCACTTGCGCGCTGGCCAGCACGGCGAGTGTGCGCCGCTGCACGTGCTGCGGCGCCTCGATGCGATTTTCCGCGTTGCGCCCGCAATTCGTTGTTCGCTCCAGGCGCTGTTCGTCCAGCAATACCACGCGCGTCACCCGCCTTGATCCACCGCGACCGGGACCGGTCGTCCCAGCAGACATCAAGGCTAGCAATCGCTGAGAGCGGGTTGAATGGACGATGGGGATCGATCTGCTACGATGGCCATGTGTACAGAAGGAGAAGTCGACGATGGCTTCGCAATTGGAAAGAACGCTCGACAGCATCGACTGGAGGATCTTGCGGGAGCTGCAAGCCGATGCCCGGCTGTCGTACAACGAGCTGGCCCGGCGGATTGGGCTCTCCTCGCCGGCCGTGGCCGAGCGGGTGCGACGAATGGAAGACGCCGGGGTCATCGCCGGGTACCACGCGCGGGTTGACCCCGGCAAAGTCGGACTGCCGGTCATGGCAGTCGTCCAGATGCGGTGCGCCTCAGGCAAGTGCTTGCTCAGGACCGCGAGTCCCGACGACTACCCCGAGGTGCTCGATATGGTGAAGGTCAGCGGACCACATTGTTCGATTCTGAAGGTCGTTGCCGCTTCGATCCCCCACCTGGAAGCGCTCTTTGAGCGGCTCGGTACGCACGGAGAGCTCTTAACCTCGATGGTCTGGTCGAGCGCGCTCAACCGCCATGTGCTTGACGGCGAGGCAATCAAATGGGAGGGCAGCTCCCCGCCGGAATGGCGCTGAAATCACGGTCGATCGAAACAGGGGGTCAATGGGTGGCGCAAGAAGCGTCGCGGCAGGCTAGCCGCGCGGGAACATCGGATGAGCAGATCCAGGAGTTGGCGTCGCCGGAAGTCGACGCCCGCGTCGCCGTATTGTCGAGCCGGTTCGGCGATCGGCTGACGGACGAGCAGTGGACGACGGTGCGCGAGCGGGTGGAGAAGACGATTGAGTTTGGCGAGAAGCTGCGGGCGGTGTCGCTGACGAACGCCGACGAGCCGGAGATCGTTTTCGTGCCGTATCGGGGGGAGGCGCGATGACGCCGGAGGAGTATGCCTTCGCCACGATTCCCGCGTTGGGGCGATGGCTGCGCAACGGATCAGTTTCGCCGGTCGAGCTGGCCGAGCTGGCGCTGGCGCGGCTCGAACAGGTCGGCATGCCGCTCAATGCCGTCGTCCGGCTGACCGCCGACCTGGCCATGGAGCAGGCGCGGCAGGCGGAGGACGAACTGGCCCGCGGGGTGGACCGTGGGCCGCTGCACGGCATCCCGTACGGGGCGAAGGATTTGCTGGCGACGGCAGGCATCCCGACGACGTGGGGCGCGCCGCCTTTTGCGGACCAGATCTTTCCGCACGACGCGGCGGTGGTCGAGCGGTTGCGTGAGGCCGGGGCGGTGCTCGTGGCGAAGCTGGCGACGGTCGAGATGGCGGGCGGCTTCGGGTACGAGCAGCCGAACGCGGCGCTGACCGGACCAGGACGGAACGCCTGGAATCGTGAGGCGTGGGCAGGCGGATCGTCGAGTGGGTCCGGGGCGGCGGTGGCGGCGGGGTGCGTGCCCTTCGCCATCGGATCGGAGACGTGGGGCTCGATCATGAGTCCGGCCGGGTACAACGGCATCAGCGGTTTGCGGCCGACCTATGGGCGGGTCAGCCGCCGCGGGGCGATGGCGCTCGCCTGGACCTTGGACAAGCTTGGGCCGATGGCGCGGACGGCGGCGGAGTGCGCGACGGTGCTGGCGGCCATCGCCGGACCCGACCCGGCCGAGCCGACGACCGCGGCCTCCGCGCCGTTTGAAGTTCCGGCAGTACAGGCAGAAGGCTTCCGGTTCGCGGTGCTGAAGGACGGCGCGGCGCAGGCGCAGCCGGAGGTGCGGGCGAACTTCGAGGCGTCGCTGGCGGTGCTGCGGGAGATGGGGTCGGTGGAGGAGGTGACGTTGCCCGATCTGCCGTTCGACGCGGCGGTGAGCGTCGTGATCAACGCCGAGGCGGCCTCCGCCTTCGAGGAGTTCACCATCGAGGGACGGAGCGCCGGGCTGGTCGCGCCGGAAGATCGGATTGGACTCGTCCACGCCTTCGCCATCCCGGCGGTCGACTACCTCCGGGCGCTGCGCATCCGGCGATTGGGCAGCCGTCAGATCGACACGTTGTTGACGCCGTTCGACGCGATCGTAGCGCCGACCCACCCGAGCGTGGCGCCGCCGATCGACCAACCCTTCAAACCCTTTTTCGACAGGCACCAGGGACCGCGGCTGGGCGCGGCCGGGAATCTCTGCGGTTTGCCGTCGATCACGGCGCCGAACGGGTTCGGCGAGCGCGGGCTGCCGACCGGAATCGAGTTCATGGGCCGGGCGTGGGGCGAGGATCGCGTGGTCGCTGCCGCAATGGCGTTTCAAGCGCGAACGGCGTGGCATTTGCGGACGCCGGACGAGGCGTTAGGCGTTAGGCGTTAGGCGTTGGCTATGAGCAACCCTCACCGCTGGTCCGCGCCGAGCGGGTAACTGCCATGCGCGGTTGGATTGAGGGAGCAGGAGCGCCAGCAGCGAGGAGAGCGATCATGGACGCGACCGCGCAACCGGTACTCGTCTCGTCAGCGCCCGCGACGGCGCGGGCCGCGTTCATCCGGCGCACCTATCTGCATCTCGCGTTGGCGATCCTCGCCTTTATCGCCGTTGAGGCGTTGCTGCTGCAATGGGACGGCGCGACCGAAGTCGCCGCGACGATGACCGACGGCTGGAACTGGCTGCTGGTGCTGTTGGCGTTCGCGATGGTCGGCGGCGTCGCGGACCGCTGGGCGCGCACCGGCGGCGCGGTCGGCAAGCAGTACCTTGGGCTTGGCCTCTTTATCCTGGCCGAAGCGGTGCTCTTCCTGCCGATCATGATCTGGGCCAAAACCGTCGACGAGGACGCGATCGCGCAGGCCGGGGTGGTGACGTTGCTGATGGCCGCCGGCTTGACCGCGGTTCCCTTTGTGACCGGGGCCGACTTCTCCTTTATAAGAGGTGCGTTGGTAGTCGGCGGGTTGGTGGCGATCGGCTTGATCGTGGCGAGCATCCTGATCGGCTTCAACCTCGGGTTGTGGTTCTCGCTGGCGATGGTCGGGTTTGCCTCGGCGGCGATCCTCTATCAGACCTCGGCGATCCTGCGCCACTACCGCACGGACCAGCACGTCGCCGCCGCCCTGGCCTTGTTCGCGGACGTGGCGTTGTTGTTCTGGTACGTGTTGCGGATCGTGGCGGGCAGCCGGCGGTAAGGGGTTGTTAAGAGGGTGGAGTCGTTGTGCGACAATCTTTGTTTGGAAATTGCTCGAGCAATGTGTTGAGGCGGGAAGGGTGGAGATGCGGCTCGAACCCGGCAATGGGTTGTTGCAGATTGGGGCTACGTTGGCAGCCATCGCGATCGCTCTGGCCACGCTCACCCATCGGGAGGGGCCGGAACTCCGTGGTGTTCACGCCATCCCCGCACTGTTTCTCCTCGCCGGTCTCGTCGCTCTGATTGGCAGCCTCTATGCGATGGCCCAATTGTGGGAGGAAATGGGTCTCACCACGCGCGACGTATTCGGCGACCGCGCGCACGCGGCTGACCTCCTTTCGCCCAATGCCTATCTTGCGCTCGTCGTGACCACCTGGGGCCTGTGGATCCTCAGCGCCGCCTACCTTGCGCTCCTGGTGCATAATGCCGCGTAAGGAGGCAGGCTATGGCCACCCTGACTAGCCCCGTCTGGAGTCTTCGCGTCACCCTCATTGCCGCGCTCGCCGGCGCCGTGCTGGTTTTGAGCGGCGTCACTAGCTTGCAAATCATCGGCGGCGCTCTGGTCGCCGCGGCGGTTGCGCTACCCATCGTGCGGCTCTCGCTCGTGCCCAAAGCGCAGGGGAAGCAGATAGCGGCCTCGGCCTCCCTGGCCGATGAGGTGATGCGGACGCCCCTCAGTCAACTTGAAGTTCCCGACGATGTACTGGCGCCGCTTCGTACCCGCCAAATCACCACAGTCGGCGAACTCCTGATGATGGATCCGGACCTGCTCCTGACGATTCCGGATTTCGACCCTGCGAAACTCTGGGCCATACGCGACGCCATGGCCACGGCAGGATTCCTGCCGGCCTTGCAAAAAGTGGAAGAGCGCGCAGCACATGATAGCGCGATGCTGCTTGAGCAAATTGATAAGTGGCTGCGAGACTCCAAAGGATCGGGGTCGTCGCCCCGACGAAGTACGGCACAACCGCACGTCTCATAGTGGCCGATAACCGTCTCTAGCAAGCCGGGCATGGTGCCGACAACGAGCGCCATTATTGGGAAGTGTCGCGACGTGGCGGCGCGGGGTAAGTCGGCCTCAGCTAACGGATTGCGTCGGTGAGGTGAGCGCGGTCGTTGAGGCGCACGAGCGTCCAGAGTCCTGGACGACATCGGACACTCTCAGCGCCGCGGCGAGGATGTCCGCCGTTTCGATGGTACGGGGAATGACGGAGCAGTAGATGGCAGTCGGGGAGTCCTGGAGTTCGGCGGCAAGCCGCCGCGCCAGCACGTCGGCCTGGCGCCGTCCGCTTTGTGGTGCGATGCGCCGTGGCGGATGAGGATGAGCCGCGTATCCATACGCGGATTGTCACGGATTCGTGGGTTGATAGGCAATGATGGGGCGAATTCTCGCGTCGTTCAGCGTGATGGCGCTGTGCTCTTCGCCGGCGATGCGCAACTCGTGGGCGCGCACGCGCCAGGTGACGCGGCTGACTTGGTTGGCGCGGAGGTGATCGCTAGACCGCCGGCCGCATGCTGCTCTTCTGGTACGTGTTGCGGATCGTGGCGAGCAGCCGGCGGTAGCGACGCGGGGAGGTCGACGGATCGCTTCCTTTAGCAGAGCCGACGATCGCGGGCGTAGGTGGCCGCCTCGACGCGGGAGCGGACGCCGAGCTTGGCGAGGATGTTGGCGACGTGGGTGCCGACGGTGCGCGGGCTGATGAAGAGCGCCTCGCCGATCTCCGGATTGGTGCGGCCGGCGGCGACGAGGCAGAGGACTTCGAATTCGCGATTGGTGAGGAAATGGTCGTTCTGCACGGTTGGCCTGGGCGGCTTGGCCAGTGAGGCGAGCAGTGCCGTCACTTCCGCCCTGGCGTTGGCAGCCGAAAGGCCGCGCCCGGTCTCCCACGCCGCGTTAAAGTCGGCCTCCCCCAGGCGCTGGCGGGTGGCCGCGATCGCCGCCTCGATGATGGCGCTTTCGGGCCAGGTGGCGGCAAAATCGGTGGCCAACCGACGGGTTTCGGCGGTGCCGAGGAGGCGGGCGGCCGTCGGTGCGGACCCGGACACGGATGCAAGCAGCGCTACGAACTCCAGCCAATCGGCCAGCCCTTCGTCGTGGCTGATTTCCTGCCACCGGGCGAGTCCGTCGGCGTAGCAGGTCGCGGCCTGGCGAAGGTCTCCCCGGGCGACGGCGATGCGGCCGAGATGACCCAACGCCGCGCTCTGGGCCATCGGATCGTTCATGGCCTGGAATGCCGAGAGGGACTCCTGTATGAGCGATTCGGCGCGGTCGAGGTCTCCCTGATCGATGGCCACGCAGCCCAGGTCAAGTTGGGCGAGCGTGGCCCAGCGCCGGCCGGCGTCCTTCCGCAGCTTCGTCACGGAGGGCTTGCTCAACACGGCGATGGCTGCCTCAAAGTCGGCCCGCGCGCGTTCGATCTGCTGCCGCTGCATGGCGACCTTGGCGCGAATCGAGAGCGCGTAGCCGGCGCCGGCATCGGCCCCAATCGATTGCCAAAGAGTCAGACCTTCGCCGACGAGGCGTTCGGCCGGATCGAGATGGCCGCGCAGGTAGTTGACATAGCCCAGGTCGGTGAGCGCCTTGGCCCGGACGCTGGGCGGAACCTCCTCTTGCGCCGGCAGCGCCAAGGCGCGCTCGAACCAGTCAGTCACTTCCTGCAGCGTGCCGCGCAGGAACCAGAAGACGATGAGGTTGCTGCACATGCTCATTGTGGCGGCTGCATCGCCGCGCTCGGCGAGCCAGTTCAGCGCGGCCCGCAGGTTCCCGATCTCGGGATCGAGTCGACGGAGCCAGCGCGGGTCGATGGCCTGGGGACGAAGCTCGGCCGGATCTTGCGCCGCGAAGGCGAGATACCACGCGGCGAAGCGGTCCCGGGTTTCGGTCTCGTCCTCGCTGTCCGCGAGTTGCTCCAGGCCAAACTCGCGGATGATCTCCAGCATGACGTACCGCCGATCGCCGTCCGCGCCGTCGATCGGCCGCAGCAAGCTTTTGCCGACGAGCGACGTGATGCCGTCGAGGACGGAAGGCGGCGAGGCGGCGAGGCGGGTAGGCGGCAAGGGACTTTCGTCCGTTCCTTCGCCGTCTTGCCGCCTTGCCGACTCGCCGCCCATGGCTTCGGCGGCCTCCAGCGTGAAGCCGCCGGTGAAGAGGGAGAGGCGCTGGAAGATGGTTTGCTCGCGCGGGGAGAGGAGTTCGTAGCTCCACGCAATCGCATCGCGCATGGTCTGGAGCCGCGCCGGCGTGTCCGTTGGTCCGCCGGTCAAGACCTGAAGCCGGCTGGAGAGCCGGGCCAGGAGTGCCTTCGGCGAAAGCACCTTCATACGCGCCGCCGCTAACTCGATGGCCAGCGGGAGACCGTCCAGACGGCGGCAGATTTCGGCGACCGTGGTCCCGTTGTCCGCCGTCAGCCGGAAGTCCGGTCGCACCGCCTCCGCGCGCTCGACGAAGAGTTGGACGGCCGGGAAGGCAAGGAGCTCGCCGGCTGAGGTGGTCGGACTCGTGGCGGGGACGGCCAGCGGATCGACCGGAACATCTCGTTCGCCGCTGAGTCGCAGCGGCGCCCGGCTGGTGGCCAGGACGGTGAGATCGGCGACGGTGTCGAGCAATTGAGCGACGAACGCCGCCGCGCCGAGCACCTGCTCGAAGTTGTCCAGCACCAGGAGGAGGCGCGCTTGCGCCACGCCGCGCGCGATCCGTTCCGCCAATGACTGCTCGACCCCCTCGCGGACATCGAGTGCCCGCGCGATGGCGTTCGGTACGTGGGCGGGGTCTCGCACCGGCGCGAGATCGACGAAGCAGACGCGGTCGAACTCATCGGCCAACTCCGACGCGACCGCCAGCGCAAGGCGCGTCTTGCCACAGCCACCCGGACCGGTCAGGGTGGCGAGGGAGACGTCCGGACGACGCAGCAGGCCCGTGAGGGCATCGAGGTCCCGCTCGCGGCCAATGAAGGAGGTGCGAGGCTTGGACAGGCGCGGCAGAATCGGATTGACGGCGACGAGCATGGCGTTTCCTGGGCGCATGACTCAGCAGTGACAACTCCGGTCATGGTGGTCTACGGGATGCTCCACCGTCAAGCAACCAACCAGCCGCGCCTGCCGCCGGTCTGTTCGCCCGCGGAGCAAGGAGATCAAGAGTGGCAAGTTCGTTTGGAGCGACCGCGCTGGGCTCATAGCTGGCGATCCGCGGTTCGTGGATCCGCGGGCGCCAGGAAATGCGGCTGATCTGGTTGGCGCGGAGACAACCGCCCATCTGACCGCGGCATTCGGCGTTCGACAATCCGAATGCCGACCTTGCGAGAAAACGCTCCGCGCTCGCTCCGCGGGAGAGATGCCTCTCCGCGATCGGCATGACAGAGTTTCGTGATGGCTGAAAGTCGAGAGTTGATAGCTGACGGCCCAGAAAAGAGGAACCCGCGCCGGCTCGGGTGGAGCACGGCGCGGGTAAGGGGGAGGGAAGGGGGGAGCGGGCGGCGCGGCGGGTTGGGTTGTCGATGTGATGGCCGCGCCTTCGCTCCTTCGTGGGGGTGGTGGCGGGCGGGGTGAATGCCCGCCAGATAGTGGGCGCGTTCATGGCGCGCCCGCTTAGCGAACGATGGTAAGTCGGGCGCCGTAGGGCAGCTCCGCGGCCGCTTCCGGCTGCTGGACGCCCTGGACCCGCTCGCCGGCGCGGACCATTGCCGCGCCGACCTGGCGGCGGACCGCCGCGATCCGGCTGACGCCGTCGTCCGGCATCTCGGCCATGGCGCGGGCCACCTCGGCCTTGCGCATGAACTCCTTCTGGCGCTCTTCGCTGATGACGCGTGCCACGTCCATGTAGGGATACATCGCTATTCCTCTCTCTACCGGCGGCATCCGCCGGTTGGTGACCACAATTTGGTTGGCTTCCCGGTTGCTCTCGGGCTTGGTCATCTCGTCCGCGACTCCTCGACGTTGGCCGGCTCGGCGGCCGTCATCGACGGTTAGCGCGTGCCGGGTCCCTGGGTCCGAAGCCTGACCATCGAGTCACCTCCTTTACGAATCGACGTCCGCGTCGCCGCGTGGCGACGTTCGGTGTATGTATCCGGCCGCGGGTCGCACTTCCGTCCCCACGGCCGGCGGTATCCCACAGACAACAAGAACCCGGGTCGGTGACCGACCCGGGTGACTGATCGCTTTTGCCGTCGACGCTTCAAGCGTCACGGACAGCGCGCGGAACCACCCCCAGGATCGGTCGGAATGACGGTGAGAGCATCAGCGGCAAAGGTACCGCTCAGCATGGCGTACTGGACCATCGTCATTCCTCCTTTCTCCGTGCTGGCGACTGCTCGCAACATGTCAGTCGGTCCCGTGTCGTCTCGGTCATCGGCGTGGCAACCTTCCGGTCACCCTATCGCGCCGCCACTATATGAGTATCACGAGTTGGTCATCATGTCAATAGGGTAAACGTGATGAAAATGGTGGTTTCCTCCCATCAGCCGGCCAGCTTTGCATAAAACGACCACGAACATAACGTTGGTGGAGGCTGGCTGGCGGGATGCGTCAGGTGGCGAGTACCGAGTACCGAGTATTGGGTGCTGGGTGCTGACGCCTCACGCCTCACGCCTCACGCCTCACGTTCGATGGCGCCATGGGAGCGGCAGGTCGTCGGGCAGGAGGCGGGCGGCGAGGAAGGACGCGAGGATGACCGCCCAGCCGCCGACGATGTCGAGCCACCAATGGTTGCCGGTGACCATGACGGTCAGGCACATTATCGCGACGTGGAAGACGGCGAGGATCCAGCCGATCCGCCAGCGAGTCAGCGAGACGCCGACGATGACCGCGCCGATGGTGCTCCAGCCGATGTGCATGCTCGGCATGGCGGCGAAGCGGTTGGCGGCAACGAGCCCCTCTTCGGAGAAGTAGTTGGGGCCGTAGACGGCGAGGGTGTCGATGAACCCCTCGCCGGTCATGAAGCGCGGTGGGGCGAGCGGGTAAATGGCGTACCAGGGGAGGGCGAAGAGCATCGAGCAGAGAAAGACGCGGCGCAGGCGGCGGTACTTGATCGGGGCGAAGATGATGCCGATCACACAACAGGCGTAGAAGGTCCACATGAAGTAGGCGTAGTAGTAGTTGAAGATCGTGATCAGCCACTCGTGTTGGATGACCCATTGCTGGAGGTCGAGCTCGAAATAGGCGTGGAGCGCCTTTTGCCAGCGGATGATCTCCTCGGCGTTGGCGTAGCCGAGCGTTTCGCCGCGCTGGATGAAGGTGCGGCGGACCATCTTGTAGAGCTGGAAGAGAGCCATGAAGGCGAGGATATTGCCGGTGACGGCGAGCACGATCCGCCCGAGACGGCGGCGGCTCCAGCCTTCGTCGGTCGTGGTCGCGGATGGTGTGATCGTGCTGGTAGCCACGGACCTTCCCTACGCATGAGTGAGGACGCGGATCGGCGCCGGACGTTAACGATAATGCAAGGCGTGGACCGCTGGGCCGGTCTCTCCGCTTCATCGGCGTCGTACAGATCACCGTAGTCGGTCGAACACTCGTTGGTATACCATCGAGACTACCAGAAAGGAGAGAGGAGGAGGTCAATGGCAGCGACCGTGAAAATCCCAGAGGAGGCTCGATCACATCTTGCCGAACTTGCAGCTGAGCGTAAGCAACCAATGGGCCAGGTGTTGGCAGAGCTCATCGAACGTGAGCGCCGCCGCCGATTCTTTGAGGAGTACGACGCGGCATTCGCGCGTCTCAAGGCAGACCCGGAGGCATGGGCGGACTGGCAGGCCGAGCTTAAGAGCATGGAAGGGACGCTCATGGATGGTCTCGAGGATGATCCATGGGTCGAGTGACCGCACATCTTGTTCGTGGGGACGTGTGGGACGCGGAGTTCGACCCGGTTCGAGGACGCGAGCAAGCCGGGAGACGACCAGCCGTGATCGTCTCGTCCAGCGACGCTAACCGAGGGCGTAGCGAGCTCGTGTTCGTCGTTCCGATGACGCGTCGAGATCGCGGTATACCTTCGCATGTGCCGATTCAACCACCGGAAGGTGGTTTGACCTCGCCATCAGTCATCATGTGTGAGCAACTTCGGACCTTCTCCGTTGAGCGGCTCCTACGTCGGCGCGGAACTGTCAGCCTTGCCACGCTGCGAGAAATCGAGTGGCGACTCCGGTATCTGTTGGATTTCGAGTAGTTCGGTGATGCGGTGACCTGGCTGACGGTAAGCATCACCTGGTATCTGGCCTTGGCGGCGGCGGCGTGGGGGTTCGCGCCGCTGGCGCGGTTGGTTGGGGGGCGGCTGCCGGACCGAGGGGCATCCATCGCGCGGCCGGTGGCGCTACTGGCGGTCGTCTACCCGACCTGGCTGCTGGCGAGCCTCGATCTCGTGCCGTACTCGACGGTCGGGTTGTGGGCGACGCTGGCGGTCGGGGCGGCGGCCGGCTGGGCGCTGGCGGTTCGCAAAGGGCTCGTCACGCGGGAGTGGCTGCGGGCGCTGCTGGTGGCGGAACTCGTCTTCCTGGTCGCGTTCGCGGCGTACGTGGCGCTGCGGGGGTACACGCCGCGGATCACCGGCACCGAGAAGCCGATGGACGTCGCCTTCCTGGCGGCGAGCGCCCGCGCGACGGAGATGCCGCCGCCCGACCCGTGGTTTGCCGGCGAGCCGATCAACTACTACTACCTCGGCTATCTGGTGCACGGCTCGCTGGCGCGAATGGCCGACGTGCCGTCCTGGTACGCCTTCAACCTGGCGCTGGCCAGCACCTTCGGCATGGCGGTGACCGGGGCGGCCGGGTTGGGTTTCAATCTGGTTCGGGCGTGGCTGGGCCGCGCGCGGGCGCTCGGCGCGGCGGCGCTGGCCGCCTTTCTGCTAGCGATTGCGGGCAACCTCCATGCGCCGCTGGAGTTTCTCAAGAACCCGCGCGCCACCGTCGATAGCTGGTGGTGGCAGGGCATTGGTTGGGACTCGAGCCGGATTGTGGTCGATCATGGCTTTCAGCAGGCCGAGACGATCAACGAATTCCCCTATTTCAGCTTTCTGCTCGGCGATCTGCACCCGCACCTGATGGCCCTTCCGTTTACCCTACTGGCGCTGGTCGCCTCGCTCAATCTCGTCCGACTGGGGCGGGAGGCTGGCCGCGTTTCGTGGATCGTGCTGGCGCTGAGCGGTGTGGCGGTGGGGGCGCTCTACCCGCTCAACAGTTGGGACTTCCCGACCTATCTGGTGATCGCGCTGGCGGCCGTGCTGGCGGCGTGGGGCTGGTCGGGGCAGACAGTCGGCCGGGCGTCGGCGCTGCTGATCGCGGCGGTGGCGGCCTGGTTGCCCTTCACAGCCACTTTCGTGCCGTTCGCGGGTGGGAATACGGACAACCTGCCGTCCTTCCTGGCCGACCTGCCGATCGTCGGGCGGTTGCTGACGACAGTCGTCGCCTACGACGGCGAGCGGACCTCGGTCAGCGAGTTCCTAACTGTCTTTGGCATCGGCTGGGCGATCGCCGTGCTGTACCTCGGCGGCGAGGCTTGGCGGGAGTGGCAGCGGCGTGAGACGCGACGCATCCCCGGCCCAGCTATAGCGGCGGCCGTGCTGGCGGCGCTGGTCGCGATCGCGCTGCCGGCGCCGATCCTGATCCTGGCCGGCGTGCCGCTGGCGCTCGCGGCGTGGCTGATTGCGAGTACCGAGTACCGCGTACCGCGTACCGAGCAGGGCGAAGGAACAGTCTGGGCACTGAGCACTGGGCACTCGGCACTCAGGACCATGGTCGCCGGCTGCTTCGCGGCCGCGTTTGGGCTGATCCTCGCAACCGAGTTCTTCTATATCCAGGATGTCTTTGACGGGCGCTACAACACCTTGTTCAAGGTGTACTACCAGGTGTGGACCCTGCTGGCGATCGGGGGGGCGGCCTCCGCGGCGCTGCTGTGGCGGACGGCGGCGGCGCGGGTGACAGCGCGGGCCGCGCTGGCGGGTGGGCTGACGGTCGCGATTGCGGCCGGGTTGGTCTATCCGGTGGTGGCCTCGGAGCAGTGGACGGACTGGGAGTCGCCGCGCGACTGGCGGGGATTAGATGGGGCGGCCTTCATCGAGGATTTGGCGGCGGACGACCTGGCGGCGATCCGCTGGCTGGCCGACCACGCGGGCGAGGATGACGTCCTGCTCGAAGCGCCGGGGTGCCAGTATCAGGTGAACGGCGGTATCCCGACGAGCCGAATTGCGGCATTCACGGGCGTGCCAACCGTGGCCGGCCAGAAGGGGGCAGAGTTGCAATGGCGCGGCGGGCAGCCGGAGCACCTCGCCGAAATCGGTCCGTTGGGCGCACCGAGCCCCCGCGAGGAGGACGTGGCGGCGATGTTCGCCGACCCGCAAAGCCCGCTCGTCGAGCAGTATGGGGTGACGCTCCTGGTCGTCGGTTTCTTCGAGCGGCACGGCACGACCGCCTGCGAGATCGCCGGTCCCTATCCCCAAGTCACCCAGCCGGGGTATCCCGGTCCGGGCTGGGAGGAAGTCTTCGCCAGCGGGGAGGCGCGGATTTACCGGCGAACTGACGGGTAGCGACGCATACCAATGACCGCCAACCATCAGGATTCTGGCGATCGCGCAACGGTTGTGCTTATCACCACAAATCTGACGCATTTGCAGAGACCTATTGGTTTACTCACGATCACGAGGCGCGCCCGAACCGCGGGCAATCGCTCTCTTCGACCGTGCAGTCGATGCAGTGATCGCGAGCTGCGCGGAAAACGCCCGTAGCCAGCCTGGGCGCCTCAGTCGATTGCTCGACTACCACGAGATCGCGCTGGTCTAGGATCAACCGGCGAATGGCGCCTGCAAGCGCGCATGCTTGCATCTATCCCCGCCGCGACGCGTTCAGTCCCTGTTCCTCGCACCAGGCGAGGTAGTCGTTTTCGATCGCGTCTTCCCAGATCGGGACGTCGATTTGGCCGGCTTGGTAGCGCCCTTCGGCGAGGCGGGACTTGCCGAAGACGTCGCGCTGCCGGACGTCCTCCGAGCGGGTGACGACCTCCTCGGCCAGGTGGGGTGGGACGAAGGTGACGCCGGAGCGGGTGCCGAGGACGACGTCGCCGGGCAGCACCGTGGCGTGGCCGATCCGAATTGGGATGTTGACCCCGACGAGAGTGACGTCGGCGATGGCGGTGGGGTCGATGCCGCGGCAGAAGACGGCGAAGTCGGTCATCTGGTCGATGCGCTGGTAGTCGCGGATGCCGCCGTCGATCACGATGCCGGTTTTGGCGCGGGCGCGGGTGGCGGTGGCGAGGTTATCGCCGATGAACGTGCCGTCGTGGACCTTGCCGAAGAGGTCGACGACGATGACGTCGTTCTCCGTCTGACTGTCGATGACCCAGTTGTTCTGCCCGCCGCGGCGGCCCTCGGCGTCGCCGACTTGCTGGACCACATCGTTCAGGTCTGGCCGCTTCGGCACCATCAGCGCGGTGATGGCGCGGCCGACCAGGACGACGTCGGGGTGGACGTTGATCCAGTTCCCCTCGAACTGGTTGTGGTACCCGTGCTGCTTTTCGAGCACGCCCCACGCCTCGTCGTTGGTGACCAGCTTCATCCGTTCGAGCAGATCATCCGGCACGCGCGGCCGGCCGTCCTCCGATCGCTCGAACGGGTTGAGCGGCGTCAGCGCCGCGACACCATCCGGGGTGTTGAAGATCATGGTACTCCTCTGGATTGAGTGGTGAGCCGTGAGCCGTGAGCCGTTAGCCGTCAGCCGTCAGTTTTCGGTGGTCACTTTGTCGATGAATGAGGCCAGCATCCGCTTGACTTCTTCGACTTGCTTCGTGAGTCGCTCGTAGACGAAACGATCAAGCAGTTCGAGGTCGTGAGCGAGCAACAAGTGGTATTCGAGTTCGCTCGCTGAGCCAGCGGCAATGCGACAGAAGCGCGGTAGATCGCCACCACCTCTGCCGCAGCCTTCGGCAAGGTTGGTTGGAACAGACGATGCCGATCGCCGCATCTGGCTCGTCAGCCCGAATAATTCTTCTCGTGGAAAGCCCTTGGTCACACGGTAGACGGCAAGCGTCACGCGATGAGACTTCTCCCACACGCCCAACGTCCGAAAGTCTCGACTTCTGGCACGAACCGCCATGAAGGCCCTCCTGACGGCTCACGGCTGACAGCTGACAGCTACGAAATCTCGAAAATCGTCTCGACTTCGATGGGGGCGTTGCCGGGGAGAGCTTGCATGCCGACGGCGGAGCGGGCGTGGCGGCCGGCCTCGCCGAGGACCTCGTAGAGGAGGTCCGAGAAGCCGTGCATCACCGCCGGGGTGTCGGGGAAGCCGGGAACGCAGTTGACCATGCCGAGCACCTTGACGACGCGGCTGATCCGGCCGAGATCGCCAAGGACCGCTTTCGCCATCGTCAGTTGCTGGACGGCGCAGGCGCGCGCGGCCTGGTAGCCCTCCTCGACGGTGTAGGTTTCGCCGATGCGGCCGGCCCAGGGTTTGCCGTCGGCGGCCGGCGGAGTGGCGCCGGAGAGGTAGAGCAAGTTGCCGGTGATGACACCGGGAACCATCGCCGGATTGCCGCCGGGGGCGAGCGGTTGCAGGTCGTATCCAAGTGCCTTCAGCTTCTCTTCCGGGGTCACGCGTGCCTCCTTGATGGTGGTTTGCCCAGACGGGCGTTGGTCGTGCCGCGGGATTATCCGCGAGTTCGGCGGTCTTCGAAAGGGGTCGTCGCTTCGACTGATGGATAATGGCCGGGACGTGGCTGAGTCGATGCGTGACAGAAGGGGAGGCGACGTGAGTTTGACCCGCGAGCAGACGATGACGCACGATCTTCGGCATGAGGGTGGGCCGGAGGTAGTAGCGGGGCCGCCGCGCGACCTGACGATGGCGCGGCGGGGGATGGTCGCCTCGATGCATCCGTTCGCCTCCGAGGCCGGGCTGGAGATGTTGCGGCGCGGAGGGAACGCGATCGACGCGGCGATCGCCGCCGCCGCGGTGCTGACGGTCGTCGAGCCGGGGAACGGGCACCTGGGCGGCGACACCTTCATCCTGATTGGCCACGCGGACGGTGAGGTTGTCGCGCTGAATGGCAGCGGCGCGGCGCCATCGGCGGCGACCCTTGATCGCTACCAGGCGATGGGCGGGATCCCCGAGGACGGGTTGCTCTCGGCGACGGTGCCGGGCACGGTCGATTGCTGGGCGCACGCCTCCGCGCGGTACGGAGCGCTGCCCTTGGCCGCGGTATTGGAGCCGGCGATCTGGTATGCCGAGAACGGCGTGCCGGTGAACGCGCGTTTGCACCAGGTGCTCACGCTTGGCGCTCCGGTCTTTCGGAAGTACCCGGCGAGCGTCCGTGTGTTCCTGCCCAACGGCGACGTGCCGCCGGTCGGCGGCGTCCTCCGGCAGGCAGGGTTAGGCGCGTCGCTGCGCCGGATCGCGGCCGGCGGGCGGGACGAGTTGTACACGGGGGCGCTGGCTGCGGAGATGGTCGCGTTCTCGGCCGCAAACGGCGGGCTCTTTACCCGTGAGGATTTCGCCGTGCATGCGACCGAGGAGCGGGCGCCGATCAGCGTCAAGTACCGCGGGTTCACGGTCTACGAACAGCCGCCGGTCTCGCAAGGGCTCATCGTCCTACTAGCGCTTGGCATCATGCGGCAGTTCGACGCGCGGGCGATGGGGCTGGGGTCGGCGGCGCTGATTCACCTCCAGATCGAGGCGCTGAAGCTGGCGGTCGAGGACCGGCTGCGCTGGTTGGGCGACCCCGCCTTCGTCGACGTGCCGCTCGATATGCTGCTCTCGGAGGAGCATGCGCGGGAGCAAGCGGCCCTGATCGACCCGGCGCGGACGCGGCCGTTAGCGCCGCTCGGCCAGCGCCAACCGGACACAACCTACCTCTGCGCCGCCGACGAGTCGGGCACGATGGTCTCGTACATCCACAGCCTCTTCACCGGCTCCGGCGTGGTGCTGGGCGAGACCGGGGTGCTGATGAACAGCCGCCTGCTCGGCTTCGACCTCGACCCGGCGAGCCCCAACTGCCTGGCGCCGGGCAAGCGTCCAGTCCATACCCTCAACCCCTGGCTGGTGGCGAAAGACGGGCAGACAGTGCTGGTCGGGGGCACGCCCGGCGCCCAGTGGCAGGTGCAGACGAACCTGCAACTGTTGACCAACCTCCTCGACTTCGGCCTCGACGTGCAGCGCGCCATCGAGGTCCCGCGTTTTACCTATGGTAATCAACGGACGGTCGATGACCCGACGATCTCGCTCGAATCGCGGGTTAAACCGGCGGTCGTCGCCGAGCTACGCGCCAAAGGGCACCCGATCGAGCTGACCGGCCCCTGGGCGGCGGGCGGGGCGATGCAACTGATCGCCCGCGACCCCGCAACCGGCATCCTCTCCGGCGCGGCCGAACCGCGGCTTCCGGGGTGTACGGTTGCGGGGTATTAGGGCGGCAGGGCGGTTGTAGGGACTGTTCAGAAAGTCTCACGCGCATCTACTTAGCCTTGCTCCATTTAACTCGTCAGATCTGACGATGCCGGGCGCAAGCGTTCGCGCTACCGTCGGCGTACGGCGTCGTGCTGACGCCGGAGGCGACCGAGGTGACGTCAAGAAGACCGAGATGGAGCCAAGAGCGATGGCGACGATGGATCGGCGGAGCGTATTGCGCGGTGGCGGGGCGCTGGTCGGGGCGGCGGCGCTGCTGGCCGCGCCCAGGGTGGCGCGTGCCCAAGAGGGCGGGAAGACGCTGACGCTCGACGTCGCCTGCGACGGCGGCAGCCTGCGCCTGGTCCGCCACGCGCCAAGCGACCCGCTGGGGCACGATCCTGGCCGATTTAGCCACGCTGGAACCGATGAACGTGGCGGTCGTCACGACCGTGCAGTTCGTGCTGGGCGACGGGTTGTCGGCGACGGCCGGGAACCTCGGGGCGGCGGCCGACGCAATCGCGACCGAGGGCTTTGAGGCGGAGGCTGGCCGGGATGTCGTCCGTGTCATCACCGGCGGCTATGGGGAGTACGCGGGGGCGCGTGGCATCGTGACGGCGACGGTGCGCGAAGAGAACGACACCCTGATCCCGTTCGCGCCGGAAGTCGCCGTGCCCGCTCCGAACTACACCTTTGCCTTCGAGTTTGCCGAGTAGGGCAGTTCGGCGGGTGGACCCGTATGCGAGGTGGCAAAGGAGAAGCGGCGCGGCGGCGCGCGAAAATAGGAGGATCCTCGGATGCGTGCCGCTCCTGGCTTTCCTACTATGCCGATCATGCCGGGTACGAGACCGAACCGGGGTTGGGACGAAGGGTCGCGCTGGGGGATACGGCCTGCCAGCGATGACGAAGCGACTGATGATCGCGACGACTTCGAGCTTCATTTGAGGAAGGTGAGAAATGGCAACTGAGATGATAGCGGTGCGGACGATGAGGACCGGCCTGACGCGGCGGTCGCTGCTGCGCGCCGGGTTCGCGGGGGCCGCGCTTGTGGGACTCGGCCCGCTCGGAACGCGTGTGGCCGCGACGGCCGCGGCGAACGGACCGGAGGCGTGGCGTCCCTGGCTTCTGGCCTCGGCAGATGAGGTACGGCCGGCGGCGCCCGGCGCGCCGACGAGAGCCGAGCGCGACGAGTTGGGCGCCTTGCAGGCACGGCGATCGGGCGAGACGCGCGCGATGGTGGCGCGCTGGAACGACCGCCCGGCGGTGCTGCCCTGGACTGATCGTGCGCTGGCACTGATCACGGAGCACAAGCCGTCTCCGGTGCGCGCCGGTCGCGCCCTGGCCCTGCTCCACGTCGCGATTTCCGACGCGGTGATAGCGGCGGCAGACGCGCAAGCATTCTACGGTCGGCCGGCGCCGGCCTCCCCAGCGCCGGGTCGCGCGCCTTTGGCTGCCGCCGAGCAATCGTCGTTCCCGTCGGCGCACGCGGCGGTGGCGGGCGCGGCGGCGGGCGTACTGGCCGACCTCTTCCCGGAGGCGGCCGCTGAGTTAACGCGGCTCGAAGAGGAGGCGGCGACATCTCGCCTCTGGGCCGGGGTGAACTACCGGAGCGACGTCGACGCGGGCCTGGCGATCGGCCGGGTCGTGGCGGCGAAGGCGGACGCACGGGGCCGTGCAGATGGCTCGGACGCCGTCTGGGATGGCTCGCGGCCGACCGGCGACGGGGCCTGGGAGCCGACGCCGCCCGCGTTTATCGAGCACCCGCTCGATCCCCTGGCGGGGACCTGGCAGACCTGGGTCTTGCCGAGCGGCGACGCGCTACGCCCGATGCCGCCGCCGACCTGGGACTCGCCATTCTGGCAGGCGGAGCTGGCGGCGGTGCAGGACGCGGTCGCCCGCCGGACGCCGGAGCAGGAGGCGGCCGTCCACTTCTGGGCGGGCGGTCCGGGCACGGTCACGCCGGCCGGGCTCTGGATCGAGACCGCTCGCGACTTGATCGTGCGCGATGGGCTTGACCTGCCGCACGCGGCGCGGGTTTTGGCGCTGACCAGCGTGGCGATCTACGACGCCTTCGTCTGCTGCTGGGACGCCAAGTTCGCCTTCTGGTACGCCCGCCCGGTGACGGCTGATCCGAACTTGAACGTGCTGATTCCGACACCCCCCTTCCCGTCGTATACCTCAGGGCACTCGACCATTTCCGCCGCCGGGGCGACGATCCTCGGCTTCCTCTTCCCGGCCGACGCGGTCGACTTGGCGGCGAAGGCCGCCGAGGCGAAGGATTCCCGGCTCTGGGCCGGCATCCACTACCCGATCGACAACGAGGTCGGGGCCACCGGCGGCGCGATCGTCGGCCGCCTGGTTGCCGACTACGCCCGGAGCGATGGCTTCGAATAGCGGCAAGCGCACGCACACGTCTCTGCAAGCGCGGGAGCCAGATGGCTCTCGCGCTTCTGTGCTGCGCCCTGTGTAATGTCATCTACTCATCGACGAACAGTAAAAGTACTCACATCGAACGATGCCAGGATGTGCGTGGGTCGGTAGGGTGTAATCAGGGGTTTTCTCCCATGGGGTCACGGTCGACCGGACGGCCCGGTCGGCGTGGTTGGGATATTCGCCCGATGCGGCCGGGCATGGGCCGGGTGCATGCTGGCGGCGCCGGGAAGGCACGGTCAACGGCAACAGGCAAGTAGGCAAGGAAGACGCGAAGCAAAGGAGGCAGGCAATGACGCCTACACGCGGTCGATCTTTTCGCCGGTCGGCATGGGCCGCCGTGCTTGTTCTCATCCTTATGGTCACGGCGGCGCCCGCGGCGCATGCCCAGCAGAGCCAGGACGTCGAGGTCACCGCCACGGTCGACAGCTACCTGGTCATTACCCTCTGCGACCTGACGGCCAATTTTGGCTCGGGCCTGACTCCGCTCGGAACCCCGCCCGACCCGCCCCACGAGGTGGCCTACATCACGCCGGAAGGCGCCAATCCCGGCGAGGGCGTATTCTACATCTGGCAAGGGAGCTGCCCCGGTGAGCTCTTCCTGACGGTCGAGAGCAACCTCACCTACGACATCTTCACGTGCGCCACCGAGAATAGCGGCACCAGTGACGATCCGCGGGTCTCGCAGGGCGATCTGCGCTTCGATCTGCGTGGCATCTGGCCGACCTACGGAAGTGCGAACGCATTCTCCCGGGTCTTTCAGGATTGTGCCAGCGCACCGCCGGTCATCCTCTCCCGCGAGGGGCATTTCCGCGAAGCCGTCTGGTACTACCTACGCGTCGACGACGGCGACGCGCCGGGCACCTTCCTCTCGACCACGACCTGGAGCGTCGTCGCCTCATAGCGCCCCGACCACGACGATGCGCGATCCACGAAAGGAGTACCGTCATGATCTCCTCCCACCACCGCAATTACAGCCGGCCGGCGCTGACGGCCGTGCTCGCGCTCCTGCTGTTCGGATCGGCCGCGATCACCCCGGCGGCCGGCGCCCAGGGGAGTCAAACGGTGGAGGTGACCGCCTCCGTTGACACGTTCCTGACCATCACCCTCTGCGACCTGAGCGCGAACTTCGGGTCAGGGCTGAGCGCAATCGGCTCGACGCCGCAAAACACGACGGACGACATCGTCGCCACCAGCCAGGGAACGAACCCTGGTGAAGGAGTCTTCTACCGTTGGACGCCGAGCTGTCAGTCCGCGGAAGCCGGCAACTTCATGAACGTCGAGAGCAACACCGCGTGGCGATTCGCCTTCTACGGTACGCCGAACACCGGGACGAACCCGGACCTGACGCTGGCTGACCTCCGATTTAGCGGTGTGGACCATGCCGCCTACGCCGACGTGTCGCCTGCCTCTGGTGCCTTCCCAGACTGCAACAACCCTCCGGCGTTCTCGCCGATCTTCACGGGGAACTCGAGTTCGCCCACCTTCTACTACCCGCGGATTGACGACGACGTGTCGGACGGCAGCTTCGCCGTTTCGACGACCTGGCAAGTTGCTCCCGCGTAAGGGGGATGGCGATGGATCGCTGGGTTGCACATTCATTCGTTCCGCGTAGCGCGTGGGTATTCGTCCTGGTGCTTGGCCTGGCATTGCCGGCGGCGATGCCGGCCGGAACGCGGGCGGCGGTCACGCTCGGCGTCTCGCCGGCGGTGGTCGAGCTCAAGGCCGCCCCTGGCGCCGAAGGCCGCCAGCCGATCACCGTCCTCAACGGCGGCGACGAGGCGATCGCGGTAGCGACAGCGGTCGAGCCGTACAAGGGGGCCGAGGGGGAGCGGTCGGCGGTCGCCTGGCTGACCGCCGAGCCGGCGAGCTTCCGGCTCGAACCGGGCGAGACTCGCGCGGTCGAGGTCGTGATCGAGATCCCCGATGGGCTGGAGTCGGGTGGTCGCTACGCCCAGGTCAGCTTCACCACCGGCGGCGGGACCGTCGAAGGGAGCGGGGCGGCGGTGGCCGGCAAGGTCGGCGCCGCCTTCCTCGTCGTCGTCGAGGGCAGGGGCGAGATCACCCGCGAAGTGGCGCTGGAGCGCTTCGCCCCGACGTTGGAGCCGGACGGGCGGGTCGGCTTCTGGGCGCTGCTGCGCAACGCCGGCAACATCCACGCCCGGCCGCTCGGCGCGGTCGCCATCAAGGACGAGGCCGACGACCCCTTCGGCAGCCTGGATCTGCCCCAGTCCGGCACCCTCTTGCCCGACGACAACCTGCTCATGGCCGCCCGCGGCTCCCTGCCGCTCGATCCCGCCGCCCGCTACACGGCGGAGGCGGTTGTCGACTACGGTGAGGAGGAGCCGATCACCGCGGAGGTCGAATTCGCGCCCCACGCCGCGCTGAGCGTCTCCACTCTGAGTCTCTGCGAAAACTTCGACCGCGGACCGACCCTGACCGTCGGGATCCGCAACGATGGCGATCTGGGACTGCTGCCGCGCGTCGATCTGGCGCTGCGACAGATCGACGGCGCCCCGTTGGGCGGCGCGACGCCGCCTGATCCGCTCCTGCTCTGGCCGGGCGAGACTGCCGAGCTGATCCTCGACTACCCCGACCGGCTGGTGAGCGGCGAGTACGTCCTCGCCGTGCGCGTCGACTACACGACTCCGTCACCGGATGGGCCAACCATCTTGCCGCCCGTCGAGCAGGAAACAGCGTTCGCGATCGGCGGGCTGGGCAACGGCGCTGCGCCGGTCTGTGGGACGTAGGCGGAAGACGGAGAGCACGGGCATGGAACGCCGGAAGCACGCCTGGCACGTCGTGGGTCTCTGCCTGGTTGCCCTTGCGTTGATCGGCGCCGGCGACGCTGCTGGTGGCGGGCCTCTACCAGTTCACCCCGCTCAAGGACCACTGTCTGGATCAGTGCCGGTCCCCCTTGAGCTTCGTGCTGGGACATTGGCGAGGAACGCGGGAGCGGCTGCACGCCGGGTGGCTCGGGGTCCACCACGGACTCTTCTGCGTCGGCTGCTGCTGGTCGCTGATGCTGCTGATGTTAGTGGTTGGGGTGGGGAATCTGGGCTGGATGCTCGTTCTCGGCGCGGTGATGGCGGCGGAGAAGAACCTGCCCGCCTCGCGCCGCCTCAGCAAGCCGCTGGGGGTGCTGTTGCTGGCCTGGGGCGTCCTCGTGATCGTGCGCGGGCAGGCGCTGAGGCTATCATAATGGACCGGCTGAGCGTCGATTTCGACAGGTGGATCGAGAGGAACAACGTGGAGCAACCTTTGCGGCTGATGTGCGTGCTGGCGCACCCGGACGACGAGTCGATGGGGACGGGGGGCATCCTCGCCAAGTATGCGGCGGAGGGAGTCGAGACCTCCCTGATCTGCGCCACCCGCGGCGAGCGCGGCTGGTTCGGTGCGCCGGACGAGTACCCGGGCATGGACGAACTGGGCCGGATCCGGGAGAAAGAGCTACGCGCCGCCGCCGAGGTGCTGGGCATCGGCCGCGTCGATCTGCTCGATTACGTCGACGGCGATCTCGACCAGGCCGACCATGACGAGGCGGTAGGCCGGATCGTCCGTTTGCTGCGCGAGGTGCGACCCCAGGTGGTCGTCACCTTCGCCCCGGACGGCGGCTACGGTCACCCAGACCACATCGCGATCAGCCAGTTCGCGACCGCCGCCACGGTGGTCGCCGCCGACCCCTGCTACCGGCCCGACCTCGGGGAACCCCATCGCGTCGCCAAGCTCTACTACTACGTCGTCACCGCGACGCTGGCGAAGCTCTACATCGCCCAGTTCGGCGAGATCGTTTTTCCCGTCGACGGGGTCGATCGGGGCATGGTGCTCTGTCCGGATTGGATGGCAACCAGCCGGGTCGACTGCGGCGATGAATGGAGCACGGTCCTGGCCGCCATCATGTGCCACGCGAGCCAACTCTCGACCCTCTCCACCCTCGACGACATCACCGAAGAATTTCACCGCCTCATGTGGTCCAGCAGCGCCTACTACCGCGCCTACAGCCTGGTCAACGGCGGCCGGGCGGTCGAGGATGATCTGTTTGCCGGGCTGCGTTCCAAGGTGGAAGATGGGCGACAGACGCTGTAGGAGCGCTGCCTGCTGCGCCCAATGCGCACAACGCGCCCTGGATGTCACAATCCGTGTAGGGGCGCTGCTTGCTGCGCCCGCGTGCCGCTGGCACGCATCGCGGGGTTCGCCACCGGCCGATAGAACGGGCCGCATGTGCGGCATGTCGGCCTTCGGCCGCCGGGCGCGGCAAGCTGTCATCGAAAGGTAGACTTGCCGCCGCATGCTCAAGCTTGTGCTGCCACAGGGCGCGCACGACGGAGGGAGCGGACGATGGACCCGCGGTCGAGGAAGCCAACCAGCAGTGAGACCGCGCTGGCG
>JBOGUF010000077.1:0-6587 GCA_050696075.1 Thermomicrobiales bacterium
TCACTGCTGGTTGGCTTCCTCGACCGCGGGTCCATCGTCCGCTCCCTCCGTCGTGCGCGCCCTGTGGCAGCACAAGCTTGAGCATGCGGCGGCAAGTCTACCTTTCGATGACAGCTTGCCGCGCCCCTATCACGGCAGATTTGCGGCGATCGCCTACAAGTCCGGCGGCGGCTCGTGGAGGGCGAAGATCGCGCCGGTCGGATCGGCGACGCCACAGAAGCGGCCGGAGTCCGGAATCGCGATGATGCCCACCACCTGCGACCCGCCGAGCCGCTTGACCCGATCCAGCGTCGCTTCGATGTTGGCGACGCGGACATAGACGGCCCAGGTCGAGGCTGGCACATCGTTCGGTTTGCGGAACAAACCGGCCGCCCACCGTTCGCCGCTCGTGAAGATCGTGTGCTGCCGTCCGGTGATCTCGGCCGGTTCGGCACCCCAGCCGACAACGTCGGCGTAGAAGTCGGTCATGTCGCCCGGATCGGCCGTGGCGAGATCGTGCCAGCAGATGCCGCCCGGCACGACCTCCGACTGTTCGACGTCGGGCGCGTCGTCCACATTGCCGGCCAGGGCGAAGCGCGCGCCCGTGGGGTCGGCAAGGATGCTGAACCGGCCGACGTCGACCAGGTCGAAGGGCGGGGTGATGATGCGGCCACCGAGCCGCGCGGCCGTCGCGACCGCGAGGTCGACGTCGGGCACGGAGATGGAGCAGAGCCAGTGCGAGGGCGCCCCGTCCTGGTCGGCGGTCAGTTGCGAAACGCCGCCGAAGGCGCGCCCATCGTGGCTGAAGAGGTGAGCCGTGCGGCCGCCGATCTGGTCCGGGGCGATGCGCCAGCCGAAGAGTTCGGTATAGAAGGCGACCGCCTTGCCGAAATCAGTGGTGCGCAGGTCGTGCCAGACGAACCGCCCGGTGGCGGTTGCGACCGTCATCACGCTCATCGTTTGCTCCTGGCGCGAAGAGGGCGGGGGGACGACGGACCACGCCCCCCGCCAGGCGTTGCGGTGATCGACCCTACGCCGCGGGCACCTGGTGCAAGGCAAAGAGAGCCCCAGTCGAGTCCGTGGCCCACGACATCCGACCGATGGTCGGGACGTCGATGACTTCGCCGACCGGCGTTCCGCCAAGTTCCGTCACCTTGGCCAGCGACTCATCGAGGTTGGCCACGCGGTAGTAAATGAGCCAGGCCGACATCGGCAGTTCGTCCGGCTTCTGCCAGACGCCGGCTTCCTCCGTCTCGCCGCGCTTGAAGAGGGAATAGGGCGGGCCGTCGCCGATGGTCATCGAACCGAGTTCGTAGCCGATGAGGTTGGTGTAAAACGCCGTCGCCGCTTCCACGTCGGAGGTCAGCAACTCATTCCAGGAGATGCCGCCCACCGGCGCCACGCCGTTGGTTTCCGGCAGTGCGTCTCCGGCGGCGTCCTGGAACGGCTGGAAGACGGCGCCCGTCGGGTCGGCCGCGACCGCAAAGCGGCCGACCTCAGGGATGTCGGTCGGCTGGAGATGCACCTGGCCGCCGAGCTCGGTCACCTTGGCCACCGTCTCGTCGACGTTCGGCACGGCAATATAGGAGACCCAATGTGGGGGGATGCCCTGACCGGCGGCGACCTCATTGATGTCCACGATGCCGCCGAAGCCCGTCTTGCCGTTGTGCAGCATCCGGTAGGTGAAGCCCCCCATGTCCTCGGGTTTGACCGTCCAGCCAAAGAGCCCAGAATAAAAGGCCTCCGCCTCTTCCGGGTCCGTCGTCATCAGATCACGCCAAACAAACCGACCGTTCTGGCTCGTTTCGCTCATCGTCCGCTCCATCTCCTTCAGTCATTGAGGCGACTGTACGTATAGTACAGGCGTTCGCCTATTTGTCAAGGGGGCAACGGCGTTCGGCGTTCGGCGTTCGGAGAAAGACGCGCGTCGAACGCCGAACCACGAACCGCGAACGCCGTTCAACCAGCGATCTGCCAGTAAACGATGCCGATGATGCCGCCGCCGACGACCAACCAGGCCGAATTGATCTTGTACCGGATTAGCAAAAGAGCCGCGGCGGCGGCCAACAGCGCCGTCAGCCAGTCGACGACAGCGTCTTTGCCCAATTGCCAGGCGACCGCCGCCATCAGGCCGAGCGCCGCCACGTTGACCCCGTCCAGCAGTGCCGAGGTCCACGGAGAGCGGCGCAGGCGCGGCACCAGCGGGCGGAGGATGGCGACGAAGAGGAATGAGGGCAGGAAGATGCCGACGGTCGCTAGGATCGCGCCCGGAAAGCCGGCGACGACGTAGCCGACGAAGGTGGCCGTCGTGAAGACCGGCCCCGGCGTGAACTGGCCGATCGCCACCGCGTCGAGCAGCTGCTGGTCGGTCAGCCAGCCGTAGCGAACGACGAAATCATTACGCAGGAAGGCGAGCAGCACGTAGCCGCTGCCGTAGAGAACCGAGCCGATCTTCAAGAACAGCAAGAAGAGCGTCAGCAGGCTGACCGATTGCCCATTGGCCGCCACTGCCAATGCGGGCAGCGGCAGGCCGACAAAAGGAGCCAGGCTGGCGACGGGCGGCCGGCGCACCCGCCGCCCGGTCTCGATCAGCAGCACGAGCAACGCCCCGCCGAAGAGGATCACCAATTCGTTCCCGCCCAGCAGATAGAGCGCCAGCGCGCCGGCCCCAACCGCGGCCAGCAGCGGCCCCTTCACTGCCGTTCTGAGCAGACCCCACAGCGCCTGCCCGACGACGGCGATGATCACCGGCTTGATCCCGTAGAGCAGCCACTCCGCCTCGGTCGTCGTGCCGTAGCGCACATATGCCCAGGCAAAGGCGAGCACCATCACGGCCGCCGGCAAGATGAAGAGCGTCCCGGCCACGAACAAGCCGCGCCACCCGGCGCGCAGGTAGCCGGTATGGATCACCATCTCGGTCGAGTTCGGGCCGGGGATCAGGTTCGTCGCGCCGACGAGATCGAGGAAATACTGGTCGCTCACCCACCGCCGCCGGGTCACCACCTCCTCGCGCAGCATGGCGATGTGCGCGGCCGGCCCCCCAAACGCGGTGCAACCGAGCTTCAGCGCGACCTTGGCCACCTCGGCGACGGAGCCGTCTCTGGTGGCGGGCAGGTCGGCCATCAACTGAGCTGCGCCTCGGAGCGGTGATAGAGCCGGAGGTAGACGAAGGAGGCGGTGGCGACCAGGATTGCCATCACGATCGCCAGCGCCGAGGCGAGGCCGAGGTTCTCCTGCCCGAAGGCGAGACGCCGGATCTCGACCGGCACCGTCGTCGTCGCCCCCAACGGGCCGCCAAAGGCGAGCAGGTAGATGACGTCGAAGTCGTTGACGGTCCAGATGGTGCGCAGCAGGAGCGCGATCAGCAAGACCGGTCGCAGCCAGGGGAAGATGACGTCGCGGAACGATTGCAGGGGGTTCGCGCCGTCGATCCGCGCCGCCTCGGTCAAATCGCGCGGCACGGTCTGCAACCGCGCCAGCAGTACGATCACCATGAACGGGGTGTACTTCCAGCAATTGACGATGGTGACGGTGAGCAGAGCGATGTCCGGGTCGGCCAGGAAAAGGATCGGTTGGTCGACGCCGGGCACCTTTTGCCAAAGATAGTTGGCGATGCCGGTCAGGTCGTTGAAGGTGAAGCGGAAGATCGTCGCCACCACGATCGCCGGCACCATGTACGGGAACAAAACCAAGCCCCGCGCCGCGTCCTGCCCGCGCAGCTTCGCATTGAGCACCAGCGCGATCACCAGACCGAGCACCGTCTGCACGACGACGTTGGTCACCGTCCAGATCAGCGTGCGGTAGAAGGCGTTGCGGATACTCTCCTCCTGCCAGATCCGCCGGTAGTTGTCGAAACCGACGAACTCCTCGGCCCGGGTGGCGAGCGGGATTCGGTAGAAGCTGTCCCAGGCCGCCTGGATCACCGGGTAGACGGAGAAGAGCAGCAGCAGGATCGCCGTCGGCAACACCAGCAAGAGCGCCAACTGCTTGTCGCTCAAGCCCGATCCGCCTACGCGTTCGGTGGTCGCCCGCGTCGCCATGTCTACCCTTTCACCGCGCCCTCGCCCAGCCCGCCGACGAGCTGCCGCTGGACGATGATGAAGAGGACGATCACCGGCGCCACCACGATCACCGACCCCGCCATCAGCAGCCCCCAGGAGTAGACGCCGGTCTGGTCGAGCAACAGCGCCAGGCCGGGACTGAGGGTCACTTTGTCCGGCGAGGTCATCAGGGTCGAGGCGAAGAGGTATTCGCTCCAGGCGGCGTTGAAGGTGAAGACCCCGGTCGAGATCACCCCCGGCACCGCCTGCGGCACGACGACGTGGCGGAAGGCCTGAAAGCGCGTCGCACCGTCGACCATCGCCGCCTGCTCGATCTCGAGCGAGATGCCGTTGATGTAAGAGCGCAGCACCCAGAGGGCAAAGGGGAGCAGCGTCGCCGTGTAGAGGAGCACCAGCGCGAAGAGGTTGTTGGTCAAATCGAGCCGGCTGATGATGCGGGCGATCGGGACAAGCAGCAGGATCGGCGGGATCATGTAAGCGAAAAGTGAAATCTCGCCGACGCCGCGCAGGAAGGAAAAGCGGAAGCGGCTCAGGGCATAGGCGGCGGTCAGGCCGGCGGCGAGGGTCGCCGCCGTCGTCGCCGTCGCCACCAGCATGCTATTGCGGAGATAGGTCGCGAACCGCGAGATCTCGAAGAGCGTCTGGTATGCCTGGAACGTCCACGACTCCGGCAGGATCGTCGGCGGGTAGGCGATGATCTCCGAATCGGGCTTCAGCGACGTGATGATCATCCAAACCAGCGGCGCCGTCATCACCACGACGATGAGGATCAGCAGCACGTACTGCCCAGCCCGTCCGATGCGCGCGCCAGTACGCCGCCGCCGCGGCCAGCGCAGAACAGCGTCGTCAATCGTGGATGTTATGTCGCGTTGCAACGTACGATTCACACACGCGCCTCGTCGTCGGGGCGGGACCCGCGCCGCAATTCCGCGCCGGTCCGTCGTCGGGGCGGGACCCGCGCCCGCCCGTCGCCCGAAGCGCGACATGCCGCGCACGCGGCCATTTGCGCATTCGCCAGCGGGACGGTCGGTTGTGGCATACCGTCCCGGTCGGCATACCCAAATCGGCCGTTCGCCGATGGGATTCGCCCCGCGGGCGATGCGCGGCTGCGCCGCGCGGGAGGGCGCGGGTCCCTCCCCTACGACGACGGGCGAGCGCGAATCCCGGCCCGGCGACGATTAGGCGGTTGGCGACGCGGCAGGCAGCGGTTCCGGCGTCCAATCCGGGTTCTCCGCTTTCCAGGCCTCGGCTTCCGCGCCCATCGTCTCGGAGGCCGCGGTCCACGCCTCCTCCGGGTCGGTGTCGTTGATCAGGATTTCCTGGAACATCGTGCCGTCGACCGGCGGGCCGCCCCAGATGCGGGAAGCCCACGGGCAGAGGTTGCTGAATCGACCGAGATACTGTCCGTTGCTGACCGCGCCCATGCTCAGGGCCGGGCTGAAGGCGTTCGGCACCATCTCGTTCAGGGCGATCACCCAGTCGCCATAGGTGGTCATGAACTCTGACTCATGGGACGGCACGAGGGCACGCACCGACTCCAATGGCGGCAGCAGGTGGCCCGGCACCGTCATCGCGAAGTCGAGCGAGCGTTCGCCGGTCGTCATGAACTCAAGGAAGGCGAGCGCTTCGTCCGAGTGTTCGGTTTCGGCATAGACGGCGTAGTGCTGGATGCCGCCGAACAGGAGTTGACCGGGCATGAACGGTCCGCCCGGCACCGGCACTACCGTCACGCGCTCGGCCAGCTCCGGGTTCTGCGCCGCCAGGTTGACGCCCAGCCGGCCAGGGAAGGTGCCGAAGACGGCACGACCCGAGATGAAGGCGGTCAACACGTCTTGGAAGGTGCCGTTGTAGAGACTGGCGGACGAATTCCGCATGATCTCGACGAAGCGGTTGACCGCCTCGAGGACCTCCGGCTGGTCGAAGGTGAGATTGCCCTCACGGTCGAAGTAATCCCAGCCAGCCTGGTGGATGTAGGGCGTGAAGTATTGGAGCGTCAGCTGCGGCACGGCGCCGGTGGCGGAAGCAACGCCAATCAGTCCGTCTTGGCCGTGGAGCGCTTGGGCGGCGGCGAGATACTCCTCGTAAGTCGTCGGCGGCGCCAGCCCCGCACCTTCGAGCAGATCGACCCGGCACCAGAGGGCCGAGGCGTTCGATTGGAACGGCATCGCGTAGTCATCCCCGTCGACCACGATCCGCGTGCCGGGGAGAAAATCGTCTTCACCGATCTGTTGCACGATCGGGCTGATCGGCAAGAGGTGCCCCTGCCGGACCCACGTCGCGACCTGCGCCGACGGTGGGGCGAAGATGCCGAGATCGGTTCCGGTTTCGAACGCGGTCGTCAGGTACTGGAGCTGGTTCTCGTCCTGGTAGAGGGTGATCTCGAGGTCGACCTCCGGGTGCTCCTCCTGGAAAGCCGTGATCGTCCGCTCATAGAAGTCGAGGGTATTCGGGTCGTTCTCGGTGGTGAAGAGCGGGATCGTCACCTCGCCGTTTTGCCGCAAGAACGCCGGCGCCCGCTTCGTTCCGCCGCCCGCCGCCATCCCGGTC
>JBOGUF010000078.1:0-12361 GCA_050696075.1 Thermomicrobiales bacterium
CCGCAGGGTCGCTGTCAGGCCGGCTCTGCACTATGGACGCCCACTGCTGCTGATCCTGCACGAGGCGGCCCATACCCATTGCCAAGGAGAAATCGGTGATGCATCTCGAGTTACCGAAACGGTTGTCACGACGAAGACTGCTTCAGCACTCGGCCACGGCGGGCAGTGCGCTTGCCGTCAGCACCCTGGGCAGATCAAGGGAGGGATTGACAATGACCACCTGGACACCCGACCCCACCTTCTATCCGTCGGCGACGATGGCGATGGAGGCCCCACCCGAGGAGCTGGCGTACGTCGCCACCCTGCAACCAAACGGCAACGGTCGTCCCGACGCCCTGACGGTCCTCGACGTCGGGTCGACGTCGAGGACCTACGGGCAAGCCGTCGGTCGGCTCGACTTCCCGTACGCCGGCGACGAGCTGCACCACTTCGGCTGGAACGCCTGCAGCGCCGCGCTCTGCCCGGCGACGCCCCACCCCCACGTCGAGCGCCGCTACCTCCTCGTCCCCGGGCTGCGCTCCTCGCGCATCTACGTCGTCGACACCAAGCCCGACCCGCGGCGGCCGCAGCTCGTCAAGACCATCGAGCCGGAGGACGTGCATGCCAAGAGCGGCTACAGCCGCCCCCACACCGTCCACTGCGGCCCCGACGCCATCTACGTCGGCGCCCTCGGCGCGCCCTCCGGCGACGGACCGGGCGGGATCTTCCTCCTCGACCACACCACGTTCGACGTCAAAGGGCCGTGGGAGGCCGACCGCGGGCCGCAGTACCTCGCGTACGACTTCTGGTGGCACCTCGGCCACGACACCCTGATCACCAGCGAGTGGGGGACCCCGAACATGGTCGAGGGCGGCGTCAACCCGGAGATCCTGCTCGGCGGCGGCTACGGCCATCAGATCCATATCTGGGACCTGCGCAAGCGCCGCCACCTGCAGGCGCTGGACCTCGGCCCCGAGCAACAGATGGTCCTGGAACTGCGGCCTGCCCACGACCCGAACCAGACCTACGGCTTCGTCGGCGTCGTCACCAGCCTGAAGGACCTCTCGGCCTCGGTCTGGCTCTGGCACAAGGACGGGAACGACTGGGCGATTCGGAAGGTGATCGAGGTGCCGGCCGAGCCGGCCGATCCGGCGCTGCTGCCGCCGCTGCTGAAGAGCTTCGGCGCGGTGCCACCGCTGATCTCCGACATCAACCTCTCGCTCGACGACCGCTTCCTCTACGTCTCCTGCTGGGGCACCGGCGAGTTCCAGCAGTACGACGTCTCCGACCCGTTCCAGCCGAAGCTCACCGGCTCGGTCCGCCTCGGCGGGATCGTCGGTCAGGCGGCCCACCCCAACAGCGGCCCGCTGAACGGGGGACCGCAGATGGTCGAGATCAGCCGCGACGGGCGACGGGTCTACCTGACCAACTCGCTCTACCTCGCCTGGGACGCTCAATTCTACCCGGAGGGAATCCGCGGCTGGGCGGTCAAGTTCGACACGGAGCCGGAGGGCGTCATGGCGCTCGATCCCGACTTCTTCGTCGACTTCGGGGAGGAGCGGCCGCACCAGGTCCGGCTCCAGGGCGGAGACGCCTCCTCGGACTCCTACTGCTTCCCGAGCTAGCCGGTTCGGGACGGGGAATGACGATGAACGGCGACCTGCCGTGGCTGACGCTGGCCCTCCTTGGCGCCTTCCACGGCCTCAATCCCGGCATGGGGTGGCTCTTCGCGGTCGCGCTCGGGTTGCAGGAGCGGAGCCGAGCCGCGGTCCTCCGGGCCTTCGGGCCGATCGCGGTCGGGCACGCGGCGTCCGTCGCGCTCGTGGTCGCGCTGGTCGGCGCCTGGCAGAGGGCGGTGGCGCCAGGGACGCTGAGCGCCGTCGGCGCGGGCGCGCTGATCCTCTTCGGGCTCTACAAGCTGCTTGCCCCCATGTCCCATCCGCGCTGGGTCGGGATGCGGGTCAACTTCCGCGATCTGACGATCTGGTCGTTCCTGATGGCCACGGCGCACGGCGCCGGGCTGATGCTCGTCCCGGTCCTCCTCCGGCTGCCTGCCGGCGACGCATCGCACGCCAGTCACGCCTCGCACGCCGAGCATCTGCAGATGCTCGGCGCGACGGCCGGGCTGGCGGTGGGGGCCGCAGAGGTGATCGCGGTTGGGGTCCACACCGTCGCGATGTTCCTGGCGATGGGCCTGATCGCGATCGTGGTCTTCGATAAACTCGGCCTGGCGGTCCTGCGGCGCGCCTGGTTCAACCTTGACCGGATCTGGGCCGGCGCGCTGATCGGGGCCGGGGTGCTGACCGTCGGTCTCTGACGTCGGCTGCGACAACGCGTGATCGACCGACAACAGCTCGGTGACGACCGTCGAGGAGGCGCTCGACGATCGGTGGCCGGCACCGCCGCCCTGCCCGGCGTTAGGCCTTCCTTTCTACGTCAGCGCATCCCGAAATAGGCAATCTGATTGGGCATTTCAGCGTATGCGGGCGGTAGCGCGGCGACGCAGGATGGGCCCGTGCTCGCGAACGACGGGCACCGCCCCCCGGCCTTCCGTGGGGCGCGACCTGGGAGCACCCGGAAGGAGAACCAGATGTCTACGCTCAAGCTCGTCCGCGCCTACGCCCGCTACGTCGCGTCGTCGCTCGCTACCGTCGCCTTCAGGATCGCCTCGAACTAGTCGACCTCGAGCTGGCTAACAGCGGACCCCGGCCGGTCCCGTTGCGAGCCGGGGCCGGCCGGAGGCTCGGAGGCTCGGATGCTTGTTACTGCCCTGGCCCAGATCCGCTTTGCCACCGCCCTCGGCACGGGCCGTCCTATCCCGGGCTGGGCGCTCGACCGGCTGATCGCCGCCGCCCGCGACACGCGGCGGGAGTTCGGCGCGATCGGCACGGAGGGCGCCGACGCCGTCACCGGACCGGCCCTCGACCCTGAGACGCGCCGCGCGCTACAACTGCGCCGCTTCCGCACCCAGGCCCGGCGCGCCGCACGCGAGACCGCCTACTACGGCCGGCTGTTCGCCGCGCTGGGGCTCGACCCCGGCAAGCTGGAATGGGACGAGGTTGCTCGCCTCCCCCTGACGCCGAAGGAGGCGCTGCGGACGGACCCGGACGCCTTCGTCCGCCGCTCCGCCCAGCCGGCGCGGCGGACCACCACCACCGGCACGACCGGCACGCCGGCCCGCGTCGCCTTCTCGCGGGCCGAGCTGCGGACGATGATGGGCCTCTCCGCCCTGGGCTTCCTAATCAACGGACAGCTCGCCCCCGACGACGTTGCCCTGATGGCGACGAGCTCCCGCGCCACCCTCGGCAACCTAGGACTGGCCGGGGCATGCGCCCACGTCGGCGCCCTCCTGCAGCCGGTCGGCCTGGTCGAACCGGCGCTGACGCTCTCCCTCCTCGCCGAGGAGCTGCGCATCGCCGGCAAGAAGCTGCGGGTCAGTGTCATGTCGACCTACCCCTCCCACCTCGGCGAATTAATCGAGTGCGGGCTCGCGGGCGGCTATGGGCCGGCCGACTTCGGGCTCGAGCGGATCACGGTCGGCGGCGAGGTCGTCACGGAGGGGCTGAAGGCGCGGGCGCGGCGGCTCTTCGGCGAAGGCGTCCACATCGACTCCGGCTACGCGATGACCGAAACCCTCCCCTTCAGCGGCACGCTCTGCGACCAGGGCCACCTCCACTTCGAGCCGGCGCACGGGCTGCTGGAGGTGCTCGACCCGGAGACCGGCGCCGCCTGCGCTCCCGGCGCGGCCGGCACGATCGTCCTGAGCCCCTTCCCGCCCTTCCGCGAGACGACGCTGCTGTTGCGCTACGACACGCAGGACGTCGTTCGTCCCCTTGCGACCCCGCTCACCTGCCGCCTCCGCCATCTCCCCGCGACGACCGACCTCCTCGGCAAACTGCGCCTCTCGATCCGCCACGACGGCTGGACCTACCCGCGCCAGGTGCTCGAAGCGCTGGAGGCGGTCGCGGCCGTCCCCCTGCCGGCCCGCTGCGGCTGCTGGGCAGTGCCGGGCGGGGTGGCGGTTGAGGTCGTGGTCTGGGAGGAGGGTCCAGTGGCGCGATACACGATCGAGCGGAATTTGGAGGAGCAGGGCGTGCCGCTGCGGGAACTCCGCCTGCTGGCGGAACCGACCCAGCTGCAGCGCCCGTTCCCGCTGCGGGGGGACCTGCGGGAGTTATCGTTCGGCGCCGACGCCGCGAACCCGCCGCGGGTGGCGATCTTTGCCGGGCAAGGAGGCTGAGGTGGCGCTCGCCTACGTGGTCGTCCTCCGGCTGAGCGTCGGAGCAGTCCTTCTCGGCTGGGGCTACTTCCGCCGATTCCGGGTGACGCGCCCGCCGCTCGGGGTGATCAATCTCGGGGACGTGGCGTTCATGATCGGCGGCATCGTCCTCATCCCGTACCTCTACCTGGGGCTGCCGATCTGGCTGGTCGGGGCGATCCTCGGCCTGGGGATGCTCGCCATCCTCTACTTCGCCGTCGAGCCGGTCTCGCGGTCGCCGGTCCTCGTCTGGCTCGTCGCGCTCGGCTTGGTGGGGGCCGACGTGGGGCTGGCGCTCTGGCAGGGCACGACGAGCCTCGCCTACGTCGCCATCAACAACGCGGTGCTGCTGTTGGCCGTCGCCGGCGTGACGAACCTCTGGGCCCAGAGCGGACTGCGCGCCCGCGACCTGGCCATCCTGGCCGCCGCGCTGACCATCTACGACGCGGTTGCCACCGCCTGGCTGCCGCTGACGTCCGACCTGATCGAGCGCCTCTCGGGGCTGCCCTTCACGCCGATGGTCGCCTGGCGCGTCGAGGCGGACCGCTGGCTGGGGATCGGGCTGGGAGACCTGCTGCTGCTGACGGTCGGACCGCTGGTGCTGCGCAAGGCGTTCGGCCGCCCGGCCGGGCTGGGCGCGATCGCCGTCGCGCTGGGGACGATGGCGGGGCTCCTGAGTCTCGCCGCGGTGGGCGTGCTGCACGGGGCGTTCCCGGTGATGGTCGTGCTCGGCCCGCTCCTGGTCGGCCAGTACGGCTACTGGGTACGGCGCCGGGGCGGGGAGCGGACGACGGGACAGTACCTGCGCGCCGAGCCGTTGCCGTCCGTCCCGTTCGCCGCCATCGCTGACATTCACGTCTGAGCTCCAACACCGGCAGGTGCCCCCGCATTGGGTGACGGTCCGTTACTACCTACTTAGGCGCGCCCCAAAATAGGCAATCCAAATGGGCAATCCGGCGGACGCGCCACGCGTCGTCGGGCGCTACGTTGAGGCTATCCGGCTGATTGGCGGACGACCGGCGCGATGTCGCGACCCGCGTCGACCGCTGACCCTGGGCGCCAAGGAGAAACGATTGTGGATGACCACCGCTTCGATGATCTGACCCGCCGTCTGGCCGATGCCACCTCCAGGCGTACGCTCGTGAAAAGCGTCTCCAGCGTACTCCTCAGCGGGGTGGCCGCCCACGTCAGGCGGGGCACGGCCATCGCCCAGCGGCTGCCGAACGGCTCGACCTGTACGCGCGCGACGCAGTGCGCGTCGCTCAAATGCGTCGACGGCGTCTGCTGCAACAGTAATTGCACTGGCCAGTGCGAAGCCTGCAACCTCGCCGGCGCGGTCGGCGCCTGTACCGCGCTGCCGGCCAGTACGCAGCAGCATGGCGCCCGCCCGGCCTGCACTGGCACCGGCGTCTGCCAGGCGAGTTGCGACGGGGTGACGCGCAACTATTGCACGCACTACCCAGGACTTGACATCGTCTGCGCCGACCCGGTCTGCGAAGCTGGCTGGCAGACGACCTACGGCTGCGGCGGCGACGGCACCTGCCACCCGTCGCGGACGAGTTGCGGCCTCTTCGTCTGCAACCCCGACGCCACGGGCTGTCTGACGAGTTGCCAGGACAACACCGATTGCGTCGGCGCCGCCTTCTGCGCCAACGGCGTTTGCCAGGGCGACCAGCCGCTCGGTCAGCCCTGTACCGATCCCGCCCAGTGCCAGAGTGGCCTCTGCGTCGATGGCGTCTGTTGTGTCGAGGTCTGCGATAACCCGTGCCAGGCGTGCAACGTCGCTGGCAACTTCGGCTTCTGCGCGGACATCGTCGACGGCACGAACTGCAACGATGGCGACCTATGCACCACCGGCGACATCTGCCGCAACGGCAATTGCCAGGGCACGCCCGTCATCTGCACCACGCCGGGCGTGTGCGAAGCCTCACCAGGGACGTGCAACCTGCAGACGGGATCATGCAGCTACCCGGATGCCCCGGACAACACCAGTTGCGGCGCCAATCAGGTCTGTTGTGCTGGGATCTGCTGCGTTGCCGGGGAGACATGCGTCAATGGGGCGTGCCAACCGGGTACGGGGGATATCTGCCAGCGGTGCCGCGGCGCGTCGTGCGTGCCGGCGCCGGACAATAGCTTCTGCAGCATTACTACCCCGAACCAGGTTTGCTGCGACGGGATTTGCTGCGACGCCGGTGAAGTGTGCGTTGATGGGGACTGCCAGCCGGGGGCGTGTCTTGGCCTGGACATCTTCTGCGACCCCAACAACAACCTCTGCTGCCAGGACGAGCCGACCTTCTGCGAAGCTACGTCGACGTGCCACGCGGCGAACCCCGGTTCCGACCCTACCTGTTGCCACCGAACCGGCGGCTTCTGCACCGATACCTGTGATTGTTGCGACTTCCAGCTCTGCCGGAGCAATCAGTGTTGCCGCCTCTCCCAAGTCGACTGTGACGACGACGACCAATGCTGCAGCGGGGTGTGCTGCAACGACGTTTGCTGCAACGACTTCCAGGCATGCTGCAACGGCGCCTGCCAAGCGATAACGGACCCGTGTGTCGGGCAAGTGCCGATGGGCGGAAGCTGCACGGAGACCGATGATTGCATTCCAGGGGGTGGCCTGATCTGCGCGGACGGCGGCTTCAACGTGAACTTCGGGGTGGACTGTGGGGACGTTTGCTGCACGCCAACGCTCGGCGCCTCCTGCGCGCCCAACGCCGACGGCAGCGGTTGCCGGTGCTGTGGCACCGTCGGCTGCGGTTGCCCCAAGAGCGTCCGGTGCAGCGCCGACAACGTGGTCTGCGGCGGATTGCTCGCGGATTGCACCACCGACGGCGATTGCGTGAGCGGTCTGTGCGACCCGGCGGGCTGCTGTCACGGTTTGGGGGGCTTCTGCCCGGGCGGAATACACGTTGCCTGTTGCGGAACCATCGGCTGCGGGAGCGATATCGATTCCGTGTGCGGCGGCCCAGGGGCACCCTGCACGGACGGCAGCCAGTGCGTGAGCGGGACCTGTACTTCCGGATCCTGCGGGTAACCGGACGTTCGAATCCGGCATGCTCGTTCCGCGGGGGCGCGGCGTATGCCAGGTGGACTGAGCCTCTGCCGACTCGCGGTGAAGGGATGACGATGGCGACACTCGAGCGGCGTTCCCAGCCGGCTCCCACTTCCCGGAGCGAGACGAGGCATCGCGCCGCTGCCGAGGCCACCGAGTCGCAATCGGATGGTGGCGCCGTCTACGCATACGCGTCGCTCATCGCACAAGGCATCGGCGGCGCGGCCAATCCCGCGTTCCGGTGCCCGCGCCCGATGGACGCCGCGTCCGTCGTCATGCTCCAGCGGACCCACGGCAACGCGCACGTCAACCGGATGCTGGACCGCACGCGAGCGACCGCGGTCGTCATCCAGCGGGCGATCGGCGTCGACGAAGCCAAGCGCTGGATCAAGAAGGCGTCCGCGGGCGCGGGGACGGACGAGGAGAAGATCTACGAGGCGATTCGGCAGTGCTCTAACCGTGCCGCGCTGAAAGCCGATCCCGAGGTGCAGCGCCTGCTCAAGAGCGAGATGAAGGGGCACGACCTGTGGAAGGCGCAACTGCTCCTCGAATTCGGCAAAGAGTCGGCGTTCCCACCTACCGTCCGGGCCATCTGGGGCGCGACCAAAGGGTGGGGCACCGACGAAGAGCGCATCTACAAGGCGATCGACAAGCTCACCGCCGGCCAGCTCGACGAGTTGCTGAAGATTCCCGGTTTGAAGGAGATCCTCAAGGCCGACCTCAACAAGGGCGAAATGAAACGCGCCACGGGAGGCGCTGGGGTCGTTGACCGCCACAAGAAGAACGTCGCCTTCGTCAAGAACGAGCTGGCCGAGATGAAAAAGCCCGGCAGCCCGACCCTCATTCGCAACAGCGCCGAGTGGGTGGAGCCGGCCAGCGGCGCCCCCAAGATCGAGCTCATCATCCTGACGAAGACCCACGACGCCCCGGCAAGGGCCAAACATCACGGCAAGACGGGTGACGTCGCCTACTTCGGCGAAGATCAGAAATACCCGGACGACTCCGCGGACTACGATCTCCGCATCACATCGACGCGCAACATCAACTTCACGGGCGCGACATTCGCCGGCGAGCACCAGGACAAGAAAATCTGGCTGATGGAGCCGAAGAAGCATGGCAGAGCCTCGGTCCGGGGCACGCTGGTCCACGAGATCCAGCACGACGCCGACAAGCACGAGAAGGAGCCGGATTGGGCCAAGGCCTACAAGTCGCCCGAAGAGAGCTGGGTCCGCTACAAGACTGAATTTCGCGCCTATTGGATCGACGGCGACTTCGACCGCAACAGCGTTACCTCGGGCACCGCCACCGATCCCAAGTTCGACAACGCCAAGCAGGAGGCGATCTACCTTCACCTCTGGGGCGACGCCGATGACGACACCTACGCGGAATGGCTCCGCCCCAACTACCGGACGAACCCGACCGTCGGCGGGCGCAAGTTCCAGGACCTGATCCACGGCTACACGCATCCCGAAGGCGTCAACCTGATCAATTCGGTGCGCATTGACGACCTCTACAATACGCTGGCGACCTGCAAGAAGTCGGACAGACACCTGACGAGATCGCCCTTGAAGGAGTTGAAAGCGGCGGCTCAGGCGCTCAATGAAGGTGATCGGCTCTACGTGCAATCCTCGCGAGCCGCCGCTCTCCAGAAAATGATGAAAGACAATCTGGCGGCAAAGCCGCTCAAGGCAATTGCCAAGATCGTCGGCGGCGGCACGCTGCCGAAGTGGGTCTAACATGACACGAGTCGTCTATCCCAGCGCACGGCTCTCCGCCAACGGCGCGACGGCGCTCGTCGACACCGTCGACGACGGCTGGCGCGTCCGCGACCTGCCGAGTGGCCGCGTGCGCTGGGACCTTGCTCAAGAAGCTGATCTGGCCCACGTTGCCCTCTCGGCGTCGGGGAACGCCGTCGCCTGGGTCGAGGAGCGCGGGCAGGTCACGATCCTGACCGGCGCGGGCAGGATACGCGGCGACCTGCCGGCGCCCCGCGAACGCATCCGGGCCATCGCCATCAGCGACAACGGCGATCACGTCGCGGTCCTGCGCGCCGCCGGTGAGGATGGGACAAACGGAGAACTCCTCCTGATCCGACGCGAAGCGCGAGATGAGGCCATAGCAGGGACCGAGCTACCCGTCTACGACAGCGGGTTCATCCTCGCCAACGACGATTGCTCGCTGCTCGCGGTCAGGTCGTCGAGCACCATCGACGAGCAGCAGCACAGCGAGGCATTCGTGCGCGACGAAGGTCTGCTTCGGCCGCTTTGGACAAAGGGTACAGCCCCAGTCTCTCACGGCGCTCTCGCGCTCTACGGCGAATGGCTCTTCGCCGCGACGGCGGACGGGCTGGCCGGGTGGCGGCGTACCGGAGTACAGCTGACCGTCCCTGGGTCGATGCGCGAGCGCATGATCTTCTCGCCCGATGGCAGCCATTTGCTGGCATCTGTCGCCGAAGAGGTGATCGATGTCACCTCCGCGCGGATGCGCTTTCGCCTCATCGACCTCGCATCGCTCACCGAGACCCGCTTCACGAGCCACCTCATCGAGGGTCGCCGGGGAGCGCAGTTCGTGCTCGACACGGCTCTTGACCTGTTCGAGGTGCGGGTGACGAAAGCGGGCGAAGTCGCGGTGAAGATGCTCGGATGGAGTGATGGCGCGGCGTCGATCGCGTAATTCCTCCCGCAAATAGGCAATCCGAATAGGTAATTGTGCAGACGCGCCCGGCGCCATGCCGCGCTACCGTAGGGACTGTCTGGACAATAGGCGGCTGGCCGTGGCGAAAGCGCGACCGCACCGGCCCGCCGCCGTCCGGGCATGTTCACCCGGTACGGGACATCGGCGTCGCGCCGCCGATGGAGGGCGTGCCATGACGACATTGCAACGACTCTACCGGCCACACCCCGCGTCGCAAGCCATCAGCCACCGGCGATCGGTCGCGGTGCGGGCGGCTGATCACGACCTGTTGGAGAGCCCGGCTGCGGCACACATGTTGCTCAACGGCCGTGGTCATGCCGCATCCGCCCTTCACGGCGCGCGACCGATGAGCGCGGCGACGGTGATCGCACTCCAGCGGACTTACGGCAATGCCTACGTCCAGCGCGGGCTCGCCACCGGGCAAATCCAACGCGCGCCGAAGGAGATCACGCCGGCGCAAACGGCAGCCGCCATTGCCTGGGCCGCCAAGGTCAAGCTCGGCCGCGAGGCGATCGCGGCGGTGCAGGCGGCGCTGGGCATCTCCCCCGCGACCGGCGTCTACGACGAGGCCACCGCCGCCGCCGTCTTCAAGCAGCAGCAGGCGATGAAGATGCCGGCCGACGGGATGGCCGGACCGAACACCTTCGCCCGCCTCGGCCTGGTCCTCACCAAGGAGATCGTTGCCGCCGGGCTCGGGGATAAGGAGCTCGCCGAGGTGCAGCGCCGCTTCCCCAACGGCGTCACCGTCGCCATCTATCCGCTCTACAAGAACCAGAGCAACAACAACAAGGAGTTCAAGCGGCAGGCCGACCCCTATGCCAAAGCCGAGGGAGCGATCGGGCTGGAAGGCGGCAACATCACCATCGGCGGCGAGGCGGTGACGATCAAGGAGCTTGGCGACGTGGTCGAGACCGTCCAGGGCATCCATCGCGGTCTCAAAGCCAAGTACGAGGAAACCCAGGCCGCAACCCAAGGCGGCGGTACGCCGCCTCCCGCCGCCGAGCCACCAGCCTTCACCAAGATCCGCAACCTGTCGCTCTTCGCGCACGGCATGGAGTACGGCATGGCCCTCGACGCGCGCAACCGTTACCGCGGCGGCGGGCTGATGTCCGAGGAGAAGGGGCTCTACCCGTCCAACATCGCCTCCTTTGCCAAAGGCATCGCCGACGCCGTGACCTCGGACGTCCGCGTCCAGCTCTTCGCCTGCAACACCGGCCACGACACCGGGCGCACCGACTACGAGGAATGGACCAAGCATACGCAAGGGGAGCGCAGCGGCGCCAAATCCTTCGCCGCCGCTCTGGTCAAGCAATTGGGTCCCGACGCCAGCGTCTACGGCCATACTACCGCCGGCCACACCACCGAGAACTTCGCGGCTCTCGTCTTCGGCAAAGACGCCGGCGGCGGCGAGGGCGGCCTCCACATGTTCGACCTGCTCTACGACGAGGCGTTCATCCAATCCGAGCTGGAGCGACTCCTCCCGGATCAGGCCGCGCCCGAACGCGCCGCGCTGCACCATTCCCTGCGTGAGCAGATGTGGAAGCACTACAAGGACAGCATCAGCGCCGAGCACAAGCGGAGCAAGAAGGAGAAGCGCTATGCCGTCCAGATCGGTAAAGAGATGTTCACCGACCCTGACAACGCCAAGGCTCTGCTTCACCAGGACTGGACCGACAACTGGATCCCCTCCCGCCTCGCCAAGATCAAACCGACCAAGTAGTCCGGACGATCCATCGATCCCGGTGGCGGTGGCATCGCGACGCCTGGGCCGACGATCGGTCGACGCGCGGCCCGAAATAGGCAATTCGAATAGGCAATCCGGCGGACGCCCGCGCGGGCGCCGCGCGCTAGGTTGGAACTGTCTGGACATTCGGTGGCCGGAAGAGGCGAATGCGCGACCGTACTTGCCAGCCGCCGTCCGGGCATCTTCACGTCGGCAATCGGCGCGCGCATACCGTCGTTCTTGCGATGCAATGGCGGTGAGGGAAGACGATGGCGACACATCAGCGACGCGCACAGCCGGTGCCCGCGTCTCACGGCGCAACCGGACATCGTACGACGGCCATCGAGGCGGCCGAACTCGAGCTTGCCGACGTTCACGCGTCCACACCATTCAAGCCCCACGGCATCCACGATACACCGTTCCCCACGGCTCGGCGCCCGTTGGACGCGGCGTCCGTCCTCGCGCAGCAGCGCACCCACGGCAACGCCTTCGTCGGGCGCCTGATCGCCCGGGGCATCCCTGGTAGCCCCGGGGCGGAGGCCGATGCCAACGCGGCCGCGCTGGGGTCCGCCGGCAGCCGGGCGCGCCCGCAACCGACGGGGAACGCCGGCGTCGGCCCGCCGCCGCACGGGGACGACGCGACTCGGAGTTCGGC
>JBOGUF010000079.1:0-16806 GCA_050696075.1 Thermomicrobiales bacterium
GGCGCGTGATTGCCGTCGCCGGCGTGGTGGGCGAGTCCAACACCTACTATTTCGGCGGCGTGGGCGGTGGCGTCTGGAAAACCAATGACGCCGGCACAAACTGGACGCCGATTTTTGACAAGCAACCCGTTGCCTCCGTCGGCAGCCTCGCCGTGGCTCCCTCCGATTCCAACGTCGTTTACGTTGGCACGGGTGAAACCTGCATTCGCGGCAACATCTCCCACGGCGACGGCGTCTACAAGTCCACCGACGCCGGCAAGACCTGGACCAACGTCGGCCTGCGCGACAGCCGCTTCATCGGCAAGGTCCGCGTCCACCCCCAGAACCCGGACCTGGTCTACGTCGCCGCCCTCGGTCACGCCTTCGGTCCCAACGACGAGCGCGGCGTCTTCAAGAGCGCCGATGGCGGCGCTACCTGGCGGCGCGTCCTCTTCGTCGGCGACAAGGCCGGCGCCGTCGACCTCAGCCTCGACGAGACCAACCCCCGCTTCCTCTACGCCGCCGTCTGGGAGACCTACCGCTCCTTCTGGCAGATCAGCAGCGGCGGCCCCGACAGCGGCCTCTGGCGCAGCCGCGACGGCGGCGAGACCTGGGAGGACATCACCCAGCGCCCCGGTCTCCCGGCCGGTCCCCTCGGCAAGATCGGCGTCGCCGCCTCGCCGGCTCAGCCCGGCCGCGTCTGGGCCCTGATCGAGCACGCCAAAGAAGGCGGCCTCTACCGCTCCGACGACCACGGCCAGACCTGGCAGCAGGTCAGCGACAACCAGAAGCTGATCTCCCGCGCCTGGTACTACATGCACCTCACCGCCGACCCCCAGGACGCCGACACCGTCTACGTCAACAACCTCGACTTCTGGAAGAGCACCGACGGCGGCAAGACCTTCGAGGAGATCGCCACCCCCCACGGCGACAACCACGACCTCTGGATCGACCCCCGCGACAACCGCCGCCTGATCCAGGGCAACGACGGCGGCGCCTGCGTCTCCCTCAACGGCGCAGTCACCTTCTCCTCGATCTACAACCAGCCGACCGCCCAGTTCTACCACCTCGCCGTCGACTCCCGCGACCCCTACGTCGTCTACGGTACCCAGCAGGACAACTCCAGCATCGCCGTTCCCAGCCGCGTCAACCACGCCGCCATCACCTGGCAGGACAACTTCCTGGCCGGCACCGGCGAGAGCGGCTACATCACCGTCCACCCCGACGATCCCAACATCGTCTACGTCGGCGCCATCGGCTCCTCCCCCGGCGGCGGCAACTGCCTCCAGCGCTACGACCACCGCACCAAGCAGATCCGCCTCATCACCTCCTGGCCCGAAGGGAGTCGCGGCTACGGCGCCAGCGAGCTGAAGCAGCGCTTCAACTGGACCTACCCCATCGTCATCTCTCCCCACGACCCCCATACTCTCTATATCGGCGGCGACCGCGTCCTGCGCAGCACCAACGAGGGCCAAACCTGGGAGCCGATCAGCCCCGACCTGACCAAGGCCGATCCCGAAACGCTGAAGCCGACCGGCGGCCCGGTCAACAAGGACGCCATCGGCGCCGAGACCTACGCCACCGTCTTCGCCTTCGCCGAGTCGCCGCACGAAAAGGGCGTCTTCTGGGCCGGCTCCGACGACGGCCTGATCCACGTCAGCCGCGACACCGGCAAGACCTGGGACAACATCACCCCACCCGACCTACCCGAGTGGACGCAGATCAGCGCCATCGAGCTATCCCCGTTCGACCCCGCCACCGCCTACGTCGCCGGCACCCGCTACAAGCTCGACGACTATCGTCCTTATCTCTACGTCACCCGCGACTACGGTGCCCACTGGTCCCGCATCGACAACGGCATCCCGGCCCACGACTTCACCCGCGTCATCCGCGCCGACCCGGAGCGCCAGGGCCTGCTCTACGCCGGCACCGAAACCGGCATCTACGTCTCCGTCGACGACGGCGCCAACTGGCGCCCCTTCCAGCTCAACCTCCCCGTCACCCCGATCCACGATCTGCTCGTCACGGGGAGCGACCTCGTCGCCGCCACCCACGGCCGCTCCTTCTGGATCCTCGACGACCTCACCCCCATGCGGGCATTGGCCGCGGGCGTGCCGGACGGCGAGCCCTACCTCTTCGCCCCGCGCGAGACTGTCCGCGTCCTGCCCGGCATCGACTGGTCCGGCGTCGTCACCGGCTCGGCCAACTACATCGGTGGTCGCGGCGGCGCCTATCTCGCCGAAACGACCCCCGACGGCGAGCAGGTGCGCACCTACCTCGACGCCGGCCAGAACCCGCCCTCCGGCGCCATCGTCACCTACCGCCTCGTCGCCGAGCCGGAGGAACCGATCACGTTGACCTTCAAGAACGCCAAAGGCGACGAGCTGCGCTCCTTCACCAGCCGCAAGGAGGACGACGAAACGATCGCCAAGGAGCGCCGCGCGCCCGCCAAAGTCGGCTGGAATCGCTTCGTCTGGGACCTCCGCCTTGCCCCGGTGACCAAGATCGAAGGGACCGACCCGCCCGCCGAAAAACCGCTCGACGGCCCGATCGTCGCCCCCGGCGAGTACTCAGTGACGCTCAAGATCGGCGACCAGGAACTGACGCGGACCTTCACCGTCGTCAAGCCGCGCGACTACCCCGCCACCCAAAAGGAACTCAACGCCCAGTTCGACCTCCTCTCCCGCATCCACGGCGAGCTCGACGGCCTGGCCAAGTCGATCAACCGCATGCGCGACCTCCGCGCCCAACTCGACGGCTGGGCCAAGCGCACCAAGGAGCGCGACGGCGCCGACGAGATCGCCACCCGCGCCGAAGCGCTCCGCGACGAAATCCTCGAGATCGAGAAGACGCTGCTTGTGCCGGACCTGCGCCCCGGCTGGGGCGACGCCATCAACGAGGGCGCCCGCCTCTGGGAGAAGCTGGCCGGTCTCCCCGCCGCCGTCGCCCTGGGCGACTACCCGCCCACCGACGCCGCCGAAGCCGTCTTCGCCGACCTGAAGGAGCGCATCACCCCCCGCCTCAAGGAGTTCGACACCCTCGTCGCCGACGAGCTCCCCGCCTTCAACACCCTCGTCGCCAAGAGCGACCTTGGCGCCGTGGTGGCATAGCGATCATAGTAAGATCCGCATGACGGACCAGCCGGCCTGGCTGGTCCGTCATGCCATAATGGAAACGATGAATGAGGAGGAGAATCGTGATGGCGCGCACCTTGAGTACCCGCCAAAGCCAAACCGATGATGAACTGATCGAAGCCCATCTCGAACCGGATGCCTACTGGTCGACGGCCGACGAATGGCGGTTGAAGGAGCGCGGCGTGCCGGTCTGGGCGATCATTGGTTTCCTCCTGCCGGATGCCAGCAACGCCGAGCAAGTCGCACGGGACTACGGCGTCTCTTCTGACGCCGTTGCGGCTGCCATCGCGTACTACCGGCGACACCGAGCAGAGATCGATGCCCGGCTCGCGCAGAACCGCGCCGCTTGATGGCCGCTTTCTACACCGACGAAGACGTCACGCTCGCCTTGGAGGAGCCGCTGCGAGCGCGCGGACATCTTGTTGCCTCGACCGATGGCGAAGGACGACGACGCTCCCCTGACCCTCATCAAGTGCTGTACGCGGCTGAACGAGACTGGACGCTCATCACCCATAATCGCCGAGACTATCGCCTCCTGCACGACGCCTGGCATCTCTGGGCGCACGCGTGGAAGGTGCCCTATCGTCATGCTGGGATCATCGTGCTCGAACAGCTCCCAAGGCATCCGGCTGCAGAAATCGCTGACTTGATCCATGGACTCGTGGTTGATGCGGAAACCTCCCTCGCCAACGCGCTTTACGATTGGCGGCAGGCGACCGGATGGAGGCGTTTTCCAGACTGAGGTCGGACGCCCAGGAATGCAGAACCATGTCTATCAAAGCCAATACCGAGGACAGCGGTACGCCAGACAACTTAGATTCCGACGACATTGAGGCCTACATCGCAACGTTGGATGAACAGGCACGTCGGAACCTCGCGACCGCGGAAGCTGAGATCGATAAAGCCATCCTGCGTCACCGCACGTCCAAACCAAGTGGCCCGAGTCGGGTTACCGAGCACTTTGGAACGATCACGCCCCGCAATCGACCGGAGAATTGGCGGGCTGGCCGTCAGGAGCTCGAGAGGCTGATGGCCATCGACATTGCTGCCGAGGACCGCGTCGAGGAGCAGGACTCACGATGAAACGCTTCGTCCCCCGCGACTTCACCGTCCCGACCCTGGTCGAAACCGAGCGCTTCCGCATCCGCCCAATCACGATCCACGACGTGGTCAAGGACTACGATGCGGTCATGACCAGCCAGGAACACCCGCGCGCCACCCCCCTCGGGCTGGCCGCCACCGAATCCGACCCTTGAGCAAGACTTGATCGACCTCGGCTGGCGCCAGAAAGAATTCCAGATAGAGACCTCCTTCGACTACGCCGTGATGAGCCTCGACGAGTCCCGCCTTCTCGGCTGCGTCTACGTCAACCCCACCGCAAAAACCGGCGACGACGCCGAAATCTCCCTCAGGGTCCGCGCCGACGAACTCGCCACCGGCCTCGAACTCGCCCTGGAAACCACCGTCCGCCACTGGATCGCCGCCGACTGGCCCTTCACCACCGTCGGCTACCCGGCCGTGACCTGCCCTGGGACGCCTGGCACACGCTGCCAGAGAGCGAGACGTGATGTTGACGATGACGGCAGCACGACCTGATCGTTACCAGAGAGAAGCGTCACCCATCGCATTGCCCAGCCACTCATGATACGCTCAGCCCAATAGGAGTCTGGCCGTGGCGCTGCCTGCACGTCATTCAACGCAGCGATCGGAACGAGTGCTTTCCTCCGAGGAAGGCGTGCGTTGCTTGACCGCGAGGCGCGTCGGCTCCTTGACATCTCCGCTGACGAGTTTCTTCACCGCTGGGATGCCGGCGAGTATCGGGATCTACCTGACACGGACGAGACGCGCCGCATCATGCGGGTTGCCTACCTGATCCCCTTTGGTCGGCAGGACACCTGAGGAGGCGCTCGACGCCTTTCTCGACCGCTTCCGGCGCACCGTTCAGTGCATTGCCCCGGCCGAGATGTTCGGCAGTGGGTTTGCGCTTAGACGCATCAACAGCGTTACCCTCATTCCGCACGGTGGTCATGCCGGCAGCCTCGTACCGTTGCAGACCAGCGACGGACGCTGCGATCTCTTGCTCGCCATCTACGAGCAGTACACCGTGGTTCACGTGCCCGACGACATTCAACGATGTCAACGATGCCCCTTCAGAATCAGCGCGGCCTACTACTCGTACGATATTCATGACCGGAACGGGCGAGAGATCCTGCTTTACCAATGGCGCCCCGAGGGCGTGAGCTTCGTGACGTTTCCTCATCTCCACGTCAAGCAGACGAATCCGATCTCTTTGGATCCTGGTTCTCGATCGTTGGAACCGCGCACGGTCAGCGTGTCGGACATGCACCTGCCGACAAACCACGTCCTCCTTGAAGACATTGTGGAGTTGCTTGTTCGCGAGTTCGACATCCGGTCCAGACGCGAAGATTGGGCCAACGTGCTCCAACAAAACCGGGAGATGGTTCGCGCGGGACGCCTGTGATGGCTCGCTTCGAGCGACATGCTGCGCCGTCAGTTGTGTGCCGCAAACAGAGCTCATGATGCCACGCGGATGACGCCTCCGCAAAAAGCCTCGTCTCGCGCGACTCTCACTCCCCCACCCTGGTCGAAACCGACCGCATTCGTATCCGCCCCTTACCCCGGCCGCGACCTGCCCTGGAACGCCTGGGACGCCCTACCCGAGCGGGCGGCATAAAATCTAGACTGGAATTGCCAATGGGCAGTGCTAGCGCCCCTCAACGCATTCTGCTAGTGTTGCCGCGGGTTGAGTCGGCGCATCGACTCGCTCAGAAGGACAATCGCCATGGCACTCCCGGCGCAACAAACCGAAACACCTCTTCCAGTTCGCTGGCTTGACGAGGAAGAAGAGCGTGAGTTCTTCGATCGTTCCGTGCGGGAACTCCTCGGCATCAGCGGCGACGAATTCACCCGCCGCTGGAATGCCGGCGACTATGACGAGATCGCCGACGACCCGACTCATTGGGACGTCTTGTACCTCGCGATGCTCGGCAACGTTGGCCGCTAGAAGCCAAGCTGCAGCGGTCGAGGACTTCCTCTCACCGCTCCAGCAGTCCATCTCCTGCATCACGAAAGCCGTAGTCTTCCAGGGCTACGCCGGTTCTGAACAGTCCCATGCGATGAGGTTTGCCGAGCGATTCGTTCCCCTCCAAGGCCAGCATTCGCTTGAGTTCTCGTTCCTGCACCAGTACGAACTCGTCGAAATCCAGGCGGGTTCACGGCTCTGGACCGTCCATTCGACCGGCTATTGGTATCAGGTGCGGCAGACGAACGGCCCCGAGGCCATTGCCTCCCATTGGCATCCGCATGTTGGACGCGGCCTGATCCCTTTTCCGCACCTTCATGTTGGTGGCTCCACCGCCCCCATCGACATCGGCAATGGGAAGCACGTTCCAACCGGCCGCGTTTCCGTCGAAGCCGTGATCCGATTTCTCATCACGGAACTTCACGTTCGCCCATTGCGAGCGGATTGGGGAGTCATTTTGGCCGCAAACGAAGCCGAGTTCGGCGCAAAGCGTACGTGGTGAAGGATAAGAAAACTTCTCTTACTGTCTGCCGTCATCACCTCACACCAGGCGTGAAGCGCGCCGTGCGGCCTCAACATCCCGCTTGAGCTCTTCGGCTGACTGGGGACCCGATGGGATGCCGTAGCGAACCATCAGATCAAGCACAACCCACCGCGAGACGCCGAGCATCCGAGCCGCCTGCCCCTGGCTGATACGCGCATCTCGGAGCAGATCGAGTACCAACACTTCTCTGACCTTCGCGGACACGTCCTCGGGCGACCCGAGCAACGCAAGTAATTCGTCCGGCAAAGCAAGCACGAATTGTGACATCTTGGGGATCCCGTTTCAACGACTCGGTCGTCCTGCGCATCGGCTTCGTCTGCTCCAAGGTTAGCTATGGTGCGTTTCCCCGGTTGTCAGGTTCACGACGGTCACGCCTGTCAGGTGGGGCGCGTATGCCCGTGTCATCAGCGAAAAGCTCGTCGCGTCTGTGACGAACAGAAACTTGTGCGCCGCGTCGATACGAGCGAGTTTGGCAAAGTCTTTCTTGAATGCCGTGATCTGGGCTGCTCCGAGTCTGGTGCCATGATGCGGCACCGTCGTCTTGACCTCCCCTATTACTCGCTCCCCATCCAGCGTCTCCTCGTCGATATCTAACCCACTGGCGCCCTGAGGTTTGTCCGCGACGTCAAACGGTTTCATTGGGAGCGTCCGTATGAGGTAGCTCTGTGCTAGCAGGCACGACACCAGGCTCAGATCGTTACTGTAGTTCCCTAGAATGGCCCGCATGGCGGCAAGGTGCTCGAACCAAACTTCGAGTGGCGTATCCGCGGTCGGTATGTCTCGGTGGATCGTGACCTCCCCTAGTCGTTGAAGCTTCTGACCCACGGTCTGTAGAGACTGTTTTGCTTTTTCGCTCAGTTCCAATATCGTTACTCCTTGCCCTCACCTTCACCTGAAGAACCCACAAAGAATGCGTGCAACTCCCCGTACGTCTCCTCCGGCGCCTCCTCTGCCAAATAGTGCCCACAATCCAACCCCCTCCCCCGCACGTCGTCCGCCCAGTCCCGCCAGACGGCCAACACGTCGTACCACGTCGACAGCGGACCCTGACTACCCCATAACACCAACACCGGACAGCCAATTCGCCGTTTCCCGCGATCCGCTTCGTCCATCGCGAAGTCGTAGGTCGCGCCGGCGCGGTAGTCCTCGCACATGGCGTGGATCGTCGCCGGGTCGTGAAAAGACCGCCGGTAATCGGCCAGCGCCTCTGGGGCGAAGATGTCGCGGCGACGAAGATAGAAGGCGTCCGGGTCGGCGGCGATGAGGTGTTCGGGGAGGGGTGCGGGTTGGGCGAGGAAGAACCAGTGCCAGTACCTGAGGGCGAAGGCCATGTCGGCGCGGCGGAAGTGCTCGCCGGTCGGGAGGATGTCGAGCACCGCCAGCTTCAGCACCCGCTCCGGGTGGTCGAGCGCCATCCGGTAGGCGACGCGCCCGCCCCGGTCGTGCCCGGCGACGAAGAATCGCTCGAAGTCGAGTTGCCGCATCACCTCGACCTGATCCCGCGCCATCGCCCGCTTCGAGTACGGCTCGTGATCCGGCGTCGTCGGCGGCTTGCCGCTGTCGCCGTAGCCGCGCAAATCGGTCGCCACTACCGTAAAGTCCCGCGCCAGCCGCGGCGCGACCAGATGCCACATCGCGTGCGTTTGCGGATGCCCATGTAGCAGCAACAGCGGCGGCCCGCTCCCCCCATGCCGCACCCGGATCGTCGTCTCCCCTGTATCAATCGTCGTCAGCTCGAATCCGTCAAACATCCGTGCCATTTGTCCTTTTCCTCGACTCTCCCTTGAGAGTGGCGCACCCGGTCCGCATGCAGTCGGCTTCAGCCGACTTCCGTCACTGAGCCGTGGACTTCAGTCCGGGGCGGGGTCCGACGACCACCGTGTTCGCGACCATCGACGCCGCTAATCCACCGCCTGGCAGATCAGCACGAACTGGCTGCCCCCCGCATCAACCTCGTGCTCGCAGTGGCAGGAAAGCTCACCGCCCGTTTCGGCCAGGTCGACCAACTCTTCGCACACTTCTTCCCAATCCGGCCCCCGCCGCGCCTGTGCCGTCGGGTCGGTACACAGGGAAGCCACCCGCGCCAGCAGCCGGTCGAGTGGCAGCGTCACGCCGCGCGGATAGCTGGCCCGAAAGTCGAGCCGGTGCTCCTCGGCGCTGAACTCTAGCCGCACGTGCATCGTGCTGCGCAGGATCACATGCTCGGCCGACGATCGAACTGGCATGACCAATGGATCTCCGAAGGCGAAGGACGTATCTTTCCAGCTTACGCTGGACCCACCCCCGCGGTTCACGGTAGCAAGCTGACGGCTGACGGCTGACGGCTAACACCGAACGCCGAACGCCTAACGCCTCGCGCGTACCCGCCGTATCACCCACGGCGCCACCAGCGAGATTGCCGCCAAAATGAAGATCGTCAGCGAGATCCCGCGCGTTAGGAAAACCGAGTAGTCCCCTTGGCTGATCTGCAACGCCCGCCGGAAATGCTCCTCTGCCATCGGCCCCAGGATCGCCCCAACCACCGCCGGGGCGACCGGGATGTCGAATCGGCGCATGAGAAAGCCGAGCGCGCCGACGACGTAGAGCACGACCAAATCGACCGTCGAGTTGCTCAGGCTGTAGGCGCCAAGCCCGGCGAAGACGAGAATCCCCGCGTACAACAGTGGCCGCGGGATCGCCAGCAGCCGCACCCAGACGCCAGCCATCGGCAGGTTCAGCACCAGCAACATCACGTTCCCGATATACAGGCTGGCAATCAGGCCCCAGACCAGATCGGGGTTCCGCTCGAAGAGGAGCGGTCCGGGATTGAGGCCGTAGCGTTGGAACGCGACCAGCATGATCGCCGCCGTCGCCGAGGTCGGCAAGCCGAGGGTCAACAGCGGCACAAGCACGCCGGCCGCCGAGGCGTTGTTTGCCGCCTCCGGTCCGGCCACCCCCTCGATCGCCCCCTTGCCGAACTCCTCCGGGTGCTTCGTGATCTGCTTCTCAATCGAGTACGAAAGGAAGGTCGGGATCTCCGCCCCGCCCGCCGGCAGGCTGCCGATCGGGAACCCGAGCGCCGTGCCTCGCAGCCACGGCTTCCAGGAGCGCCGCCATTCGTCCTTCGTCATCCAAATCGAGCCGCGCACGGGGATGATCTGGTCTTTGTCGTGACGCAGCCGCGAGGCGACCCAGAAGGTCTCCCCGACCGCAAAGAGCCCGACGGCGATGACGACGACGTCGATCCCGTCGCCCAGTTGCGGCACGCCGAAGGTGAAGCGCTGCTGGCCGGTCAACGTATCGGTCCCGACCAGCCCGATCGCCACCCCGGCGAAGAGGCTAAGGAACCCGCGCACCAGCGACCGCCCTAGTAGCGCCGTGATCGTCGTAAAGGCGAGCACGATCAGGGCAAAGTACTCGGCCGGTCCGAAGTCGAGCGCGACCTCGACCATCACCGGCGCCAGGAAGGTCAACCCGACGGTGGCGATCGTCCCGGCGACAAACGATCCGATCGCCGCCGTCGCCAGTGCCGCCGCCCCCCGCCCCCGCCGGGCCATCAAATTCCCCTCGATCGCGGTGATGATCGAGGCCGATTCCCCCGGCGTGTTGAGCAAAATCGAGGTCGTCGACCCGCCGTACATGCCGCCGTAGTAGATGCCGGCGAACATGATGAAGGCCGAAACCGGCTCCAGGTTGAAGGTGACCGGCAGCAGAAGCGCCACCGTCAGCGCCGGCCCAATCCCCGGCAGCACCCCGACCGCCGTCCCCAGCAGCACGCCGACGAGCGCCCAGAGCAGATTCTCCGGGGTGAGCGCGACCGAGAAGCCGTTCACGAGGTCGCTCAGGGCGCCCATGATCAGCCGACCGGCGACCGGCGACCGGCGACAGGAATACGCTGACGATCCCTCCGTGCCATCCAAGCCTCCCTCATGTTCCGCGCGCCTCCCGTGCTCCTGTCGCCGGTCGCCGGTCGCCTAGTCGAGCCACCCCTCCGGCAGCCGCAGGTTCAGCCCTTCCGTGAAGCCGTAGAAGATGGCTGCCGCCAGGAGGATGGCGACGGCCGCATCGCGGGGATACCGCCGGCTGCCCATGGCGAAGGCCGCGCCGAAGAAGAGGAGGGCGCTGGCGATGATGAACCCCGCGCGTTCGATCAGCAGCAAGTAGACGGCGAGCGCGGCCGCGAGGATGCCGACCGTCGTCCAATCGGTCGGCAGCGTCGGGTCGACGTCCTCCGATTCGGTGCTCGGCCGCGCCGTCCGCCCGCTCAACGCCTCGCCTATCAGCCACAACCCGAGCGCGACCAGCCCTGCCCCGACGACGTACGGGATGATCCGCGGCCCAACCTTGGCGTAGAGCGGCACCACCCGAATCTGCGTCGTCTGGTACACCACCAGCGCCCCAAAGGCGACCACCCCCACCGCCAGCAGCAGCTCGGCGATGGCAGCCGGCGTGAACCGTGTCGGCGTGTCCCGGTCGTTCCGAGCGACGCCCCCCGTCATGCCGAGGTCACGAGGCATCTCTCCGCGTTCGAATTGCGGGAGAGATGCCTCCCCGCGATCGGCATGACGGTGAGCTGGGCCGTCCGTCATCCTCGCCGCCCTCGCCGCGCTTGCCGCCCTACACCAACCCCAGGTCCTGCAGCACCGACGTCACCCGCTCTTGCTCCTCGGCGAGCAAGGTGGTGAAGTCGTCGCCGGTGGCGAAGTAGTCCTCCCACCCGTACCGGGCGAGCACGTCCTGCCAGGCGGGGGTGGCGTGCATCTGCTCGACGACGGAGATGAGGCAGTTGCGGGCTTCGTCGGAGATCTCCGGCGGGGCGACCACGCCGCGCCAGTTCGCCAGCACCACGTCGATCCCTTGCTCCGCCAGTGTCGGGATGCTCGCGATTGCCGACGGCGTGGCACTCGCGGCCACCGGAGTCGCCGCATCCGCCGGGTCGGAGGAGATCGCCAGCGCCCGCAGTTCGCCGCTTTCGATCTGCCCGGCCCACTCGCCGTAGCCGGAGACGCCGGCCGAGACCTGGCCGCCCAGGATCGCCGCGAGCGCCTCGCCACCGCCGGAGAAGGGCACGTAGTTCACCAGCGTCGGGTCAGCCCCCGCGGCCCGCGCGATCAAGCCGACCAGCATGTGGTCGGTGCCGCCTGCCGAACCGCCGCCCCAGGAGATCGCGGTCGGGTCGGCGACCAAGGCGTCGATCAAGTCCTGCAACGTCTGGAACTCGGAGTCGGCCGGGACGACGACCACTTCCCATTCGGTCGTCAAGCTGGCGATCGGCGTCGTCTGCTCCAATGTCACTTCGGACTGGTTGAGCTGAATCGCGCCGACCATTACCAGGCCCATCATCATCAGCAGATGCTCGTTGCCCGCCTCGTCGCTGACGAGTTGGGCGAGTCCGATCGTGCCCCCGGCGCCCTCGACGTTGAAGACCTCGACCGTGCCGTCGACGACCTCGGTTTGCAAGACGGTTTGCATCTCGCGCGAGGTCGTGTCCCAACCGCCGCCCGGCGCGGCCGGCGCCATGATCTCCAGGTTCTCGGTCGGGTAGCCCTCGATCGTACACTCGGTCGTCGCTTGAGCGGCCAATGTTGTCGTGGACAACGACACGCTGCCGAGCGTCATCGACGCCGAACCGACCAGAGCCGCCACCAGGACCACGGCGAACAATCGCGGCGTTCGCATGCTCCGTTCTCCTCTCCGGCCACGGTCCCGGATCAGACCGCGGCGCTGTCGCGGAAACCGCGCAAACCACCACCCGTGGGAACGGCGGTCGGTGTGCAAGTCCCATACCACCGGCCCCGCTCGCCCGCGCTGCGACAAGAGTGACCCGGATCACTTTATCATCATGATCGTGCTATCGTCGCTAGGAGAAACGGCCCATTTGCCGATCGCCGTCCATTCCTTACAATCATCGAAGCAATGAGCCAATGGTCGTGCAGCGCCGACCCCGCTCATCGGAGAGCCGGTTCGGCTAGGAACGGCGGCGTCGTGGCTTTGGCGGCTCGGTGGCCGCGATGGAGCGGTCTCCTCAACTCCCTTGGCGGCATGGCGGCCGCCACGGCCCTGGCGATCCCGCGGGGTGCGATCGACCGTGTCATCGACGACGCGGTTTTGCTCATCGTGCCTGCCCTCGCCGTCTGGCGTGGCAGCCGGTCAGAGGCCGCACCGCCGTGAGCGCCTACTCTCCGCGGCTCCGCTGGCGTGCCGGCGCCATCGTCCTCAGTACCCTCGCCTTCACCGGCCTTGCGGTCGCGGCAGTCGCGACTCGCGCCGATCGCTTTACCGCCGCCGCCGGACTCGCCGGCTTGCTGCTCGCGGCTGGCCTCGCCCTGGCAATCGTGCGCGCCGAACGGCTGGCCATCGTCAACGCCCGCCTGCTGGAGGAAGCCCGGCTCCGCGCCGAGGAACAGGCGGCGCTGCTGCGTGTCAGCCAGGCCGTCATCTCGAACCTGGAGCACCGCACCGTGTTGCGCGAGATCAGTCGGGCCACCATCGGTGTGGCCGGCGCCGAGTGCTGCGAAATCGAGCTGGTGCGCCCTGGGGCGGACGAAACCGAGATCGTGGCCTACGCGGTGATCGCGGATTGGCCATCCGCCGACTTCACCGGCCGTCGCTTCCCGCTCGAGGACCCATCGGCCACGCGCCGCGTGCTCGCCAGCCGTGAGCCGCTCGCTTTCGCGGTCGATGCGCCGTTCCTGACCGAGCGGGAACGCGTCACCTACATGCTCCACGGCAACCAAAGCGTGCTCCTCGTCCCGATTCTGGTGGCCGGATCGTGCCTGGGCACGCTCAACCTCCACTCCCGCCAGCGGCACGCCTTTCCCCCACGCGCGGTCCGCTTAGGGCAGGAACTCGCCAACCAAGCCGCGCTCGCTATCGAGCGCGCGCGGCTGCACGAGGCCCTCACGGAGCAGGCGCGCACCGATGGCCTCACGAGCCTGCTCAACCATCGCACCATCATCGCTAGCCTCGACGAGGCGCTGGCCTGCACCCGCCGCGCCGGCGCCCCGGTCGGCGTGCTGATGATCGACCTCGACAACTTCAAACTCGTCAACGACACCCACGGCCATCTGACCGGTGACGGCATCCTCCGCCACGCGGCGGCGATGATGCGAGAATGCTTGCGCGGCCGGGGCCGGCTCGGTCGCTACGGCGGCGACGAGTTCCTGGTTGTGTTGCCCGGCGACGACGGGCCGGACACGGTCGAGGTCGCTGGCCATATCCTCGCCTGCGCCGCCAACCGGTCGGTCCCGATGGAGGCCGAGCAAGGGATGTTTCCGATTCGCCTCTCAATCGGCGTCGCCGCCGCGCCGGACGACGGCCTCACCAGCCAGGATCTGGTCGCCGTCGCCGACCGCGCCATGTACGCTGCGAAGGCCGCCGGCGGTGGCATCGTCGTCGCTCAACCACTGGCTCAGCCCGCGCCGGCCGTACGCTGACGGAAGAGTGCATCGGGTCCGGGCCAACCGCGGCCCGACACTGATCGAATTGACCGCACCGGCGCCGGCCGTTGACTCAGTCCACCACCGTGGTAGTCCGTTCCATCTCCGCTGGCGCATGAGTCCTGTGCCGGGCTAACGACTCTTGTCTGCTGAGGCTTCGATGGTGTAGCGTACACGCGCTGCGAACGACGACGTCATCGGGAGCCTTCACGGTGAAGAAAGCACAGCACCGCGTGCGCCGCCGCCACGTTCCAGATCACGCGGGAGACCAGCCGGCCGCCACGGCGTCGCCGCGCGGCCACGACCAGGCCAGGTGGGATGCTCGGTGGTGGGAACGCGGCCGGATCGCCGAGGTCTTCGGCGCCGACCTGCGCTCGCTCGCCCTTCTGCGGATCGTGCTGGCAATCATTGTCCTCATCGATGTCGGCGGCCGTGTCTCCAACCTGCGGGTCCACTACTCCGACGAAGGGGTGCTGCCGCGAGAACTGGTGATCGACGGCATCAACGAATGGCGATGGTCGCTCGCGCTCGCGAACGGATCGGTCGAGTTCCAGGCGCTGATCTTCGGCGTCACCGCGCTCGCGGCGCTGGCGATGCTCGTCGGCTATCGCACCCGCCTGATGACGATCATCGTCTGGGCGCTGATCATCTCGATCCAGGTCCGCAACCCGCTGGTGCTCAGCGGCGCCGACACTCTGTTCCGCCTCTTGCTCTTCTGGTCGATGTTCCTCCCGCTGGGAGCCGTCTGGTCGGTTGACCAGAAACGTCGGGGCGTCACCAGCCACCTCTCGATGAAGTATGTCTCGCTGGTGACGGTCGGCTTGTTCCTGCAAATCTCCTTCATGTACTGGTTCACGGCGGCGCTGAAGACCGGGGCCGAGTGGCGCGAAGACGGCACCGCCCTCTACTACGCCCTCGGCGCCGAGCAGATCACCAAGCCGTTTGGCGAATGGATCCATCAGTTCCCGACGCTGCTGCAGTTCCTCACCTTTACCAGTCTGGGGCTCGAAATCGTCGCCCCGATCGTCCTGTTCGTGCCGATCTTGACCGGTCCGCTGCGCACCGCCGCTATCTTGGCGATCATGTCGTTCCACCTCGGCATCTTCTTGACGATGGACATCGGCATCTTCCCCTGGACCAGCGCCCTCTGCATGGTCAGCTTCCTTCCTACCTGGTTCTGGGAGAGCGCCTTGCCGCACGTGCGCGCGGCCCTGCCGGAGCGGGTCTCGGTCGTGCGCCGGGCCTGGTACGCGGTCGTGCGGCCGGCGCAGGCGTTGTTGAATCCCCTCTGGTCGTGGCTCTCCGCCTGGGGGAGCATGGGCCGCCTCGCCATCACGAGCATGGCCACGTCCGCCTCCGCGGGCCAGCTCCGAGGTGGTCCATCATTCGCCGGCTCCTCCCCAGCGACCCCGGCCTCGACGCAATCCGACGGCGAACCGGAAGTGGTGCGGTCGTGGCCGATCACCAACCTGCTGGCCACCTTCTTCATCGTCTTCATCTTCGGTTGGAACATGACCTCCGTCTCTGACTTTCGGATGCCGGCGGAGTCACGCCCGGTCGCCTACGGCCTCGGCCTGTACCAGAAGTGGAACATGTTCTCGCCGCGCCCGCCGCGGTCGACGAGTTGGTACGTCGTCCGCGGCGCGCTCGCCGACGGGCGGCAGGTCGATCTGCTGACACCGATCGTCCAGGATGATTTGGACCGCATCCAGGAGTACACCTGGGAGCAGCCGGACAACATCGCCGGCGACCTCTACAAAGATAAGTACTGGCGCAAATATCTGGCGGCCATCGCCCGGGATGCGAACGCCGCCGAGCGACGTGAGTTCGCGGCCTTCACCTGTCGCTCCTGGAACGACCACCACACCGGCGGCACGGAACTGATCGCCCTCCAGATCTCCGTCATGATCGAGCGGACGCTGCCGGACTACGGAGAAGCCGAATCCCAACGGGACGTCATCTCCGAGTATCGCTGCGTGTAGACCCCACCGCGCCGACTGCCCCTTCCGTCGATTCGACCGTCCCCTCCGTCATGCCGATCGCGGAGAAGGCATCGCTCCCGTACCCCGCCTGCCCCTTCCTCATCACTGAGTCCGCGATCGCCCCATGCCCAAACCGCTTAGGTAACAGGTATCGCCCGATATCGCGTCGCTATCGTTTCGTTTTCCCGCGTCGGTAGCCGTCGCTGCTCACCCATTAAGTAGGTAGTTCAAGCCCCTCTGTCCATTGGTCCTCAATAGGGCCAAAGAACGTTTACGTCTCGGAAACGATGGATGTATCCTCAATTCGAGACCTTGGGGGTTTCACGGGTTAGGAGGGCAGCGAATGCCTAAGGTGGGTCACCCGCTCTTGCGGGTACTGACAGCGTTAGCCCTCGTTCTGAGTCTCTCGTTTGCGGCGCCATCCGTGACGAGGGCACAGATCGGGGGTCTGGATCTACTCGATATCCTCGACGGCGAGGATGACGACGGCGGAGACGACGGCCTGCTCGATCTCGGCGGAGACGATGGCCTGCTCGATCTCGGCGGAGATGACCTCTTCGACGCGGTCGACGACCTGCTCGACGTCTTCGACTCCGACGACACCGACGACCTGGTCGATACGCTCGACGATGCGCTCGATCTGTTCGACGATGCCGACGCGGCCGACGACGAGGATGACGACGGGATCGCCGACGCGCTCGACGAT
>JBOGUF010000080.1:0-15036 GCA_050696075.1 Thermomicrobiales bacterium
GGGCGCCCCCGGCCCGCGAGGCCGGGCGCCTTCCGCTCCCTTGGGCGTGCTGACGCGGGGTGGAGCAGTGGCAGCTCGTTGGGCTCATAACCCAAAGGTCGGGGGTTCGAATCCCCCCCCCGCTACCAAAGGACAGAACGGGTAGCGTTAGACGCCCGCCGGCACTAATTCCGGCGGGCGTCTTTGCTTGTGCGCGGTAGGTCCGTGCTAGAAGAGTCCGAGCTGGTGCGCCGCTTCCTGTGCACGGGCCGTGGCGAGGTCGGTGCGGGGCGATAAGCGGGGGAAGAACGCCTCGTACTCCGCCTCGCTGTCGAAGAGCGTTTGAAAGCGTGCGGCCGTCTCGTAGAGGCGGCGGAGCAGGTACGGCACGTTTTCGTCCGACTGGTACTCCTCGACCAGCGCCAGCTCACCGTCCTGACGTTCGTAGATCTCGATGCGTTCTCCCGACCGGATGTGCGACGGGAGACGCTCGACAAGGCGCTTCAATCGCGGCTGGTTGGCCAACGTGTCGTCGTGCAGCATGGCCCACTGGCTGAACTCGCTGACGTCGAGCACGCGACTCCTGATGCGCTCGGCCAAGCGAAAATAGCGCTCCCGCGCTTCGTCCCGGTCGTCGCTGAGAAAGTCGCGGGTCGCGTCGCGCAGGAACGCGCGGAAGCATGGCTCCATGCGCCGATTGCGGAGCGCGCTGCCCTTGAGGATGACGTGGTCGTCTTCGGTCAACAAACCGTACGTCTTGAGGCGGAGCGACAACATGGCGCGGTAGCGACCGTCGTGAGTCAGGCGAATGCCCGGCGGCAGCTTGGCCCCGATGCGGTCGATATACGCATGCTCGGCGTCTTCATCGTCGATGTCGGGCGGTGGCACGAAATAGACGCCGTCGGTGTCGACCTCGATCGGGCGGGCGCCCGTTTCGCGCAGCGCCTCGACCGTTTGGCGGATGATGCGATGGCCGGACCGCGTTACTTGTTCGGCGGCATCGAAGTCGTTGAACAGGCCGCGCCCGTAGCCGAGGTAACCGTAGAAGGAGTTAATGAGGACCTTGAAGCTGCCCTGCATGCCGTCCCACATCGCCTGTTCGGCGCCGTGGGTGCGGCGACTGTGGCTCTTGGCGTCGAGCCGGCGTCGAGTGAGCTCGCGTAGCATCGGGAGATAGGCCCCAAGCGTATCCGACCGCGACGTCACCTGTTCTTGCAGCATGATCGACGGGTAGAGACTCTCGACGTCACATTTGACGACCGGGTGGAACATGCCGACTTCGATCAGCTCGGTGTGGCCGCCGGGATAGTCGCGCGCCTGACTCGGCATGGGGACGCTGTGGCCCTGGAGGAGATAGGCGCGCACCATTAGGTCGTTGATTTTCTCGCCCGGTCCGCCCGTGGCCACTCGCTGCAACGACCTGGGCAGCAATTGCGACTGGTAGAACTCGGTCGGCATCGCCAGCCGGGAAAGCGTGTCGACGTCGCGCACGTCATCCAGCGCATACCGTTCCAAGCGAGTTGGGTTTTCTCGCCACGTTTTGGCGACCTGCTCACCGGGGACGAATTCGCGATCGGGTCGCGTCAGGCCAAGCGCCTCGACCGCGTTCTTGAGGCCGTAACTCGTGAGTCGGCCGCCGGCGTCGTACCGCTGAATCTGCTGGTATGTGTCGATGACGTGACGTCCATAGACGGAACAGGGCGTAAAGGGAAGAGTTAAGGCGGCCACCTTGAACCGCTGCTGGCCGGAGCCGATCCAGACGGTCGAGCCATCGCGGCCCCAGTGGAGCTCGGCGCCGAACCGCGCCGCGCGCGCGGCGAGGAACGGGATATCAAAGTTGAAGATGTTGTGCCCTTCGATGACGTCCGGGTCGAGGGCGCGGATCCGCTCGTTGAGCCGCTCGAGTAACGCCCCCTCGTCACCGTCCAGGGTCAGAACCTCTTCGTGACCGTCGCCGCGGCGCAGGGCGATCATCACGATCCGCGCGGTTGGCTGACTGGCATCGAGACCCAGGGTTTCGATGTCGAGTTGGAGACGGACTAGATCGTCATAGACCATGTCTTTGAAGAGCGTCTTGCCGGCGCGCATCAGGAATTGTTCGACCGCGGAACTGACCCGGTAGGACCGCTCGCCCGATTCCCGAGCCGCACGCGTCGCATCGGCCCAGGCCTGCCAGGTGTCGAAGGTCACTAAGTAGCGAAGCGGGTGGTCGCCGGCGAGTTCTTCGACCCTCGGCGCCGGACGCAGTGTGCCCCATGGCTCGTGCCTGGCGGCGAGCAGCCACGGTCGGAAGGTCTCTTCCGTCGTCTCGATCGCACCGGCAGCATTGCGGAACATGACCGTTATCCGGTTCGGGGCCGCGAACTCGACGGCGATGATCCGCGGGGTCGGGTCTGAGCCGTAGAGCAGCTCGTCGGTGGAGAGTGGACTCGGCGCGGTTATCGTCACGGTGGCATCATCCTTTGTGCTCAACGTGCATTGTGCGCGCAATGACCAGTGTGCAACAAACCGCGCCTGTCCCGGCTATGATGCCGTCCTGGCAATCCAAGCGCGTCGCAAGGAGCGGGCATGTACGACACGTTGATCGCCGGTGGGCACCTGCTGACGATGTCCGGCGAAGGCGCGGGTTTCGTCGAAGACGGCGCGATCGCCATTGAGGGGCGGAAGATCGTCGCGGTCGGGCCGCGGGCGGAGGTCGAGGGTAACGACCGCGCCCGCCGGGTGATCGATGCGACGGCACACCTGGTGATGCCGGGATTGATCGACGCGCACGTCCATTCGGCGGCGACGGTAGCGCGTGGCTGGGCACAAGAGGTGAAGCCGTGGATGGCCGGGGCGTATGGGCCGCTCTCTCAGCTCGTAGATGAATCCGACGCCGATCTCTGGACGATGCTGGCGCTGATGGAAGGTGTGGCCAACGGCACGACTTGTTTTGGCGACTATGAGTGGCCGATGGACCGGATTGTTCACAGCCATATCGCCATGGGCAACCGAGCCGTGCTCTGCGAAGGGGTGACGGAGCTCAATTGGAGCCACCGGGAGGAATGGCTCGCCGCAGGTTGGCAACCCGGCGATCCGACACCGCTCGACCACGACTTCGGCGAGGAAAACCTGCGGCGTGAGCTTGCGTTCTACGATCAGTGGAACGGCTACGATGGCGGTCGATTGACCTATGTGCTCGGTCCGCATGCGGCCGACTTCATGTCGACCGATTTGCTGGTGCGGATGCAGACGGAGGCCCGCACGCGTGGGACCTCGCTACATCTCCACGTCGCCCAAGACGAGCGGGAGAACCGGGCCACGCTCCAGCGCGCGGGACTGCGCGCTATCCCGTACCTCGATTCGATCGGCCTCCTCGCGCCGGATCTGATCGCCGTCCATCTCTCGACCGCGACGCCTGACGAAGTCCGGCTCGTCGCGGAGCGCGGGGCGCGCATGGTCTGCTGCTCGAACTCGATTGGCATTATCGACGGGGTCGTGCCGCCGGCGAACCTGTTTCGCGCGGCGGGCGGGATCGTCGGCTTGGGGTCGGACCAATCGGTAGGGAACAATTCACATAACGTCTTTGCGGAGATGCGCGCGACGGCGATCTTCGCCAAGATCAAGGCGGAAGACCCGCTCGTTTTGCCGGCGTGGCAGGTTCTCCGAATGGCGACGATCGAGGGAGCGCGGGCACTCGGCATTGGCGACCACGTCGGATCGTTAGAAGAGGGGAAAGAGGCGGACCTGATTCTGCTCGACCTGCGTCGTCCTCCGCTCGCCCCGGTGTTGCTGCGGCCCGCCCGCAACATCGTGCCGAATCTTGTCTACGCCGAGACTGGGTCGAACGTGGTGATGACGATAGTGGCGGGCGAGATCATCCACGACCATGGGCGGTTTCCTCGGATCGACGTCGACGACGTAACCGCTCGGGTGGCGGAGGCAATCAGTCGCTTTCAAGATGCCGTCGCCGCCGATCCGGTCGTCGCCGATCTCGCGATTGTCGAATTGACGAATAGCGGGCGCATATGATCGCGCGGTTGCGGCCGGCCGGCCGCCTCCTGGTGGAGGTGGTCTTTCCAAGACGGTGCGCTGGCTGCGGGCGGCGCGGGTCATGGGTCTGCTCCGATTGCGAATCGACGCTGCCAGTGCTTACGCCGCCATGGTGCGTGCGGTGTGGCACATCGCCGTTGGGTCCCGGCTGCCGGTGCCACGAGTTGCCGCCTTCGCTCGATAAGGCGCGATCGGCCTCGCCCTACGATGGTTGGGTTCGACGCGCGGTCATCATGATGAAGTTTGAAGGCGAACGCGCTCGTGCGGAGTCGCTGGGGCCGCTGCTGGCGCGACTGGTGGACGAGATGCGGCCGATAGACAGCCTGGTCCCTGTGCCACTGCATCCGCATCGGAAGCGCGAGCGTGGATTCAATCAGTCCGAGGCGCTTGCCGTGTGCGTTACCGGCGAAGGGAACCGTATACCCGTGGTGACCGATCTATTGGTCCGCACGCGACCGACGCGACATCAAGTCGGACTTGGCGCTGACGAACGTCGGGCGAACGTCCACGGTGCGTTCGCCGTGCGGCCGGCGCGCGATCTTGCTGGACAGCGACTTGTGCTGGTCGACGACGTGCTGACTACCGGGGCAACGCTCGGCAATTGCGCTGACGCATTGAAGGCAGCCGGCGCGGCGTTTGTCGCGGCGGTGACGGTCGCTAGGGAGTAGGATCACGGGCTCGGAAGCAGCCCGATGGCCGTCGCACGGCCCCATCGATCCGCCGCGGCAATCGATTCCCACGACAACCCAGTTTCGGGACGGTGGGCGTCGAGCGCACGGGCGACGATCTCTGCAATGGTGGGAAATGCGATCCGTCCGCCGACGAATGCATCGACGGCGACCTCGTCGGCCGCGCTGAGGACCGTTGGATAGGTCGATCCCGCCACGCCGGCGTCTCGTGCCAGCCGGAGAGCCGGAAAGCGCTCGACATCGGGTGGCTCGAAGTGCAGTGCGCCGACCTCGGCCAAGGAGAGCCTTCGGCATGGGCCGGGTAGGTGGTCGGGATAGGTCAACGCGTATTGAATCGGCAGTCGCATGTCTGGCAGGCTGAGCTGGGCGATCTGGCTGCCGTCCCGGAACTCGACGAGTGAGTGGATGATGCTCTCGGGGTGGACAAGGACGTCGATCCTGCCGTACGGCACGTCGAAGAGCCAGTGCGCCTCGATAAGTTCCAACCCTTTGTTCATCATCGTCGCCGAGTCGATTGTGATCTTGCCGCCCATCTTCCAGGTGGGATGGTCGAGGGCATCCTCCACGGTCACGTTGGCGATCTGCTCCGCCGGCATCGTCCGAAACGGACCGCCGGATGCCGTTAGGATCAGCCGTTCGACGTCTTGCCCGCGGGCGTTGCCAAGACTCTGCCAGATGGCGCTGTGTTCGCTGTCGATGGGACGAATGGTGACACCGTGTGTGTGCGCGAGCGGGACGATGAGCTCGCCAGCGCAGACGATCGTTTCCTTGTTCGCCAGCGCGATCGTCTTACCCGCCTCGATGGCGCGCGCCGTTGGGATGATGGCGCTATGGCCGGAGGTGGCGACGACGACGACATCGACGTCGGGGTGGGTCGCGGCGGCAATGAGCCCGTCGTGACCACGCAGGATCGCGGGGTGATCGAGGGCGGCGCCAGGTTCTGCCGATTCCTGATCGACCGCGACAAGTGTGGGGTGGTGGCGGGCGATCTGATCTTGGAGTAGGGCGAGATTCGACCCGGCGGCAAGCGCGACGACCCGAAAGCGGTCTGGATGATGCGCGATCACGTCGAGTGTTTGCCGGCCCACGGAGCCGGTGGAGCCGAGCACGGTGACGCCGAGCGTGGAGTGCGGCGAAGGGGCCGATTCGGCAAGCAACGTCATTGGATGAATCGATCGACGAGCGAGGCGATGAACCAACCAACGGGCAAGGTGAAGAGTAACGCATCGACCCGGTCGAGCATGCCGCCGTGCCCTGGAATGAGCGTTCCGCTGTCTTTGACGCCGGCTTGCCGTTTGATGACCGACTCGGCAAGGTCGCCAACCACGCCGACGACGGCGATGATGAGACCGATGCCGACGCCGGCCAGTGGATTGACGTTGAGACCGAACAGCCAGACGCAGAGCGCGCCCGTGCCGGCCGCGAAGACGAGGCCACCGATCAGCCCTTCCCAAGTCTTGTTCGGGCTGACGACTGGGATGAGGGGACGACGGCCGACGGCTCGTCCGATGAGGTATGCGCCGGTATCGCTGAGCCAGGTGACAAGCACGACGAGGAGCAACCAGGCCAAGCCGCGCGGCGCCGCGTCCCAGCCAAGGGAGGTCCAATCGTCGAGCTCACGCAACCATGCCCGCTCGACTGTCCCATCGATCCCGCGGAGAGCGACCGCAGCGTAGACGGGGACGCCGAGATAGAGCGCGCCGAGAAAAGCGACCGACCAGTCGACAATCGCGCCGATCAGGTCGGGTTCGAAGACCTCGACGGCAATGGGGATGATCAGCGACGCGGCGGCGATCGCGATGGCGATTTGCGTTCCGCCTTCGACCAGTGCGGTTACCGCGAAGGCGGGAACCGCCGCGAAGCCAACGGGAACGGGTCGGTAGCCGAGGCGGCGGACGAGCAGGAGAAACTCGAAGAAGCCGATGAGGCAGATGACGGTCAGGGCGGCGGCAAGCACGGGACCGCCGAAAAAGACGGGCAGGAGTCCGCCGATGACGACGCCAACGGCGCTGATAGAACGCTGCCGCATCGCGGCTACGAGGTGGAGAGAGCCGCCGCGTCGGCGTCGGAGACCGCGCCGAACCGGCGTTCCCGGCGGCCGAAGTCGCGCACGGCCTCGCGCAGGTCGTCTGGTCCGAAATCGGGCCAGAGGACGGTGCTAAAGAAGAGTTCGGCGTAGGCAGCCTGCCAGATAAGGAAGTTACTCAGGCGGTGCTCGCCTGAGGTGCGGACGATGAGATCGGGATCGGGCAGTTCTGAGGTGAAGAGGTGCCTGCCAATTGTCTCTTCGGAGACATCTTCCGGTGCGACGCCGCTGGCGATGATTTCGCGGACCGCTTGCACCAGTTCTTGCCGCCCGCCGTAGTTGAAGGCGAGGGTCAAAATGAGGCGATCGTTGTTTCGCGTGAGCTCGATAGCGTCCCGAATGGCTTGCTGGGTGTCAGGAGAGAGGCCGTCGAGGCTGCCGATGTGTCGCAGTTGGGCGCCCTGGCGGTGCAGCTCGGCTGTTTCGCGCTCAATCACCTCACAGAGGATGCGCATTATGCCCTGGACTTCGTCGGCGGGCCGTCGCCAGTTCTCCGTGGAGAAGGCCCAGAGTGTGAGGTATCTGATGCCAAGCTCACCGGCGGCGTATGTGATCGGCCGAATGTTGTCGGTGCCCCGCTCGTGGCCGACGACGCGCGGCAGGCCGCGTTGGGCCGCCCAGCGACCGTTGCCATCCATGATGATGGCGACGTGGCGCGGGATCGACACGCCAGCATCAGCGGCAGCCGGGGCGTCGACAAGCTCGGTTGAGGGAATCGGGCGACCGCTCACCGGTGGTCAGATCTCCATCACCTCGTGCTCTTTGGCCTTGCCGATCTTATCCGCCTCGTCGACGAAGCGCTTCGCCAGGTCGTCGACTTGGTGTTCGGCGCGGCGCTCGTCGTCCTCTGAGAGCTCTTTGGCGACCAACGCCTTGCGGATGTGGTCCATGGCGTCGCGTCGGATATTGCGAACGGCGACTTTGGCCTCTTCGGTGTGCTGATGGACGATTTTGACGAGTTGCTTGCGTCGTTCCTCGGTCAGCGCCGGGATGGCGATGCGGATGAGCTGACCGTCGTTGGTGGGATTCAGACCGAGTTCTGATTTTTGGATCGCCTTCTCGATTGCGCCCATGCTGCCCCGGTCCCAAGGCTGGACCACGAGCAAACGCGGCTCCGGCACCGAGATGCCGGCGAGTTGATTGAGCGGAGTCTGCGCACCATAGTAGTCAACTGTGATCCGGTCGAGGAGCGACGGAGAGGCGCGACCCGTGCGTACGGTCGAGAGGTCGCGGCGGAGCGCGTCCATAGCTTTGGACATACGCTGCTCGGCGTCGGCCATCGTCTCTTGGACCATGGGTGTCGCTCCTCCTTCGCGCCGGATCGTCCGGCGTGCTGGTGCTCGTCGCTTCCCGCGCGTCCCCGCTTAGCAAACCACGAACGACGGCGCCGCGTCGAGTCCATTGTCCGGTCAATTCGCCCGTTTAGGCGAAAACGGTTTCGCCTTGGGTTACCAGCGTGCCAACCGAATCTCCGGCGATCGCGCTTTCGATGGCGCCGTTGTCCGTCATGTTGAAGACGAGGATAGGTAGGTTGTTCTCCCGGCAGAGCGAAAGCGCCGCGGCGTCCATTACGCGCAGATTTCGTTCGATTGCCTCCTGGTAGCTGAGTTGGGCGTAGCGGCGCGCGTCGGGGTTGAGCCGCGGATCGTCGGAGTAGACGCCGTCGACCTTGTTCTTGGCCATCAGGAGCACGTCGACGTTCAGTTCGAGAGCGCGCAGGGCGGCGGCGGTGTCGGTCGTGAAGTAGGGGTTGCCGGTGCCGGCGGCGAGGATGACGACGCGGCCCTTCTCCATGTGCCGGATGGCGCGGCGTCGGATGTACGGCTCGGCGACCTCGTGCATCTCAATCGCTGTCATGACGCGCGTCTGGACGCCAGCCTTTTCGAGGGCGTCTTGCAGTGCCAGGGCGTTGAGGACGGTCGCGACCATGCCCATGTAGTCGGCGGTCGCCCGGTCCATGCCCTTACTGCTGGCCGCCAAGCCGCGCCAGATGTTGCCGCCGCCGATGACGACGGCGACCTCGATTTCACGCTCCCACACCCGCCGGACCTGGCCGGCGAGGGACTTGGCGACCAACGGATCAATGCCAAAGTGAGCGTCACCCATCAACGCTTCGCCACTTAGCTTGAGCAGCACACGACCGTATCTCGCCGCCAAGTCCCTTCTCCTGAGGCGTTAGGCGTTAGGCGTTAGGGACAACGACGTAGCCCCTAACGTCTAACGCCTAAACCCTAACGCTTAGCCCTCGATCAGGCCGTCAGTTGCCGGCACGTCGGCGCCCACTTCGAAGCGGGCGAAGCGGCGGACGATGATGTTTTCGCCGAGTTTGCCGACTTGCGCGCGCACAAGGTCGCGGATCGTCAGCTTGGCGTCCTTAATGAAGGGCTGGTCGAGCAGGCTGACCGCTTCCAGCGCCCGCTTGCGGTCGCCGAACTCGCTCTCGATCGCCGCGGCGTCGGCGGGTGGAATTTCATCCTCGGAGAGGTAGCGCGGCGCGGTTGCGGCGACCTGCATCGCCAGGTCGTGCGCCAGCGCCCGGAAGTCGGGCGTGCGCGCGACGAAGTCGGTCTCGCAGTTGACTTCAACGATGGCGCCGATGCGGCCGCCGGCGTGGATGTAGGGCTCGACGAGGCCTTGGGCCGCGACGCGGCCGGACTTCTTCTCCGCCTTCGCCAGGCCTTGCTGGCGGAGGATCTCCGTGGCCATGTCGAGATTGCCGTCGGTCTCTTGGAGCGCGCGTTTGCAATCCATGATGCCCGCGCCGGTGCGTTCGCGCAGCGCTTTGACTTGTTCAGCGGTAATTGCCACGTTGTCTCCTCGTTTCGAGCTGTCAGCTATCAGCTATCAGCCGTCTGCTGTCGTGCCGCGCAATCTTCCCCCGTCATCCCGAGCGTGCAGGGGATCTCTCGGTGTGTCGCGTCGGAGAGATGCGTCTCGGCGATCGGCATGACGAAGAGTGTTACGCCTCAGCCGTCGCCGACGCCGGCTCTTCGGTCGCGGGGAGGGCGTCGTCGAAGTCGGTGGGCGCCGGGCCGTCATCGGCGTCGATGGCGCGGCCGAGGTCCGCCTCCTGTTCCGCTTGATGGACTTCGAGCTGCATCCGGCCTTGCAGGGCGGCGTCGGCAATGCCCGCGGTGATGAGCCGGACCGAGCGGATGGCGTCGTCGTTGGCCGGGATGATGAGGTCGACGTCGTCCGGGTCGCAGTTGGTGTCGGTAATGCCGATGATCGGGATGCCGAGGCGCTTCGCCTCGTGAATGGCGAGATGCTCCCGCTTCGGGTCGATCACGAAGACGGCGCCGGGCAGTTGCGTCATGTCGCGCACGCCGCCGAGGGTACGCTCGAGGCGCTCCAACTCGGCCAGCTTGGAGGCTGCTTCCTTCTTCGGCAGGTAGTTGAATTCGCCGCGCTCTTGCTGGCGCTGGAGGTCCTTGAGGTGACGAAGGCGGTTGCGGATCGTGACGAAGTTGGTCAGGGTGCCGCCGAGCCAGCGCCGGTTGATGTAGAACTGGCCGGAGCGCTGGGCCTCACGCTGGACGACCTCTTGGGCCTGCTTCTTGGTGCCGACCATGAGGACGCGGCCACCGCGGGCGGTGAGCTCGCTGACGAAGGTGTGGGCTTCGTCGAGGTACTTAACCGTTTGCTGCAAGTCGATGATGTGGATGCCGTTGCGATCGGAGAAGATGTATGGCCTCATCTTGGGGTTCCAGCGCTTGGTCTGGTGCCCGAAGTGAACGCCGGCTTCCAGCAACGTCTTCATGGTGGTCTGGGGCGACATGCCCAGGGTGCTTTGAACCACGTTTTCCTCCCGGTTGGTGTTGGACTTCCGCGCCACTCACCCCACGCCGGACCGGCGCTCAACTGAGCCCCGGCACCCCCGGTTCGTGGTCCTGACGCGTGCTCAATGATGGCCTCGCAGCCGCGAGGCCATCGGGCAGTATATCATCGGGGATTGGTGGGGAACAACGACTTTGCGTGGTAATAAAACTGTTCGTGGGTGCAGTAGGTGGCACGACGTGTCCGCCCGTGTACTGACCGTGGCGTGTCGGTCGTGCAGGCGGGTGAACATTGCTCAGAGGGCGTTCGGTCCGTCCCTACGCGAGGTTGTCATTATCGCCGCGTACGCGTAAGGGATAACGGGCAATTGGTTCGTGGCGGGCGCCGCCTTTGCCGAGGAAGCCGCGGACCAGCAGGACTTCGTTGACCTGAACCGTGGTCGCTGCCAGACTCGTTGACGTCGTGCGTAAGGCGCGGTCGAGCGCATCGGGAAGGTCGGGAGGCGGGTGCTCGCGGACGCGACCAAGGGTAATGTGAGGGTGAAAGCGGCCGAGTTCAACGGGGAAACCGAGCTGTTGGAGGGTGCGTCCGACGGCGTGTGCCAGGCGTTCGAGTCGTCCCACGTCGCCGCCGAGGCCAAGCCAGACGACGCGCGGTTGCCGCGGGTTGGGAAAGACACCGAGATCGGCGGTGTGAAGTTCGAATGATTGGTGTTCGGCAATGGGTGCGGTAAGGCCGAGACGCAGCAGTTCGGCGCGCTCCCGCGCCGTGTCGCCCAGGAAATGCAGCGTCAGGTGGGCCGTTTCGGGGTCGGTCCAGCGGATCGGCAGGTCCGCGGTCGAGAGGTCGTCGATCAAGCTCGCTACGAAGGCGTGTACCGACTCGGACATCGGCACGGCGATGAAGAGCCGCCAATCGGCCCGCAACGAATCCGCGGCGGGTGGTCGAATCTTCTGGTGGCGTTTCTCGCGTTTAGTCATTCGAGGAGTATACGGGTTCGGCGTTCGGCCTACTGAGTTCGGCGTTCGATGTACGACGGGATGGAGTTCTTCGCACGTCGAACCTCGAACATCGAACGCGCCACTGGTACAGTGCCGATAAGGAGGAAGGCAGCGAATGGTACGGAGAACGGCGTTCTTGGGGCCGCGGGGGACCTTTAGTGAGGAGGCGGCGCTGGGGTTCACAGGTGGAGCGGGCGAGCTTGTCGCGTTCGGCAGCTTTCCGGCGCTGACGGCGGCCGTCGAAACCGGACTGGCGCACGCGGCAGTGCTGCCAATCGAGAACTCAATCGAGGGCGCGGTGAGCACCACGCTCGACTTGCTAATCCATGAGACGCCGTTGAAGATATGCGCCGAAGTGGTCGTGCCGGTGCGCCACTTTCTCGTGACCGCGCCTGGCGCCGAGCTTGGTAACATCAAGGTCGTGACGTCGCACCCACAGGGCCTTGGGCAATGCCGAAAGTTCCTGGAGCGGTGCTTGCCGAACGTGGAACAGGTCGCGTCACTTAGCACCGCCGGCGCGGTGCAGGAAGTCTCTTCGGGAGACGACTTAACGCGAGCGGCGATCGGGCCGAAGCGGGCCGCCGAGTTGTACGGCGGGCAGATTCTGGCCCACGACATTCAGGACGTGCGAACCAACGTCACCCGGTTCGTCGCCTTGGCGAAGGAAGATGCGCGGCCGACCGGCGACGACAAGACATCGGTCGGTTTTACGGTCAAGACCAACATCCCCGGCGCCTTGCACGCCGCGCTGGCGCCCTTCGCCGAGGAGAACATCCAACTCACAAAGGTCGAAAGCCGCCCGACGAAGGCGTGGCTCGGTGACTACGTCTTCCTGATCGACTTCGAAGGACACCGCGAAGACCCGCCCGTCGCGCGAGCCATTGAGCGCGCGAGCGAGCTGTGCGCCATCCTCAAGGTCTTCGGATCCTATCCTCGATTCCCGATGGAGACCTTGAAGGAACTCGCGGAAAGTTCGGCGTTTCCGGCGGGAGCGTAGTACCCAGTTTCGAGTACCGAGTACCGAGTGTGGCCAGGCAGTGACATGGAACGGGGCGGACCGGCTTGGTCCACCCCGTTCCTACCCTGGTGTACATCCCAGCGCAACTGACGAACTCGGTACTCGGAACTCGGTACTCGGTACTTGGGCTTAGCCGCTTCGCTTCAACCGCCCAGTCCGCTTGGCGTAGCGCTCGCCTAGGTGGAAGACCCAGAGGCCGAGCGGGACGCAGACGGCGCCGATGATGAGGAGCGGCCAGATCGAGCCCCAGAGGGAGCCGATGCCCTGGCCTTCGAGCAGCGCCTCGCGGGCGCCTTCGAGGGCGTAGGTGACGGGCGAGACCGTCGCCAACGCCTGCATCCAACCGGGCAACACGTCGACCGGGTAGTAGACGCCCGAGATCAGGAGCAGGACCGACCCGAAAATGAAGGTCACCTGCTGGCCCTTTTCCGGTGAGAGGAGCGGCATCACCGCGGCCATCATGCCGAAGCCGACGAGCGAGATGCTGGCGACCGCGACCATCAAAAGCGCGCCCAGGTAGTTCGCGTTCGCGACCTCCAGGTCGAAGAAGAGCGAGATCACCACGAACATGATGGCGGTGCGGACGATGCCGTAGATGACGGCGTAGATGCTCGTGCCTATCAAATGCGTGGCGCGGCTGGCCGGACTCATGAAGGTGTACTCGATCGTCCCTTCCCAGCGCTCCCAGCTCACCGTTTCCGACAGGATGTCAAAGAGCATCGACAGGTAGCTCCAGAGGAGCGCGCCGGTCAGGAGGAAGGTGGTCAGCCTCGGGTCAACGTCCACGCCGACGCCGACGCCGATGAAGCCGATGCTCATGGCGTTAGCGGTGGTATAGAAGAACCAGACGAGCTCCCAGAGGAAGTACCGCTTGGTCAAGTAGTAGTTGCGTTGGACGAAGCCCCAGGCCGCGATGACCTCGTTGAGCCAGGCGGCCTTCGGCCTGGCGTAGAGTTGAGCCTGCATTAGACGTTTGCCTCCTCTTTCTCTTCCTCACGCGCTTCGATCTCGTCGAGGGTCGCGCCGGTGGCGGCCATGAAGACCTCTTCTAAGTTCGGCAGGTGGCCGTTCTGCTGGTAACGGCGTTTGAGCGCGTCCGGCTCGTCGAGCACGATAATCTCGCCGTTGACCATGATCCCGATGCGGTCACAGAGCTCCTCCGCCTCGCCCATGTCGTGCGTGCAGAGGAGGATCGTCGCGTCGTGCTCGGCGCGGATCGCTTGGATGACCGCTTGGACGTCCTTCTTGCTGCGCGGGTCGAGCCCGGTTGTCGGCTCGTCGAGCAGCATCAGCATCGGACTGGTGAGCATCGCCCGCGCCAGGGCGATCTTCTGCTGCATGCCGCGCGAGAGGTGCTCCATCGGCTCATTCGCCCGCTTCAGGTCGAAGCCGATACCTTCGAAGATCTGTTTGATCCGCGGTTTCGCCTCGGCCGTGGTGACGCCGTAGAACTTCGCGCCGTAGAGGAGGTTCTCCATCGCCGAGAGCTTCTTGAAGAAGCTGGCCTCGACGCTGACCCGGTTCATCATCCGCTGCGCGGCGCGCTGCTGCTTGACCGCGTCGACGTCGAAGACGCGGATCTCGCCAGCGTCCGGCAGGATCAGCGTCGAAATGACGCGGACCAGCGTGCTCTTCCCGCTGCCGTTCGGTCCGAGGATGCCGAGGACCTCCCCTCGCCGGATCGTCAATGAAATACCCTTGAGCGCGTGGACCTTCTCCTTCCGTTTCTTCGCGAACCGTTTTTCGACGCCGGTCATTACGAGCGCCTGGCTCGGCTGCATGTCTTTCCCCCCTTGTACGCACCTTGGAAACTAGACCAACTACACACCGCTGTCGCTACCGCTGTCTCTTCGCCTCACTGGAGATAAAAGAAATCCCCGGGCTTTGTTGCCCGGGGACCTGCTGTTGCCTCTTCGCGTTTCGGGTGAGCGCCTCAATCTCATGCGTTCACTCCGGTGGCGGGTGCAACTGAGCAGACTCCGGCCCGGGCGTACCGATCTCGCCCGCGGCATCACGGAGTCCAGCCATCGGGCGCAGCCGGGCAGTCTCCTCCCACCGCGGTCGGGAGACCGTGTTGTGGAAGAGATACCGCTCCATTCGCGCACCCTCCGATAGGCCGCCCATCGACCCACGCGCCGTAGACTAGAGGAAGAATTCGCGGCTGTCAATGATTTGACAGCCGCGAATCGCGAGCTACTTGTTAAACCTGGGTCATTGTTTGGCGTGACCGGGCGGTCACGAGTCGGCGTTGCCCCCGAAGTTCTGGGCGAACCAGTCGTCGTCAACGTCGGGCCCGCCGGTGCCGTCGCCGACCAGATTGCCCTGGGAGGCGGTGGCGCGTCCTGACGTTGCAGCGCCGGACGTGCCGCTACCGGCCGTCGCGAGGGCGTTGCCGCCGGAGCCGGAGCCGCTGTTGCCGCCGGAACCGGCGTCGCCGCCCGATCCGCTCTGGGC
>JBOGUF010000081.1:0-13809 GCA_050696075.1 Thermomicrobiales bacterium
GGCCGGCAATCTCCCCGCACTGGACGACGGCATTTGCCACGCAACCATCAACGTCGACGAGCTGGATCCTGAGTGCATGCTGGAGACTTTAGTCCTCAACCAGCCGCGCGAGATCGGGCCAGTCACGCACATCCTGAACAACTCATTCGGCATGCTCGGAATCAACTCCGTCGTGATCATAAGAAAATATCCCTGACCCCTGACTCCTGATTCCTGACCCCTGACTCCTGACTCCTGACCCCTGACTCCTGACTCCTGACCCCTGACTCCTGACTCCTGACTCCTGACTCCTGACTCCTATATCGGATGTAAGCCTGCAAACTCCAGCCCGCACGTCTCCTCGTAGCCGCGGCGGATATTGAAGGCTTGCACGGCTTGACCGGCGGCGCCCTTCATCAGGTTGTCGAGCGCGGACATGACGACGACACGGTTCGAGTGCGGGTCGCGCTCCCACCCGACGTCGCAGTAGTTGCTGCCGGCAAGGATTTTCGGCTCCGGGTAACGATGGATGCCGGACGACTCCTTGACGATCCGCACGAACGGTTCGTCCTTGTAGGCGCCCCGGTAGATCTGCCAGAGGTCTTTGTCGGCCAGTGGCTCCTTCAGGAAGACGTGGGACGTGGCGAGGATGCCGCGCACCGCCTCGACCGACGTCACCGTGAAGGCGATATTCGGGGCGACGCCGTCGTGGGTGAGCTCTTGAATCACCTCGGCGCTGTGCCGGTGGCCCGTTGGTTTGAAGGTGCGGATCACGCCGGAGCGTTCCGGGTGGTGCGATCCCAGACCGGGTTCGCCACCGCCACCGGACGACCCGGTTTTCGCCTCGATGGTTGTCGGGATGCGGGTATCGACGACGCCGGCCTTGAAGAGCGGATAGAGTCCTAGGATCGCCGTCGTCGCGTTGCAACCGGCGCTGGCGATGGTGTCGGCCGTCCGCATCGCCTCCCGGTGCAGTTCGGGGATACCATAGATAAACCCGCCGAGCGCCGCCGGCGACGTATGTTCGTGGCCATACCAGACCGGGTAGTCGTCCGGGTTATTCAGGCGAAAGTCGGCGCTGAGGTCGATGATCGTCCGCGCCAGATTGCGCAGTTCGTCCATCTTCCCCATCGAGACGCCGTGTGGCAGCGCGATGAAGAGCACATCGCACGGTTCCAGTTTGTTGACGCTGACGAACTTGAGATCGGTTTTCTTGCGCAGGTTCGGATGCAAGGCGCGGACGAACTTACCGGCGTTGCGCTCCGAGGTGACCTGGCGCAGCGTGGCGCCGGGGTGGTCGAGCAGCAAACGGACGAGTTCTCCCCCGGCGTATCCAGACCCACCGATGACGGCGACGTCGAGCATAAACTAAGCCTCCAAGCTGCTAGCTACTAGCCGCTAGCCTCTCCGTTCGCGCCGTTCCAGCGCGGCGCGGAGATCATTCTCCACCCTGAACTCCGGACCAAACGAACCGGGCTGAAGCCGGCAAGACTCGATAGCGCCCCCGTCCTCTGCCCCGTTCACGGGGCTTTGTTGGGTAAGCGCGGCAGCGCCAGCCCCGCGCATTGCGCGCAACGCGAAAGGCATTAGTCCGCCACCGCCGCCTCCATCTCAGGCACGACTGCCAGCCGACGCTCGCGGCTGTCCGCTGCGACCGCGAGGACGTAGTCGACGATCTTGGCCGGGATGTCGACCCCGGTGGTGTCGATGCTGTTGCGGAACTCCATCGTGTAGTTGACCTCGTTGACCAGCAGGCCGGCGTCGCCTTCGAGCAGGTCAACGGCGACGACCCCGCCGCCGACCGCGCGCGCGGCGGCGAGCGAAAGAGCGTCGATCTCCGGCGTGACCGGGCAGTTGGTGGCGACGCCGCCGCGCGCGGTATTGGTGATCCAGTGCGACGAGTCGCGGTAGATAGCGCAAATCGTCTCATCACCGACGACAAAGGAGCGGATGTCGCGTCCCGGCTTGTTGATGTACTCCTGAAGGTAGAAGGCGCCGTGATGGAAGGAGCCAAGGGTGACCTTGTGTTCCAAGATCGCCTCGGCCGCGTCCCGGTCGTTGACTTTGGAGAGTAAGCGCCCCCAGGAGCCAACCGCGGGTTTCATCACCACCGGATAGCCGAGTTCCTCAATCGCGTCCAGCGCCGACTCCGGCGTAAAGGCGAGGATCGTGCGCGGCGTCGGCACCCCGGCCCGCACCAAGGCGGCGGAGGTGAGCACCTTGTCGCCACAGGTATTCGCCACGTCGTACGTGTTCACGGTCGGGATGCCCCAGTCGTTCAGCACGCGCAGCGCGTAGAGCGCCCGCAGGTGATTGATGCACCGTTCCACCACCACGTCGACGCCAAACGACGGCCGCTGCAAGTCCAGCGCCAGGTTGCGATCGTCGAACCGCACCACCTCGACGCCCCGCCGGTCGATCTCGGCCAACAGCAACTTTTCCTCAACCCGTACCCGCGACTGCAATATCCCAACAGTCATTGATCTCTCCACGAAGCTCCCTCCGGTCGCGGGGTCAGGAGTCAGGAGTCGGGGGTCAGGGACGCTGTTGCTCAGCGCGGTCACCATACCGCGGCATCTCCCTAGCCCCTGACTCCTGACTCCTGACTCCTCCGTTAACGCATGAAGCCCCGCGTCCAAAGGACGGAGGGCTTCGCTCCGTGGTACCACCTTTGTTTGCCGCCTCCTTGCGGAGGCGGCCTCTTCGGGCGCCAACACGCCCTAGCCCTGTATCGGGAGCACCCGGCCGGGTCTACTCCGACGAGCCGCTAGCTTCTAGCTCCTAGCTCCTAGCCTGCCGATTTCGCTTCGTGGCTAGCAGCTAACGGCTAGTAGCTCGTCCGTTTCTTCCGGCGGCTCGGGGGTCTTTCTCGGTCCGGTGGCATTCCGCGGGCTTTGCACCACTCGCCCGCTCGCTGGGGCGCCGCTCCGGGCCTACGCTGTCCCCGTCATCGCCTGCTGGTCGCCAGATTATGGCAAGCCCTGATTGTTGTCAATGCGCGGTCATGCGACCCTCATGCCAGGTGGGCACGCCACGACGTGCCCCTACTCGACGAACGACGGCACTGGATGGCCGATCAGGCAGGCCGGTCCTTGCGGGTCGTGGGCCAAGCGGACCGCCTCCGCGACGATCTCCGCGGCGATGTCGATGTTGGTCGTCGTCATCAAGCCTTTGAATTCGCCGCCCGTGTTGACCTCGACGCACTTCATCCCGTCCGGCGTCTCCACCAAGTCGACGCCAGCGAGGCGGGCGCCGACCGCCGCGCAGGCGCGGAGCGACATCTCCTCGATCTCCGGCGTGATCGGGCAAGGCAGCGAAACCGCGCCGCGGGCCGAGTTGGTGATCCAGTGCTCCGACGTGCGGTAGGAGGCGGCCAGCACCCGCTCGCCGACGACGTAGGCGCGGATGTCGCGTCCCGGCTTCTCCACGAACTCCTGGACGTAGAAGATGTTGTGGTGGAACGAACCGAGTTCCGCCTTCTGCTCGAGGATCGTCCTGGCTTGCGCCGGCCCGTTCACCTTCGCCAGCAGTCGCCCCCAGGAGCCAGTGACCGGCTTAATGACCGCCGGATAGCCGACACGCTCGCAAGCCTCGACCGCGGAATCGACCGAATAGGCGAGGAGCGTGCGGGGGGACGCCACCCCGGCGGCCTCTAGCGCCAGACTGCACCGCGCTTTGTCGTCGCAGACCGTCGTCGCCGCCGAGCGATTCAGCGTCGGGATGCCCCATCGCTCAAACGTCCGCAGCGAGTACTCGGCTCGCGAATGGACCACACTCCGGTCGATCACGACGTCGAGTTCGATTCCTGCCGCCTCGGCGGTTGGCGCGGTCAGGTCGAGCACGAGCTGCCGGTCGAAGACCGGTGACACATCGATTCCGCGATCACGCGCCGCCTGGAGAATCAATTTCTCCTCGGCCCGCGGGTGCGACACCAGCACCCCTAAACGCACGCTTCGTTCCCGCCCATTTGTGGAAAGCCGATAACTGTTCGCTGTTAACTCGTTCATAGCGCCACCAGCACCTCGGTCAGGACGCGGATCGCCTTCAGAAATTCATCCAGCACGATGCGCTCTTCGGGCGTGTGGTCGAGCGCGGCGTCACCCGGCCCATAGGCGACGATCGGGCAGCCCCAGGCCGGTCCGACGACTGTCATGTCGGAGGTACCGAGCTTGACGGTGAAGCGCGGCGTGCCGCCCGCCGCGCGAATGCCACGCAAAAACGGCGGTACAAGCGGAATGCGGTTATCCGACCGATAGCCCGGCTGCTGTCCCTCGACCAGGAGCTCAGCGTCGCCCGCCAGGTCGCGCAATCGTTTCAAGAGCTGATCGATCTCCACGCCTGGCGGCAAGCGCAAGCCAACAGAGAGGCGCGCTTCGTCGATCAGCCCATCGCTCTCGGTCCACATCCCGCGCAGCGCCGGGCCAATACTGGTAAAGGTGCTCGATGCCTCTTGATTGCGCCTCGCGCATTCGGCGATGACCGCCTTCCAGAAGGCGACCGCCTGCTCGGCGACCGACGCGCCTGGACCGGCCGTGTGCCGCCCATGCTGTCGCAGAAGGTACGTCAACGAGAGAGTGCCCCGATAACCGAGGCAGACGGCGTCCCACCCGCTCGGCTCGCCGATGACGCAGAAGTCGGGCGCGGACCACGCCGCCGCCGCCGCCGCCCCAGGGGAGCCGATCGTCTCCTCCCCGACCGCGCCGACGACGGTGATCCTGACGTTCGCGCGTTCGGCCGAAGCGGCCGCGGCCGCGACGAAGGTCGCCAGCGGTCCTTTCGCGTCAACCGCGCCCCGGCCGTGCAGGGCGCCGTCCTCGATCCGCACCGGGATATTGCCGGGGACGGTGTCGATGTGGCCCAGGAGGACGACGTGACGCGGACCATCGCCGATCGTGCCGACGGCGCTGCCCGCCGCGTCCGGCGCGGCGTCGAAGCCACGCGCCGTCATCTCCCGGCAGAGATAGGCGACCGCCTCGGCCTCGTTGCCGCTCGTGCTTGGGATGGCGACGAGTCCACGCAATAGGTCGATGTTCGCCTGGTCGCTCAGCGCGTCCGCGGCGACCTCAAGCGGTGAGAGCGACGTCATCGGTCACCTCCCGCCTACCTGCAGATTCGACCTCGACGCGCACCGCGGGAAAACACGGCTGCTCACCGAGCGCCCGCGCCACCGATGCCGCAATCGCCTCAGCGACCGAAAGTCGACCGCATGGCACAGCACTTCGAAAGTCGGGCGCGGGATGCACGTCCCAAACCACCGGGCCGGCCGCCGTCAGCGCGACCTCGACACCGGCAACCGACGCGCCCAGCACCGCCGCCGCGGCTTCCGCAATCCCGGCGAATCGGGCGGGATACGCCGCATGCCGCACGGCGCCGACGATCCCCACGGCCCGGCCATCGACGACGAGCACGGTCGCCCGTTCCTCGGCCAGCGGCACTCCGGCTTGCACAAGCATGACGACATCGTGCTTTGCCCCGAGAACGCCACGATGTTCGAGGATGGCCTCCGCGACGTCGTGGTCGAGCATCAGGATCTCGCTCGCGCCGGGGGTGAGGAGGAGCAACGTTGCCGGATAGCCGACGTCGTGCAGTGCCGCCAACGCCGACTCTTCCGAGCAGACGAGTTGAGTGTGCGGTCGAGGTACACCGGCCGCGGCCAGCGTCGAGGCGACGGCGAGGCGATCACCACTCGCCGCGATCCCCGCGTCAAGAATCGTCGCGCCAGATGGCCGCAAGACAGCCAAGACGGCCACCGCAACCGCCCGGTTCTGGCAGCGATCGACGATCACGCCGTCCGCCGTGCTAGCGGACGGCCCAGGCGGGACCGGTCCCACGGGCAACGGCAGGCGAGACGGGTCGAGGGGCAGCGTCGGCAGACCGGCTGTCGCCAGCGCCGCGATGATCTGCTTCTCTTCCATCCGCACCCGCGTGCAGAGCACGCTCACCGTTGCCATCGTTCGCTCCTAGCTGCTAGCCCCTAGCTGCTAGCCAATCCTGTCCATTTGGGTCGTTTCGATTCGGTCATTCGTTGGAATCGCTAACCTCCAGTCGATAACTAGCTGCTAGGGCTGGTTGCTAGAGGCTAACGGCTCATTCGCCCCAGTCCTCGCCCTCTTCCGGTGCGAGACCAAGAGTCAGCGGGGCGGTGTTGAGCACCTCCAGGTCTGCCCCGCAGTCCGGGCAGGGCACGATTTCGCCCTGCTCGACGTTCTCTCCGAGTTCGAGTTGCGCGCCGCATTCCGGACACATGGTTTTGGTCTCCTTTCGACGAATCCTGGTCAAACCGTTATCAGTCTGCGACCGATGGGAGCGGCAAGCAGCGCCCCTACCCGGCTTCGTCCCTGACCCCCGACTCCTGACTCCTGACCCCTACCAGAGCGTTTGCAGCAGCAGCGCCTTGTGAAGGTGGAGGCGGTTTTCGGCCTGGTCGAAGATGATCGATTGAGGTCCGTCGGCGACGTCGGCGTCGACCTCCTCACCCCGCCGCATTGGCAGACAATGCATAAAGACTGCCGTCGGTTTGGCGTCGGCCATGACCTCCATCGTCACACGATAGGGCGCCAGCCGCGTCGCTTTGAGTGTGTCGTCCGCTTCGCCCATGCTCTGATGCACGTCGGTATAGACCGCGTCGGCGTCCGCCACGGCCGCCTTCACGTCGTCGGTAATCAAGATCGTGGCGCCGCTGGCCGCGGCCAAACGCCGCGCCCGCGTCACGACGGCGGCGTCCGGCTGGTACTCCTCCGGCACCGCCACTGCCACACTCATCCCCATCGCGCTGCACGACATGAGCAACGAGTGGCAGACGTTGTTGCCGTCGCCCAGATAGGTGAACTTCAATCCCCGCAGTTCGCCGAAGCGCTCCTGCATCGCCAGCAAGTCGCCGAGCGGTTCGATCGGGTGACACTTGGCAGTGAGCGCATTGAAGACCGGCACCGTCGCGCCAGCCGCGAAGTCGAGAAGGTCGTCATGGTTTGCAACACGGACCGCGATCGCGTTGACCATGCGGCTCATAATTTGCGCCGTGTCCCCGATCGTTTCGCCTCGTTTCAGTTGCAGATCCTGAACGCCAAGAAAGATCGCCTGCCCACCCAGTTGCTCCATGCCGACCTGGAAGGCGGTGCGCGTGCGCGTGCTCGGATGTTGGAAGAGCAGCCCGATCGTCTTGCCGGAGAGGTGGGTGTGCGGTTGCCCGGTCCGGCGCAGCGTTTTCAGCCGCGTCGCCGTCTGCAACAATTCGGCGATCTCGTCCGGCGCGAGGTCGGCGTCGTCGAGCACGCTCCGCCCGCGCAGCCGCCCGCTGACCCCCAACGGCCCGAACTCCGTCCGGTTCGCCACCCCTGCCTCTTCAAATGGAGCGTGTGTCGTCGTATCCAAGTCGATACGCCTTCCCTCTTCCGCCTTCCACCTCCGTCAGCACATCGTGTGCAGCAGCAGCGCCTTTTGCAGGTGCAACCGGTTCTCGGCTTGGTCGAAGATGATTGATCGTGGGCCGTCCGCGATCTCCGTCGCGACCTCTTCGTCGCGATGCATCGGCAGGCAGTGCATGAAGATCGCCGCCGGTTTGGCGGCATCCATAAGTGCCTCCGTCACCTTGTACGAGGCGAGGGCGACCGCTCGCGCCGCGCCGTCGGAGTGGCCGAGGCTGACATGGACGTCGGTGTAGACCGCGTCGGCGTCCTTGACCGCCGCGTAGGGGTCGTCGGTGATCTCGATTGTGGCGTGCGAGGCCTTCGCCAGCCACTGCGCCTGGGTGACAAGCTCCGGGTCTGGCTGGTACCTGGCCGGCGCCCCGACCGCGACGCTGACGCCCATCGCCGCGCAGGCGAGGAGCAGCGAACAGGCGACGTTGTTGCCATCGCCCAGGAATGCCAGCTTTAGCCCCTTCAACGTGCCGAAGTTCTCTTGCAACGTCAGCAGGTCGGCCAGGGCTTGCAGCGGGTGGTGGGTGTCGGAGAGCGCGTTCATCACTGGGATCGAGGCCGACTCCCGCAGCTGAATGAGACTGTCGTGGCTTGCGACCCGGGCGGCGACGGCGTCGACGTAGCGCGACAAGATCTGCGCCGTGTCGCCGATCGTCTCGCCCCGCTTCATCTGGAGGTCGTTGACGCCGAGAAAGATCGCCTGCCCGCCGAGTTGGGCCATCCCCGCCTCGAAGGCAACCCGTGTTCGGGTGCTGGGGTGCTCGAAGAGGAGTCCAAGGGTCTTGCCGGGCAGGTACGGGTGCGGTTCGCCGTTGCGGTGCATCCGCTTCAGCCGGGTTGCGGTATCGAGCAACTCGGCGACCTCGTCTGCCGTCAGGTCGGTGTCGACGAGCAGGCTGCGACCCCGCAGGCGTGTGCTGAGGGTAAAGGATTTCACTTTTGCGAGCGCGGGGCCGCCGAGTGAGACGGTCCGCTCCGAGGCAGGCATGTTGGTCAAGTCGACCGGCTCGGTCACGATCGACTGTAACCGCGGTCCCGCATCAGGCGTCGTCGGTTGCAGCCGCGATGCGGCGGACGTGGCGTCGTGCATGGTGGTTTCCCTCCGGTTCCGGTGCGTATCGCGACGCTCCGTGCTCGCGGCGGCCGTCCGTCGCGAACCGAAGGGGCGAGAGGCGTCAACTCCCGCGGTACCACCCTCCTTGCATGGGATCGGGTCCGATGCATCTCTTGGTTGAGTCTTGCGTGGGAACCACCCACCCGGACCTACTTGGACGAGTACCCAGTGCCCAGTGCCCAGTGCCCAGTTCGTGTTGCTGAGCGTTTCCGCCTTCCGCCTTCCGCCTTCCGATTGCTGACGGCTGACGGCTGACGGCTGACGGCTAAAGGCTCGTCCTGTTTCGGCCGGCCGCTCGGGGGCGCGTTCGGGGGCGAATCGCCGGTCCCGGGCTTCCACCCTCCCCGGGTCGCTTGGGCGATGCTGCCCCGTACTCCTCCCCGTCAACGCGGGCGGTGTGGACAACGACGCTGTCGCCCACGGGAATACGAATAGCTCTTCGGTTGTGCGGTTGGAAAGCGCTGGCGGGCGACCGTCAGCGCGTCGTACGGAACCGACGCGCCGGTCGCCCCAGCGGAGAGCGGGAGGGGCCCTCCGCCAACGGGTTCAGTGTCATTGTCTGATCCCCACTTCCCCCTGCTGGACGAGGCGGTCCCGCATCGCGGCGACCTTCTGACCGAGGCCGAAGAGCCTGATGAAACCCTCCGCGTCGGCCTGCCGGTAAACGTCGTCCGCGCCGAACGTCGCCAGGTCTTCCTGGTAGAGCCCGAACCGGGATTGGCGGCCAACCGCCGTGCAACTCCCCTTATAGAGCTTCAACCGGACGTCACCGGTGACGACCTCCTGGGTCTTCTCGACAAAGGCGTCGAGCGCGGCCTTGATCGGCGTGAACCACTGGCCGTTGTAGACCAAGTCGGCGTACGTCAGCGCAAGCGTATCTTTGAGCCGCATCGTCAGTTTGTCAAGTGCGAGATGCTCTAGCTCCTTGTGGGCAGTCTCCAAAATCGTGCCGCCCGGCGTCTCGTAGATGCCCCGGCTCTTCATCCCGACCAGGCGATTCTCGAGCAGATCGACCCGCCCGACGCCGTGCTTCCCGCCCAACTCGTTGAGCAACGTGACCAACTCGACCGGATCGAGCCGCTGCCCATTGACCGCGACCGGCCACCCCTGCTCGAACGAGACCGTGACGTACTCGGGGGTATCAGGCGCCTCTTCCGGCGCCACGGTGAGGTCGAAAGCGTCGGCCGGCGCCTCGCTCCACGGGTCTTCGAGGATGCCGCCCTCGTGCGAGAGGTGCCAGAGGTTGCCGTCGAGCGAGTAGATCTTCGCCTTGGTTGCGGCGACCGGGACGTTGTGCCCCTCGGCATACGCGATGGCGTCTTCCCGCGACCGGATGTGCCACTGCCGCCAGGGGGCGATGATCTTCAAGTGCGGCGCCAGCGCCATGTAGGTCAACTCGAAGCGAACCTGGTCGTTCCCCTTGCCGGTGCAGCCGTGGGCAACCGCGTCCGCGCCTTCGAGCAGGGCGACCTCGACCTGATGCTTGGCAATCAGCGGCCGGGCCATCGCCGTCCCGAGCAGATACTTCCGCTCGTAGATCGCGCCGGAGCGCAGCGTCGGGAAGACGTACTCTTTGAGGAACTCCTCGCGGAGGTCCCGCACGTATGCCTTCGACGCGCCGCTGGCGAGCGCCTTCTCCTCGATGCCGGAGAGGTCGTCGGGCTGGCCGACGTTCGCCGCGAAGGCAATCACCTCGCAGCGAAAGTTCTCTTTGAGCCAGGGGATGATGCAGGACGTATCGAGCCCGCCCGAATAGGCGAGGACGACCTTGCCCAGTGATTGTTTCTCAGTGGTGGATGACGCGGCCACCTGGGACCTCCCGAATCGCGAACCTACACCGCAACCGAACAACCAGCGCGCGCGAAACGCGAGCGACGAACCGTTACGCCGAACGGGGAGCGCCCGTTCGGCCGGTACGTGTACGGTAGATTCGCTTCGGGAACGGATAGGACACCCTTCGGTCCCTCTTCAATCGGTCCTTGGCACGCGGCATGTGGCACAGGAAGATTGTGACTTCTGTCACAGAGCGGACGATACCGGCTGATGTGTAGGTTTGTCAAGGGTTAAACGGCGAATCGACGCCGGCGAAGAGCGCATCGACGTCGAATTCTAGACCGGGCAGAACGCGAGAGCGAAAGATCGACCCATCGAGCGGAATCGGTTGGAAGCCGTCTGGTGTTAGGGCGAAGGGGAAGAACTGCCGGACGGGCGGATCGGCCAGCCAATACTCCCGCACGCCGGCTCGCGCGTAAAGCGCCAACTTTTCGCCCAGGTCGCGGTGGCGAGTCGAGGGCGACAGTATCTCGACGACGAGGTCAGGCGCGCCGTGCGTGCCGTTGCTGATCACGATCGACGCTCGTTCGCGGCTGATGTAGATAATGTCCGGCTGAATGATGTCGTGCGGGCCGAGATGCACGTCGAGCGGTGCAGACGCAACCCAGCCGACTCGGCTCGGCTTGACGAAGCTATCAAGAACTTGCACGAGATCCTTCAAAACGATCTGGTGCAACCAGGTCGGGGCAGGGCTCACGACGATGACTCCGCCGATCAGCTCGTAGCGATTGCCGTCTTCCGGCATCCGGCAGAGGTCGTCGTAGGTCTTCAGTCGTGCGGTCGTCGCCACGCCGAGCCTCCTTGGTGACCCATCGCGGCTAGCCTGACGCATCGGCGGCTGGGCTGTCAATCGCCGTCAGCGCTATGCGTCCGGGTCGTCCGTCGGAATCGCAAAGGCCAAATTCACCTGGACGACGGCGACGGCCTCCGTCGGGGCGGTCGGGTCGAATGGGGGCGCCATTCCGGTGATGGCGCGGCCGTAGACGTCGAAAGATGGTTGCTCGGCTTGGGGCACGCCGCAACCGCCCTCCGCGGCGGCCGGCGGGACCTCGCTGGAGAGCAACAATCCACCGAGCGCGACGCCGAGCACTTCGGCTTGTTGCTCGGCCCGACGGCGGGCGTCCTCGGTTGCCTGCTCCCGCGCCGTGTGCTGCAACGGCGCGCAGTCGCCGATCTCATACGACGCGCCGACGCGGTCGATCATGAGGCCGACCTCCGGCGCGCCGTCGCCGACCGCGTTGATGATCGCGTTCAGCCCGTCGAGCGTCGGCTGCTCGACGCTGAAGTCAATCCGCGCGGCGAAACACGAGCTGCCCGGCCCAAAGTAGCTGCACCCAATAACCGGGCTGACGATCACCTCGACGGTGTTCTCCTCGACGCCGTGGTCGTCGAGCGCGCGCAGGATCGGCTCGACGCGCATCCGGTCCGCCGCGCCCGGCGTCGCCTCCGGCTCCGGATCGGTCCGCATGCCGGGGTAGTACTGATCGGAGCTCATCACGACCATTTGCACAATCGCCCGCTCGGCTGGGGCGGTGGCGCGGCCGGTGCCGGTGACGACGATGCTCGGTCCATTCGGTCCGACCTGGGAGTTCGATGAGAAGTTCGCGAGGTAGACCGGGCTGCCATCCCCGTCCGACATCGCCTCGGTGAGCAGCGCCAAACCGATCATCGCGGTCAGCACGATCAAGATCGCCAGGAGGACATTGCGCCACGCGAAGGTGGCTGCCGTTCGCACCGCTGGGGCCGCGCGCATGGGATCCTCCTTGCTGGCTTGCCGGCTTGGCGGAAAGAGGAGGGCGCGCCGGGACAAGCCGTCGGTCCGCCTACGAGACGTACAATGTCAAGCTACACCGGGTTCGCTTGCCGGACAAGCAACGCCCGCCTGGCGCAATCCCCTTGCCGCTGCACAGGACTTTCGTGCGGTCAGCCCGCCGCACCTCCGGGTCACATACGCTCGCCCCATACAATAGGCACGGAGGAGTGAGCATCGCTCCCGTGGTCCCAACTCGATTGGAGGTACGACATGCGCGCGCTCGATCGACAGCAACACTACTCCCGACGCTCGCTGCTGCGAGGAGCTGGTGCGGCAACCCTGGCCGCAACGGTCCATCCCGTCCTGCACACCGGGACGCGAGGGGCCGCGCTGGTGCAAACCCCGGCCACACGCGACATCTCCGGCACCACGCTGAAGATCCTGCAATGGAGCCACTTCGTGCCCCGCTACGACGAGTGGTTCGACCAGGCACTCGTCCCGGCCTGGGCCGAGGCCAACGGCGTCGAGGTCACCGTGGACCACGTCAGCGCGGTCGACCTGCCGTCCGCGATCGCCGCCGAGATGGCCGGCGCGGAAGGGCACGACCTGATCGAATACGTCGCCCCGCTCCCCCAATACGAACCGAGCGTGCTCGACCTGACCGACGTCGTGCAGGAGGCCAACCGCCGGCACGGCGAGCAGCTCGAACTGGCCCGGAGCTACTCCTTCAATCCGACAACCGAGATCTTTTACGGTTTCTGTCACGGCTATGCCCCCGACCCGGGCAACTACCGAAAGAGCTTGTGGGAGCAAGTCGGCCTGCCGGACGGCCCGACGAGCTGGCAAGAACTGCTCGATAGCGGATCGCGGATCAGGCAGGAACAAGGCATCCAGTTGGGGATCGGGATGTCGAACGAGGACGACTCGAACATGGCGGCCATGATGGTGCTGATGGCCTTTGGCGCCTCGGTCCAGGACGCGAACGAAAACGTCGTCATCAACTCGCCAGAGACGGTCGCCGCCGTCGAATACATGACGCGGCTCTACGAAGGCGCGATGACGCCGGAGGTCTTCGGCTGGAACCCGGCCTCCAACAACCAACTCCTGATCGCCGGCCAGGCCAGCTACATCCTCAACTCGATCTCGGCCTACCGCAGCGCGCAGACGGTGCAGCCGGAGGTCGCCGCCGACATCTTCTTCACCCCGCCGCTGGCGGGTCCGGACGGCGTCGCGCTGGCGAACGGCCACGCCGTCTTTGTCTACATGATCCCTAACTATGCCGAGTACCCGGATACCGCCAAGGAGTTCTTGCTCCACCTTGCCGCCAACTATGAGCAGGCGACATTGCAAAGTGAGCTGTACAACTTGCCCGCCTGGCCCGACCTCGCGCCGGAACTCGTCGCGGAGGGCGGCTGGCTCGACGCCGATCCATATAACTCCGAACCGGCGGACAAGCTGGCCGTGCTCAAGGACGCGGCGGACTGGTCCGTGAACCTGGGCTATCCAGGTCCCTCCAACGCCGCGATCGGCGAGGTCTTCACGACCTACGTCCTGCCGAACATGTTCGCCGCGGCGGCGCGCGGGGAACTGACGCCCGCCGAGGCGGTCGCGGAAGCAGAGGACCGCATCACGCCGATCTTCGAGCGTTGGCGAGGCGAAGGGCTCATCGGCGGCGGCCAGTAGTGAGGCATTCGGCGTTCGGCGCGTAACGT
>JBOGUF010000082.1:0-1728 GCA_050696075.1 Thermomicrobiales bacterium
CCAAGCTATTTGACGCCGTCAACGCGCCGATCGGGGAGATCGTGGGGCCGACCGAGGAGGAGAGTCTGACGCTGATCACCTGCGGCGGGCCGTTCGACTATGAGACCGGGGAATACCTCGAGCGCCTCATCGTGCGCGCCGCGCGGACCGGCTAGCGCAATCTCGGGCAATTCCTCGATACGGTCCGAATCTTGCGGCGGCCGGAGGATGAGCGGCCACTGGTTCGCACGAATGCCTGCTTAGAGTTGCCGTCGAGGTGAAATCAGATGCTGCCAGAATACGCGAAGGAGCACGCCGGGCTTGCGCTGAACCCCGAGACGGAGCGTGTGCGCCGCCTCTACGATGAGTTCGCGCGCAAGTACGACAAGCCGATGGACCTCTCTGAGAAGTTGCTCTTTGGCGACGGCCGGCAGTGGGTCTGCGCGCGGGCGCGCGACGAGGTGCTCGAAATCGGCGTCGGCACGGGGAGAAATCTGCCGTACTACCCAGAAGATGTGCGCCTGACGGGCATCGACATCAGCCCGGCCATGCTGGAGATCGCCCGCCGGCGGGCTCAGGAGTTGGGTCGCGCCGCCGACCTGCGGGAGGGTGATGCCCAGGCTCTCGATCTTCCCGATGCGCGGTTCGACACGGTCGTCTCGACGCTCAGCCTGTGCACCATCCCCGACGACCGCCGGGCCATCGCGGAGGCCAAGCGGGTGCTCCGCCCAGGCGGTCGGTTCCTGCTGCTGGAGCACGTGCGCAGCCCCATCTGGCCGGTGCGGCTCCTGCAGCGGCTCATCGACCCCCTCTTCCGCCGCTGCGCCGCCGACCACCTGCTGCGCCAACCCCCCGCTCACCTCCGCGCCGAGGGGTTCGTGATCGACCGCCTCGAGCGCTCCAAGTGGGGCATCGTCGAGCGGGTGGCGGCGACCAAGCCCGCGTAGGGCTCGCCACAAGAGAAGAGATCTCCGTCGCTTCGACCCGGCGACGCACACCGCCGGTCACCGTCGCGTCGAGCTGACTGCTGAAGACCGTAGCGCCTCGCGCGGGCGGGCAGCCTAGCCGACGTGTAGCGTGCCGGTCATCCCTGCCTCCTTGTGGCCCGCCGCGTCGCCGCCGGTAACCGGGATTACGGCCATCACGAGCGCCTCGACCTAGAATCATCTCGCGGCCAACTGAACGAGGTGGTGCGATGCGCAGTGGACAACTCACGAGGCGGCGATTCCTCGGGCTCACCGTCCTTGGCGCAACAGGGTTCACGGCGGCCCGCGCCACGCGGGCGTGGCAGGCAGGGGCCAACAGCGCGCAATCGTCCCCGACGCCCACGACCGACGCCAGCCTCGAGACATTTGCCGAGAACATCGTCGCCGGCGGGCCGGAGAAGGACGGGATTCCGGCGATCGACGACCCGCGGTTCGTCGCCGCCGGCGAGATGGACTACCTCCTCCAGCCCCAGGATCGGGTCTTCGTCCTCGACTACCGGCAGGAACTGCGCGTCTATCCCCAGATCGTGCTGGTCTGGCACGAGATCGTCAACGACGAGGTGGCGGGCGAGCAGCTCTCCGTGACCTACTGCCCCTTGACCGGTTCCGTGGTGGCCTTCAAGGGCAGCGCCCCCAACGGCACTCCCCTCGCCTTCGGCACCTCGGGCAAGCTTGTCAACTCCAACCTGCTCATGTACGACCGGCAGACAGATAGCCAGTGGCCCCAGATCCTGGGGCAAGCGATTACCGGCTCCCTGACGGG
>JBOGUF010000083.1:0-7989 GCA_050696075.1 Thermomicrobiales bacterium
GCGTGGGTGCGTTCGCGGATGAGGTCGCGCTCGAACTCGGCCAGCGCCCCGAAGACGTGGAAGACCAGCTTGCCGCCGGGGGTCGTGGTGTCGATCTGCTCGGTCAGGCTGCGGAACCCAATCCCCCGCTCGCGCAGGTCGGTGACAGTCTCGATGAGGTGCTTGAGGGAACGGCCGAGCCGGTCGAGCCGCCAGACCACCAGGGTGTCCCCCGGCCGGACGTAGGCCAGCGCCTCTCTCAGCGAGGCGCGCTCGACCAGCGCCCCGCCGGCCGTCTCGGTGAAGACCTTGCCGCACTCGGCCTTCTGCAAGGCATCGAGCTGGAGGTCGAGGGTCTGTTCGCCCGTCGAGACCCGGGCGTAGCCGATATTCATGCCCCCATCGTCTCAAAACCAGGACGGGAACGCAAGTACCAAAATCATGATTGCGAGACGGGTTTCGAGACGAGCCGTCCTGCGCAAACCGGCGCGCCGCCGGACGGTCCCCGAGGAGTTTAAAAAACCTCCGTTTGTGAGACTCTCCAAACCCGATAGCTCCGTCTGCAAAGCGACCACTCATCTCGGACGTGGGCGAAGAGGGAACGACAGCGTGGCAGGAAGGTCATTGTCCTCCACTGGTGTCCTGGCCAGCGAAGCGTGACCCGGTAGGGGGCGGTGGAGGGAATGCCTGTTATCGCTACTCAGGAACGTCGAAGGCGCACCGGCGCAGGCTGTGACGAGTGGCTCGCGGGCAGACTCAACCGCCGATGATCGGTGCACGACGTGGCGCGCGATCGGAACTCCGAAGTCTCCGGGTGACCACGAGACCGAGACCGACGATGGGCAACAGGAGGGCGCTGGCGACCGAAACCAGGGGAGCCCGGTCCGCCAGCCGGTGGGCATCGGCGCGGAACCAGAATCCCAGCGCCAACGGCGTCCCGCTCCAGATCAGCGCCGCGGGCGCCGCCCCCAGCACGAACCGCCGCACCGGCATCCCGGCCAGCGCCGTGGCGACCGTCGCGTAGATCCGCACGAGCGGCACCAGCCGTAGGACGAACACGGTGGCGGCGTCGCGCCCGCCCAGGCGTTTGCGGCACCGTCCGAGCAGGCCATCCCGGCGCGCGTCGCGCCGACGGAGGACCCGACCAGCGAACCAGCCGCCGCTGGTGCGCGCCGCAAGGTGCAGCGACGTGCTGCCGGCGCGGTTCGCCGCGGTCACCAGGGCGAGTGCTCCCGCCAGGGCGGGGACCGACCCCACGGCGGTGCTGCCGACCACGACAAGCGCCACCTTCGGCGACACCCCGGTGGGGAGCCCGAGTTCGGCGACAAAGACCATTAGGGCCACGATCGACATGCCGTGGTGGGCGATTAACGCGACAACAGCGTGGTTCATCAGCGGTCCTTTTCCGGCCCCGGTCGCCCGGCGTCGGCGCCGGGGGCCGCGGTTCGCGCGACGCGCGTCGGCAGGCGGACCCCGCCCATCCGCTCGGCGACGTGCCGCAGCGTCCGGCGGGCCGTCCGCACCGGGCCGAAGGCGGCGATGGTCGTGCCGGGCTCCTCGGCGATCCGCACCGCCGCCAGCGTTGCGCTCAGCCAGGCGCCGCCCAGGAGCAGGCTGCCGAGGACGTCGGCCGGGTAGTGCGCCCCGAGGTAGACGCGGCTGAAGCCGACCGCGCCGACCACGGCGGCGGCGGCCAGTGGCGGGATGATCCGCCGCCGCCCCGTCAACCGCTCGGCGACGAAGGCGGCCAGCAGCCCGTAGGCCACCACGGCGCTGAAGGTGTGGCCGCTGGGAAAGCTATAGCCGTAGGCGTGGACCAGGGGCGGGAACAGGTCCGGCCGGGGGCGGTGCAGCAGGTGCTTCAGGAGCGCCACCGCGACCTGGCCGCCGCACCAGGAGGCGCCGAGCGCGAGTGCCGCCCGCCAGCGGCGTCCGCGTGCCAGGAGCCAACCGGCCGTGACGAGGCAGGCGGCAGCGGTCGTGGCTGTCGCGCCAAGCTCCGTCGCGACCCGGACCGGGCTGGTGAGCGCCGGCCCGGTCGTGGCGTGGACCGTCAGGTCGAGCGCCCGGTCGTAGCGGTCGCGCCCATCGTCGACCACCTCGTCGGCCACCAGCGCGAAGCCGCAGGCCAGGGCGGCGCAGGTCACCGCCGACAGCCGGATCATCCGTGCGATCCCATGCGTCCCGCCGCGCCCGCTCATCTCTGCCACACCTCAGCCCGCGATCCGGTCGGTCGCGATCGCCAGGAGCAGCACGAGGGCCGCGGCGATCCGGTACCAGCCGAACGGGCGCAGCGTGGTCGTCGCGAGCAGGCGGAGGAAGAACCGAACGGCGAGCCAGGCGGCGACGAAGGCGACCGCGAAGCCCACCGCGAACATGGGCAGGTCCGCGGCCCCGAGCAGGTCTCGGCTGTCATAAAGGTCGAAGACCGTCGCGGCCCCGAGCACCGGCAGCGCCGCCAGGAAGGAGTACTCCGCCGCGGTCCTGCGGTCGGCGCCGAGGAGCATGCCGCCGCCGATGGTCATCGCGGCGCGGGACACCCCCGGCCAGAGGGCCAGGCATTGGAGGAGCCCGATCGCGAGCGCCTCCCGCCAGCCAAGCGCGCCGAGGTCGGTCTTGGTGGCCGGCGGTCGCAGGCGCTCGACCCCCAGCAACGCGAGGCCGCCGACGCCCCACCCGATCGCCACCGTGGTCGGGGTGAAGAGGTGGTCCGTGATCGCGCTGCCGGCCGCGCCCCCGGCGACGAGGGCCGGCAGCGTCGTCAGCGCCAGCAGCGCCAAACCCCGCCGGCCGGCGAGGCCCGTCCCCTGCCGGTTGGGCAACAGGGCGAGGAGGCGCGTCCGGAGGAGCAGCGCGACGGCGAGGATTGCCCCGAGCTGGATAAAGATCTCGAAGGCGGCCGCCCGGTCGCCGGTGAAGCCGAGCAGGTGCCCGGCCACGATCAGGTGCCCGGTCGACGAGACCGGAATGAACTCGGTCAGCCCTTCGACGACGCCGAGCACGACGGCCCGCAGCAGATCGATCATGCACACTCCTCCATTCGGACCGACCCTGATGCGGCCTCGCGAACCAGCGAGACGGGGCCGACACCGAACCTTGGGGACCCGCCAAGTCTTCCGTCGGCACGACTGGTGCCCGAAGTCCCGCCGCGCGGTGCATGATCGCTGGGGTCACTAAAGAAAAGATGAAGCCGTCCGAACAGGCAGTGGCTTCATCTCAGCTTTAATCTGGACGATGCACAATTGAGAGCAGCCGATCGCGGCCGTAGGACAGCCGGAGCGGAGGAGGTTTGCGCCATGCGAGTACTGGTCGTCGAGGACGAAGCGCCCATGGCCGCGTTGGTCCGGCAGAGTCTGACCGAGGCGGGCCACGCTGTCGACGTCGCCGAGTCGGGCGAGGCGGCCCTCACCTGGATCGACCTCGCCCACTACGACGCGATCGTACTCGACGTCATGCTGCCTGACCTTGACGGCTTCGAGGTGTGCCGCCGTCTGCGCCGCTGGCAGGTGCCGGCGCCGATCCTGCTCCTGACGGCCAAGGACGCCGTCGAGGACCGGGTCGCCGGTCTCGACGCTGGCGCCGACGACTACCTGGTCAAGCCGTTCGCCCTCGCCGAGCTCGCCGCGCGCCTGCGCGCCCTGGCCCGCCGACCGCCGATGCCGCTGGACGCGGTGTTGGAGGCCGGCGACCTGCGCCTGACGAATAAGGAACTCGGCGTCTTGGAGGTGCTGATGCGTCACCCGAGCCGGGTAGTGACGCGGGCGGCGATCGCGGACTACGTCTGGGACTACGACTTCCCGAACTCGACCAACGTCATCGACGTCCACGTCCGTGCCCTGCGCGACAAGCTCGGCGGCCACCGCATCCAGACGGTGCGCGGCGTCGGCTACCGCCTGGCCACCGAGGGATCGCGGTCGTGATGGGAGGCCCGCGGGACCGCCTGGCGCGGCTGCCGATCCGGCTGCGGCTGACGGTCTGGTACGGCGTGTTATTGGCCGCGGTGCTCGTGCTGTTCGGCGCCGGGCTCTGGGTTGGGCTCCGCATCCGCCTCGCCGGGGCGTTCGACGACCAACTGCATGATCAGGCCGCGCTGACGCTGGCGACCGTCCAGGTGCACGGGAGCGCCATCGCCCTCGACCCCGCCCAATCGGCCGCCGTGCGACGCAGCGGTTCGTTCGTCCGCCTGCTCGACCGCGACGGGCGGGTCGTCGCCGACACGAGCCCCGCGCTGGGCATGGTGCCGCTCGACGCGAACGACGTCGCCGCGGCGCTGGCCGGGGAGACGCGGTTGTCCTCGGTGCGGGTGCGGGACCGATCGATCCGGATCATCACCGCGCCGGTCTCGCCGTCCGGCGCCGTCGCGGGTGCGGTGCAGGTCGGCCTCCCGCTGAGCGAGATCGACGAGGTGATGCACGAGCTGCTCGTGGCCATTCTCGTCGCCGCGCCCGCCGCCGCGGTGGTTGCGCTCGTTGGAGGCTACCTCCTGGCGCGCCGGGCGCTTGAGCCAGTGGCCGTGATCTCACGGATGGCGGCCGGCATCGGCGGCGGCAACGACCTCCACGCCCGGCTCGGCCTGGACCTACCGGACGACGAGCTGGGCCAGCTCGCCGCGACCTTCGACGGCATGCTCGGTCGGATCGAGGCCGCGTTTGAGCGCCAGCGCCGCTTCACCGGCGATGCCGCCCACGAGCTGCGCACCCCGCTGGCGCTGATGCGGGGCCGAATCGACCTGGCACGGTCCCGGCCTCGAACGAGCGAGGAACACCTGGCGACGCTGGACGGTCTCGACGGCGACCTCGGGCGCCTGAGCGGGGTGGTCGGCGCGTTGCTCGTGCTGGCCCGCTCGGACGCCGGGCGGCTGGCGGTCGAACGGGAGGCGTTCGACCTCGCCGTCACCGTGGGTCGGGTGGCCGACCAGTACGCCGAGATGGCCGCCGCGGTGGGGGCGACTACGCGTTCCTCGCCGACCCGGCGCTGCGGGCGAGCTTCTTCGCGAATCTCAACGCCCTGCTGCAGGAACTCGACTATCAAGTCGTGGCCTGCGTCATCCGGAAGGACCAACTCGTCCAGCAGTACGGCGCCGACGCGGCCGACCCCTACCTCTACAGTCTGGATATCCTGGTCGAGCGCTTTTGCCTGGAGCTCGGGCAGGAGACGGACGGTGGGTTCATCTGCGCCGAGAAGCGCAACCCCGGGCTCGATCGGGAGCTGCTGGCGGCGTGGGACAAGCTCCTTACGAACCGGGTGGGCACGGGCTCCGTGCCCTCGGCGGACATCGACGCGAAGATCGTCGGCCTCGACCTGAAGGACAAGAAGCCAAACATCGCCGGACTGCAGCTCGCCGATTTGGTCATCACGCCCATCGGGCGCCGCCTGGCGGGCATGCCGCCGAAGCCAAACGAGGTCCAGTGGACGGTGGTCGAGAGCAAGCTGCGCCGGATAGGCGACGTCTACCAGGGGCGTGGACTCGTCATCCGCCCGTAAGCGGGGCAAAAATAAGAGGCCCAGGGACTGCGTTGGCAGTACCGGAGCCTCTTCCGGGGATTGCGTTGGCAATACCCGTTGCCGACTAGAATTGTACACATGTTCTAAGACGTGTCAAGGGGACACGCGTTGGGGACGTCCGCCCTCTCTATCAAATATCCCCAAGGAAGCAAACGCGCGTGAGGCAACCGGCGCGATTCGCCGAATCGACCGAGGAGTGACGGTGCCGATCCGTCTCAGCGGTCCGGTGAGTGCATTTGCGGACAAGTTTGGTTGCCCGCAACCGCGCACTCCAATAACGCGAATGTTCAGCCCGCAGGAGCTGCCTAGTCCTGCCGACCATCCGGCTCGCGCGCGACGCTCTTGTACGGCCCGCGGAACTTCTTCACGCTCATGATCTGGCCGTTGGTGCGATTGCGCTTCGCATAGTGGCCGTTGGGAAGGCGCAACTGCGTGCGCATCCTGATGGCGCCCTTGCGACCGCCGCCCTTGGCTCCGTTGCGTGCCATGGTGTCCTCCGGTAACCAAATGAACCACGAGCATTCCTCGGGCGGCACCACACTGGCCTTCCCTTACTCAGAAATACGACCAGCGATCGGCGCGAGATTTATGTCATACGCCGCCTGAGACCGGGCAATCCAGTCCATCATTCTCCATGTAAAACAACCCCTTTTGTAAGCTCGCGTCGTAAATCCTTTCTTCTGCGACACGGAGCGGGTCCGCCTCCCTGCTCCGATCGGTGCGCCACCAGTGGACCTTTCCGTCCGGCAACATCGGGTGACGAAGCCGTTGCCCTCATATGTGGACGGAGAATCAGTAGAGGGCTCAGCGCACGTCCACAACCATAACCTGCACGGCGTTGCTGCCGTAGCCGAGCCGGTTCCATCGCGGCCCATCGGGCTGACGATGGCCCGCGGCATCGACCGCTCGGGCGCGCAGAACGTGCCGGCCGACGCTGTTGGGCTGCCAATCGATGGACCACTCCTGCCAAGCATGTCTCCCGACCGGGGAAGCGAGGCACGCTGGTCGCCACGTCTCCGACCCATTCAAGTTCACCTCAACCGCGGTCACCGGCCCCGTTCCCGACCACGCCTTGCCTCGGATGGTATACGTCCCGCGCGTCACCACATCGCCCGGGACCGGATCCGTAATCAGCGCCTTGACGCGCGTCCGCGTCACCGGCTCGGCATCGCGGTCCGACCATTCGTAGACGTACGAGCGCGTCTGGAACTGGCCTTCGAAGGGCATCGCCAGGACATCGATCCGCGCCAGCCACTTGACCGACGCCATGCCGTACCAGTCGGGCGCGACCAGGCGAAGCGGCGCTCCGTGCTCGGGGCTCAACGGTTCGCCATTCATCGCATAGGCGACGAGGATGTCGGCGCCCGGGTGCCGGGCAGTGTCAAGCGGCAGGGAACGCACGAAGTGGATGTCGGGGCCGTCCTGATGCGGGCCGTGGTCGGCACCGACGAAGCAGACCTCGATGCCCTCCGGTCTGGGGCCCGCCTGCCCAAGAATCGTGTGCAGTGGCACGCCGGTCCATGCTGCTGTTCCGACGGCACAGCCAGCCCACGGCTCGCCGACCGGCAGCGGTTTCATCTCGAGCCGCCCGTTGCCCGCGCACTCCAGCGTGACCCGCACGGTCGTCGCGGGCCGCGCGCGCAACGCATCAACGGTCAGCATGAGGGGGCGTTCGACCGCCCCACCGACGCGGAGATGACCATCGTGATTGGGGATATCGAAGTTGCTCCGGACATAGTGCAGCGGCGTCGCCGTGAGTGGTTCCCGCAACGCCGCTATCGGCGTTTCGGCATTGAACGGCTCTGCCCGCACGATCACCAGTCCCGAGCGATCCATCCATGCCTCCTGGTAGCATCTTGGTCCCGCGCCGCATTTGTTGTCACGCGTGTGGGAGAACGGGGTCTCGCTCTACGCGAAAGCACGCAACCCGATGCCCGCCGCCCTTGTCTTCCAGCGGAGGCGGCGCGTCGCGGCAGCTTGGGACGGCAACGGGACAGCGGGAAGCGAAGGGACACCCAGGACGTGGATCGAGCGGGTTGGGCACGTCTCCCTTCAGCAGGATGCGCTTTCGGTTGCGTTCTACCGACGGCTTGGGGACCGGCACCGCCGAAAGCAGGGCTCGCGTGTACGGGTGCAACGGATTGGCGTACAGGTCCTCGCTTCTGGTGATTTCGACGATTTTGCCAAGGTACATCACGGCCACGCGGTCGCTAACGTGGCGAACCGCGCGCAGGTCGTGCGCGATGAACAGGTAGGTCAGGTGTTGAACCTCCTGCAGGTCCCGCAGGAGGTTCAACACCTGAGCCTGGATAGAGACGTCGAGCGCCGAGATCGGTTCATCGCAGACGATGAATTCCGGTTGGACGGCCAAGGCCCGCGCGATGCCGATGCGCTGGCGCTGGCCGCCGGAGAACTCGTGCGGATAGCGGTTCCGGAAGTGCGGATTGAGGCCGACCATTCGCAGCAGCGATTCCACCTGTTCTTCGAGTTGCTTTCCGCGCGCGA
>JBOGUF010000084.1:0-53247 GCA_050696075.1 Thermomicrobiales bacterium
GTTATTCTCCTTGCCGCCCTTGCCGCCCTCAATCCGCCGGCGCCGCCGAGGTTTCGCGGCGGCGAACGGGTGCGCGCCGGCGGGCGGCGACGGCGGCGAAGAAGCGTGGCAGGTGATCCCAGGCGGCGCCGGCGAGGACACCAATGCAGACGGCGAAGAAGAGCAGAATCGGCAGGTAGTAGCGGTTGAAGTCGACGCGCATGCCAACGACGATCGCCGCCGCCTGACCGCCAATCAATGCCAGCGCCATGAAGTGACGGCTGAGCATGCCCCGGTTGAGCGCAATGGCCGCGAACACCAGCAAGCCCGCCAGCTCGAGCGGCGGGTCGTAGCCGCGGCGGGCCCAGTCCTGACCAAAGATCTCGCCCACCTTTTCGACTACCCGGCCGGAGGTCGTATACCGATCGGCGAAGCCAGCCCAGGTGCGTTCGAGCGCCTCGAACCGCGTGTCGACCGCGCGGTCGCCCCAAATCCGGGCCTGGCTCTCCATCTCCTGCTGCCGAAATTCGATCAGGTTCATGGTGCGGCCAACTGGGTCCGGCCAGAGATAGGGGTAGGAGAGGACGAAGAAGGCAGAGGTGATCACCGGCAGCGCCAGCAGCATCCAGCCGAGCCGAAGCTGCCGCGGCCGGTTGGCCGGGCCGCGCCAAGCCGCGAGGCGCCCAAGCAGGGGAACGCGGCGCAACCAGGGATCGAGCAGGAGTACCGCGCCGATGACCGCCAGACCGGCGGCGAGGAAGAGCGGGCTGAGCTTGGCTGACGCTCCCGCTCCCAATAGGACGCCAAGCAGGATCAGGCGCGGCCAGGTCGGGCGGTCGGCCAGTGCCATGATGACCAACGTCGCCAGGGCGATGATCAACCCCAAGAGGGCGTCGGAGAGCGCCTGGCTCGATAAGCCGGTCTGCAACGGGTTGTATGCGAGGAAGAGCGCGCCGGCAAGCCCGCCGATCCAGTTGGTCAGGCGGGTGGCGATGACAAAGACAGCGGCAACGGTGAGCGCGCCGATGACCGCGTTCGTCTTGCGGCTGGCCTCGAGATCGGCTTGAGACGGCATGTTGCCGTAGGTGGCGTTCCAGTTGACGTTCCATTCGTCGCCGCGGTGGAAGTCCCACGGGCCGTTGGTCGTCACGTCGTGACCCTGCAGCAACAGCCCGAGTCCGATGACATAGGATCCCATCGGCGGCTGGCCGCGGATCAGGTATTGGTCCGACCAGGTCTCGCCGAAGGGATCGCCCAGCTCGCGGATATAGTAGGCGCGATTGATCCAGCGCGACTCGTCCGGGTGAAACCGTGAGGCGCGGATTTCGTCGAGGTTCATCCAGAGGCTGAACGCGAAGACGAACAGGGCCAACCCGACAAGGAGTGCCCAAGGCGTGTCGCGCACGCGCGGACGACGCGGCCAGGCGGCTGACCCGGCCGGCGTCTTTCGCGATCCATTGTGGGCCTCAGCCATCCACAACCTCCGGCGGCGACTCCGCGTGCGCGGAGTGTAGCATTGCACGCCTGCCGATTCGGCATCCTCAGGACATATAAAAGTCGCTACAATGCCCCGATAGTTGTATACGAAGGCGGAGTGGAGGAAGGGTGAGGGTGGCGCAAATCAATCCGGACCACGCGTACGATCACCGGCTGGCTGAGCGGGCGGTCGTCTACTTGCAAACCAAGGACCCGGCGCTCTTCCCCTTCACCGCCGAGTTTGATGATGAACGCCGCCGCGCCTTCGTCCGCGATCTGCGCGTGGCGCTCGCCGACCTCCAGGACAGCGGCAGCGCCCGCAAGACCGCGGCCTCCGGCTTCATCATGAGCGACCGCCGCCTCCATGAGGTGGTCGCCGAATGGGCCGCCGCCGACGGCGACTGGCCCCTCGGCGCCGACCCCCGGAACTGGAATACCGCCCTCGGCGCGGCCCGCCGGTAGGCGTTAGCGGTTAGGCGTTAGGCGTTCGGGGAACGACGACGTAGCTCCTATTCCCTAACGCCTAGGGCGTGTTTGAAGAGTGCCGTCATGCTGAGGCCGCGAAGCATCCCCGCGCGCAGCGCGGCGGCCCCCCAACCCCCAATCCTGGGGGAGCACGACGGAGCGGCTTCGCCGGGGGATGCTTCCCGTTGGTCAGCATGACGGAGCTTTGCAAGCGCCGCCTAGGCGTTAGGCGTTCGGGAGTGCGTCATCGTTCCCCGAACGCCTAACGCCTAACGCCTTTAGACGGTTCAACGCCAACATGGGAAACGGCATCGCGTCGGTATGGAACGCCATGTCCACCAAGTGCTCGCCGATGGCCGGGGCGAACTTGAAACCGTGGCCAGAGAAACCGGCGGCGATCACGACGTGCGGCCAGGCCGGGTGACGGTCGATGACGAAGTCGCCGTCGGGCGTCAAGGTGTAGAGGCAGACCGCGGAGGAGAGCACCTTTCCGGTGATCGCGGGGAAGATCTGCCGCGCCGGGCCGAGCGCGCCCGCCGCCTCCTTCGGCGCGACCTCGCGGTCGACCGTCTCCGGCGTGGTCACGTCTCCGCCGTCGTGGCGGCCGATCTTGAGCCCGTCCCGGCCGAAGATCGGCAGCCCATACAGTTCCCCGGCGGCCGAATCGGCGATGAAGACCGGGAAGCGCTCCGGCGCGAACGATTCGGGCTGGGCGACCTCGACCCAATGGATCGTCTTCCGCCGGACGGTCAGCGGCAGCCCGAGGTCGGCCAGCATCTGACCCGCCCAGGCGCCCGCCGTGACGATGAGCCGGTCGGCCGTGTACCGGCCCTGATCCGTTTCCACCCAGGCGCCCGAGTCCGTGGCGCCCCACGAGCGGACCGGTTCGTGCTCTCGAATCTCGATACCGTGCGCGCGGGCCCGCGCCGCCAGCGCCCGCAGCCCGCGCTCGACGTCGATGAAGCCCGAATCGGGGCCGTACCCCGCCGCCCAATCCTCAGGCACCCGGTAGACGGGCCAGCGGCGCATCAACTCGGCCGCATCCAGCCACTCGAAGGCGACGCCGTGAAGCGCGGCGTTGTCGCGGGCGCGCTCGGCATGGCCGTGTCCCGGCACCGCCAGCTCCAGCCCGCCGACCCGATGGAGAACCTTCACTCCCGCCGCCTCTTCCAGCGCCACCCAGAGATCATCCGCGCGGCGCACCAACGGGATGTAGTCGGCTCCCTCGGCGTAGGCGTGGCGGATGATGCGCGTCAACCCGCCGTGGCTGCCCATAGCATGGACGTGCCCGAACTGCTCGAGCACCAGCGCCTTCTCGCCGCGCTTGCCGAGTTCCCAGGCGGCCCCCGATCCCATGGTCCCGCCACCGATGACGATGGTGGAAAAGTGCATCATGTGGAGTCCTGCCTACATCGCCTCCAACGGCTGCCGATTCCCGAAGATGCGCGTGGGGCCGTCGACGGGCGCGGCCCAACGGACGGCGTTGGCGATCACCTGACGGACCTCCGGGTTGAAGTAGGTCGGGTAGGTCTCGTGGCCGGGGCGGAAGTAGAAGATCTTGCCCGCCCCGCGCGCGTAGCAGCAGCCGCTGCGGAAGATCTCGCCGCCGGTGAACCAGCTCACGAAGACGAGCGTCTCCGGCGCCGGGATGTCGAAGTGCTCCCCGTACATTTCCTCGCGCTCGATCTCGATATACTCCCCGATGCCGTCCACAATCGGGTGGCCGGGCGCAACGACCCAGAGGCGCTCTTTGTCGTCCGCCTCGCGCCACTTCAGGTCGCAGGTGCTGCCCATCAGCTTTCTGAAGATCTTCGAGAAATGCCCGGAGTGGAGGACGATCAGGCCCATGCCGTCCAACACCCGGCGGTGGACCTTCTCGACGATCTCGTCGGCGACGTGCGCGTGCGCCATATGTCCCCACCAGATGAGGACGTCCGTCTCGGCCAACACCTGATCGGTCAACCCGTGCTCCGGCTCGTCGAGGGTGGCGGTGCCGACGGTGAAGTGGTCGTGCTTCTTTAGCCCCTCGGCAATCGCGCCATGGATGCCGTTCGGGTAAAGCTTACCGATCTCCTTGTCCTCACGCTCGTGCCGGTATTCGTTCCAAACGGTAACGCGGGTCATGCTCGCTCCCTCGCTATTCACAACGTAACTTCCTTGCCCAATTCGGCCGAATGGTAAATGGCGTCGATCAGGCGGGCTCGGTCGACTCCCTCCTCGCCGCTCGGGCTGACGGGCGTGCCATGGATGATGCCATCGACGAAGTGCTTGATGATGCCGGCGTGGCCGTGGGTCGGGCGCAGGCGCGGGGTCGAATCGACCGGGACGCCGGCGACGTCGCTGAAGAGGCGCAGTGTGCCGACGTTCGCATAGTCCTTGATGTGGATCTCCGCGCCGCCCTTGTCCCCCATCAGCGCCACGCCGAACTCGTCGGTGACGCCGCTGTAGGCCGCCCAGCACGTTTCGAGCTGCATCGTCGCGCCGGTGTCGAACCGGATGAAGGCGGTCGCCAAGTCCTCGACCTCGTAGGCGTTCTCGCCCGCCTCCTGGAACCGGCTGCTCGCCCAATGACCCCTGCCCCGCGGCCCGATCTTGGCATACGTCGCTGCCGAGACGGTCGTCGCCTTCGGGTTGCCCATCAACCAGAGCGCCATGTCGAGCACGTGGACACCGAGGTCGATCAGCGGCCCGCCCCCGGCCAACTCCTTGTTGGTAAACCAGGTGCCGAGACCGGGGATGCCCGACCGGCGCATCCAATACGCCTTGGCGTAGTAGATCTCGCCCAGGCCGCCCTCCTCGATGTGTTGGCGCAACAGCACCATGTCGGAGCGGTGCCGGCGCTGAAAGGCAATGGCCAGAATCTTGCCGGCCGCCTTGGCCGCGGCGACCATCCGCTCGCCCTCGGCGGCGTTGCGCGCCAGCGGTTTCTCGACCAAGACGTGCTTGCCAGCTTCGAATGCCGCCAGCGCGATCGGGAGGTGCAGATGGTTCGGCACGACGACACTGACCGCGTCGACCTCCGCCTTCTCCAGCAAGTCCCGATAGTCGCCATATATCTCCGGAATCTCGAACTTTTTGGCGATCTGCCGGCAGCGCGCCGTGTCCAATCCGGCCAGGGCGACGGTCTTTGTCCGCGGGTCTTCCGCGTAACCCTCGAGGTGGAACGTGCCGGCCCCGCAGCCGATCACTCCGACCCGTACTTCGTCCATCGCGTGCGTTCGCTCCCCTCCCTCAGCGAATGTCGTGCCCTGGCGCCCGCGAACAAACAGAACGTCGCCGCGCCCCCACCAGCGGCGCGCGGCGACGTTGCCCCATGCCAGGGGGAGCATGACACCCGCCGCGCATAGGCGCAAGACCTTACGAGGCGTTAGGCGTTAAGGAGAACGACGTAGCCCCTATCTCCTAACACCTAACGCCTAGGGCCTGTTTGCAAGGCCCCGTCATGCTGACCGAAGGGAAGCATCCCCGCGCGCAGCGCATCGCCAGCACGACGGAAACGGCTGCGCCGGGGGATGCTTCGCTCCCTCAGCATGACGACGGGGCGTCCGCTGCCTCAGCATGACGGTGTGCAGACACGCCCTAGCGCCTAACGCCTAACGCCGTGGTATCGTCTGTCGCCATGAGCACAATACGATCAGGCACAACCCGATTCGCGCTCCGTGACAACGCCCGCATTGCCTACGACCCCGGCAACTGGCCGGATGGAAATGACGCGGCAACTGTCGTCGTCTTGCTGCACGGATTGCTGGCGGATCGCAATGCGTTCACGGCGCAACGAGAGGCGCTGGCGGATAGCTATCGCATGATCCTCCCGGACGCGCGGGGCCACGGCGCCAGCCCGAGCGTGGCGAACCAGTGGTACTCCGTCGCGGAGCTGGCGGCGGACGTCGTCGCGATTCTCGACGCGGAAGAGATAGAGGCGGCGCATCTCGTCGGGCACGACCTGGGCGGCGCGACCGCCTTCGCCGTGGCGCGGCGACATCCCGATCGCGTGCGGTCGCTGATCGTGATCGAACCGGCCCTCGCATCGCTCGTCGACAACGACCCGGACGGCACGGCGCGGGCGGCGCGGAACGACCTGCGCGCCACCGACCGCATGGCGGCCGACGACGCCTACAAAGGCGTGACCGATCTGGCGCTCGACCGGTATTTGCGGCCTCGCTGGGGTCCGGGCTGGAAGTCGGAGGTGACGAAACCGCGCTTCGGCGCGATCCGCCGCCACGCGGGCGCGCTAGCCGGGCTCCTCCCCGCCCTCGATGGCTACGTGCTGCACCGCGCGGACGCGGCGGGCATATCGACGCCGACCTTGGTCATCGCCGGCGTCGACGCGACGCCGCTCGACCGCGCGATCTGTGTGCGCCTGGCCGACGTCATGCCAGCGGGCCGGTTGGAAACCGTGTCGTTCGGATCACGGCCAAACGGTCCGCTCGGTGGCGAGGCAGCGACCGAAATTACCGCGCTGATCCGCGCGTTTTTGGGCGAGGTTGGGAGATGACGCGGCGATTAAGAAGGCTTCAAGGAGCGGGTCGTCGTAGTCCTCGACCCCCGCTCCGGACTGAAGTCCAGAGCTCAGTGACCGAAGTCGGCTGGAAGCCGACTGCATTCGTACCGTGTTGGAGGGAGCGGAACGATGCCGTATTGGCGGCTCTTTTATCATGTGGTGTGAGCGACCCGGGAGCGCGAGCCGCTGATTGGGACGGAGGAAGAGGCGGTAATTCGGCGGTCCCTGAAGTTGACGTTCGAGGATCTTGACGTCATCCTGCACGCGGTCGGCGTGGTGCCGAACCATGTTCATGTGGTCGTCTCCGCGCCACCAAGAGTCGCGCCCGCTGAACTGGTCAAACGGATGAAAGGCGCGGCCACGCACGCCGTGAACGAGCGTATCGACCGGCGCCAACAGCAAGCCTTCGCCTGGCAAGGTGAATACGGCGTCCACTCCTTCGGTGAGCAGGCGCTCTCTACCGTCGTGGCTTACGTTGAAAACCAGCCCGCGCCATGCCGCCCGTGATCTCTGGCCTGGCCTCGAACGCGTTGCCGAAAACGAGTCCATAGCCGAATGATCGACACACCCGTCTCGATGTCAGTCGGATTGATCCGACTTCCGTCACTGAGCCCGGGAATTCATTCCTGGGCGGCGCCGACGACCGATACGCATCAACTGATTGCGGAGCGCATCATGGCACACGTCACCATCAAGGACGAAACTCTCGTCGTCACCCTCCAAGGGTGGCACAAGCTGTGGGCGCTCAAGAGTGAGGTGAGAACGCCGCTCACGCACGTTACCGGCGCGGAGATCGACCCCGCGATCGCCAGCCGCCCGATCGGGTTCCGCATGCCCGGTGCTCGCGTGCCTGGTCTCATCACCGCCGGCAGCTACCGCGGACGCCATGGGTGGGACTTCTGGGACGTCCGCCGCCCAGCGAAGGCGATCGTGATCCACCTCAAGGACGAGCGCTACGACCGGCTCATTTTCGAGGTGGACGACCCAGCGGCGACCGTCAGGATGATTCAGGAGGCGCTGCCAGCGTCACCAGCGTCACCTCCGGCGGACAGTTGAGCCGCACCGGCGGGCGGTAGACGCCAACGCCGCGCGAGGTGTAGACGGGCATCCCGGCCGCCCGGCTGTGCCCGGTGACGTAACGGCGGCCATCCAACGGTAAGCCGACCGGGCCAAAGAGCGGCAGCCGCACCTGGCCGCCGTGTGTATGGCCGGAGAGCTGGGCGAACGCCCCATGCGCCGCGGTCTGCTCGGCGAACTCCGGCTCGTGCCAGAGGGTCAGGACCGCCGCACCCGGCGGCACCTGGGCGAATGTCCCGGCGACGTCAGGCGTACCGATCAAGGTTTCGTCGATGCCGGCGATCCAGAGCGTGCCTCGGCCCGACTCGACGGCGACCGCCTGATTACGCAAGATCGGGACGCCGGCCTCGTCCAGCGCCCGTAGCACCTTCTCCCCGGAGACACTCAGGTCGTGGTTGCCGAGGACGGCGTAGCCGCCGAGCGGGGCGGCACGTATGAGCTTGCCCAGGATCGGCGCGACGTCGTAGATGTAGCGAGGCGATTCGGAGATGTAGTCGCCGCCAAGCACGATCAGGTCCGGACGCTCGGCCACGACCATTTCGCAGGCACGATCGACATCCGCCGGCGAGATGAAGGGGCCGGCGTGCGTGTCGGTGACGAAACCGATGGTCAAACCCGCCAACCCCTCGTGTCCGGTTGGCAGCGCGAGTGTCACGCGCTCCAGGCGCGGCCGATACGGGTTGACGTAACGCGCGCGACAGGCGATGCCGGCGCCGGCCGCAATTGCGCCAAAACCAAGCGCGAGCACGGCCTGCATCGTGCGACGGATCATCTGAGGCGATCCACGATCGTCGCCGCGAGCAGCCCCACGCTCAGCAATGCGCCGAATCGTAGGTGGAGCCCGGCCGTCTTGCGCAGAAGCCGGTTGAGTTCGTCCGGTTCGGTTGCGGTCAAGACGGCGCGGACCAGGCGTGCGGCCGTCGGCAGGGTCGCGCCGACGGCCAGCGCCGGCCACAGGCGAGGTTCCCAGGCGATCAGGGCCAAAACCGCAAGGTAGGCGACGACGACGAGCGCGACGTATTCGATGTTCGCGAGGCGCCGGCCAAGGAGCGTCGCCAACGTCACCTTGCCCGCCTGCCGGTCGAGGTCGATGTCGCGGACGTTGTTGGCGTGGAGAATGAGCGCCACCAGGCACCCGATCGGGAGCGAGACGAGGATGGCGCCCCAGTTCACACGGTCCGTCAGGACGTAATAAGCGCCGCCAATCATCACCGGGCCCATGAAGACGAAGACGGTTAGCTCGCCGAGGGCGACGTATGCCAGCGGCTTCGGCCCGCCCGTGTAGAAGTAGGCGGCGGCCAGGCTGACCAGGGCCAGCGCCAGGATCGGCCACCCGGCCGCGGCGACGACGATCAAGCCAAGCCCGGTCGCGACGGCGAAGGCGACGATCATGCCGCGCCGCACCTCGGCCGGACTAAGTAATCCCTGCTGGATCACCTTGCTCGGACCAAGCGACTCGGCGGTATCGATCCCGCGTATGTGATCGAAATAGTCGTTGGCCAGGTTCGCCCCGGCGTGGCAGGCGACCGAGGCGGCCAGCATCACCAGAAAGAGGAACGGATCGAACACCCGGTCGAAGAGCGCCAGCATCGAGCCGACCAGAATCGGGATCGCCGAGGCGGTGAAGGAGAAGAAGCGAACCGCTTGCAACCAGATACGCCAGCGTGTGCGGGTCGCGGCTCGGGGCGGCGGCGTCGATGTGATCGCGTTATCGGTCATGCGTCGTCATCGAGACCGGGCAGATCGTCGGCCGCGTCTATCAGCTCGGCCCGCAATTCTGCCAACTCGACCACGTCGATGGGACAGCAGCGCAAATGCTGCCGGCAAAGCTGGATCGGCGGCAGATCCCAGATCCGCATAGAATGATCCCTAACCCCTAGGCCGTGTTTGCACACCGTCATGCTGACCACCGGGAAGCATCCCCCGGCGAAGCCGCGCCCCGTCTTGCCGGCGCGGCGCTTCGCGCGGGGATGCCCTTCGGTGCCTCAGGGCGTGCTGCGAGACCTCAGCATGACGGCACTTATCAAACACGCCCTAACGCCTATTCCGCCGGCTTCCACGGCAGCGCCACGCGCTCCACCAGATCGAGCGACATCGTCAGCGCCCAACCCATGATGCCGGTGACGATCAGGCCGACGAACATCTTCTTGATCGCCAGCGTCTGGTAGCTCTCCCAGATCAGGTGGCCGACGCCCTCCTTCGCGGCCAGAAACTCGGTGCCGACGATGACGATCAGCGAGAAGCCAAGCGCTAGCCGCAACCCGGTGAAGATGGCGGGCAGCGCGCCAGGGAGCGCGACCGTGGCGAACATCTGCACGCGACTCGCGCCGAAGTTGCGTGCCACGTCGAGGAACGACCGGTCGATCGCCATCACGCCGCTCATGGTGTTGAGCACGACGAGGAAGAAGATCGAGAGACCGACGATCACGAACTTCGAGGTCTCGCCGATGCCGAAGGCGATGATCACCAAGGGCAAGATCGAGATCTTCGGCACCGCAAAAAAGGCGGCCGCGACCGGCATCAGGAAGACGCGGACCGGCCAAAAGAGCCCCATCGCCAACCCCAGGACCACCCCCGGCACGGCGCCGAGCAAGAACCCACCCAGGATGCGGATCAGGCTGGCCCGGATGTCGGCCGCCAACCGCCCGTCACGCGAGAGTTCAACGAGGGTGTCCCACAAGGAGGAGGGCGCCGGCCAGAAGATCGGGTCGATGCGGTTCGTGCGCGAGAGAGTTTCCCAGACGGCCAAGATCAGGGCCGGGGCGCTGAACGTGAGAACGACCTCGATCGCGCGCCGGCGGCGACGGGCGCGGGCGTTCATGCCAATCCCCCCGGCGAGGCGGCGCGGGCGGCGTTGACCTCGACGCGCAGCAACTCCCAGACCTCGGTGAAGAGGCCGGCGAAGGCGGGATCGGAGCGGACCGCGGTCAGCCCGCGCGGTCGGGCAAACGGCACCGGAATTGTCGCCTTGATCGTGCCGGGGTGGGCGCTCATCACCACGATGCGGTCGGCCAGGGTGAGCGCCTCGTCGATCGAATGGGTGACGAAGACGACCGTCTTGCCGGTATCCTCCCAGATGCGTAGCAACTCCTCTTGCAGGATGAGCCGGGTCTGTTCGTCGAGCGCGCCGAACGGCTCGTCCATCAGCAGCAGATCGGGATCGACCGCCAGCGCGCGGGCAATCGCGACGCGCTGCCGCATCCCCTCGGAGAGTTGATGGGGATACGTGCTGGCGAAGCGAGACAACCCGACCATGGCGATCAGCCGGTCGGCCTCGGCGCGACGGGCGGACCGCGGCATGCCGCGCAGCTTCAGGCCGTAGGCGACGTTCTGGCGGACAGACTGCCAGGGGAAGACCGATCGCCCCTGGAAGACCATCGCGTTCGTCGGCGCCAACCCGTCCCGGCCGATCAGCTCGACTGTGCCGTTCGTCGCCTCATCGAGGCCGGCCAGGATGCGCAGCAGCGTCGTCTTGCCGCAGCCGGACGGACCGACCAGCACGCAGAACTCGCCCTGGCGAATTGCGAGGTCGACGTGGCGCAAGGCATCCACGAACCCTGTCGCCGTCTCGAATCGGCACCCGAGATCGCGCACGCGGATCGCCGCCCCAGGAAGGACGCCGACGCCGTCGTGTGCCGCCGGCCGCGCGACCGGCGCGGCGACGCCCAGTTGGCGCGCGCTCGTCAGCGCAGAATCAGTCATCAGAGGTCGCTTTCTGCCTTCCGCCTTCCGTCGTCCGCCCTAGCCCTGATACGGACCGAGCTCATCCAACGCGGCCTCGACGTAGCTCGTGTCGATGAATCCGGCCGGGTCGAGGTTCTCGTCGTATTCGAGTTGGTCACGCTCACGGAAGAACTGCTGGAGCTTGTTCAGCCCCTCGGCGTCGATGTCGCCGTCGACCGCGTAGAGCGGCTGCACGGCGCTGGCGATCAGCGCCGCCGGGACCTGGGTGTACTGCTCGATGATTGCCAGGTTCGCCGGATCCTTGAATCCGGCGCCGGTCAGGTCGCGACTCGCCTTGAGGTACGCCGTAACCAGGCCCACGGCCGCCTCCGGGTTGTCGTTGAGGAACGACTCATTAGCGTAGATCAAGGTTGGCTGAATCTCCTGGACGGGGAAGTCGGTCAGCAGCCGGACGGCGATGCCGTCTTGTTCGGCGAGCGTCGCCAGCGGCTCGCCGACCATCGCCGCGTCGATCGCGCCCGATTGCAGCGCTGCAACCGCGTCGGGAAACGGGAGCGTTTGCAGATCGACGTCGTCGAGCGTCAAGCCCGCCGTGCCGAGCGCCTCGGCCAGCCAGTACTCGGTCGCGCCGCGGGCGTTGACCGAGACCTTCTTGCCTTCCAAGTCGGCGACCGACTCGATCGCGCCCGACTCGCAATCCTCCGTGGAGATCATCAGCGGCGTGGCGACTGGGTTTCCCTCCATGTGGCCGGGAGCGATGACCTTCAGGGGCAACCCTTGCTCCAACGCGTTCCAAAAGGCAGGCCCAGCGCCGCCGATTCCGGCATCGAATTGCTCGTTGGCCGTCAGCACGACCATGTCCGAACCACCGGGCAGCGGCTCCAGCGACACGTCCAACCCTTGCTCGGCGTAGTACCCCTTTTCCAGGGCGACGAAGACGGGGGCGAAGATACTGACCGGGACGTAGCCCATTGTCACCTCAGTCAACTCGCCGGTTGGCACTTCTGCCGGCGCATCGGCGGCCGGCGAGGCAACAAGGGACGCGGGATCGACCGGCATGGTTTGTGGCGCACAGGAGAGGGCGCCGGGTGTCACCTGGCGCGCGGAACTCGGCGTCGGCGAGAGGAGAGCAGGCCCGGCCACGAGTGTGAACAACAGCACGAGAAGTCCGAGGATCCGGGGGGTGAGGTGAGGGGAAAAGCCCATCGAGCGCGAACCCCCTTTCTGAGGTGGTTGGTGCGCGGTGTCGCCGGCTGGCAACCGGGCGTCGAGGCAGATCGCTCACCGGCGGCGGTCCCGTTCGCCGGAACCTGGGGCAGTATATCAGTGTTCACCGGGGATTGTGAAGAATTGTACGATCTTCAACGCACGACAGTGAACATTGTCGTCAGGTGAATCTCCGGCTCAACCTACGAAACTCCGACGGGACTGTGGACATGGCCGCACCAGCCGCGGTCCCGAAGGGACCGCGTAGGTTCAGCCCGGGGATTCATCCTCGGGAACTCCTCGCCTTGCCGCCTTGCCGCCCGCGTCACTCCGGCGGCGCGGCGTTCGGGTCGATGATGATGATCGCCGGCTGGGTCGTCTCGGCGTTCGCCTCGACGAGCGGCACGATCTCCAAGCGGAATGGGCGCGTCCCGTCGCTCGGCACGTCGAAGGCGACCGCGCCGCTCACCTGTTCCCCGGCGGCCACTTCGCCCGACTGGAGAACGCGGTCGCCGGGCAACGCCCGCATCGCGGCCGAGTCGAGCTCGTAGCGCCCATCGTCGCCGTCGACCAGGACGAAGTCGACCGGGCTGACGAAGAGTGGATCGTCGGCGCTATTGGCGATGACGACGACGCAGATGATCCAGAGCCGATCGGCGCCCGGCGCCAGGCTGCCGGTGCCCTCGGCGCTGCCGACGCACCGGGCGACGTAGACCCCGCCCGCCTCATGGCAGGCGGCGTAGTAGTCGAGCGGATCGTCGGCCAGCGTCTCCTCGTCAGGCGTGCCCCAGCCGATCCGGTCGCACGTCTCGGCGGTGTCCTCGGCGGCCAGCGCGGCGACGGCGGCCGGGTATTGGTCGGACGGCTCGAGCGTAGCAGCCGCTTCCGACTCGGGGAGGATGGTCGAGGTCGCCTCCGGCGTGGCCTCGTCGGCCGGTTCCTCGGTCGCTTCCGGGGTCAGATCCGGCGTGGCGTCCCCGGTCTCGTCTGGTTCGGCGACCTCGGCCGTCGGCGAGGCGGCCGGGGCCGCCAGCGGGTCTTCGAGCCCGCCGCATTGCCCCCAGAGTCCGGCATCGGTTTCGCGGCCGATCCGTTGGGCCTGCTGCAACCACTCGGCGAACCGGGTGTCGGCCGGTTCGCCCGACCAGACCGCGAATCCTTCCAGGATCATGACGCGATTGAGTAATGTGCGCTGGCCGTCCTCATCTTGGACCCACAGATACCGCTGCACCACCTCGCCATTGTCACCGGCGGTCGGATCGCGCTCGACCAGTACGGCCGTCGTCGTTAGAGCGGCCAACCCGTCGGTCGACTGACTAGCGAAACAGGCGCCGTCAGTCGGCACGTCGAGACCGATGAGATGGATGCGCTGGTTCTCGTCGGTTTCCCGCAGAAAGACTTCGATTTCGTTGCCGGAGATGATGTCGTCGATCAATACCCGTTCGAGCGTCGGCGCCGGCGTAACCGGCGGCAAGACGTCGAAGTCGACCTCCGCTTCCAGCAGGTCGTCCAACGACAGCGCCTCATCACCGTACCGGATTGCCGGCACCGTGTACTCGACGCTTACCTGAAAGGCAACGCTGACGCGCTTCGTTTCATCCGCCGCGAACGCGATCGGCGTGTCGAGTTGCCGCGGCTCAGTGCCCAGGATCGCTGCCACGTCGGTGGTCGACTTAGGCGCGAACCCGCCGGGGTTCGACTCCTCCGGGAAGAAGAGGCGAAAATTGCGCAGGTCCAGGGCAGATTCGTTCGCCGACCAGTTCGTCACGTCCGCTACGACGACGATCCAGGTGCGGCCGGCGCCGCGTTCGAGACTCAGGGCGTTGATGCCGGGCGAACGGTCGGCCGCGACCAGGGCGATCCGCCATTCGCCCGACACAAAGGCAGGACCGGGTTCGCCGGGCGAATCGGCGATCGGCGATGCGGCGGGCGTCGCGGCCGGCGATGCCACTGGCGATGCCGCCGGCGACGCTTCTTGCGCCACCACGCGGGTGCGCTCGCGTGTCCCGGCAACCGTGACCAGCATCGGCGCGAGCACGGCGACGATCAAAGCCCAGCGAAGCCAGCGTCGCGGCATGATCTCCCCCACTGATGAAAACTCAACCGACCCCAGCGCTCCCATCTTCCAGCGCCGATTTCCCCGTGTCAAGCATAGGGCATGCGCCGCGATGCGTGCTTACCGACGTCCGACCATAGCGCCAAGCCGCGCGAAAAAGTCGGGAAAGGTCTTCGCCACGCATCCCGGATCGAGGATACGCACGCCGGGCGCGCGCAGGGCGGCGACGGCGAAGCTCATCGCCATCCGGTGATCGTCGTAGGTCTGGATCGCGGCCGGCGTGACCGGCGCCGGGTGAATCGTAAGGCCGTCCGCGCGTTCCTCGACGCCTTGCCCAAGCCGCCGCAATTCGGCGGCCATGGCCGCAACGCGGTCCGTCTCCTTCAGGCGCATGTGCGCGACGCCCCGGATTGTCGTCGGGCCGGCCGCGAACGGGGCAATCACGCCCAACGTCTGCGCCGTGTCGGAAATGGCGTTCATGTCAGCGTCGACCCCGCGCAACTCGCCGGGCGGCGGCCCCTGCACCTCGACGAAGTTGTCACCCACGGTGACGGTCGCGCCCATTCGCGCCAGCACGTCGACAAAGTGGAGATCACCCTGGGTCGAGCCCCGGCCGAGCCCGTCGACGCGAACCCGCCCGCCGGTGACGGCCGCCGCGGCAAAGAAGTAGGACGCGTTCGAGGCGTCCGGCTCGACCTGGTAGACGCGACCGGTGTAGCGCTGTCCGGCCGCCACCCGAAAGGCGCGCCAGTGCTCCGTATCGAGCTCAACCTCGACGCCAAAGGCGCGCATCACCGCCGCTGTGATCACGAGATACGGCTTCGACACCAGTTCGCCGATGACCTCGATTTCGACCCCTTCCGCGGCGCACGGGGCGGCAAGCAGCAACCCAGTGAAGTACTGGCTGCTCTGGTCGCCGGCCACCGCGGCCCGCCCGCCGCGCAACCCGTTCGCCTCGACGACCACCGGCGGACAATCGGTCCCGGCCTCGCTGGCGGCGTTGGCGCCAAGGTCGTTGAGCGCCCGCAACAGCGGGGCGATTGGGCGTTGCCGCATGCGCGGCACGCCGTCGATCCGGTAGCGACCGCGGCCAAGCGGCAGGGCGGCAGTCACAAAGCGCATTGTGGTCCCGGAGTTGCCGACGAAGAGGTCCGCTTGCTCGGCGGGAAAGGTGCCCCCGCCACCCCGCACGAGAAAACGCTCGCCGGCCACGTCCGATTCGACGTTGCCGCCGAGCGCGTTCAGGGCGCCGGCCATGTACCGCGTATCGTCGCTGTGCAGCGCGCCGGTCAGCTCGCTTTCGCCGTCGGCCAACGCGGCGACAAGCAGCGCCCGATTGGTCATACTCTTCGAACCAGGGATGCGGACAACGGCGTCGATCGGCCGCTCTACCGGCTCAAGCTCGATCGCGTCGGGATAGGCGGTAGCGCTCATGCGTCGGGGCCATCTCCTGGTCTTGCGCAATTGTCGCTGGGATAACTGTCGGGGAAGTGTGGGGGTTTAGCAAGCTGCCGACGTCCGGCCCAACGCTTGTGGTTTTTTTGAACAATCCGTGTAATAATCTCTCTGCAAGAGTACAAGCGACGGCGATGCCCGCCCATCGAGCCATCGAAATGGCGTGGAGGTGCATACGATGCAGTCGCCAAACGGCTGGAATTGGCTGAACGGGGGCCTCGTTGCCCTCTTCCTCGGTCTGTTCCTCCTCGACCGGGGTGAACTCTTTCTCCTCCTCCTGTGGGGCACCGGTCTGACCGTGATCGGCGTCGCGCTCTCGGTCGTCGGCGCCGGGTTGCTGCTGCGCATGTGGCGGTAGCGCCATCGGCCGCCTCACACGACGTAGTTCCCCTCGACCAGGAACGGCTCCCCATCGACCTCGACCCGCCCGCCCTGGCGCAGATCGCAGATCATGTCCCAGTGGACGGCGGACTGGTTCGTGCTCCCCGTTTCAGGGTAGCCCGCGCCCAACGCAAGGTGGATCGTGCCGCCGATCTTCTCGTCGAAGAGGATATTGCGGGTGAAGCGGGTCACATCGAAGTTCGTGCCGAAGGCGAACTCGCCGATGAAGCCGGCGCCGGCGTCGGTGTCGAGTTGCTGAACGAGATAGTCCTCGTTCTTGGCGGCGCTCGCCTCAACCACCTTCCCCTGCTCGAACCGCAACCGAATGTCCTCGACTTCGCGCCCGCCGGCGATCACCGGGTAACTGAAGCGGATCCGCCCCGTGGCCGAGTCCTCGACCGGCCCCGTGAAAATCTCGCCGTCCGGAAAGTTCTTACGCCCGTCGGCATTGATCCAGGTGCGGCCGGCAACCGAAACCGTCAGATCGACGTCGGGCGCGGTGATCCGGAGCTCGCGCTTGCCGTCCAACCAGTCGATCAGGCGCTGCTGCTCGGCGGCGACCGCTTTCCAGGCCGCGACCGGGTCGGGCGTGTGCAGCTTGCAGGCGTGGTGGACGAACTCCGCGAACTCCCCGGTGCCCATGTCGGCGTCCTGGGCGTAGGCGTCGGTCGGAAAGAGGGTGATCGTCCAATCGAGCTCGCCGCTGGCCGACCGCTCCATATATCGCCGGAAGAGATCGGTCCGGGCGCGTTGGTAGACCGTCTGCCGGGCCGGATCGACCCCGGAGAGCGACTTCGTGTTCGTCTCGGCCAGGATGAAGATTGTGACGTCTGCCTCTTCGCGGAAGAACCGCTCGACCGGGGAGAGGTAGCCAAGCTGCTCGTCCGAGCCGAGGCCGAAGAGGTCGGCGCTCAGGTCGGGGAAGGACGGCATCAGCACCGGCAGCCCGCCGCGGTCGAGCACCTCGCGGTAGACCGCGCGCAAGAGCGGTTCACCGGCAACGCCGCCGCTGATGGCCACCGTCTGACCCGGTTTTACCTCCACCGAGTAGCCGGCGAGGGCCTTGGCCCATGTTTCGTAGCGGGGATCGGGCACGAGTGTCTTCTCCTTCCTGTAGCTTGCATCGGCCATGCGATTGATCGCGGCGGTTATACCATCCGAGACGTATCGAACGGCGCTTGCGCTGGCGGCAGATCGATTGCTTTGACGCCTGATCGGACAGATCAGATAATGATGAGGTAGATGAGAACGCCCGCTCCGAAGACGGAGGCCGAACAGATGAAGACCGACGTCGATATCCGCACTCTGCCCATGGTTTCGCCCGACGACGACGAGGAGACCTTTTGGCGAAAGGCCGCCGCGTTTGGCTTTCAGCGCCCAGAACAGATCGATCCCGACCAGGCCTGGTTTTGGACCCGCTCGTGGATAACCGGTGAGATCGAGGTGGAGATCGAGATTGCCGAGGGGCGAGGGACGATCTACTACTCGACCGAGGAATTCCTTGCCGCCCTAGATCAGATGTCGAAGCATGCCGACGTATGAAACGAAGGCGCTCTTTGACAAGGCCTATGCGCGATTGACCCTCGACCAGCAGGAAACATTCAAGCGAGCCGTTCCAAAGCTCGTCCATGATCTTCGGCGAGGCGCATTTCGCAAGGGTCTACGTGTTAAACGGGTGCAAGGAAATCCCGGCGTTTGGGAAATGACCTGGGCCGATGACGGCCGTGCAACGTTTGAGTACGGAGCGTCGGTGATTCCCGGAGAACCCCACATCATTTGGCGCCGAATTGGCGGCCACGAGATTTTCGACAATCCGTGAGGGCAAGTCGCGCATGTGCCACGAAAAGCTGATCGCGCCGGTCTCGGGGGGCGCGGGAACTGTCGAAGAACGCATCGAAGCGCCGGGCGAGGGGCGTTCCATGCCCGCTTTCTTTGTGCGGCCCGATGTCGGGCCGTCGCCGGCGGTGCTGCTCATCCACGACATCTACGGCGCCAATGACTTCTACCACGACGTGGCGCGACGGCTAGCGGCCGACGGATTCGTCGTCTTGCTGCCCGACCTCTTCGCGCGCGAGGGGCCGCTGCCGGAACCGACGCGCGAGGCGGCCTTCGCCCGGCGCGCGAAGCACAGCCAGGTCACGGCGCTGGCGGACATCGCCAAAGCCCTTGACTGGCTGAAGGCGCACGACGCGACGACCGGCAAGGTCGGCACGGTCGGGTTTTGTATGGGCGGCACACTCGGCTTCCTCGCCGCCGCGCGCGATCCATTGCCGGACGCAACCGTCGCCTACTACGGCTTTCCCAAAGGGCAGAAGACGGAGCTGGCGCCGCTGGCCCCACTCGACGAGCCAGAGCAGGTCAAAGCTCCACTCCTTGGACTCTGGGGCGACCAGGACGCCGGCGTGGGGATGGAGAACGTCGCGGCCTACGACGCGGCGCTGACCAGCGCCGGTGTGGCGCACGAGTTCGTCATCTACCCCGGCATCGGCCACGGCTTCCTCACCTTCGACCCGGATTCGCCGGCGTTCGACGGCGCGCGGGACTCGTACCGGCGGATGATCGCCTTCTTTCAGGACAAGCTCGCGGGATGAGCCTGAGCGACGCCGAGGCGGCCGGACTGGCGCGATTTCTCCACCGTGCCGGTCGGCTGAAGGTCGCCGCCCGCACCGGCTGGCTCGACCGCGGCATCCCACCCGAGTCGGCCGAGTCGGTCGCGGATCACACTTTCCGTACCGCGTTGCTCGCCTGGCTGGCGGCCGACGCGGGACTTGACCGCGACCGTGTGCTTAAACTGGCGCTGATCCACGACCTGGCCGAGGCTGTCACCGGCGACCTCCCGCCCTACAACCCCGATCTCCTGCCGGACGAAGCGAACGACGATGCGCGCCGGACTTTTCTCGACCAGCGCCACATCCGCGACGAAGCGCGGACGGCGTTTAAGCGCGACGCCGAGGCCGCGGCGATGGCCGACCTGACCGCCGATCTCCCCCCGGACCTCGCCGCCGAGATCAACGCCCTCTGGCACGAACTGGAGGACGGAACAAGCCCCGAGGCACGCTTCGTCAAGCAGGCAGACAAGCTCGAAACCTATCTTCAATCCCGCGAATATCTCGCCGATGATCCCGACCGCCCGATGGCCTCCTTCGCCGCCGAAGTCGACGAGGTCATCGACGCGCCGAACCTCATCGCGTTGCAGAAAGCGATCAACTCAGCCCTGCCGTACCTGCCTGACCCTTCGGCTGCCACCGAGTGACGAATGGAAGTCGCGCGAGATCGTCGTCGAACGTTGCCAGTGGAACGCCGAGCCGTTCGGCGCGGGCAGCCACGATTGAGTCAGCGAACTCCAGCTTGGGGTTGGCTACGTAGATGTCGAGTGCCCTCAGGTACAGTCGCTTTTCGCCGCGCGGTAGTTTCATGCCGGGCATGCGGAGGATTGGAGCCAGATACGCGGCAATCTCGGGCGCCGGCACGTTGTAATGCTTCCGCGACGCGAGGACATAGGCAACTTCGTGGAGTACGACCTCGGTCGTCGTCACATCCTCTTGACCACGCTCGACCGCATCGAAGAGCGCCGATGCCATCTCCTGCATGGAACGAGTCTCTGGTGACGTTGGCTCGACGAGATAGCGCAGAAAGACGTTGGCGTCCAGGAAGATCATCGGCGTTCCAAACGCCGAACGATCTCGTCCACCCGCTCATTGAGCGCCTCGTTGATCTGGTCCTCGAAGTCGACTGTCTCGCAACCCGGCAACGGCGGCACCACGCCGCGTAGGGCGGCGACCGTGAACCGCGCCGGACGCAACTCCACCCTGCCGTCGTCCTCAAGCACGAACGTCACCTTGTCAGTGGTGCCGACGCCGAGATGGCGACGCACTTCAACCGGGATCGTGACCTGGCCTTTGCTCGTAATGGTGGAAACGATCTCTCTCATCTTCCCTCCCGTCCGCGTTCGATCTGGGCGAGTAAGGACATTGTAACACTGTCCTTACCTCTGAACAATTGGTCATGTGAGCGATGGTATTCTGAGGCCGTCGCCCGATGGCGTATCCTTTCCCCCATTGACCTGATCCACACGGAGGCGAGATCAACAGGCTGATGGCGACGGTGCATGATTTTCCGTCCTCGACCGGGGAGGTGCCGTGCACCTACCACCCGAACGTGCAGACGCGCCTGCGCTGCTCCCGCTGCGGCAAGCCGATCTGCCCCCGCTGCGGCGTGCGGACGCCGGTCGGGCTTCGCTGCCCGGAGTGCGCTGGCGTGCGCGGGCTCCCCACCTACCGCACCGAATCGACGACGCTGCTCAAGGCCGGGGGCATCGGATTGGCGGTAGCGATTGCCGTCGGCGCTCTCTGGGCCTATGCCCCGGATTGGGGTTTCTACCTCTCGCTCTTGCTCGGGTTCGGCGTGGCCGAGGCGATGGCCTGGGCCAGCAAGGCGAAACGCGGGCTCGATCTGCAACTGCTTGGCATGGCGATCGTCGCGGTCGGCCTCGTGGTCAGCCGCGTGTTGTTGGCGCAGCGGCTCGGCATCCCCTGGGAGTTCGTCAGCGAGATGGTGCCCGGCGTCGAACGGGCGCTCCACATCCAATTCAGCCCGGACGGCATCTTCGCCGCCCTGAGTTTTGCGATCATCTGGATTCGGTTCCGGTAAGCCGGTGACTTCGTGCCTCGCTTCTTGAACCGGCCGCGCGGCAATCCCCCGTTGTCCGCCGCCGGCGACGGTTCGGTGAGCGCCGCGCCGGTCCGCTCTGGCATCGCGGCCGCGGCGATCGTGATCATGCTCGGCAACGTCCTGAGCCGGGTGCTCGGCTTGGTCCGCGAGCAACTCGCCGCCGGGCTCTTCGGTACCGGCGACCCGATCGCCGCCTTTACCATCGCCGACAACGTTCACACCCTCCTCTTTGACCTTTTGATCAGCGGCACCCTTCAAGCGGCGCTGATTCCGGTACTGGCGGCCAGCGTCGCGTCCGATCTGGCGAGCCGCGCCGAGCTGCGGCGCATCGCCGGGGCGCTGCTCGCTCTCTTCGCCATCGTCGGCGGTGTCGTCGTCGTCCTGGCCTTGGTCTTCGCGCCGGTCGTCGTCGACGCCATGACCGCGCTCGGCGGCGACGCCGGCGGCCGCGACCCGGAGACGACTGAGCTGACGGTGACGCTCGTCCGCCTGATCCTCCCGGCCGTCTTTTGCCTCGGCGTCAGCACGATCCTGATGGGTGTGCTCTATGCGCTCGGACGGGTAACGGCGCCCGCGTTGGGGATCGCGGTCCGCAACGCCGCGGTCGTCGTGGCGATGCTCCTCTTTGCCGATGCGCTCGGGGTCAAGAGCATGGCCGTCGGGGTCGTGGTTGGCGCGCTCGCGATCGTCGCCATGCAACTGGTGCCGCTCTACCGGGCGGATGCGTTGCCCCGGCCGAACCTCGACTTTGGTCACCCCGCGGTCCGCCAGGTGTTGCGACTCTACCTGCCGATCTTCCTCGGCCTCCTGGTCAACACCGTCGCCGTCGTGATCGATCGGAACCTGGCCTGGGGCGCCGAGCGGGACGCCCTGGGCGCGATGCGGTACGCAACAACATTGGTCCAGATGGTCCTCGGCTTGGTCGCGGCGGCGATCTCGCTCGCCGCGCTGCCGACCCTCTCCCGTCACTTCGCCGCCGGCGACGAAGCGGCCTTCATGGGCACCCTGGGGCGGGCGCTGGCGATGGTCACCGTCCTGATCGTGCCGGTGGTCCTCGGGCTGGCAGCGGTGGCCCAGCCGGCGGTCTCGCTCATCTTCCAGCACGGCGAAACGGATGCCGCCGGCGCCCGCCTGATCGTGATCGCGCTCCTTGGCTACCTTCCCGGCACCCTCTGCGCCGCCTACGATCAAGTCCTGATCTTCGCCTTCTACGCCCGGCAGAACACGCGCGCCCCGGTCGTCGTCGGCGTCCTGGCGGTGCTCGTCTACTTCGTCGTCGCCTTCTCGCTGGTCGATTGGCTCGGCATGCTCGGACTCGTCATCGCCAACTCCGCCCAGTTCGCGGCGCACGTCGCGGTGATGTTCTGGCTCGCCCGGCGATCCTTCGGCTGGACCGCGAGTGCGCGGCTACGCCGGACCGCCGGGTCTTGCCTCGTCGGCGGCACCGGCTGCGCCCTCGCGGCGCTCGCCCTGTGGCTCACCCTACGCGCTGGTCTCCCGGAGGCCGACGGGTGGCAGGAGATCGGCCGCGAACTGCTCCTCCTTGGACTGCCGATTGTCGCCGGAGGAGCCGTCTACATCGCCGTGCTCCATCGCCAAGGCGTCGAGGAACTGGCAACGCTCCGCCGCGCAATCCTGGGTCGCTTCCTGCCACGACTCGCCGAATGACGTCACGCGCCCGCCTATCACCGCCTTCCGTCCATCCGCTGCCCCACGTACACCTCCGCGATCCGCCGCGTCTCGTGCCAGACGTCGCGCAACGGGACGTCAGCGGCGCGGGCGATCCGTGCGCAGTCGTCGTACTCGGGGGCGACGTCGATGACGCGCCCCTGCCAACCCCGCAACTTCACCCGCACGTCGCCCCAACGGGTGACGACCGTTTCGATCCGGCGGGCGGCCTTGGTGCGCTCGACACGGGTGGCGCGAACGCCTAGGGTCGTGCTGTTCTCGATCAGCGCGTGCTCGACGTGCGGCCGGCGTTCGGCGGTGCAGAGAATGCCGACGACCGTGGCCGGACGCCCCTTCTTCATCGTCGCCGGCGTCAGCCACACGTCGAGCGCGCCGGCCTCGAAAAGACGCTCAATTAGCAGCTCGAACCCCTGTGGGCTCATGTCGTCGATGTTCGTCTCTAACACCAAGTCATCGCCCGCCGAGCCGGGATCGGCCGCCTCGCCGATCCAAACCCGGAGCGCGTTCGGCCACGGTAATTCCAGCGTGCCGAACCCGTAGCCGACCGCGGAGGGCGCAAAATCAGGCCGGGAGAAGGTTGCCAGGGTGGTCAGAATCGCCGCGCCCGTCGGCGTCAGCAACTCCGCCGACACCGGCTCGCCGCCCGGATCGCGACCGGCGACCGGCGCCTTGGAGCGAGCCAGCAGGGCGGCGGTCGCCGGCGCCGGTACCGGCAGCAGCCCGTGCTGGGTGCGGGCAAAGCCGGCGCCCACGCGCGGTGGGCCGGAGTAGACACGCTCGATCCCCAACAGCGAGAGGCCAATCGCCGCGCCACAGATGTCGACGATTGCGTCGATGCCCCCGACCTCGTGAAAATGCACCGTCTCCGGGTCGACGCCATGCACCGCCGCCTCGGCCTCTGCCAGGTTGCGGAAGATGGCCAGCGCCCGCTCCTTCATCGACGGTTCAAGGCGTGACCCTTCGATCAGCCCTCGAATCGTGGACCAATCGCGTACGGCCTGGTCGTCGCGGACGACAACATGAACGCGCGTGCCGCGAATCGCGTGCTGGCTGACCGACTCAGACCGCAGCTCAAAGCCGCCGACGTCCAACTTACGGAGATCGCGCTGTAGGTCAGCCAGCGGCAGGCCGGCGTCAACCAACGCGCCGAGCACCATGTCGCCGCTGGCACCTGAATAGGGATCGAACAAGGCGATACGCATCAGTGGCATCCTTTGCGGTGAAGACCGAATCGGTTACCGGGCGCACGGCCGTGCGCCCCTACGAGCAATCGGTATTGTAGGGGCGCACGGCCGTGCACCCGCCCGCATTCCTGGCGCTCAGCTTCTGCTACCATCCCACGCATTCCGGAACGCTGTTGACGACGAGGAGCGAACCATGGCCGAGCACGTATCAAACGAGGCGGCAATCGCAACCGCGACGGCGCGGCGGTTCGGCGGCCAGTCGATGACGGCGACGTTGCGCTCCGTCCTGCTACGCCGTCCGGCGCGACCCGCGACCGGGGAGGAGTGGCGCGATTTCGGGTATGTCCACCCGGTCGATCCTGAACTGGCCGAGCGCGAGCACGCGGCGCTGCGAGAACTCCTCACCGGGGCAAACGTCGAGGTGATCGAGGATGGCCCCGATCCGGACGGGCTGCTCGACGCGGTTTTCGCCTTCGATCCCTCCTACATCACCGACCATGGCGCGATCATCTTGCGGCCGGGCAAGGCGCTCCGGCAGGCCGAGGCGGCGTTGACGGCGCGGACCTATGAGCGGATCGGCGTCCCCATCCTGGGGTGGATCAAGGAACCGGGCACGGTCGAAGGGGGCGACTGCTTCTGGATCGATGCGCGGACGCTGGCGGTCGGGCGCGGCTACCGGACGAACGGCGAGGGTATCCGGCAGTTGCGCGAGATCCTGGCCGGTATCGACGTCGACCTCTTCGCCTACGACTTGCCCCATTGGCACGGACCTGGAGCATGCCTGCACCTGCTCTCTCTGATCAGCCCGGTCGCGGCGGACCTGGCGGTAATCTATCGCTCGCTGATGCCGGTGCGGCTGGTTGAGACGCTGGAAGAACGCGGCTGGCGCTTCGTCGACCTTCCCGACGAGGAGTTCGCTTCGATGGGTGGCAATGTCCTGGCGCTCGGCCCCGGTCAATGCCTGATGCTCGACGGCAACCCCGAAACACGGCGGCGGCTGGAGGCCGCCGGCTGCGAGGTACGGATCTACCAGGGACAAGAAATCTCCCTCAACCGTGAAGGCGGGCCGACCTGCCTGACGCGGCCGTTGTGGCGGGAGATCGTTGCGACCGCCTGACACTGGCGGGGATGCGCGCGACGTGGCCAGCGACCCCCTTGACGCTGCCAACGACCCGCTCTCGTTCGAGCGCCAGCGCTTGGACGAGGAGGCGCCCAGTGTCGAGCTGCGCGACGTGCGTAAAGTCTACGGGGCAGTCGTCGCGGTCGCCGGCATCTCGCTGGTGGTGGCGCGCGGCGAGTTCGTCACGTTGCTCGGCCCGTCAGGCTGCGGCAAGACGACGACCCTGCGCGTCATCGGCGGGTTCGAGCCGCCGACCGCCGGGTCAGTGCTGATTGACGGCCAGGAGATGGCCGCGTTGCCGCCCTACCGCCGGCCGGTAAACACCGTCTTCCAAGACTACGCGCTCTTTCCCCACATGTCGGTGGGCAAGAACATCGCCTACGGTCTCGCGATGGCCCGCCTGCCGCGCAAGGAGCGGCGGCGACGCGTCGACGACGCGCTGGAGCTCGTGCGCTTGCCGCACATCGAGCACCGCCGGCCGGCCGAGCTTTCCGGTGGGCAGCAGCAGCGCGTGGCGCTGGCGCGGGCGCTGGTCAACCGGCCCCGCGTCCTCCTGCTCGACGAGCCGCTGGGCGCGCTCGATCTCAAGCTGCGGCAAACGATGCAGCGCGAACTGAAGCGGATCAACCGCGAGGTCGGGATCACCTTCATCTATGTCACCCACGACCAGGAGGAGGCGCTCACCATGTCCGACCGGATCGCGGTGATGAACGAAGGTCGCATCCTCCAAGTCGGCGCCTCGGACGACATCTACGAGCGACCTCGCAACCGGTTCGTCGCCGACTTCATCGGCCAAACCAATTTCCTCGACGGGCTGGTCCTTGACGTCGATGCCGGTCTGGTCACCGTGGAGATCGTCGGCTCTGGCAGGGTGCGCGGACAGGCGCCGGCCGGCATGGAGCCGCGCGGTGTGGTGACCGTGGCGGTCCGTCCCGAAAAGATCGCCTTCGCCGACGACTTCGGGGATTTCGGCCCGCCGGACGGGTGGAGCGTGCTCGCCTGCACCGTCGCCGAGCTCGTCTACCTCGGCACGCACACCCAGCACGTCGTGCGTCTCCCCGGCGGTACCCGGGTCGTCGTCCACCGCCAAAACCGCTCCCTCGCCGACGACCGCCTCTCCCCCGGCGAAAAGACCGACATCGCCTTCGATCCTCAGGCCGCCACAATCCTAATGGATTAGACGAGAGTAGAGCGGCTACCCACCACATTCGGCGCGTGGGTGTTGCGACACCTTGCCCGAGCCGGCGAGCTTGATGCAACCCTCCTTGGCGTCGAGCGTCGCGTTCTCCTTGTCGGCCGCGGTGATCACCTTCTGCAGCTCGGCTTTGGCCGTGTTGACGGAGAGCGCCGGTTTCTTCTCCGCCTTCTTGTTCATGTCGGTGAAGTGCTTTTGGTCGATGGCGATGTGCTTCTCTTCGTGGGCATTGACGACGCCGATGAAGTCGGTCCAGATCTTTTTCGCCTCTTCGAAGCCCTTCGTGTCCTTTTCTTTCCAGTCGGGCACCGTTTTGGTCTCGATGATATCGACAGTCGCCGATTGCACTGGCTTGTTGGCCGACTCGGGCGGGCAGAACGTCGCCGGCAGCGGATTGAACACGGGCAGGACGCTGGCTACATGCCCCAGGGCAATTGCATCTTATCGCGCTCCCAACAGGTGAAGCAGGTAGCCGGTCTCCCAGCCGGCCCGGAGGCGTGATGCCTTCACTCCCACCGTCCGGGACCGGTCCTGCCGGATCAGCGTGAGGGCCAATCTGCGCAGCACGGCCAGGTTCTGGGCACTGTGTCCGGTCCGCACCCGGCTCTCATCCTCCCGGAACGCCACGTCCAGCACATAGTCGCCCCCGCCGTCGACGATCTGGGCGGCCAGCTCCCGTTGGCAGCCGATCGCATCAATCGTCACCGTCTGTCCGGTCAGATCGAGCCGGGCAAGCAGCGCGGGCAAGGTGACGATCTCGTTGTCCTTGGTGTCCACCGCTTCCTGCGTGAGGACCAAGCGCTGCCGGGTTGCCCAGGCGCTGATCAGATGGAGCGGTGGGGTCCCGACCCCGCCGTCGCCCGACCGACGGATGGTCTTCCCGTCGAGGGCGATCACCTCCGGCTCGGCCGTGCCGGCGACTGCCTGCACCCAGCGCACGAAGCTGGCTTCGAACTGGGCGGGGTCGAGCCGGGCCAAGACGCGGCCAAAGGTGTCGTGGGAGGGAACCCCGTGCGGCACCTCCAGCCAGTCGGCCAGCCAGGCCTGCTTGGCCCGGTCCCAGTCGGCGACCTCCACCCAGGACTCGGCCCCACTGATCACGGCGCAGACGGCAATCGTGATGATGTCGAGCAACTGGTGGCGCTTGGTCCGGTCGATCCGGGGATCGACGAGGTCCGCGAAACACTCGGCGATGCGTGGGGCGGGATGGGGGCACATGGCGGGACTCCCGGTGGTGGACACCAACCGGCCGCACCGCCATCCCCGGTGTGCCGGCAGTATCCCTGATGAACGCCCTGCTCACCACGTCGACTCAATTAGATGCAATTGCCCTGCTACATGCCCGCCCTGTTTCGCGTTCGCCGCATCGATGGCGTCCTGGACGTTCCCAGCGCTGACCGTGATGCCCTTGGTCGCCGGCGTGATCGTCGTCGGCGTGCCGCCGCCGGGCGACCCGTCGCCGAACCGGACCCTGGTGCAACCCCTGCCGCCCCGCGAGACTATTGCTCATCTGCCGCCCTCGGAGTCGTCGCAAGACACAACCTGGACACCCACCATGCGACAGCACACCGGCAGCCCACCGCCTAACGACGGAGCCGGGCGGCCCACCCCAATCCTTCGTGTGCCGCTACTCTACTCCCAGAACCGCCGTTGTGGAGTCGATCGTGCCGAAATGAGGCACCATGAAGTTCGATACGTCCAGCATCGACCAACGTGCGTTCGCCAAAGAACTTGCCGCCGCTTACAGCGTGTCGATCGCGTCGTTAACGTTCACGCCGAAGGGCGAAGAAGCCTTCTGCTACGTCGCCCGCGAGACCGACGGCCACGAGTACTTCGTGCGGGCGCAAGATCGTGCGCCCATCAGCGACCTGGAAGCGGTCTACGCCGCGGTCGCCGCCCTCCACAACCGGTGCGGGCTGACCCAGGCGCTGGCGCCACTGAGGACCGTGGGCGGCACATTCACCTGGCGATACGAGCGGTTCACCGTCGCCCTCTTCCCCTTTGTCGCGGGGACAACGGCATTCGACGCCGGGATCACCGACGAGCAACTCGACCGATTAGCCCGAATCATGGCCTACCTGCACGGTTGCGATGCGCGCCGCCGCCCGCCCATGACGTGCGAGCAATTCGACAACCCATTCGAGCGGACAATCCAACGCGCCCTCGCCGCGGCCGCCTCGCTCCCGGTCAATGCATCGGGCCATCGACAGCGCGTCCGCGCCTTGCTCCTGGAACAGCAAGCAGACATCGAAGCGACGCTCACGCACATGCGCCAGCTACGCGACGACGCGCACCGCCTCCGGCCACCCCTTGTCCCCACCCACGGCGACCCGAACCTGGCGAACGTACTGATCGACGAGACCGGACAGCTTCACCTCACCGACTGGGGCGAAGTAGCCATCGGGCCGCGCGAGCGCGACCTCACATTCTTCACGGGCGAACGCTTCGCGCCCTTCTTGGAGACCTATTTGGACCATTTCGGGCCGATCCGCCTGCACCGGCACTTCTTCCGGTTTTACTTCTACCGCTGGACCGTCCAAGAGATCGCCGACTACGTCTCTCGCATCCTGTTTGGCTCCACGGACGCGGAGCACGCGGAGTACGCCTGGGAAGAGTTGCAACCCTATCTGCCCATCCAGCACGATGGCATCCGAGACGGCCTCGACCACGTCATATCCGTCCTACGACCATTTGCGGACGACGGACGGATCAAGCTCGATGATCGGTGAACCCTTCGACTTTCGGAAAGGTAGCCCACAGTGCGTGCCGCCGCGGTATGCACCGTCGACATACAATGATGACCGCGACTAGCCGAGGGATTGCCATGAACCGTCACGAGACTAGTGAACGCATCGTCAGCAATCCGGCCGTCATGCTCGGCAAGCCCGTCATTCGCGGCACCCGCATGCCGGTCTACCTCATCGTGGACTTCATCAAAGCTGGGCATTCTCCGGAAGAGATCGTATCCAACTACCCGGAACTCACGATCGAGAACGTCAAAGCAGCGATCGACTACTCGGTCGAGGAGTCGCAGCGGATCGAGGTCTGATCTTTGTAGAAACAGATTCTGACCCTTAGCTGAGATCGGGGCCGTCACTCTCTCCACCCTTTCCGTAGTTGGGCACAGCTACTCCGACATTCCGACCGCGGGAAGGACTCTCTCTACGCCGGTCCCGCGGGAGAGATTCCTCGCGGGCTCGGAATGACGGAGCGTTGCAAATCTCTCTCCTCTCCGTCAAGGAATCCGCAGCGCCCACACGGACTCCGGAAACCGCTCCTGAAGCTCGCGCCAGACGGCGTACATCTGGTCGTTGTCGTGGGTTTTGAGGTAGACGGCGATGCCGCGCCAGTAGATCGCCTCGGGGGCGAGGGCGCCGTCGGGGTGGCGCTTGGTCACGTCCAACAGTAGTTGGATGGCGCGGTCGTATTCAGCCCAGCGGAGACGGGCGTTTGCCTCGCCGATGTCGAGCATATCGAGGAAGTCGGCGGGCGGCAGGTAGTTGATGGAGCGGTACTGGACCGTGCCGCGGCGGTCGGCGACAAGGAGGGTCGGCGTCCAGATCACGTTGAGGGGGCGGACGACCGCGCGGTCGCGGAAGAGATCGAGGCGCAGGGGCACAAAGCGGCCGGCGATCGCCTCGCGCACGGCGGGGTCTGGATACGTCACGGCATCCAGTTTGGCGCAGCCGCGTCAGGGGTCCTTCATCACGTCGATCAAGACGACCTTGCGCGCCCGGCGGGCCTCGGCCAGCGCCTCGTCCCAATCGCTAAGCCAGTCGATGCGAGAGACTGCCCGCGGATCCAGCACGGCTAAGAGGCTTGCCGTCCAGAAGCAATCGGAAGCTCGTCGGACGTAGATTCCTCTAGGAGAGAGGCATACGGATTGTCCTCGCCGTAGTACAAGAACTCGGGAGCAAAGTCCGCACCATTCGGCCAGACAACCGTGCCGAGCTCAGGGTCAACCTCGACTTGGGCAAAGAATGCGGGATCACGCAGTGGCTCGAAAACCTCGCCCCATAACTCCGGTTCGAGATCGACGTGACGCCGGCTGCCATCGGTAAAGGCAAGATCAAGGACGTACGGTCGCAGGACTGTTACTGAAACGACATGCTCCATCGATCGGATCCTCCTGTTGAGTCCCTCCCTACTCCAAGGGGTTGATCCTGTTAGGCGGCTGACGCTGTTGTGCTTGTGCCCAGCCTTGTCTCAGTTCGTCTTGATGAATGGCCGCCCACTCGAAGACAAGGCCGCGTGCGCGACGTGGGATGCGACCATCGATGACACGGACGGGATCGATACCGACGACGACTTCGAACTCACCATACCGCGCGTGGAAGTGAGGCGGCGCGTGATCTCGATAGTACATTGAGATCACGATCCCATAGAACTCCGAGACTCTCGGCCCCGACGTTCCTTCCCGCTCGCCACGCCCCGACGCCGGACAGTATAGTCTCGTCGCGCCGCTCGGCCATCACGTGTGTCTGAAACCAGACAGTGCCGGTGTGCGTCAATAGCAACGGAAACAGTAGCCCAACGACGGGATGCCGCGGCCGATTGCCGTCGGCGCCGCCGGGTGGTAATCTGTACGTACACGTCGATGCAACGCCCCGCGCCGAATCGTGGCCGGTGGAGTTTGCTGCAATGCCTTCAGGGGACGAATCGATGATCCAACGTGACAACATCCAAGGCGCCTTCTCTCGCCGTCGATTGCTCGCTGGCTCGCTCGGCTCGGCCTTGATGCTCGGTCTGGGCGGGCGACTGGCCGCGTTGGAGGCCGCCGCCCAAGAGATCGAGCCGGCCGACCTGAGCACAATCACGCTCGCTATCGGCGGGCTCGACACGCGGACGAAGGACCAGCCCGAGAATACCGACGTCCTCAAGATCGTGCGGGTCGATCTGGTGAACCGATTCGCCCGTGTCGTCAGCATCCCGCGCGATCTCTATTGCGAAATCCCCGGCTACGCGGTCGACAAGATCGCGCGCGCTTATGACTTCGGTACGAAGGCGGCCGGGGGCGAGGTCAAGCCGGGCTTGCAGGCGGTGCGCGACACGATCAGACACAACTTCGGGGTCGAAACGGACGGCGCGATCGTCCTCACCTTCCAAGGATTCATCGAGGTCGTCGACGCGATGGGTGGCGTGGACGTCAACAACCCTTACAACCTCTATGATGGGCAGTACCCAACCTGGAACTACGGGGTCAAGGAGATCTACTACCCGGCGGGCTGGCTGCATCTCAACGGCGAGCAGGCGCTCGAGTTCTGCCGGACCCGCCATCAGGACGGCGACGACGGACGGGTGATGCGGCAGGATCTGGTGCTGCGGGCGTTAGTCGCCAAGGCGCAGGACCCGGCGATCGCGGAGCAAGCGCCGGAGCTCATCCGCATCCACCGGAGCGCGGTCCGCACCGACCTCGGCCGCTCGAAGCAGCTCGCGCTGGCACTGGCCGCGCCGCAATTCAGCACCGACAGTGTCGCCTTCGCCACCCTCAATGCCTACATCTACCCGGACACCGCCTCGAACGGCTCCTGGATCTATTCCGGCGACTGGTCGCAACTGCCGGGCTTCGTCCAGGGCTTCCTTGCTGGCGCGTAGGCGGCGTTCGTCTCCAGAGGTCAGGAGGCGGGGTCAGGGGCTCAGGGACGACGAGCGGTTCTCTCCCTGACCCCTAGCTCCTGACTCCTGACCCCCACCTGTGCTATTCGTTCCACCATCTGATTGTTCCGAGGGCATAAGGATGGTAGGAGCTGAGACGATGACGACGAAGACCGCCGAGGCGAACGCGCCGGAGATGGCGCGGGCCGCGGGCGTCAACCCCATGGACTACTTGCGGCAACGAGGCTATATCCAGGACGTGACCGACGAAGCCGGGCTGCGCCACGCCTTCGCGCGGGAGACGGTCACGATCTACGATGGGTTCGACCCCACCGCGCGCTCCTACCACGTCGGCAATCTCGTCGGGATCATGCTTCTGGCGTCGCTGCAACGGCTGGGGCATCGGCCGATCGCGCTCGCGGGCGGCGGCACGGCGCTGGTCGGCGACCCCTCCGGCAAGACCGCGACGCGCGCGGTGCCGACGCCGGAGGAGATCGAAGCGAACTTACCCAATCTCCTCAGACAGTTCGAGCCGCACCTTGATTTTGCGGGCGGCCGCTTCGGCGCCAACCCGGCGGCGCTCCTACTCAACAACGCCGACTGGCTGTTGCCGTTGGGCTACATCGAGTTCCTGCGCGACATCGGCCGCCACTTCTCGGTCAACGAGATGCTGGCGATCGAGACCTACAAGAATCGGCTGGAGACGACCGGGCTCAACTTCGTCGAGTTCAACTACCGCCTGGTTCAGGCCTATGACTTCCTCTACCTCTATCGCACCTACGGTTGCCTGCTGCAAGTCGGCGGCTCCGACCAGTGGGCCAACATCACCGGCGGCGCCGACCTGATCCGCCGCGTCGAAGGCGTGCAGGCGTTCGCCCTGGTGACGCCGCTGGTCACCACCGCCTCCGGCCAGAAGATGGGCAAGACGGAGGGCAACGCCGTCTGGCTCGACGCCGCACTGACCAGCCCCTACGACTACTACCAATACTGGATCAACACCGACGACTCCCTCGTCGGCACGTTTCTCCGGCTCTACACCTTCCTGCCGGAAGAGCGGATCGCGGAGCTGACGAGCGTCGAGGGGGAGGCGCTGCGCGAGGCGAAGCAGGTCCTCGCCTGGGAGGCGACCCGGCTCAACCACGGCGCGGCCGCGGCCAACAAAGCGCAAGCCGCCGCGCGCGTCCTCTTCGCCCGCGGCGACGACGCGGCCGGCGGTTGGGACGACGACCCGGCACTGCCGACGACCGAGATCGCCCGCGCCGACGTCGACGCCGGCATGACTGTCGCCGAGCTCTTCGTCCGCGCCGGTCTCTGTTCCTCACGCGGCGAGGCGAGACGACTCGCCCAGCAAGGCGGCCTCTCGATCAACGACGCCCGGATCGCCGAAGTCGATTGCGCGGTCGCGGCCGACGGCCCGGCGATGCTGCTGCGCGTCGGCAAGAAGCGATTCCGCCGCGTGGCGTTTGTCTGAACGTTCGGCCCCCCAACCCCCAATCCGGGGGGAGCACGACGGACGACGCCGCGATGTCGTGCTCCCCCCAAACTTGGGGGGCCGGGGGGGCCGCCGTCGCGCTATTCGGGCCGCCGCATTGTCCGCAGGGCCGGCATGGCGAGCATGGCCAGGGGCAGGGTGGAGTTGACGACGGACATGGCCAGGAGCGTGTCCTGTAAGCCGATGCGCTCCATGAGATAGCCGTAGACGAGGACGCCGAGGGGGAGGGTACAATATTCGAGGGCCATGCGGACCCCGAAAACCCGCCCGCGCATCCCCATGGGCACGCGCTCCTGCTCGATCGTCATCGTCAGCGGATTGATCGGCTCGAAAAGGACCGCTTCCACGAAGATGACGCCGGCGATGACCCACCACGACGGCATCGTGATCATCACCCAGAAGGTGGCGGCGCGCACGGCGAAGCCGCCGATGAAGAGGGCGCTGCGCGACAGGCGCGGACCGAGCAGGGCGTAGAGGCCGTTGCCGACGAGTGATCCCGCGCCGAGGGCGGCGAAGATGAAGCCGAGGTTGACCGCGCTGCCGAACTCCTCCCGCGCGTAGACCGGGAGGACGATGGCGTAGAGCGGCTCGGCGAGCAGGCTACCGAGCGAGAAGGTCATCACCATCCAGAAGAGGAGCCGGTCGTTGCGGAGGAAGACGAATCCCTCTTTGACCTCTCGCAGGTAGCGGATCAAGCCGCCAGCCTCGGACGATTCGCGCTCGCGCGAGATGGACGGGACGGCGAGACCGACGATCCCTGCCGAGATCGCGAAGGTGACGGCGTCGATCCAGAGGACGTTGCTGGCGCCGAGAGTGGCGATGAGGACTCCGGCCAGCGGCGGTCCGAGCAGCGCGGCGATTCGCCTCGTGACGTTGTACGCGGCATTGGCGCGCTCGATCTGCCAACCGGCGTCCCCCACAAGGTCGGGAAAGACGCTCTGCCGGGCCAGCCTGCCGGGCGCATCGAGGACCGACCCCAGGAAAACGAGCACCAGCAGTTGCCAGAAGACCAGTCCAGTTGTCTGATGGAGCAGCGGGATCAGCAGCACGGTGATGCCGCTGGCGAGATCGGAGACGACGCTCGCCCGCCGGTAGCCGAGCCGATCGACGACCGCGCCGCCGAAGATCCCGGCGATGACCACCGGCAGCGTGCCGGTGGCCACCGTGACGCCGGCCAAGCTCGCGCTGCCGGTGGTCTCCAGCACGAACCAGGGGATGGCCATGAAGGCCAGGGAATTGCCGATCTGGGAGATGAGGTTCGCGGCGAGCAGGGCGTAGAGCGGACGACGCGCCGCGGGATCCATGGCCTGGCTTACGAAGGCTCCCATCATCTCGGTGAACGACTAGGCCGAGAAGTGGGCTGGCGACGCGGGTCGCGTCGCCGTGGTGTCGCTCCCGGCGATGCGGGCGCCGATCGCGATCACGGCGCGGCCGATCGGGCGCCGAGCGCTGGCGATGATTCCCGTCAGACATCCCTTCCGCGGGATCCGGGCGACCGGTCGGCTTCCCACATAGAGATCGTCGATCTTCGCGTTGACAAGGTCGTCCCACTGGAGCGGTGACTGGAACATGGTATCCCCTCCTGCCGGGCGACCGCCCGGCGGCTTGCTCGATCACGAAACTCGTTGGGGTAAGGGGCGGCTTAGGCCCCGGTCGGCTCGTCTGGCTCGCCGAGGCGACTAAGCGCCTCCTCGATGTCGATCTCGCCCCGCTCCAGCGCTTGCAGCACTTCGAGGCGCTCCTCTTCGTCGAGCGGTGCGTGCGACCTATCTGCCGCGATGTTCTCGGTTTCGCCCGCCGGGCCATCCGCTTCACCTGAGTCGGGCGGCGCGGGTTGGGCCGGCATCGCGGCGAGCGGCGGCGTGGGCGCCGTTGGCGGCGTCGGCGGGGTCGGGACTGTCGCGAAAGGCAGGGTATCGCCGTCGCGGGCTGCCTGACTGATCGGTTCGGTTTCGCCCGCGGATCGGGTCGCTTCGACGTGGAGGTCGCCGCTGACGGTCTTGATCGAGATCGTGGGGCCGCCTTCGGTGTTCCCCATGCGCCACGTTCGCGGCGCGACCTTGCGCAGATCCCCCTCGACAGAGGCGTCGCCCGAGACGGTGGTGTAGCGCAACTCGGTGATGCTCGGCGCGGCCAGTTCCAGCGAGACGTCGCCGCTCACCGCTTCGACCTTCGACGCCTCGTTCCCGATGAGCTTCCCGCTCAGTTGGGTGTCGCCGCTGGCCGTGGCGATCGCGAAGCGGGAGATCACCGCTTGCTCGATGTGGATGTCGCCGCTCGCGGTGTGCGCCGTCACCTGACCGCGCGGGCGCACAAGCTGCACGTCGCCGCTGGCCGTCCGCATCGTGATCGACCCATCCGCGCCGGTGACATGGGCGTCGCCGGAGGCGGTGTTGACCCGAATCTCGCCCGGAACTTCGTCGATCTCGACCTCGCCGCTGGCGGTGCGAACGCGAACGCGGGCGGACCCGTCCGCCAAGCGCTCGCGCGGCAGCTCGACGGAGATGTCGAAGGCGCCGTGGTCGCCCAGGAGGCCCGACAGCTTGTCACGGGAATCCGCCACGATTTCAGCGATGACGTCGAAGGCGCCGTGGTCGCGCGGGAGGCCCGACAGCAGGCCGGTCCGACCACGCGGCTCGATCTTGATCCGGCTGTCGCGGACCTCGATGACTAACTCCGCGTCGTTCCCCCGGCCGCCGATCCTGGCGAACCGGACGACGGCATCAGGGCCAGCGCCGGCGCGGACGATGACCTCACCGCTCGAATTGGAGACGTCGAGCTCGATCGGGCCGCTCGTCCGCGCCAGCGGGATGCGGTGCTCCCCGTCGTCGTCGTAGCGCGCGACCCCGGTCTGCCCCATTCCTTGCTCTGTCGTCATCACAGGAGTTCCCCTTTTGTCGTTGTCTCGTTTGCCTCTCGCCAGTCGCCAGTCGCCTGCTACTCGACGATGATCTCAACCCGCTCGCCGTTCTCGTCGATGTCGACAATCGGTCCGCGCATGCCCGACATCACGGCGTCGCGGATCGCCTCGGCGTTGACGAGGCGGCGCGGCGCCAACCGGCGGGCGACGCTGATCCCGGCGTCGACGACGTTGAGCGGGACGACCAGGTTGACCCGCGACTTCCCGCTCTGGCTGTCGGAGACCCGAATGCGCAGATGACGCGCTCGGCTCGGATCCGCGGGCGGCACGCCGGCCGGCGTGCCGCGGCCACGATCAGCCTGATCGAGCGCGTCCAACAGCCGCGCCGCCTCGTCGGCCGTGACCGTGCCTTCCGCCACCATGCGCAGGATTTCCAGACGATCGTCGCCCGCGGGCTCTAGGCGCTGGCCTGGGATCGGTGTCGTGTCGTTCATCGCGTCTTGTCCCCTTTAAGGACGGGCGGTTAGCGAACGCCGCTCCACCCGCTTTCCTCCCTATGAGAGCTTGGCCAACCGTTGCGCGGCGTCGTCGGCGGTGATCCGCTTGGCGCGCAGGTCCTCGAGGATCTGCCGTCGCTCCTCGCGCGCCTGGGCGAGCACCTGCCGCGGTCGGAGGCCGTCGTCGCTCGACGTCGGGTAGCCGAGGGAGCGCAGCAGGTCGTCGAGGCGGGAGACGACGGTCCGGTACGAGAGGCCGAGCTCAGCTTCGACGTCCTTGATGATCCCCCGATTCTTGACGAAGACGTCAAGGAAGTTGAGATGCTCGGGCGAGAGACTCGCGTACTTGCCGAGCTGGAACCGTCCTTCGAGCGCCGAATCGCAATGCGGGCAACTCAGGCGGGTCACGTTCATCTCGTTGGCGCAGACCGGGCAGCGCCCGATCAAATTGGGAAGTGTCACCTGATACGCTCCTCGTCTCGGCTCGCCACCGGCGAAGATTCGTGCTCCCGGTTGGAGCGCCGCCGGGTGCGGCTCGACAATGAGATTACACTCAATTGCAATATCTGTCAATACCAATGCAGTATAATTGCACTGGGGTACAATGACGGCCCGTATCGACGCACGGAGACAGTCCAGCGAGATGAGTGAGCGGAGGAGGCGGTTGCCTCAGCTATACTGCGTGGCAGCATCGTCAGTGGCGGCGGATTCGCCGGATTCGAGGCCGGGGAGAGAGTCGGGGATGGCGCACGCGGAGATCGGGGATACGGTGCGAGTGGTGATGCCGAAGGGTCTCAGTAAGCGCGGGGTGCACGGCATCAGCGTCATGTATACCACCTGGCCGGAAGCGCGGTTCGAGGGCGCGGTCGGCCACGTGACCGAGGTCAAGCCGCGCGGCACGCACGGGGTCCCGCTCTTCCTGGTCGATTTCCGTGGTCACGACAACGGCCGCATCGCCCTCCCCTGGCAATCGCAATGGTTCCGCGAGGATTGGATCGCTCTCGATCCCACGGCCGCCAAGGCGCAACCGGCCGGCGCGAGCGCCGGTTCCACCGCCGAGTCCGTCCCCACCGCCAGCGGCGTCGCCGCCCCGGATCAGCCAGCGCCTGAGCGATAGACTTACCGAACGCGATCACCAATCAGATGGGTTCCCCGGATGCAAGGTGTCGTCGGCCCAGTGAGAGGGATTGCCCGCAATGTAAACCCGTAGGCGGTCGAGTGCCTTGTCGTTGCGGATGATGTGTTCGTAGTAGTTGCGTTGCCAGAGACGTTTGTTGAACGGCGGCAAATCGTCTTGTTTGACGCCGCGGATGTAGGCGTTCGTGGTTATGGTTTTGAACCATTGCAGGATGGCCGGCAACGAGGCAGGTCTGTTCAGATGCAGGCCGTTCGTTTCATCAGACGGGCGGACCCATGGGTCCGCCCGGTTCGATTGCCGCAATGTCGGATGTTGGTTGACCCGTTCCGATGAAAACAATTCCATGCATGTGGTTTGGCATGATGACGAACGCGTCGGTTTCGACGTCCGCAAATGTGACCGGTAGCTCTTCCCACCACCGTGCAACCATTTCACCCGCCGCCGACAAATCGCAGTCGCCTTTAACGATCTTGCCAAGCAGACACGCCCGATCCTGGACACAGGCGGTCACAAAATAGAAACCGGCCTGTGCGTAGTCGTACCCCCGTAACCGGATCGAACGCCGGTGATGCCGTTCGGGATCGTATTGCACAGGCGCCCTCAACCGACACAAACGGACCCCGGCGGTCGTCTGCCAGGGTCCGCGATTCTCGCATGGATGACGACGTTACGCCTTCGCCAGCGCCTGCTCCAAATCCCCGATCAAATCCCCGACCGTCTCGATGCCGACGGAGAGGCGGACGAAGTCGGGGGTGACGCCGGTGGTGCGCTGCTCCTCCTCGGTGAGCTGCGAGTGGGTCGTGCTCGCCGGGTGGATGACCAGCGACTTGGCGTCGCCCAAGTTGGCGAGGTGGGAAAAGATCTCGAGGTTTTCGATCAGCTTCTTGCCGGCTTCGAGGCCGCCCTTGATGCCGAAGCCGAGGAGCGCGCCGTAGAGACCGTTGCGCCAGTACTTGCTAGCGCGGTCGTAGGCCGGGTGGCTGGGGAAACCGGGATAGTTGACCCACGTCACCTTCGGGTGCTCGGCCAGGAAGCGGGCGACCGCCAGTGCGTTTTGGCTGTGCCGCTCCATGCGCAGCGGCAACGTCTCTAGCCCTTGCAGGAAGAGAAAGGCGTTGAACGGGCTCATCGACGCGCCAATGTCGCGCAACAACTGCACCCGCAGCTTGATGATGAAGGCGATGTTCGCCCCAAAGTTCGCCTCAGTGAAGACGTCGCTGTAGACCAGGCCGTGGTAGCTCGGGTCGGGCGTCGTGAACTCGGGGAAGCGGCCCGAAGCGGCCCAGTCGAAGCGGCCGGAGTCGACGACCAAGCCGCCGATCGAGGTGCCGTGACCGCCGATGAACTTGGTCGCGGAGTGAACGATGATGTCCGCGCCGTGGTCGATCGGGCGGACGAGGTACGGGGTCGGCAGCGTGTTGTCGAGCATCAGCGGAACGCCCGCCGCGTGCGACACTTTGGCGACGCCCTCGACGTCGAGGGTGAGCAGGTCCGGGTTGCCGATCGTCTCGGAGTAGACCAACTTCGTCTTGTCGGTGATCGCCGCCTGCACCGCCTCGGCGTTCGGCTCGACGAATCTGACGGTGATGTCCAACTTGGGCAGGGTGTAGTGGAAGAGGTTGTAGGTGCCACCGTAGAGGCTGGTGGTGGAGACGATCTCGTCGCCCGCGCCGGCCAGATTGAGGATCGACAGCGTCTCCGCCGCCTGCCCGGAGGCGAACGCCAGCCCCGCCACGCCTCCTTCGAGCTGGGCGATGCGCTTCTCGAGGACGTCGGTGGTCGGGTTCATGATCCGGGTGTAGATGTTGCCGAACTCTTGCAGCCCGAACAGGCGGGCGGCGTGCTCCGGGCTGTCAAAGACGTAGGAGGTGGTCTGGTAGATCGGCACCGCCCGCGCTTTCGTGGTGGGATCGACCTCTTGCCCGCCGTGGAGCGCGACCGTCTCGAACCCCTGGACCCGTCCATTGTTTGACATATTCGTGCTCTCCTTTCACGATTCTCTGATTGTGTTCCACATGTCCGATATGAGGTGACCGTGTGGTCAACAATGGGCGGTCGCCCGGCGCCTGTGGTCTTTGGGGCCCCTGGGCGGACGGAGATTGTAGCCGAAGGTCATGCCGGGGCGACCTCCGCCAGCACGCGTTCGACGAAGGGGCGGATCACCGCGTCGAGCAGGTCCCACTCCTTGAGGAAGGCGTCATGGCCGTGCGGCGAGTCGAGTTCGGCGTAGGTTGCGTCCTTGCCGAGTGCGGCGATCCGGTCGGCCAATGCCCGCACCTCGCCTGGCGGGAAGAGCCAATCGGAGCGGATGCCGAGCAGCAGCACCGGCGCGGCGATGTCGCGCAGCCAGCGCTCCTCGCCGCCGTCGCGGCCGAGGTCGTAGAGGTCCATGGCCCGCGTCAAGTAGAGATAGCTGTTGGGGTCGAACCGCCGCACCAGCGCCTGGCCGTGGTAGTGGATGTACCCTTCGACGTCGAAGGTGCCGCCGAAGGACGGGTAGAAGCCGGGGCGCGTGGCCGGGGCACGCCCAAAGCGCATCGCCATGCTCTCGCGACTGTGGTAGGCGACCATCGCCGCCATGCGGGCGATCGCCAACCCTTCCGCGGGGAAGACCCCCTCGCTGGCGTACTCACCGCCGCGCCAGTTCGGATCGGCCATGATCGCCCGGCGACCGACTTCGGAGTGGATCGCAATAGCCTGCGCCCCAAGCGCCTCGGTCGCCGCGATCGGAATACTGCCGGAGACCAGATCGGGGTGCCGCGTCGCCCACTCCAGCGCCTGGAAGCCGCCAATGCTGCCGCCGGTGACGATCAGCTTGGTAATTCCCAATCGCTCGACGAGCCGCCGCTGCGCGTTCACCATGTCGCCGATGGTGATCAGCGGGAAGCGCATGGCGTAGGGGCGACCGGTGAGCGGATCGTAGGTCGGGGGGCCGGTGCTCCCCTGACAGCCGCCGACGACGTTCGAGCAGACGACGAATGCCTGCTTCGTATCGAACGGCCAGCCGGGGCCGATCAGCGGACTCCACCAGCCGCCTTCGCCGGTGGCGCGGCTGTCGCCGGTCAGCGCGTGGACGACGAGGACGGCGTTCGTGCCCTCCTCGTTGAGCCGGCCCCAGGTGCGGTAGGCGAGCGTGACCGCATCGAGCCGCCCGCCCATTTCGAGGTCGAGCGCGCCGATCTCCATCGTCCGCGGCTCGCCGTCGCCGGCGTCGTGCACGGGGTCGACCAATTGCAGGCGCGAACGCGGCGCCGGCACGGGCCGGAAGTACTCGTGACGGTTGGCGGGTGCCGTGGCCGGAACGATCGGCGTCCTGTCGCTGGCCTGCTCCATAGGTCCGTCATCCTTTCGCCGGATCCGGACTTAACCGAGTCCTGGCATGGATGGAAGCTGACGGCTGATAGCTAACGGCTGACGGCTCACAGACAAAAAACCCCCCGCGTGAGCAGGGGGCGGACGTGGCGTCGCCGTTCCCTTATCTCGCAGATCGCTCTGCCGGAATTGGCACCTTACGCGCGTCGTCGCTACGCAGGCTGCCGGGCTTCACAGGGCCGTCTCCCTCCACCTCTCTCGATAAGGCAGCTCTCTTCAGTTGTTGACCGAGAATCTACCGAACTGCCGCCATGGTGTCAAGCGCCGCCGAACAGGCTTGCGACGTCGACCGGCGCCTGGCGTTCGATTGAGGCGACGCAGCCGAGGACGACTGCCAGGCTCTGGATATTGTCGCGTGCGCTCGTTTCCGGCTCGGCGCCAGTCAGTGTTGCCGCGCGAAATGCCTGGAGCGCCCCCGCCCGGTCAGGGTGCGCCAGGGACGGGAGGGTCAGATAGATCGGCGGTTGCTCCCATCGCTCGACGGCAACGTCACCGATCAGGGCGTCGTCGAGACCGCCGGTCCAGAGAAGGCGCCCGGATTCACCGACGATCTCCCAGTCGGCGTTCCAGGATGTTTCCTGGTCCCGCGTCGCCCACGTGCCCTCGTACAACACCGGCACACCGCCATCGAGCTCGAGGAGGGCAGCGCACGCCGGCTCGTGGCAGAAAGGGCTGTCCGGGATGCGCCAGCTCCGGGCGTCGATTCGGCGCACGTTGCGACTGGTGAGGGCGCGCAGAAGGTCGACGTGGTGGATTGCCATGTCCAGGACGTAGGGATGGCGCATGTGGTAGCGAAAGTTGTCGGCTGGCCAGGTGCGGCGGGTGTCGCGGCGGCACCGAATGGAGACGTGGATCAGGTCGCCAAGCAGGCCGTTGGCAATTGCCTGCCGCGCGGCGCGGGCCGGCGGACGAAAGCGGTAGTTCTGGCTGACCATCAGGATCCGTCCGGCAGCGCCCGCCGCCGCGACGAGTGTCTGGGCCTCGGCGAGTGTCGTTGCCAGTGGCTTCTCGACCAAGACGTGCTTGCCGGCCAGGAGCGCACGTGTCACCAGCGTGTAATGGGTCTCCGGAGGCGTGATGACGACGACCGCATCGCACGACGACCGCTCCAGCGCCTCGTCGAGCGACGAGAAGAGCGCGCCGGAAGAGAATCCCAACTCGTGTTTCGCCCACCTTCGCGCGTCTATCATCGGATCGGCCGTACCGACCAGACGAACGCCCGGCGCGGTGTGCGCGATCGCCGCCCAGCTCCGGCCGAACCCGCCGAGGCCAACCTGCACGACCCTGAGCACTCCATCGACATACACCGGCTGGGCACTCCTTCGTTCGATGCCGGACCGGTCTCGGCCGGCCGCTATTCCTTCGTCGCCCCGGTCGTCAAGCCGCCGACGATGAACCGCTGAAGGCCGGCAAAGACCGCGACGATCGGCAACGCGACGGCGGTGGCGACGGCCATCATGTTGTTCCACTCGGTGCCGTACTGACCCACGAATCGGTTCATGGCGATCGTGATCGGTTCGATGTTCTGGTCGAGATTCAACGAGAGCGCGAAGATAAATTCCCCCCAGGCGATCAGGAAGGAGAAGGCGGCGACCGTCACCAGTCCCGGGCGCACCAGCGGCAGGACGATCCGAAAAAAGGCGCCGAGCAAGGTCGCGCCGTCCACGAGCGCCGCCGACTCGAGTTCGCGCGGCACGGTGAGGAAGAAGGGGCGGAGGATGATGACCGCGAACGGGAGCGTCACGGTCACGTCGGCCAGGATCATTGCCTGGTAGGAGTTGATCAAGTCGAGGCGAGTGAAGAGGACAAAGAGCGGGCCGGCGACGACGATGGCCGGCAGGAGTTGGCTGAGGAGCAGCATGAGCGCCACCACGGCGCTGCCGCGGAGGCGGAGGCGCGCCAAGGCATAGGCGGCGGGGGGCGCCAGCACCAGCGTCAGCAGCATCGTCCCAGCGGCGATGATGACGCTGTTGAGCATGGAGCGAACAACCGCCGGGTTGTCGAAGACCGCGTCCCGGTAGGCCGTCAGGGTGGGACTGGTCGGAATGATTTGCGGCGGATTGGCGAAGATCGCGGGCGATGTCTTCAGCGACGTCGTGACCATCCAGTAGATCGGGAAGAGGTAGACGAGCACGACGAGGCCGGCGAGGACAGATTTACCGTAGCCCGTTGCCCACAGACGATGGACGAGTGCCATTACGCCACTTCCTCCCGCCGGCTGAGCCACAAATAGGTGATGGCGACCACGAGTAATCCGACGAGGAGCACGGTTGCCGCCGCCGCGCCTTCACCGAAGTGAAAGAACTCGAAGGTCAGTTGATAGGCGTGAATGGGGAGGACCGTCGAGGCATCGACGGGGCCGCCCCCGGTCATGACGTAGATCAGGTCGAACACCTTGAAGGTGTAGATGAAGCCGAGCAGGATGACACTGAGCGAAACCGGCCGCATCAGCGGCAGCGTGATCGAGCGGAAGCGCTGCCAGGCGGTCGCGCCGTCGATGCTGGCCGCCTCGTAGAGGGTGGATGGGATTCCCTGCAATCCAGCCAGGATCAACAGCATGTTGAACGGAATGCCGACCCAAATGTTGGCGAGGATCGTCCCGGCCAGCGCCGTACTTGGGTCGAGGAGCCAATACCGCTCCTCGGCGAGGACGTTCAGGTTGGTCAGGGCGAAATTGACGACGCCAAAGTCGCCGTCGAGCATCCAGCGGAAGATGCTGCCGCTGACCACCGTTGGCAGCAGCCAGCCGAGGAGGAGGAGTCCGCGGAAGAGGTTGTTGCCGGGAAAGGGCTGATTGAAGAGCACCGCCAGCAGGAAGCCGATGGCGAACTGAAAGACCAGCGAGCCGGCGGTGAAGATGAGCGAGATGCGCAGCGCTTTCCAGAATGCCGCATCGGCGAAGAGGACGCGATAGTTGTCGAGGGCCACAAAGGGGGCGTTGCCGGCAAGGAAGGTGCTGACGTTGACGTCGTGGAGGCTCATCCGGAGGTTGGAGTAGACCGGATAGAGCATGATCACGGTCATATAGGCCAGCGCCGGCAGGAGGAAGAGGTACCCGCCAGCGTGGCGGCGGGCGCGAGCCCCCGCGCGCCGTCCCACGCGGCGCATTCGTTCCGCCCCGGTGAGGGTGATCGCCATGGCTGTCCCTTGTCAGTTGGCCGACCGCCTCGTTGCGCCATGACCGGGGCGCATCGCGCGCCCCGGTCGGATCAGCCCATCACACTTAGCTTGGCGGGAGCAGCGGCGTGATGACCGCCTGTGCCGTCTGTAGCGCGTCCTCGACGCTGCTCTGACCGCTGATGGCAGCCTGAATCGCTTCCTGGATGGCGCTGGAGATCTCCGGATAGTTCTCGCCGTAGGCGCGGGGTTTGGCGACCTTGAGCTGCTCGACAAAGATGCTGAGCACTGGGTCCCCCGTCCAATGCGAGTCCTCGGCCAGGTCCTGGCGACTCGGCAGCTTGCCGGCCTGCTGGAGATAGGCCTTGAGGTTGTCGGGTTGCTGCGTCCAGGTGAGCAGTTCCCACGCCGTGTCGACGTTCTCGCCACCCGCGACGATGCTGTAGTTCTCACCGCCGAGGATCGACGCGCCCTGGACGTCTTGGGGCAGGGTTGCCACCTCCCACTGGAGGTCAGGGCTCTGCTCCGTGATAACGGGGATCTGCCACGGTCCGTTGATCATCATCGCGGCCTGGCGGTTCTGGAACTGGGCGAGGACATCACCTTGCGGCCAGCCGAGAATGCCCTGCGACATGTGACCGTTCTCAACCAGATCGACCCAGAGTTGGAGGGCGCGGCGGCCGCCCTCGCTATCGATCGACGGGATATCCTCGCCGGTCGCCCAGAGGAAGGGCAACCATTGGAAGGTGCCCTCCTCACTCTGGATCGCTGACACCGCGAGTCCGAAGCGATCGCCTTCGGTCAGGGCGGCTGCCGCGGCCGTCAGTTCGTCCCAGTTTGTCGGGGCCGTGATGCTGGCCGCCCCGGTGAACTCGGTGTTGTGCCACAGGACAAGGCAGTTGCTGTTGTCCGGAATGCCGTAATTCGTCCCCTGGTAGACCGTCGAGTTCCAGGGACCTTCGAAGTAGTTGTCCGCCTCGCCCCAGGCGGTCACCCGTTCGGTGAGATCCTCGAGGATGCCCAGGGCGGCGAACGCCTGGTGGTCGGGGTTGTCGATCACGGCAATGTCGGGCAAGGCGCCGGCGGCCGCTCCTTGCAGGAGGCGTTGCTTGAGGTCGGCAAATTGGATGGCGGTCCGTTCGATCGTGACGTTGGGATGGGCTTCCATGTATCGCGCGAGTTGCGCGTCCATCGCCGCGGCGTTGGCGCCCTCGGCGTAGTAATCCCACCAGGTCAGCGTGATGGGCGCGTCCTGCTGGGCAAAGGTGCGCCGGGGGGTGACCGGGCCGGCCAGCGCCGCGCCGGCCGCACCCGCGGCGGCGCCCCTGAGGAGAGTACGTCGATTGAGTCGTGTCTGCATCTCGTTGCTCCTCGCTCCTTGTTCCGTGACCGGCGAGCTGAGACGGCGCCCGTCTGCCGGGAATCGTCACCGTGTTGCCACCTAGGCAACGCGGCTTGATGCACGATAGGGTCCCGAGCTGCGACGAACGGACAATTGGGCGCGCAGCATCGACTGCGCGGGCTCTCCGCGACCACCTCCTTCCAACTGACGAATCAAAAACTCGACGCCCATGCGACCCATGTCGGCGGCGGGAAAATCCATCGTCGTCAGCGGCGGCGTGATGAGCTCGGCGATGCGACGCGAGGTGACAGCAACGACCGACAACTCGTCGGGGATGCGTACGCCGTGGTCGTGGATCGCCCGCATGATGCCGCCGATTGCTTCGGAATTGAGGGCGACGATTGCCGACAGCGCCGGATCGGCCGCAATCCGGGACTGGACCACGTCGTAGCCGGCCCGCGGAGTCGAATCGCAGAAGACGATCTCGCCGGCGATGTCCCGTGCCTGGCAGGCGCGAATGAAACCGGCTGCCGAGCGCACCGACGGACCGTAGCCCTCGTCGTGCAGCGCCCGTTCGCGGCTGACGAGCACGATGCGGCGATGGCCGAGGTCGGCCAGGTGATCGACGGCGGCCTGGAGGGCGTGTTCAAAATCGAGATCGACATAATGAACTCCCTCATTGTCCGCGCAGTGGCCGATGAGGGTGAAGGGGTAGTTACCGGCCCGGAGCAATTCGACGCGAGGGTCGTGCAGCTTGATTTCCATCAGGATCAAGCCGTCAACGAACCCCTGCCGAATCATCCGCAAGATTTCCTGGTCCTCGGCGGGTGAGGTCGAGAGGCGAAAGGAGTAGCCGTGCTTGCTAGCGGCTTCGACAGCGCTGAGGACGAACTCCAGCGGCATTTCGGCAAGGCCCTGCGGACTGGGTGGATAGAGGAGGGCAATGGTGTGGCTGCGGCGGCTGGCGAGGGCTCGTCCGACCGCGTGCGGCTGGAAGTCAAGCTCTTCCATCGCCGCCAGGACGCGCAGTCGCGTCTGCTCGGAGATGCGACGTTTGCCGCTGAGGGCGTACGAGACGGTGCTCAGGGAGACGCCGGCCCGCTTGGCAATATCGACCATCGTCGCCACGGTCGTTCCCTGCCGAGGGCAATCGAAGCGTTTCGATGACGTGCAGTGTAAGTGGGCCTTCGCCCACTGTCAATGGGGGTGCCGCTACCGTCGGCGGCCGGTCAACGACCCCAACAGGCCCCGCACCAGGCCGCGGCCGATCTGGCTGCCGAAGGAACGGGCGGCCGACTCCGCCACGTCTTGCAGCATCGCCTCCGGGCTGTCGTTGCGCCGGCGCGACGACGTTCGGGGCTTCCGTTCCTCGCGCTGGGCGGCATCTTCCCACGACGCTTCGGCCTCGGCCGCGCGCTCGGCCGCCACAACGGTCTCCGTGGCCTTCTGCTTAAGCATTTCGTAGGCGGAGATGCGGTCGACGGTCTGCTCGTACTTGCCGCGCACGGGGGAGGCAGCGACGATGGCGGCGCGCTGCGCCGTGGTGATCGTGCCGATCAGACTCCTGGGTGGGATGACGTAGGCGCGCTCGACGATGCCGGGCGCACCGTTCGGGTCCAGGAACGACGTCAGCGCCTCGCCGACTTCGAGCTGGGAGATCGCCTGCTCGACGTCGATCTTGGGGTTGCCGCGGAAGGTCTCGGCGGCGGCGCGGACCGCCTTTTGGTCGCGCGGGGTGTAGGCGCGCAGCGCGTGCTGGACCCGGTTGCCCAACTGGCCAAGAACGACGTCGGGCACGTCGATCGGATTCTGGCTGACGAAGAAGACGCCGATCCCCTTCGAGCGGATGAGGCGGATCACCTGCTCGATCTTGTCCTGCAGCGCCTCCGGCGCATCGGTGAAGAGGAGATGGGCCTCGTCGAAGAAGAAGACGAGCTTCGGCTTGGCGAGGTCGCCCGCTTCCGGCATCTGCTCGAAGAGTTCGGAGAGGAGCCAGAGCAGAAAGGTGGCGTAGACAGTCGGTGACCGCATCAGCCGGTCAGCGGCGAGGATGTTGATCACGCCCTGGCCATCGGCGGTGGTCCGCATCAGATCGGTCAGCTCGAGCGCGGGTTCGCCGAAGAGGAGATCGCCCCCGCCTTCCTCCAGCCGCAACAAGCCGCGTTGGATGGCGCCGATGCTGGCCGGCGCAACCGTGCCGTACTCGGTCGTCAACCCCTTGCGATTGTCGCCGACGAATTGGAGGATTGCGCGCAGGTCTTTGAGGTCGAGTAAGAGCAGACCGCGGTCGTCGGCATACTTAAAGACGAGGGTGAGGACGCCGTTCTGGGTGTCGTTAAGATTGAGCAAGCGGCTGAGAAGCAACGGTCCCATCTCGGAGATGGTGGCGCGGACCGGATGACCCAATTCGCCGAAGACATCCCAGAAGGCAACGGGAAAGCCGGTGTACGCGAAGTCGGTCAGGCCCAGAGACTGGACGCGCTCGGTCACCTTCTCGTTGTTGCCGCCGGGTTGGCTGATGCCGGCGAGGTCGCCTTTGACGTCGGCCAGAAACACCGGCACGCCGATCTCGCTAAACTGGGTCGCCATCGCGTGGATGGTCACTGTCTTGCCGGTGCCGGTCGCCCCGGCGACGAGGCCGTGGCGGTTAGCCATCGGCGGTAGCAGGAACTGGTCCGATTCGCCCCTGGCGATCAGGAGGGGATGTGGTGCGGCCAAGCCGATTGTCTCCTTGTGTTGGCTCGTGACTGTCCGGACAATCGATTGTACTGCCCAGCCTTCGGTAGGGGCGAGTCGGTGACTCGCTCGGTCTGGCCGCACAGGGGCGCCATGAATCGCGCCTTACCCAACAATGAGCAGGCGAGGAGGAAGCTGATTTCCTGTCGCCTGTCGCCTGACGCCTAGGCACGGGGCAGCGTGAACCGCACGGTCGTGCCTTGGCTGGGGATGCTTTCGATAGTGATCCGGCCGTCTTGGGCCTCGACGAGCTGTTTGACGAGGTGGAGACCGAGCCCGGAACCCTCGCGCGTTTGGTCGCCGCGGCGCTTGGTGGGGTAATAGCGGTCGAAGATCGACTCGAGGACCTCGGGCGGGATGCCGACGCCCGTGTCGGTGATCGAAATCTGCACGTCGCCCACATCGACCCGTTCGTGGGCATCGACAATGATCAGCCCGCCCTCGGGCGTATGGCGCAGCGCGTTGTAGAGCAAGTTGTGCAATATCTGCTGCAACCGCGTGCGGTCAGCCAGAACGAACGGCAAGCCAGGGCGGACGACCGACTCCATCGTCACCTTGCGTTGGTCCCAGGCGAGCGGCTTGAGCGCGGCGACCGCCTGTGCCACCGCCTCATCCACGCGCAACTTCGCGAGCTCCATCGGCAGCGCCGACTCTTCGAGCCGGGTCAAAGTGAAGAGATCGTCGATGAGCCGGCTAAGCGTCACCGCCTCGGCGTGGACGACCCGCAGGGTCGCGGCCTCGTTCGCCGTCGCGCCGTTCTGGCGGTCCAGGATCTGTTCGAGATTGCCCTGGATGATCGCGATAGGGGTACGCAACTCGTGGGAGACGTTGGCGGCGAACGAGCGCCGGCTGCGATCACCGGCCGCGAGGCGCTCGGCCATGTCGTTGAAGCGACGACCGACACGGCTGATCTCGTCGTCCCCGGAAATCGCAACCCGGCGGCTGAGGTCGCCCCGCGCCATCGACTCGGCGGCCGAGGCAAGCGACGACAGCCGGGTCGAGACCCGCCGCGCGCGCCAGACGCCGACAGGGATGGCGACGACGAGCGCGGGAATCGCGACATACCAAAAATAGCGGAGATTCGAGCGGAACGCGTCGCCAATGAATTCACGGAACGAGACGATCTCACTGAGGTTGAGCGGCCAGCGCTGGACCAAGACGACGCCGACCAATTCGCCGTCCCCCTTCAGCACCGGATAGGCGGCGGCGGTCACCTTACCCTGGACGGCCATCGCGTACCGCTCGCCGGTGGAGTGATTGACCGCGCCACCACGGTTGATGACGGCCATCGTGACGTTGGCCGCCGGATCAAACGCGATCTCGTCGACCGTTGTGCCGGGTGCGGCCCAGTCTTCTTCGGTCGATAGGACGACCTGGCCGGCGGGAGAGAGGATGGCGATACGCGCGACTCCCTCCATTTGCATCGGCGCGGTGGTGTCGCTCGTGCCGGCATTGTCGGGGTCGATCACGGAGAGCAGGCGCAGCGAAGTGGCGGTGCGTTCGACGGCGAGTGCTTCATTTGAGGTCAGGCGCTCGATCGTGGTGGGACCCAGCATGAAGCTGATGGTGCGCGCCTTTTCGCCCATCGTGTAGTCGAGGTAAGTGATCTCTTCGGGGAGAAAACTGGGGAAATAGCCGAAGAAGGACGCGATCGCGGCCGCCTCCAACAGCAGCACGGCCAGGATCACGACCACCGCGTGGGAAGCGATGAGCTGGACCATGATCCGGCGGCGGAAAAACCGCACCGGCGCGAGATGCACGGAGCCGAGCAGACGCAAGCTTCGACGGAGCATGACGCTTCCTCTTAGTCGTGAGATATGAGTCGTGAGTCGTGAGTAATACGACGATGTCGGTGCGACGAATGTTGCTGGTAGCCAGCATCACACGGGCTTCTCACGCCTCAGGTCTCACCGCGACTCACGACTCACGACCCACGCCTTCGGATGTCGCCGCGGGGTCGTACTTGTAGCCGACGCCCCAGAGCGTGACGATTCGGTCGGCCACGGACCCGCCGCCGCCGAGCTTGCGGCGCAGCCGGAGAATGTGCGTGTCGACGGTGCGGTCGAAGCCGCCGTAGTTCGAGCCCCAGATGCGGTCGAGCAGGTAGTCGCGGCTGAAAACCCGGCCGGGATTGGCGACGAGCAGATAGAGCAGATCGAACTCTTTTGCCGTCAACGCCACGGCGTGGCCGTCGACCAGGACCTCGTGACGCGACGGATCGATCTTAATGCCCGGGCGCTCGATCGCCTGCCGATCTCCCTCGTCGTTGATGTGGGACTCGCGGCGCATCATCTCGACGCGACGCAGGATGGCGGTGACGCGCGCTTGTAGTTCTCGCACGGCGACCGGTTTCACCACGTAGTCGTCCGCGCCGAGTTCGAGCCCAACCACGCGGTCGATCTCGGACGCCTTGGCGGTCAGCATCAAGATCGGGATGATCTTCGAGCGGCGGATCTGGCGGCAGATTTCCAGACCGTCAACGCCGGGCAACATCAGATCGAGGATAACGAGGTCCGGGTCGGGTCGGCCGGGCTCCGTGAGACGCCGAAGCGCGACGGCGCCGTCGGCAATCGACTCGACGACGTGCCCCTCCTCTTGCAGGACCTGCGCCACGATGGAGGCAAGCTCGCGTTCGTCTTCGACCAGAACGATATGGGCCACTTCTTTGATCCAACGACCTATCTAAGCCGTACCACTCGGCACGAGCGGCAAGGCTTCGGTTTCCACGGCCTCAAGATCGAGACGGGACGACGCACGGTCGATATCGATACCGACGATGTGCCCTTCGTTGTCGAGGTCAACCACAACCCCTTCGGCCACGTCCCGCGAGTCGACGCTGGTCCGTTGGTTGAGGTCGATGTACAGGGAATCGGTTTCGGGATCGTAGTGTAGCTTCATTGTTGTTCCGATCCTCAAGCTCATCTAAGTATAGGGCCACCCGCGGCGAGTCCCAGCCTCACTTTCTATCCCACGGTAATGTCCCGCCGCCGGAACCGGTAGTAGGCCAGGGTCACGAAGGCGACGATGTAGGCGGTGAGGACGGCCGTGGCCTGGCCAACCGACGGGTACGATCCACTCTCGCCGATAAATGATGAATCGAGGCCCTCCGCGTTCCGGAACAGCAGCGCGTTGGCATTCCGCTCGATCAACGCGCCGGGGAGTCGCTCGAACGGGCCGCCGGCGAGGCCGATCAATTGGAGGAGGACCCCCTCCAGGAAGAGAACTGAGATGCCGATCCCGATCCCGGCGGCCACCGAACGGGTCCAGACCGTGACAAAGAAGGTAAGCGCGAGATAAGGGAGCATCGAGAAGAAGGTGCGGCCGATCGCGGCGAGCAGGCGGGTCATGCCGTCCGGGCCCAATCCACCCTGCAGATCCTCGACGACCGTGACGAAGGCGCTCGCTCCGAGCGCGACGAGGGCGCCGACGACGATGATGACGGCCGTGAAGAGCACCGCCGTCAACAGCTTGGCGGTCAGTAGGGAGGACCGACTCCGCGCGCGCGGCAGCAAGGTACGGATGGTGCCCCAGCCGAATTCAGTTCCGACCAGGCTGGCGGTAAGGATCACCACCAGCGTCGTGCCGAAGAGAGAGACAAGGCCCATCCCGGTGTCGCGCACCGCCGCCAGGCGGATATTGTCGCGCAGGTCGTCGACGTCCGTGCCGGATTGGGTGCGGATCACCGCCCAAAAGATGGCGTAGAGGCCGCCGACGCCCATAATCAGGATCGCCAGCAGGATGCGGGGCATCCAGCGGCGCACGAGCCGGAACAGTTCGCTATGCAGCAGCGGCGTCATCGACCGCACCTCGTTCGTCTTGGGGGGGGTCGTCTTCGGTCATCTCGAGGAAGACATCCTCCAGGCGGCTCTTGCGCGGCACGATGGAGCCGGCGTACAGCCCGGCGCCGGCGAGCGCCCGATTGATCTCCCCGCCGTGCTCCTCATGCGCGACCACCTGTAACCGGCCGCTGTCGACCGAGACGCGACCGACAAAAGGGAGTTCCCGCAGGATCACCGCCGCGCGCTCGAGTTCGGGCAGCGGCAGCACGACCTCGATGAAGGCGCCCCGGCGCAGCAGATCAGCGACCGACCCGAACTGGAGCAGCTTGCCGCGGCGAATGATCGCCACGCGATCACACACTTGCTCGACCTCGTTCAAGAGGTGGCTGGCCAGAAGGACGGCGCGACCCTCACTTGCCAGGCGCGGGATCAGTTCCCGTACCTCGCGCTGGCCGGCCGGATCAAGCCCGTTCGTCGGCTCGTCGAGGATGACCAATTCGGGATCGGTCAACAACGTCGAGGCAATGCCGAGCCGTTGTTTCATGCCCAGTGAGTAGGTCTTGAAGGCGCTCTTCGCGCGCTCGGTCAAGCCGACCATCTCGAGAAATTCGTCGATCCGCCGCTCAGGCACGCCGCCGGCGGCGATGGCCAGCGCCCGCAGATTGTCCCGGCCGGAGAGGTAGGGATAAAAGGCGGGGGTCTCGATGATCGCGCCGATGGTACGGTTGACGGCGTCGGCGTGGCGGAGGCGCGATAGGTCCTGACCCTGAAACTCGATCTTGCCGGCCGTCGGCTCGATTAATCCGAGCACCATGCCGACGGTCGTGCTCTTGCCGGACCCGTTCGGCCCGAGAAAGCCGAGTACCTCGCCCGCCTGGACGTCGATGTCGAGATCGTCGACGGCTAGCACCCTACCAAAGCGCTTGGTCAGCCCATGCGTCCGCAGGACGACGCTGCCGGGTTCGCGCCGTCCATCCCCGGAGGGGAGCGGGGCAGTCGAGGCTCCGATGGTCGTCATCATCAACATCCGACAGGTAGTCTCTCACGACACGACAAATCCGGCCCGTCCCGGCCGGCTCGTTCCGACTGTCTGACGTTATGGTAGCCAATGGATGCCACGAACCTTTGGCTGACTTGTCACGGGAATGTGAACTTTGGTTCGGCGTTCGGCGCGTAACGT
>JBOGUF010000085.1:0-20724 GCA_050696075.1 Thermomicrobiales bacterium
GGCCGGGCCTACCGGTCCCGGTCGGCGACCGCTAGGGTCCGGCCGCGCTGCCCGCCTCGGTGGCGAACGCCTCGTCAACCAGCCAGCGGCCGTCCTGTTCCACGAAGATGATGAAGAAGGCGTAGTCTTCCCACGTGTCGTCAGAGACGATGGCGCCCACGCGGCCGTCCTCCAGCACTCGCGGATCGCGGATCGAGAAGAACGGAAACTGCTCGTCCGCCGGCAGTGGCGTCGGCGTCGCGGCGGGCAGCGGCCCGGCAACTGTCGCCACGCCGAAGAGCACCACGACCGTCTCTCGTGTGGCGTCGTTGGAGAGCAGGGCGAGTGCCCGCCGGGTCTCTCCCGCGTTGACGCAGGCGACCAGCTCCCGCATCGTCTCGTTGATGCCGAAGAGCGTGTCAGGTCCCGCCGGCTCGCCTTCGGGTAGCTCGTCCGCCGGCACGGGCGTCGAGGGAAGCCACGGGGGACTCGCCACGTCCACTACCGGTGTCGCAATGAGATCGAGGAGCCAGGCGTCGTCGCGCGGCTCGACCTGGCACTCGGATGGGTCGGGCGACTCCTGCGCCGTCGCCCGCGCCGGCCCCATCAGATCAGTCCCGCCGAGCATTGTCAGCGCGATCAGTGCGGCAACGATTCGCATTGTATCCCCCTTGCCTGTCCTTTCAATTGCACCGGCGCCGACGCGACAACGACGAATCGCCCCCGCGCTTGGTACCATCTCTCAAAGCATCCCAACCGCAAGCGGTCCGCCAGGGCCGCGCTGGGTCCGAGGAGGCAGGTGAATGGTTACCACAATCGCCACGGCGCCGCGGTCGATAACCGCGACCGTGCCAGACTTCATCGTCCAGTGGATCGAGGGGTTGGCGCCGCTGCCGCTGACAGAGGCCGTGCCCGATCCAGCGCGGGCGGCCATCTTCTCCGCCGACATGATCGTTGGCTTCTGCCGCTGCGGCAACCTCGCCTCGCCGCGCATCGACGCGCTCACCGAGCCGGTCGTCGACCTCTTCCGCCGGGCCTACGACCTCGGCGTCCGCGAGTTCGTCCTGGTGCAAGACACCCACGACCCGACCACGCCCGAATTTCGCGCCTGGCCAGAGCACTGCCTGCGCGGCACCGAAGAAAGCGAGATGATCCCAGAGCTGGCCGCGCTGCCGTTCCGCGGCCGCTTCACGGTCATCCCCAAGAACTCGCTCGGTCCTGGTTACGCCACGACCTTTGACGCCTGGCTCGACGAACACACCGCGATTTCGACCGCGATTGTCGTCGGTGACTGCACCGACCTCTGCACCTACAACCTGGCGATGCACCTCCGCCTGCGCGCCAACGCCCGCAACATCGGCAGCTTCGACGTCATCGTGCCCGCCAACGCCGTCGACACCTACGACCTGTCAGAGGAGACGGCTCGCGAGATCGGCGCCTTCCCTCACCCCGGCGACTTCTTCCACCAGGTCTTTCTCTACCACCTGGCCCTCAACGGCATCCGCGTCGTGCGGAGCCTGCCCTGAACCGACACCCCGCCCATACGATTGACGTTCCTCTGCCGGAAACGGCCGATACGTCCAGGGCGATCGGAGCGCGGACCGTTTGCGCCTGGCGAACGGACGTGTTCGAGCAGACAATCGATGCGCTGCCAGGCGAGGAGGGCGGGGCTTTGCGCGGGCCGGCGCCGGCCCGCGGTCTCGCCACCGCGCGATTCGTGTTGACGAGGCCGATCAGGTCAGCCCCTACCGCTTAATCCCCGTCAACGTTACGCCTTCGATGAAGTACTTCTGGCCGAGGAAGAAGGGGAGAGCGCCATTTACGATATGGCCCCTGACTCTAGCCCAAGGGCGTCGCGCAACACCCGGCGCAGCGTGGCCGCGATCTCGATGGCGATTTCAGCCTCCTCTTGATTGGCGGCAGCGCCGGGGTAACGGATATCGACCGCATAGGTTGTCAGTCGCTCGAACGCCTCCCGCATCCCCGCCAGCTCCGGCACGTAACGTTCCACCGTCGCCGCCAGCGCATCAAGGTCGTGGGTGAACGGAATGCGGATCTCGTGCTCCTGGAGATAGGACTTCAGATACTTCTCCGCGCTCTGCTGAGCGTGGAAGCACGCCACGCTAAAAAGGGGATTGGAGGACCCGAAAAGCTGCTGTGCGGCTTCGAAATCCTCCTCAGCCTTCGCCACCCATTCCGCTGTCGTCTGTTTCAAACAGCGTCGCTCCTTGTTCGATGACGTCAAGAATGAAAAAGTCCCGTTCCGCCAACCCTAGCGCGATCTGGTTCGGCCGCCGCACCACCACATCCATCGGGAACCGATAGCTGGCGCCCACGGCCTGACGAATTCGAACTGCCTGCTCGCTCGGCTTGAGCGGCGTGTCCATCACGACCATGAGGTCGACGTCACTATCCTCCGTCGGGTCGCCGTAGGCGTGCGAGCCGAACAGGATGATCCGCTCTGGTCGAAACGTTTCAGCAATGATGGCGACAACGTCGGCTATCTCCTCCCGGGTCCGGGGGGAATCGCCGCTTGGCTCTGGCACGCGGTTAAGGATCTGGGTTCGGCAAGGTGTGTTCACGCGACTGGTTATGGTCATCATGCAACTTCGCTGTACTTGCGTGCGTCTGGCATCTCGCGGCCCTCACGGACGACCCAACCTTACCGCTTAATCCCCGTCAACGTCACGCCTTCGATGAAGTACTTCTGGCCGAGGAAGAAGAGGATCACCACTGGGAGCATGACGACGAGGCTGGCGGCCATCATCCAGTCCCAGCGGGGGAGACCGCCAGCGGCTTGCTGAAAGGTCGTCAGGCCGAGTTGAAGGGTGTAGTTGTTCTCGGTGCTCAGGTAGATGAGCGGCTTCAGATAGTCGCCCCACGCGCCGTTGAAGGAGAAGATCGCCACCGCCGCCAGGGCGGGTTTCGACAGCGGCATCACGATCTGCCACCAAATACGCAGTTCGCTGGCGCCGTCGATCTTCGCCGCCTCCGAGAGCTCCATCGGGATACCCCGGAAGAACTGCCGCAGCAGGAAGACGTAGAAGGCGTCGGACGCCAACCAGCCCGGCACGATCAGCGGCCGGAAGGTATTGACCCACCCCAGCTCGGCAAACAGGATGTACTGAGGGATCAGGGTGACGATTCCGGGCAGCATCATCGTCGCCAGGACCAGGGCAAACCAGAGGTCGCGTCCCGGCCAGCGCAGGCGAGCGAAAGAGTAGGCGACCAACGACGAACTGATCACCGCCCCCAGGGCCGAGAGCCCGGTGATGATCGCCGAGTTCTTGAAGTAGGTCCCAAACGGCGCGCTCTGCAAGGCGTCCCGGAAGTTACCCCAAACGATCGGGTCGGGGATCCAATTCAGCTCGAAGATTTGCTGGGCCGGCTTGAGGGCGGTCGAGAGCATCCACAAGAACGGCGCGACGAAGAGGAAGGCAACGAAGACCAGGATGGCGAAGGTCACCACCTGGCCGGCACGTCCGCGCCACCGCTTGTTGCGGTACCACGGAATCGCGACTGTCCGCACCTGGATCGCCTGCTGCTCACCGACCGTCGTACTCATGGCTGTGCCCCTAGCCTCGCCGCCTCGCCGCCTTGCCGCCTTGCCGCCTTGCCGCCCTACGTCTCGTAGTAGACCCAGCGCTTGCTGAGCCAGAGCTGGATGCCGGTGACGACCATGATGATGAAGAAGAGGATCCAGGCCAGCGCCGAGGCAAAGCCCATCTCGAGGTCGCGGAAGGCGCGCAAGTAGAGATAGACCTCGTAGAAGAGGAGCGACTGGGCCGGTTCGCCCGGCGACTTGGTCGCGCCGACGGTGGTGCTGATCACGTAGGCGCTGTTGAAGACCTGGAAGGCGAAGATGATGTTAGTCACGATCAGGAAGAGGAGCGTCGGCGAGAGCATCGGGATCGTGATGTTCACGAACTTGCGCAGCGGTCCGGCGCCGTCGAGCTCGGCCGCCTCGTAGAGGTCGCGTGGGATGCCGTTCAGGCCCGCCAGCATGATCAGCAGCGGTGTGCCGATGGTCCAGAGCTGCATGACCACCAGGCCCGGCTTCGTCCACTCGGGGTCGAAGAACCAGTTGGGACCAGCAACGCCGACCGCGCCGAGTCCCTCATTGAGGATGCCGCGCGGGCTGAGCACCCAAATCCAGAGGAAGATCGCGGAGACGCCGGTCAGGATGCTGGGCAGGTAATAGATCGTGCGGAAGACGCGGCGGCCAGGCACCCCCACCCGCATCAGCATGGCGAGCGCGAGGGAGATGATGATGATGACCGGGGTCTTGAGCGCGACGTAGTAGACGGTGTTGCCAAGCGAGGTGCGGAAGCGACCATCCTGGGTGAGGATGAAGTCGTAGTTGTCGAGGCCGATCCACCTCGGCGGGCTGGTGATGTTGTAGTCCGAGAAACTGGCGTAGAGCGAGAAGAGCATCGGACCAAGCGTGAGCGTCAGAAAGCCGATGATGAACGGCAGGGCAAAGAAGTAGCCGGTGATGCCCTCGCGCCGCCTCGGGTTGAGGAACGGTTTTGGGTGCTTCGGCGCGCCCACCGTCGCGGCCATCTGCGCCATCGCCCGTTCTCCCGCCGTCGTCATTCCGAGCACCCCACCCCGTCATTCCGACCGTCTCCCACCGTCATTCCGACCGAAGGGAGGACTCTCGCCGCGCAAGGCCGACGCAAGAGATTCCTCGTTCCTCGGAATGACGGGGCAAGCGCTCGGAGTGACGGGGGCAGTTTCCGGCCCCTGACTCCTGACTCCTGACTCCTGACTCCTGACTCCTAGCCCCTATCTCCTAGCCTCGGCCGCGTTCGACCTCTTGTTCGGCGGCTGACTGCGCGTCGTCGAGGGCCTGTTGCGGTTCCCTTTGACCGCCCAAGACCTCGAGGGTCGTCGGGTTGAGCAGGTCAGAGAGCATCGATGGGTAGAAGGGGTTGTAGATGGCAGCCCGGCCGTAGTCCATCGCCTCGACGAAGAGCCCCCAGTTCGGCGCCGCGTTGAGCACGGCGTCGTTGACCGCCATGTCCTGGATCGTCGGCATGGCGTAGGTGTCGCGCGCCCAGCTCTGCTGCCCGACGAAGGCCATGTACTTGACGAACTCCCAAGCCGCGTCGACCTGCTCCACGCCGCGCGGGATGGAGAGGGCGAAGCCGCCGGAGAGGGCGGCCGGCTCGTTGCCAGGAGCCGGCGTGATTGGCGCGACACCGTAGCCGGCGTTCTCCTCGCTCCCCTCGGGCCGGAACTGCGCGTTGAAGAAGTTCAGGACGGAGGTGTAGCCCTGGATGTCGACGATCATCGCTACCTTGCCGGACATGAAGCCGTCCTGCGTGCCGGAGCCGAAGGTCGATTGCAGCGCCTGGACGTTCTCGTACCCATAGCGGTCGGCCCACGTCTTCATCCACGCTAACGCCTCGACGTTCTCCGGCGCGTTCAGGGTCGGATTGAAGTCGGCGTCCTGCCACTCGCCGCCATTGTTCCAGCCCCAATCGCCGAGGCCGACGTTGCCGATGTTGGGGAAGAACCCGATCCGGTTCAGCGTGTCGCCTTCCTTCTGGTCGAGCGCGTCGGCAAAGGTCGCGAGATCGTCCCAGTTCTGGGGCGGAGTGTCCGGATCGAGGCCGGCGTCGACGAAGGCGGCCTTGTTGTAGTAGAGGACGCGGATGTCGGTCTCGAATGGCAGACCGTAGGGGACACCCTCCACGGTCGTCGCCTCCTCCCAGGTGAAGGGCCAGAAGGCGTCACCGGTCACACCGTCACGCTCGGCTAACTCGCCGAGGCTCTGGTCGACGTCGTTGGCAGCGCGGCTCTTGAGCTGCGGCCGGTCCTCGACGATGACGTCCGGCATGCCGGAGCCGGCCGCGACGGCAGCCAGGTTGCGCGTCCAGATGTCGCCGAAAGGGACGAACGTCTCTTCGACAGCAATGTTGGGATAGACCTCGTTGAAGAGGGCGATGGCGCGGCGGATCGCGGTCCGGCGCAACGGGGAACCCCAGAAGTGCCAAAAGGCGATCTCGCCACTGATCTCGGTGTTTGCCGTGTAGGGCAGCTCAGCCGCCTGCGCGAAGGCCCGGGCCGGGCGCAGGTGCGCGCCGAGCGCGCTCGCGGCGACAAGCCCGCCACCGAGCTTCAGCACGTCGCGGCGAGCGAGCGTTCGCTCGCCCATCCCGGCATCCCCGCGGGTAACGATTCGGGACCCCAATTTCACGCTTCGGTCCTTTCTCCCGCGACAGCGCGGGCCTGGCTCTGACCACCCGACCTGGGGCTATCGATTGTTACGCCCAACTAAATCAGCCGAGCGAAGGAAAGTGTGTCTGATCCTATCCACTGCTTTCCGGGGGTGTCAAGGCATTCGGCACAATCGCCGGGTCAGGCTTTGTCCACGTCTTCTATGTCTGCACCGTGGCATCACCGCGCATGCGACAATCGGCGCACCAACGGGCGACGCCCTGGCAGGCGCCGGCGCCGCATCGATGACGCGCATTGAAGGGAGCAGCGATCCCGTGAAGATCACCTATCGAACCGCCGATCCGTTGGCCGAAACCGCCGACGCCGTGATCCTACCGCTGGCCGCGACCGACGGCGGAGCCCTCCTCACCGACGCCGCCCGGCAGATCGACGAGGCACTGAGCGGGGAGCTGACGCGGCTGGCGGCGGACGCGCGGTTCACTGGCAAACGAGGCCAAACGCTCGTTGTGCCCACGCTTGGGCGAACTGCCGCCCGCCGAGCGGTGCTGGCCGGACTTGGATCGGCTGAAAAACTCGACGAGGAGGCGATCCGCCGCGCCCTGGCCGCGGGGTCGATTGCCGCGCGGGATGTCGGCGCCCGAAGCGTCGTCGCAACGGCGCCATCCGCCGACGGCCTCGACGCCAGCCGGGTCCTCGCCGCGGCCGCGGAAGGGGCGGCCCTGGCGACCTACCGCTTTACTCGATATCACGGTACAGCGCGGAAAGAGAACAGCGCACCGAAGGAGATTGAGACCCTCACCTTTGCCGGCGCCCTCGACGCGATCGCGGGCGCCGCCGCGCTCGCCCGCGCGGCGGCGATCGCCGGGGCGGTGACGCTCGCCCGCGATCTGGTCAACGAGCCGGCCAGCGTCCTCAACCCGTTGACGATGGAGGCGCACGCGCGCGCGGTGGCCGAGGAGCACGGGCTTGAGATTAAGGTCCTCGGGCCGAAGGAGATGGACGCGCACGGGATGGGCGCCATCCGGGCGGTCGGCAAGGGGAGCAACAGCGAACCTCGCCTGATCCATCTGGTTTACCGGCCGGAGGGCGCGACCGCGGGGACGAGGCAGATCGGCATCGTCGGCAAGTGCATTACCTTCGACACCGGCGGCTACTCGATCAAGCCGCACGACGGGATGTTGGAGATGAAGACCGACATGGCCGGCGGGGCGGCGGTGCTGGGTGCGATGACGGCGTTGAAGGCGCTCGGCTGCCGGCACGTCGTCCATGGCGTGCTCTGCGCGGCGGAGAACATGATTTCCGGCGAGGCGTTCCGCCCCGGCGACATCCTGACGGCGATGAACGGCGTCACGATCGAGATCCTCTCGACCGACGCCGAGGGCCGGTTGGTGCTCGCCGACGGGCTGGTCTACACGGCACGGCAGGGGGTGCAGGAGCTGATCGACCTGGCGACGCTCACCGGCGCGGCGGTCGTCGCCCTTGGCGACGGCACGACCGCCCTCTTCGCCAACGACGACGCCCTGGCCGAGCGCCTCCAATCCGCGGCGACGGTCACCGGCGAGCGCTTATGGCGGATGCCGCTGACGGAGGCGCTCGAGGAGAAAATCAAGGGCGACGTCGGCGACCTGAAGAACTCCGGTGGCCGGCAGGGTGGGGCGATCACCGCCGCGCTCTTCCTCCAGCACTTCTGCGAAGGGGTGCCGTGGGCGCACCTCGACATCGCCGGCGCGGCGCGCGCGCCGAAGTCGACCGGCTACACGCCGAAGGGAGCGACCGGCGTCGGGGTGCGGACGTTGCTGGCGTATGTGACAGCGTAGTCATGAGGCGACAGGCGATAGGCGTTAGGCGATAGGCGTTTGGCGTCCTCGCACCTGAGTCCTCCCTCGTTCGGAGGCGGGCGGTGGGCGAAGCCAGGGCGGTTCGCGAACCGCCCCAACGGCGCGTGGCTGCTTGATCGGGTTGATCACCTGATCAAGCTACGGAGTGCTCGGCGCTGGGTGTTGGTGGCGGTGCGGCTGATCGGGCCGCCTCACCTCGCGGCTCCTGATCAGGGAGCGACGAGGGTACTTTTGGCAGAAGCCAATTGCCTCACCGGTGGCGCCAGCCGGGGTACTGTCGGCGCTTATGGAGCGGGGATCAATCCACCGACTTTTTCCCCTGCGATTTCCTTGGAGGAGCCAAGATGGTCCTCACCGAACACGGTAAGAAGACGCCGAGCGAGCTTGACCAGGGATTGCCGCGTTGCTGACAACGAACGTCGCTATGGCATCCGATCGACCGGCCTGCAATACACACTTCTATCAGCGCGAAGTCCACCCTCCGGGCCGTTGCATCCTACGTCATTTGGCGTACCCCGCGCTGATTGTGACAACCATCACGAAATAGGCAAAACGACCGATGCGGGCATGACGGCGGGCCGGCATGATCGTCATAGCTCGCCCGAGCGGCGATTGAACCGGCGTCCGGGGCCGATGGCGAGTGGATGTTGAGACCCGTTTGTGGGATCTGGGTATTGGACTGCGGTCCGTTTTTGTGGGGCGGGCCGGTGGGATGGGAGGACAATAGGGATGGCTTCGCTGATTTCGACCGGTGGGTTGGCGCGGGCGAGTGCCCGGCGGCCCTGGCGGGTGATTGGACTATGGATCGCGTTCCTCGTCGTCGCGGCGATGTTGGCGCCGACGCTCAGCGATGCGCTGACGGGCGAGTTCAAGCTGACCGATTCACCCGAATCGGTGCGCGGCGACGAAATTCTGGAAGAGCGGCTGCGGGGACCGCGGCCGATGACCGAGACGATCATCGTCCGGTCCCAGAGCTATACGGTTGACGACGCCGAGTTTCGGGCGACCGTCGACGGGGTCATGGCCGAATTGAAGGACATGCCCGAGATCGTCAAGTCGGCCACTAGCTACTACACGACCTACAACCCGGCGCGCGTTTCGGCCGATCGCCGCGCGATGGTGATTCCGGTGACGCTGGTCGGCGAGTACGACGACGTGACCGACCACGCCGAGGAATACCTGGCGGCGCTGGAGCGGGCGGCGAAAAACTCAGCGATCGAGATTCTCTCCGTCGGCGACTCCACGATGAACGACGAGCTGAACACGATCGCCGAGGAGGATTTGGCCAAGGGCGAGGGGATCGGCGTGCTGGTCGCGCTGGTGATCCTGGTCGTCGTCTTTGGCGCGCTGGTCGCCGCCGGGCTGCCGTTGGTGCTAGGGATCGTTTCGGTCTTCATCGCGATCGGTTTGGCGGCCGTCGTCGGCCGCTTCATGGAACTCTCTTTCTTCGTCCAGAACATGATTACGATGATCGGGCTAGCGGTCGGCGTCGACTACGCCCTCTTCGTGGTCGAGCGCTACCGCGAGGAGCGGCGGCGCGGACTGGGCCGGTACGATGCGATCGAGATAGCCGGTGGCACGGCCAGCAAGGCGGTCCTCTTCTCCGGCGGCACGGTCATCTTCGCCCTGATGGGGATGTTCCTGGTGCCAAGCAACATCTTCCAGAGCCTCGGCGTCGGCGCCGTCCTGGTCGTCCTCGTCGCCCTCGCCGCGACGATGACGCTGATTCCGGCCTTGCTGGGATTGCTCGGCGACAAGATTGATTGGCCCCGGCGACGACGGAAGGCGGAAGGCGGAAGGCGGCAAGACAACGCGCTGGGCACTCGCGGCTTTTGGGCGTACGTCGCGCGAATGGTGATGGCGCGGCCAGTGGTGAGCCTGGTCCTTTCGGCGACGCTGCTGGTGGTGATGGCGCTGCCGTATCTCGACATCACCGAAGGGTCGCTGGGCGTGTCCGGGTTGCCCGATGAGGCGAAGAGCGCCGCGGCCTACGAGATCCTGGTCGAGGACTTTGCCGCCGGCACGGTTTCGCCGGTCGAGTTTGTGGTCGACGGCGACGCCGCCGACCCGGCGGTGCAGGCCGGCATCCAGAAGCTGACCCAGGCGCTCGCCGCCGATGGCCGCTTTGGCCCGACGACGGAGACGACGAACGACGCCGGCAACGTGACCCTGGTCGCGGTACCGATGACGCTCGCGCCGGATAGCCCGGAGGCGTACGCGCTGATCGCGCACCTCCGCGACGTCACGGTTCCGGCCGCGTTCGAGGGCGTTCCCACCGCGGTGCTGGTCGCGGGCATGACGGCGATGATCGCCGACGCCAATACCAGCGTCGAGAACGCGATGCCGATCGTCTTCGCTTTTGTCCTGGGCCTGAGCTTCCTGCTCTTGCTCGTCGCCTTCCGCTCGATCGTGATTCCAGTGAAGGCGATCGTGATGAACTTGCTCTCGGTCGGCGCCGCCTACGGCCTGATCGTGGCGGTCTTCCAGAAAGGTTGGGGGGCGGACCTGCTCGGTTTCCAGACGGTGCCGGCGATCGAGAGCTGGCTGCCGCTCTTCCTCTTCTGCGTCCTCTTCGGCCTCAGCATGGACTACCACGTCTTCTTGCTGAGCCGGATCAAGGAGCACTACGACCTGAGCAAGAACAACACCGAGTCGGTGGCGGTCGGGTTGCAGTCGACGGCGCGGATCATCACCGGCGCGGCGGCGATCATGATCGCGGTCTTCGGTGGGTTCGCGGCCGGGCGGCTCACGTTCATGCAGCAGATGGGCTTCGGCCTGGCGATCGCGGTCCTGATCGACGCCACGATCGTCCGCTCGGTCCTCGTCCCGTCGGCGATGACGCTGTTGGGCGATCGCAACTGGTATCTGCCGCGCTGGCTCGCCTGGCTGCCGAACCTGCACATCGAGGGCGCCGCCGCGCCGGTCTCGACCAGCGGCGACGACTAAGCGTCAGCGTCCTCATTCCGAATGCAACGAGGAATTGTCCCGTCCTTTCGCTTGGAGAGCACGGGACGATTCCTCGCTTTGCTCGGAATGAGGACGTTACCTTACGCCTCTGACGGACCCGCCAACTCGTGCTCGACGGCCCAGACAGAAAGCTCGGTGCGGTTGCTGCACATCGTTTTGCCGAGCATGTTACGGATGTGAGCATTGACGGTGCGCGGGCTGACGAAGAGGTCCTCGCTGATCTGGCGGTCGGGGTAGCCGCGCGCCACCAGGCGCAGCACGTCAACCTCACGGTCGGTCAGGCCGGCCGGGCGCTCTTTCGCGGGGCGACGAGCGCCGCGAATGCGGGTTAGCGTCTCGCTCGCTTCACGCTCCCAGGGGGTCATGCCGAGCTGGCGGAAGGACACCTGCGCCGCCACCAGCAGTTCCTCGGCGCGTGTGACGTCGGGGGTGGCGGCGCGCAGCAGTGCCGTCGCCTGATCGAGATCGACTATCGCCCGCATCGGCGCTTGACCGGACCCGTCGAGGACCGCGCGCGCCCGATCGAAGTAGGACGCCGCCTCGGAGGTGCGACCGAGCAGGGTCGCCATGCGGGCGGCGGTCAGTTCGTTCGAGAACCCCGGAAAGTCGCCGTTGCCGTACTCGATCAGGCCGATCGCGCCGACCCGCACCACCTCCGCGTATTCCCGCGCGCCCAGGAACCAGATCGCCGAGCCGGCCGCGCCGATCGCGCCATTCAGGAGCCACAGCGTCGGCTCCATGCGGGCGATGACCGGCACCAGATCGTCCAGGAGCGACCGCGCCGCGTCGGGGTCGCCGGCCCGAAGGTTCGCTAGCGCGGCGAGGCCGGCATCATCCAGCCCGATCGAGCGCCTGCCGAGCGCGGGATCGGCGACGTAGCGCGTCCAAAAGGCGGCGATCGGCCGCCAATCGCCGTCGAGGAACTCAGCGCGTAAGGCGTCGATCCAGGCGACGCTGGCGTGCAGCCGGTGGTCCGGACCCAGGCGCGTGACGACCTGGCGGGCCCGTCGGTGAGTCTCGCGCGCCTCGTCGAAGTGGCCGAGCGCGGTGCGGGCGATGGCGAGGCGGACCAAGGCCTCGGCCTGGCCGGGAATCGAGCCGTAGCGCTCGGCGGCGGCGAGCAGCTCCTCGAAGTGGACGATGGCGCGACTCAGGTTGCTGTGGTGATAGAGCCAGTCGGCCCCGCCGACCACCAGGGCACGAATGATTGCGGTCGGTTGCTGCCAGGATTGGACGCGCGCCAGCAGCTCCTCGGTCCAGTCGCGACTCCACCAATCCCACGGTTGCAAGGAGCGGGCAAAGTCATCCTCGGTTCCCTTGGTGCGAGCGATGCCGATCGCCCGCTGGTTCGTCCCGAGCCAGCGGGCGCCGTTGATGGCGCCGCTGACGACCGGTTCGAAGCGCTCGATCAGCAACGTCAACCGCGCCCAGGTCAGCTCGTCCTCCTCAGGGACGATTTCGAGTCCGCGGTCGACCAACGGCCGCCAGCCGTCGCGCCGGGCGCCGCCGTCGCGGATCGCGGTGGCCGCCTCGGCCAGAAAGGCGGCCACCCGACCCGGCGGCGCATCGAGCTCATCGAGGGCCGCCAGCGTCTCGTCGACGGTGCGTTGGGCGTCGTCGAGCATCAGCGCGTCGGCTTCGGCGACGGCGAGCATGCCGAGGATCTCCGCCCGCTGTTCCGCGCCGCCATGCCGGGCGAGATCGCGCGCAATGCGCAGAAAGGTGATCACGCGCTCTCGCGCGAATCCGCGCCGGGCCTGTTCCGCCGCCGCCAAGGCGTGCGGCAGGCCGCGCTCGGCGCCTGGAAGGCTCAGGGAGGCGTGGTAGTGGACGGCCAGCTCGGCCGCGTGCTCGCTTTCACGCCCCTGGTAGACCCGCTCCAGGGCCTCGGCCAGCTTGCGGTGCAAACGCACGCGACGAGATGGGTTCCACGCTTCGTAGAGCGCGTGGCGGACGATGGCATGGACGAAGTCGTAGGTCTCCAGCTTGCCGGGCACGGCCTGGATCAGGCGCGCGGCCAACGCCTCGTCAATGGCATCGAGGAGGGCTTCCTCGGGCAGGCCGGTGAGGGCGGCGAGGACGTTGAAGTCGAACCCGCCGGTGCAGACAGCGGCCTGGCTCAGCAGGCGCTCACCATCTTGCGAGAGGCGCGCGAAGCGCCGTCCCACCACCTGGCGGACCCCTTCCGGGATGCCCAGCTCGGTCAAGTCGAGTCGCCCGTGCCAATCGTCGAGCCCGTCGTCCAGCCGGCCTTCTTCCACGAGATGCCGGGTCAGTTCGGCCATGAAGAAGGGGTTGCCGCTCGTCTCGGCGTGAATCGCGCGGACGAGCGCCGGCGGCACCGGACGCGGGGCGACCGTCTCGAGGAGGTCGCTGGCTTCGCGCTCGCTGAGGCCGCGCATCGAGAGCCGGAGCGAGGCGCGCTCGCGCTGGAGCGTGCCCAGGAAGTCGGTGAGCGGATGGTCGTGGCGCAACGGCAGGTCGCGGTAGGTGCCAATCAGCAGCAGCGGCGCCGCCTCGACGAAGCGGGCGAGAAAAGCGAGGAGGTTGAGCGAGGCGCGGTCGGCCCATTGCAGATCGTCGAAGACGATCATCAGCGGCGAGGCAGCGGAGGCCGCAAGGAGAAACTGGGTGGCCGCGTCGAAGAGACGGAACTGCTCTTCCGCGGGTCCGAGGTGGGCCGGCGCGGGGAGGTCGGGAAGCGCGGCGATGATCCGCGGCACGAGTCGCGCCAGCGGTGGCGCCCCCTGGCCGAGCGCGCGTCTGAGCTCCGCGGCAGGGAGGTCGCCGGCAATGGCATCCAGCACGTCGACCCAGGCCGCGTACGGTGGGGACCATTCGCCTTCGAAGCAGCGGCCCCAGTAGACCTGGACGCCACGGCTGGCGGCCTGGTCTGCCGTCTCCTCGGCGATGCGGGTCTTGCCGATGCCCGGCTCGCCGTTGACGACGACGATGCTGCCGTGGCCCGCCACGGAAGCGTCCAAGCGCTTCAGGAGCAGATCGAGTTCGACGGTGCGGCCGACGAAGCGGCCCCGTTCGGGCGCGGCGGGGTCGACCCGCGCGGTCGCCCGCGCGACAGGTGCAATCGGGTTCAGCTGGGACGTGGCCACCGTGGAAGCTCCGACGCCGCCGGTCATCGAGGCACCAGCGGTCGACGCGCCCGGTGCGCACGGCCGTGTGGTGCATGCCAGGGTCACAGGTAAGGCAGCAGCGCCATTCGCAGCCTACGCTCAGCTCTTGGCTCTGTCAACGGATCGATGGAGGCGTCCCACGTGAACAAGCCGGCCACCGGCCCACGGGACCTTGCGCATCGGGTCGATATGTGAAATAATTCACAATGAGCCCGGGGTGGTTCGCTGGGAAATCCGGCGCGGCCCGCACCGCAACCAAGGGAGTACGGATCATGACCAACCACGACTCGAACAATGCGGCCACGACTGGTCGTCCGCACGTCGTCATCGTCGGCGGCGGCTTCGGCGGCTTGAACGCGGCGCGGGCGCTGAAGGACGCGCCGGTGGAGGTGACGGTCGTCGATCGCCGCAATCATCACCTCTTCCAACCGCTCCTCTATCAGGTCGCAACCGCTACGCTTTCGCCGGCCGACATCGCCTCGCCGATCCGTTCGGTGCTGCGAAAGCAGCAGAATATCAAGGTGCTGCTGGCGGAGGCGCGCGCGGTCGACGTCGCGCAACGCGAGGTCGTCCTCGACGGCGGCGATCGCCTGCCGTACGACTACCTAATCCTGGCGGCGGGTGCGCGTCGCTCTTCCTACTTCGGGCACGACGAGTGGGAGCAATTCGCGCCCGGACTCAAGACGTTGGAAGATGCGCTCGCCATCCGGCGCCGGATCCTCCTCTCCTTCGAGGCGGCGGAGCGGGCGGACGACGAGGCAACCCGGCAGCGCCTGCTCTCCTTCGTCGTCGTCGGCGGCGGCCCGACTGGCGCGGAACTCGCCGGGGCGATCGGCGAGATCTCCCGCTACAGCCTTGCGCGCGACTTCGATAACATCGATCCCCGCACTGCCCGCATTTATTTGCTGGAGGCGGGTCCGCGCATCATGCCGATGTTCCCGGAGAAGCTCGCCAACAAGGCGGCGGAGTTCCTCAGGCAGCTCGGGGTGACGGTGCGGACCGGCGCGATGGTGACCGCGGTCGAACCGGACGGCGTGCGGCTGGGCGACGAGCGGATCGTGGCACACACGATCATCTGGGCGGCCGGGGTCACGGCGGCGGCTATTGGGAAAACGCTCGGCGTCGAGTTGGACCGGTCCGGCCGGGTCCACGTGCAAACCGACCTGACGATTCCGGGGCACCCCGAAGTCTTCGTCGTCGGCGACCTGGCGACCATGCCCGGCACGGACGGCCAGCCGCTGCCCGGCGTTGCTCCGGTCGCGCTCCAGCAGGGACGGCACGCGGCGGCAAACATTCGGCACGTCATCGCCGGTGAACCGATGGCCGCGTTCCACTACAAGGACCGGGGCACGCTGGCCACGATCGGCCGCAACCGCGCGATTGCCGACGTCGGCCCGGCGAAACTCTCCGGCTTCATCGCCTGGTTGGCCTGGCTCTTCATCCACATCGTCAACCTGATCGGGTTCCGAAACCGCGCGGTGGTGATGGTCCATTGGGTCTGGTCCTACCTGACCTTCCAGCGCGGCGCCCGGTTGATTACCGGCCCGTCACCGACGGACGAAGCCCTTTAGGTTCGGTGTTCGGGCCGGACCAATCTGCCAACGGGTTTCGCCACGATCGCGCCGTTGAGGTAGATCGTTTCGCCACGCAAGAGTGTCCGCACGACCCGTCCGCGGAAAGTCCGGCCAGCGTACGGACTTTGTCGATGGCGGTCGTGCAGGTCGTCGGGCCGCGGCGTCTGGTCCGCGCCGAGATCGACCAGCGCCAAATCGGCGTCGAAACCCGGCGCGATGCGACCTTTGTTGGGGAGGCGGAATCGCCGCGCGGCATTGGTTGCCGTGACCGCGGCGACCCGTGACAACGACAGCCCTCGACCGTGGTGCCCGTCCGACAACATGATCGGCAACGTCGATTGGATGCCGGAGATGCCGCCCCAAATCTGGAAGACGTCGTCGTGTTGCTTCATCTCCGGCGGCGCGGGCGAGTGGTCAGACGCAATCAGCGCGATCTCGCCGGTCTCCAGCAGCTGCCAGAGCGCGTCTCGCTCTGCTGCCGAACGAATCGGCGGTGCGCACTTGGCGAGCGCGCCGATCGCCTCGACGTCCTCCTCTGTGAAGACGAGATAATGGGGACACGTCTCGCAGGTGACATCCACGCCGCGTGCCCGCGCCGCCGTCACCGCCGCCACGCCGCGGCCGGTGCTGACATGGACAACGTGGAGGGCGCAGCCGGTCTCTTCGGCGAAGGTAATCGCCCGGCCGATCGCCTCCACCTCGGCAATGATCGGCCGCGAGGCGAGGTAGTCACGGACGCCGGTCTTGCCCGCCGCCACCGCGCGCTGTGCCAGCCGGCTGGTGATGGTGTCATTCTCGGCGTGGACGGCGACGATCACGCCGAGCCGGGCCGCGCGGGTCATGCCCTCGTAGAGGGTCAGGTCGTCGGCGGCTTCGAAGTCGGGCGTGCCGCTTTGCGACATGAACGCCTTGAACCCGACGACGCCGCGCGCGGCAAGCTCGTCTAGTCGATCCAGGTTGCCCGGGACTAACCCACCCCACAGCGCGAAGTCGACCACCGATTGGGTCGCCGCGGCGTCGCACTTGGCGTCAAAGGCCGGTCCGTCAATCGTCGGCGGCAACGCATTGAGCGGCATCTCGCAGCAGGTCGTGCCCCCGCCCGCGGCGAGGGCCCGGCTCCCCGTCGCCCACCCCTCCCATTCAGTACGCCCCGGCTCGTTGAAGTGGACGTGCGGATCGACCACGCCGGGGAAGAGGTGCAGCCCTGTCGCGTCGAACTCTTCACGCGCTTGCCCGGCAATCTCCGCCTCGACGGCGACGATGCGTCCGTCGGCGATCGCGATATCCGACACGGCAACGCCGTCACCGCTGACCAGCGAGCCGGCACGCAGAATCAGGTCGTATGGGGCCAATTCTTTGTCCTCTTCCGCGGCACTCCACTATGCGGCGGCGCTAAGCGTACCGTGATTGACGCCGAGTGTTCGAGCGTCTATTCTAGCCAGAAATCGGGCGCAATAGATCCCTGATCGGAGGAATCAGAGCGATGCCCAAAACCATCTCGACAACCGAGGCCAAGAACCAACTCAGCGCCATGATTGGTTGGGCAGAGGAGAATCGCGACGAAGTCATCGTCGAGAGTCACGGTCGACCGCGCGCGGCAATCGTGTCTTACGAAGCGTACGAGGAAATGGTCGAGTTGAAAGAGCGATTCCGACGGCAGGATGCATTGGCGCGACTTCGCCAACTCGACGTGGAATCCAGCATGCGCAATCAAGAACTGGCCGAGGGAGAGGCAGACGAGTTGGCACTTCGATTTTCCCGCGCGTTCTGGATGGAGATGGCGGGAGATCGTGAAGAGACTGCCATCTTGACCGACCGCTAATGCGGATCATCGCCGACGTCAACGTGCTCATCAGCCGCTTGCTACAGCCGCACCGTCTGACCGCTGTCAACATCACCGTTCACTCGGTGCTTTCCGGAGATGTCGAGCTACTGATTCCACCACAAGTTATAAGAGAACTCGCGAGCGCGGTGACAAACAGTCCGTACCTGGCAGGACGGATTACTGCCGAGCATGTGGATACGCTCTTGGCCGCGCTGGCCCCCAGCGCCACGATCCTACCGGACCTCGCCGACGACCTGTCACTGAAAACTCGCGACAGCAAAGACAATTACTTGCTTGCCTACACCGTGGTATTTCGGCCTGACTACCTCGTCTCGGGCGACAAAGACCTCCTGACTCTGAATACGGTCGACGGTATCCCGATCCTTAGCCCGGCGCGGTTCGTGCAGGTCCTGAGAGAACTCGGCATCATCGAACCTGATCAGAACGGTGAGCGATCCTGAGCACGCATTAGCAGCAGCCGCTCCAGCACCTCAAGCGCCGCCGCCACGTCCTCGACTTCGACCGATTCGGACGGGTGGTGGCTGATGCCGCCTTTGCAGCGGACGAAGAGCATTGCCACCGGGGTGATGGTCGACAGCGCGACGGCGTCATGACCGGCGCCACTGGGCAGGTGGTGAATCGGGTAGCCGGCCGTCGCGATTGCATCGGCCAGCGCATCGGCTAGGATGGCATCGCAGGCGACGGCGGGACTGGATTGGGCGACCCGCCAGGTCATCTTGACCCCGCGGCGTTCGGCGATCTCAGCTACGCGCTCCTTGAGCGCCGCACAAGCCATGTCGCGCTCGGCATCCTCGGCATGGCGGACGTCGACGGTCAGCGCGACGTGGCCTGGAACGACGTTGCTGGCGCCTGGCTCGACGACCAGTTGCCCGACCGTTGCGACCAGACCGAACCGCTGCCGCGCCGTCGCCTCGACCGCTAAGACGAATTCGGCGGCGGCGCAGAGGGCATCGTGACGCAGGTCCATCGGCACGGTTCCGGCATGCCCCGCGACTCCGGCAAAGTCGGCGGCAACCCGCGTCTGGCCGGCGATGGCGGTGACGGCCCCGACCGGCAGGCCAAGCGCCTCCAAAACCGGCCCTTGCTCGATGTGGACCTCGACGTAGCCGAGCAGCCCGTTCGGGTCGCGCCGTGCCGTTTCGAGGCGTGCCGGATCGCCGCCAAAGGCGCGGATCGCCTCGGCGACCGTTATCCCCTCCGCGTCGATCGCCGCCAAACTCGCGTCCTCGAGCCCGCCGGCGAGCGCCCGGCTGCCCAAATAGGTTGTCTGAAAACGGAGTCCTTCCTCATCCGCGAAGGCGACGACGTCGACGGCGAACGGCAATCGCACACCGGACCGGTGCAGACCGCCCACCGCCTCCACGGCGATAAGGAGACCGAGCGCGCCGTCGTACCGTCCCGCATCGCGGACGGTGTCGAGGTGGCTGCCGAGCACGAGCGTCGTCGCGCCTGGCCGGGCCGCTTCGTAGCGGCCGATGAGGTTGCCGACGGCGTCACGACGCGCCACCATGCCCGCCTCGGCCATCCAATGGGCAACGCGCTCCTGGGACTGGCGCAATGCGACCGTGCCGTAGGCCCGCGTCAACCGACCCGGTTCGTCGGTGAACGCCGCGAGTTCGTTGCAACGCGCCATGACGTCGGCGGCGCGCACCATAGCCGAGATCACGTTGAGCGCGGCCATGGCGCTACCTGCCGCGATAGGTTGAATACGCCCACGGCGATATGAGGAGCGGCACATGGTAGTGGTCGTCGGCGTTGGCGACGGAGAAGCGGATCGTGACGACGTCGAGGAAGGCCGGCTCCGCGACCGATACGGGCTGGCCCGCGAAGTACTCGCCGACCGCGAAGATCAGTTGGTAGGTGCCGGCGCCGAATGCGTCACCATCGAGCAGTGGCCCATCGACCCGGCCATCCTCGTTGGTGACGGCCTCTTGCTGGAGTACGACCTCGTCGCCGGCAACCCGCCAGAGCTGAATCGCCATCCCCGCGGCCGGCTTGCCCTGCGCCGTATCCAGGACATGCGTCGTCAACTGCCCCATGCGTTCATCGCTCCTCGCTCCTACCTGCTCCGCCGCATCGTGAGCGTGATGCCGCCATACGCCGGGAAGGGATCACTATAGACCTTGACCCGCGGGTCGGTCTCCGACTCGGAGAAGGGGTCGCGGGTGCGGTTCTCGGCGTCGAAACTGATCTCGGCGAGTTGCGGGAAGCGGTCGAGGGCGCGCTGGCCGATCTCGTGGACCAGGTGTTGGATCGACTCGCTGACGAACTCGTGAAAAACGGTTCGGGCAAGGTCGCGCACCTGCTCGGCCGGCACGTAGCGGCTCGGGTCATCGCCAAGCATGTCCGAGAGGTCCCCATAACGCCAGAAGAGATCGAGGTAGATGAAGAGCGGGCGGTCGCGTCGCTCGGGCAAGGTCGTATAGCCGTCGCGGACGAAGCTGGTGAAGGCGCTGCCGGTCGTCTTCATCAACTGGAGGCCGAGACGACCGCAACGGTGGCCGGCGACGACCGGCTCAATGCCGTCGCGGGTCATCTCGAGCGTCGCGATCGTGTAGTCGTCGTGGCCGCGGTCGAACAGAACCTCACTGGGGGAAAAGCTACCGGCATCGGCGCCCGGCGCCGGGGCCGCGATGAAGGGCAACTCGCGACAGGTCAGCCGGAGCGCCTCCATCTGCTCGTAGCGCCGAAGAAACCCATCGCCGAGGAACGTCAGCAGCCCCTCATGCGTCGCGCCGTCGTAGGCCAGCGTCTCGCGCAGGACGAAGTTCTTCATGCTGTCAGTGGCGACGACCAGGCGGTTGTCGCCGTGCGTGTAGGCCGGCAAAAACCGACTGCCAAGCACCTCGACGTCGACCTCCACCGCGAAGACAATGTTTGAACGGCCCACGAACGGCGATTCGGGTATCGCTCGCAGCCCCTCCAGCGGCCTCGCATGCATCCGGTAGACCGGGATGCGGTGCTTGCCATAGCCGATCTCGTAGTCGTAGGTGGACATTGAACCTCCAAAGGCGTTAGGCGTTAGGGGGGCGGCGACGAGTCGTAATCCGCCACGAAGTCCACCAAGCGATAGTGACAGATCTTGGCGATTTCGCCGAGGGCGGTGGCGACCTCGGCGTCGCGGCTGTTGGCGAGGCGGGCGCGGAAGCCGGCGAGGATGCTCGCCTGCTTGTTCTCGCGGGCGCAGATGACGAAGGGGAAGC
>JBOGUF010000086.1:0-19359 GCA_050696075.1 Thermomicrobiales bacterium
GCTCGTGACCGCGACGGCGACAGCAATCCCCCTCCTCGAGCTTGGGGTGGGGTTCATGGCGGTGACGAGGTTCTGGCCGGTCGCAACGAGTCTCGCGGTCCTCGTCCTCGCCGCCTCGTTCACCGCGCTGACGGGCTGGGCTCTCATTTGGCGGCCACGGGTTGCCTGCCGGTGCTTCGGGACGCTCACGGACTCGCAGTTCAGTCGACGCGACCTTGTGCGTAGTGCGCTGCTGACAGTGACGGCGGCGCTCGTGCTCTGGTACGAGGCGGTTCGAGCACCCGCGTTGGCGGCGTCAGCCGGATGGAGCCTGATGCTCCTGCTTGGCTTCGCGGTCTTCGCTCTGGCTGCCGCCCAAGCCGCCACGACGCTGTCGGCGCTCAAGGGCGAGGAGGAAAGGCGAACAGCATGAACGTCAGCCTGCCGCTCTGGATCGTCGTCGCCCAGTGGATCCTCCTCCTTGGACTCGGCTTGCTGGTAGTCGTGCTGTATCGCCAACTGGGGTATTACCTGCGCCTCCAGCGGATCGGCGCTGAGAACCTTGGCTTAGCAGTCGGTGAGCCTGCCCCTGCCTTTGACTTTGCTGGTGTCGACGGCACCACGAGCGTTGCCCAGCGGTTCAATCCGGGAGGCCAATGGTCGCTCTTGCTGTTCGCTGATCCTCAGTGCGCGGGCTGCGAACGGGCTCTCTACGCGCTTGAATCGCTACGTGAGCAAGGAGCGATAAGCCATGTGCGCACGATCGTCGTCACGCATGCCGAGGCCGCGCAACTCGCGGTGGATGAGGTATTTCGGGCAACTGCCGCCGAGATCGCGCGGATCGAGAATGATCACGTCGCCGATCTGTACCGTATACGCCGCACGCCGTTTGCCTACCTCGTCGATCCCCAGGGCGTCGTGCGCACGAAGGGGGTCACTGAAGACCAAGGCACCCTGCGCGATCTCCTGAAGCCCGCCAGTCGGTCATCGATTCCGTTGATCCCGGTCGTCTCGTCGTCATCTGGAGCGTCGTAGCCCGCGCGAAAGGAGAGGAAACGATGGACCGAAATCTGGACAGACGGATCAGCATCTTAGCGGAATCGGCGGCGCGCCGCCTGACCCGGCGGCGGGCCATCGCCGCCGGGATCAAGACCGGCGTCGCAGCCATTGCCGGAATTGCGATTGGACAAGGTCTTGGCCTGCGCGATGCCGAGGCCATATGCACCTGCAACTGGGCTGGGGCAACGTTTGCTCCGGCTGCCCATCCGGCTCCGGTTGTCCTTCGGGGTGGACGAGATGTAAACTCGGCGATCCGCCCGTGGATCACCGCAATTACGGATGCTGTGGCTGGTGTAACTACACCAACGGCCAGTGGGTGTCCTGCACCGGGCTCGGCGACGGCTATGGCTACCGAGTCTGCACCGACTGCAAGAGCAACTGCTCTTGTCCGAATATCGGTATCTGCACATGCCTGTCAGCGTGCATTTGCTGCGGGTGTTCAGCACCGGTGGCATGATGCGTGTCGAAGCTGTAGGCCGGCACCAACCGGCGTGGCCCAAGGTGAGCGGGCGTCGATTGCTCACGGCCGGCGCCGCGTTCTCATCGGGCGGGATGGCTGCAACGGCACTGGCGTGGCAGGATCTCTCCGCATGGGGCTTGGGCGCGCTCGCGGTCGCGGTGGCGGGCCTCGTCGGATTTGCCAAGCACGTTTCTCCCTGAGGATTCAACGCGGCCGTAACGGTCGCGCCGTCCTCGGTTCGAGGACGTTGGCTTTTGGCTTTTCTCTACGTCGCGGCGTACGCCGTCCCGGCCGCAGCGATCTGGGTATTGGTCGGCGCGCTACTGCGACCGCTCGGCGAGCGCCCGTGGGCGCTCGCGTCGGTCGCGGTCATCTTTACCCTCCGCTACGGCTTGGCAGAAACACTGAACTTGCCTCTTCAATCACCGGGGCATCGCTGGCAGGTGCCCGCGCGTTGGATTAGGGGGCGGACGCGGACTAAGGGAGTGCTGACGTGGGGTGCCCTCCTCGGTCCGGGGCTGATCGCGCGCAATCCCTACGCAGGCATGTGGTTACTGCCGTTCGTCGTGAGCTTGGACCAGAGTTTGTTGACCGCCGGGCTCGTGGGGGGAACACATGGTACGGCGCGGGCTCTCGGTGTTCTGCACAATCTCCGCCTGGACTGCAACGTCGCTGACATGACCGCTTGGAACGCCCAGTGGCGCTGGCGGCTTTTGGACGGCGTACTTCTTTTGGTCAGCGCGGGAGCACTTGTCGGGCAGGGTATGTGGGCGCTTGCGACTTCGTGACGCAGGCATATGAGCAGACGCCGTCCTCGATGCATGCACTCGCGGGGCACGGGAAAGGATGTTAGACATGCACAGAAATCTGGTTCTCGCGCTAACGCTGGGCGCGTTGGTGCTGCTCCTCGGACTCGGGGCGTCGATTGCGAGCGCAGTCCGCGCAGACCAAAGTACGCCGCTTCCGGCCAGTCCATCAGCGGAGGCAACGTCGGCCGATCTCCAGGCGCTACTGGCAACATGCCCCTTCTCGACGGGCACTGAGATTCCTGGTGCCGCGGGTTACTTCTCCGAGTGGGGACCCGGCACGGCGCCCGTGTGGTTGGTGGGTTGGGGCAACCCGCCGGAGGCGCTTCGAGAGCGGTATCCGGGGGAAGACATTCTCTATGTCGGTCCCGACTTTGCGGGTCCCACGCCGCACGGCTGGTTCAAGAAAGCGCTGTGGGTCCACGACGGCGGCTCGACCGATCCCGTCATCCTGCGCGGGTCGCGAGTGGGAGACGGCACGCCATTGTGGTTCCAGCCCGGCCAAGACGAACCGACCACCGAGCTTGTGCTCGACCCGCAACATCCGGGCATCCCGGTACAGCACGGCGCATTTCGGGAGTGGCCTCCATACCTCTTTTTCCCCGCAACCGGCTGCTACGAATTGGTAGCGGAGTGGGCCGACGGCAACTGGCGCGTCACGATCCCGTTCGTAGAGCCGGAGGACGCGCCCCAAGAAGCGACGCCGACCTCCACTGAAATGGCGACGCCGACTTCCTAGCATGTCGATCCCTCGACAAGCGTATTGGGACGCCTGCTTCCCTTCTCACTCCCGACTCCTGACCCCTACGGCCGGATCACCGTCCCGTCCGGTTGGCGGATCGGGGGCCAGGCGCCGTTGAGCGGGTGGTCGGGGAAGGGGTATTTGGCGGCTTCCGCTTCGTTTATGTCGATGCCGAGGCCCGGTTGCTCGTTCGACCAGAGGGCGCCGTCGCGGAACGCGGGACAGCCGGGGAAGACCGCCCGCGTCCGCTCGGGGAAGCGGTAACTCTCCTGGATGCCGAAGTTGGGGCAAGCCAGGTCGAGCGCCAGGTTCGCGGCGTGGGCGACCGGGGAGGCGTCGCCGGGGCCATGCCAGGCGGTACGGACGCCGAAATACTCGCAGAGCGCGGCCAGCTTCCGCGCCTGGGTCAGCCCGCCGATATCCGAGATGTGGACGCGAATGAAGTCGAAGAGGCGGTTGGCGATCAGCGGCACATATTCCTGTTGGTTGACGTAGAGCTCGCCCATCGCGATCGGGACCGATGTCTGCTGCCGCAGCATCGGGAAGTAGCCGTTGTCCTCGGGGGCGAAGGGGTCTTCCAGGAAGAAGAGGTTGTACCGCTCAAGCTCCTTCGCCAGGTTGATTGCCATGATCGGCGGGATGCGCTCGTGGATGTCATGGAGCAACTCCACCTCGTCGCCGAGCGCGTTCCGCATGTGCTCGAAGAGTCTTGGGACGATCCGGCTGTAGGCGGCCGGGCTCCACGGCTCCTGATTCGGATCGAGGTGGGTCCGTCGCTTCGGCTCCGCGCCCTTCGGGGTGATCTGAGCGCCGTAGGTGGCGTAGCCGGGAACGGCAACCTGGCAGCGGACGTAGCGGAACCCTTCGTCGAGGTAGCGCCGGGCGTTGTCCTCGACCTCCTGGAAGTCCGCGCCGGAGGCGTGGACGTAGACGTCGGCGGCTTGCCGGCACTTGCCGCCGAGGAGTTGGTAGACGGGCATCCCGGCCAGCTTGCCTTTGATGTCCCAGAGCGCCATGTCGACGCCGGAGAGGGCGTTGTTCAGCACGGGGCCGCCGCGCCAGTAGGAGCTGACGTAGGCGGCCTGGTAGATGTCCTCGATGTCGTTCACGTCGCGGCCGATCAAGAAGGGACGCAGGTATTCCTCGACCGCGGTGACGACGGCGAGCGGCCGCTGGGTAAAGGTGGCGCAGCCGACGCCGTACAGCTCCGGTTCCGTCGTTTCGACCTTGACGATCACCAGCCGGATGCCGTCCGGGGCGGTGCAGATCGTCCGGATGTCACGAATCCGCACCGGCTCATTCCGGCCGGACGGGACATACGGCTCCCACGGATCGGGGATCACCTGCTTGAGCGGCTGTGCGGCTGGCCGGGACACGCGGAACCTCCCTCTCATCTCGCGAACGGGTCTGAAGCGGCGGCAGGGTAGCACGTTGGCGCCGCTGTTTCTTGACGTGAGCGCGCGATCTGGTACGATGGTGATAAAAATGGCGGCGTATTGGGTGGCGTTCGAGGGGGCGAATGGACCACACATCCGTCGCGATCGATGAGTACCGGCAAGGAGGCCAGCAATGGCCCTACGAGCTACCCAGACTCCAGACATCTCGCACGAACAAGACGCATGGGCGGACGATCTCCTCGACCGCGTCCACGCGCGGACGATTCGGGCGAGCACATCTGAGATGGCGGCGTTCCTCCAAGACCTAGTCGGACAGAAGCTGACGGCGGTAATGGCCGGCATCGACGACCCAAAGGCTGTTGGCAAATGGGCGCGCGGTGAGCGGCAACCGCGGGGCGACGCCGCCCGGCGACTGCGCGACGCGTTCCAGGTTGCAACGCTCCTCACGCTCGGAGAATCGGCCGAGACGGCCCAGGTGTGGTTGATGGGTATGAATCCGCACCTGGACGATCAGGCGCCGGCTACCGTATTCGCTGAGTATCCGGATGGCGGCGCGCGGGCGATGCGGGCCGCCCGCGCCTTCCTTGCGCACGGCTAACAGCAGACATTGGGATTTATCCGATGCAATGTCAGTAATCATAGGAAAGGGCGTAAGTGGCTGGCTATCTCATCCATCACCGCTCACATCTTTTCGACGGCATCCGCGCCGATTATTATCGTAACGACCCCTATGTGTGGTTCTCGCCTTACCTCTGGAGTTTTTGTCACTCAATCAAAGACCCCGAATTGAATTAGGCATGACGGTCCTTTGGCTGTCTAAGGCAGAAAGTATCTTTGCATGCGACCTCGTATTTGTTGTCGCTGACATCCTCCCGTTTCAGGAGGCACTTGCAGAATTCGAATCGCAGGATAGCGAACTGGCCCGGCGACATTTTCGGCAAAGTATGCTGCACCACCCCGAGGTGTTGCGTGCGGACGCAAAGACGTACGTGGCTGATATGACGCGCTCTTACATTCCTCACCCTGCTGTTTCGTTAGAGACCGAAATCGACGCTGTCCGCCAGCAGGAGAAACCTTGGTCAAAACCTCTTGCAATCGCCTGGGGCAGAAGAACACGTCCGCTTAGGGTAGATGCCATCGATGACCTTGAACGGATCGTACGCGACCGTGCCGAGGAGCGCCTGCTTGGCCCACTCGGGCAAGCGGGCTGGAGTCCAGGAGAGGAGGAGGCGTTGCGATGATCACGCCAACGATCGAGGAGTCGCTTCACGCTCGTCTGCGCCGTGCTCCGAGCCGTTTCACCGTTCCGGAATCGCTGCCTATCCTCTTTTTTGGCGACCTTCTGACCGCGCGGATCGCCACAGTTGGACTTAATCCCTCACGACGCGAGTACACAGATAAGAGAGATCGTGAACTCGATGGACCTCAGCGCCGATTCGAAACGCTCCGATCGCTTGGTGCGACCGATCGAGCCATCCTAAGCCCCGAGCAATGCAACAAGGCCGTGGCAACTATGCGCGCCTACTACCGGCCTAGTGGACCGGCCTACTCTTGGTTTGCACCTCTGGTTCGGGTAGTTCGTGGAATGGGATTCGAATATGCGACGGGCGACGTCGCTCATCTCGACTTGGTGCAGGAAGCCACCGACCCCACCTGGTCGGCTCTTAACGCAAAGCACCCCGACGAGGCTTTGGCATTGCGCACGGCCGACGGCCCGTTTCTGAGATGGCAGATGGAAGCCTTCCCCTTGAACGTGCTTGTCTGCAATGGACGAACTGTGTTTGATGGGGTGTGCCAACTCACGGAGGCGGAATTCGTGGCAAGCCACAAGATTGCCCGTTTGAACTGCCACGTGGCGGTAGCAAAGGTCGGAGGGCGAAGGCTAGGCGTCATCGGGTGGAATATTCCGTTAGCACGGCCAACCGGTCTTACTTCCGAGGACCAAGTGGCGCTAGGCAGGCATTTCGCACAACACCTCGCGGAATTAAGACTTTTGCCGCAGTTTGCGTGAGAGTGAGGCGGAAATCGGCTCCCCTTGCGCGGCGAGTTCAACGAGGGCGCGACCGGCAGCGATGACGACTGTATCGCCGGCTTCGTCCTCACGACCGAGTGCGACTGTCGCGAGCGCATCGGCGCCGTGTGTGCGTACGGCGTCGCGGACGATGGCCATGGCTTCGTCTCGCGACGCATATGACCCAATCTGATTCGCAGTTTCTCGGTCCCACAGTTCATAAACGTCTGCCATTGGTCTGCTCCTCTTTGTCCCACACGGGCCAGACCGCTACGACACATCGTACCATCTCAGTTCGCTGCCCTTGAAGCGTATAGTGACTATGCGTGTGCCCAGTCCGCTTGAACGAGATTCCTGCCACCGGGACAATGCGCATCTCAGCGACATAGCGACCCAAGCTTGGGTACTGTCGCGCCTTTTTCCGTGCCTGATGCAACGTCCCATATACTGAGATGCCGCGCCATTCCTCGGCCTTTTTCGGATCGAAGAGCGGCCGACCCAATTCCTGGTGAGAGCGGAAATCGGCTTCGTTCGGTGGATTAGCCGCAACTATCCGAAAGAAGGTTCGCGCTGAGTCCTTCCGCTCCGCCATGCCCCACCCGATACTATCTTCCCCTGATCAGATCTAGGAGACAATACCATCAAACCGTGCATACGCGGTGGAGGATACCCATGCTGATCGACGCCGATTGTCATATTTCGCCGACGCCGCAGGGAGGAAACAGCGTCTCGATTGACCAGTTGCTGCGGCGGATGGACCGGAGCGGGGTGGAGAAGGCGCTGACGTGGTTGCAGCCGCCGTACGAGCGGGGGCAGGTGGACGCGGGAAACGCTTATGTGCATGAGGCGATGCGGGCGCATCCGGACCGGATTTTGGGGTTTGGGTGGGCCGATCCGAACCTGGGGGTGGAGCGGGCACAGGAGACGGCGCGGCGCTGTGTCGAGGAGTACGGTTTCTTCGGGGTCAAGCTGAATGGGGCGCAGAACGGGTACGTGATCGACGATCCGATCATCTCATTGCCGGTGGTCGAGGAGATCGCGCGGTTGGGGGTGATTCTGGCGCTGCACATCGGGGCGGACGCCTACGAGAACACGCACCCGACGCGGGCCGGGCACATCGCCGAGTTGTACCCCGAGTTGCCGATCCTGATGATCCACATGGGCGGCGCGGCGTTCCATGACCTGTCGCGGGCGGCGATCGAGGTGGCGCAGGCACATCCGAATATCACGATCATCGGCAGCGCGGTGCGGACCATCCCGATCCTGCGGGCGATCAAGACGCTGGGCGCGGAGCGGGTCTGCTTCGGCAGCGACACGCCCTTTGAATTGATGCACGTCGAGTTGGCGAAGTACCGGGCGCTGTTGGAGGGCGAAGTTGACGCGGAGGACCAGGCGGCGATTTTCGGGGACAACATCGCGCGCCTCTTGGGCCTCGACGCCTAATGCCTGGTGGCCGGGGCGATTCCCCGGCCACCAGGCATCCGGTCGTTCGGTCAGGATGTTGGTGTGGCCTCGGCCGACAGCGGCCCGAACTCGAAGATGAGGACGGTCGCCCCTTCATCACCGGCCCGCGTGTCCGATTCGTTGCCGGCCGACACGATGAAGAAGTCCCCCGTGTTCGCGGTAACGTCCTCGCCAGTCTCGGGCGTGGCCTCCGGCCCAGCCGCCACGCCCCGCACCACCTGATTCGGCGGGCCCGCGAAGGTGTGGGACAACACGGCGCCGGCCTCGACGATGCCGAATTCTCCGCCGGGGTGGGGGTGGCGCGGAATCCCGGTCCCTGGCTCCAAAACCAGACGACCGACGAACAGGGCTACCGGTTCGTCCGGCAGATCGAAGGGCGCGATCTGGGACAGGATCGACAAGGAGACGCCCGGCGGCAGATGAATCTCTTCCCCTTCCACGGGCGAGTCGCTCTCCTGCGCCCGTGCGGTCACGGCGAGGAAGGCGACGGAGAGGACGAGGGTCAGGGCAAGCGACGTGAGGATGGGCCGGCGGGCTAGGCGGTTTGTCCGGGTGCTGCTGGGGATGGTCATCGTAGAGTCCTTTCTTGATCGATGCTGTTACCGATTCGTTCGTTACTTGGCCGCGATGTAGTAGTTGTTGAGGATGTCGCCGGGGACCTGCTCGACCGAGTGCAGGGTGAAGCCGGCCTCGTCCAGCATCTGCCGGGCCTTTTGCTCGCCCCACATCGTTCCTAATCCCTCGCCGCCTTGCGCCAGTGAGACGGTCATGCAATGCATGGTTGAGTAGGTGTAGAGGGTCGCCGCCAGCGGATGCTCCAGATTCTCGTGGAGGTGGCTGGAACCGGCGATGTCTTGCATGAGGAAGATGCCGCCGGGCCGGAGCGCGGCGTAGATCGCCTCCAACACGGTGGCCGGCCGCGCCAGGTCGTGGATGACGTCGAAGGCGGTGATCACGTCGAAGCGGGCGGCGCCGTCAAGCGTGGCGATGTCGTTGACCTCGAAGCGGGCATTGGCGAGCCCGAGCCGCGCCGCTTCAGCCTGCGCCGCGGCGACGCCGTCGGCCGAGAGGTCGTAGCCGGTGCAGCGGCTGTTGGGGAAGGCCCGCGCGATCAGGTTGATCGCGTGGCCGGAGCCGCAACCGACGTCGAGCACGTCGATGCCGCGTTCCAGCCGTTCGACCAATCCCGGCACGAGTGGCAGCACGAGGTCGATCAGGGTGGCGTCGTAGACGCGGCCGGTCTCCTCGGCCTGCAACTGCTGGAAGCGAGGGTAGGCCGCGTATGGCACGCCGCCGCCGTGGCGGAACGACGCGACGACCTGCTGCTCGACGATCCCCATCAGGGCGACGTATTGGGTGAAGAACGCCAGGTTGTCGGGACCAGCCGCGCGTGTCAGCGATGCGGCGTGTTCGAGCGGCAGCGCGTAGGTGTCGGCGATCGGGTCGTAGTCGACGATGCGGCCGGTGACCATCGCGGCAAGCCACTCGCGCACGTAGCGCTCGTCGAGTCCGGCCGCCCGCGCGATCTCCGCGCTCGGGGACGGAGGCAGGTCGGCCATGGTGTCGAACAGGCCGGTCTGGTGGCCGATGCTCGCCATCATGGCGAGCGACGACCCGTTGATGACGTCGAGCATCTGTCCGACGAATGCTTCTTGTTTCGTCTGGTCAAGGACGTGGGTGGCCATGGTGTTCTCCTCGTCGGGAACGATGAGCCTCATGCGCCCTTCGAGCATGAAGCCAGCTGAACGCTTCGGACGGTCGAGGCGCCTCGGACCGTCTCCCAGAGTCTGCCCGTGGTGATGCGTCGGAACGATTGGGGAAAGCGCGGATTTCGCGCTGAGGGCGGTACGGAGTTTGTGGTGAGGGGAGTCGCCGCCGGTGGGAATCGGTACCTACGTACCGTTCCGGGTGAGGCCGCGCTCGACGGCCCAGGCCGCGATCTGGGAGCGGGCCGAGGCGTCGAGTTTTTGGAGGATGTTGGCGACGTGGGCTTCAACGGTGCGTTCACTGACCGAGAGCGCAGCGGCGATCGCGCGGTTGGTCTGGCCGCGGGCAACGAGGCCGGCGACTTCGCGTTCGCGCGCGGTGAGTCCGTCGTAGGCCGCCTTGGCCGCTCGGCGCGCCGAGGCGGGTGTCGCGGCCGGCAGCATGGCTGTCGCCGCATCGAGGAAACCGGTGCGCAGTGTCTCCTCCGACACGGTTTGGGCCAGGGCGGCGATCAGGGCGCGGGCGGCTTCTGCCTCGACCGCTGCCTCGTCTCGACGTCCGGCAGTAAGGAACAATCCGGCGAGAGCCGCGTGCAAACGCCAGAGCGCGGGTCGGGTACCCATCATCGTGGCCCGCGCCTGGGCAGCCTGGAGCAGCGCCATGGCCGGGTCCGGCTGCTCCAGGGCGGTCAATGCCTGGGCTTTGAGCCGGGCCAGCCGGGGGATATCGCCTTCGGCGCTCAGGTTGGCGGCCGTGGCGTACAGCCGATCGAGGATGGCGAGCGCCCGCTCGGGGTCGTTGCGGGTCAATGCCAGCTCGGCCCGCGCGCACCACAGGAGGCGCTGACCGATGGTCCGCGCCGGCATCTCTGGATCAAACGCGGAGAGCGCGGCTTCCGCCTGCATCAACTCCCCCTGTGCGACGAGCACCGAGGCGAGGCTGCCGGTGGCAAAGACGATCCAGTTCTGGGCATGGATCGCCTCGGCGAGCGTCAGCGCCTGCTCTACGTGCGTGTGTGCGGTCGGCAGAGCCAGGAGGTCGGCATGGAGACCGCCCAAACCGATGTGCGCCTGGACCATCCACTGATGGTGCTCGATCTCCTCGGCGATTGCCAGGCTGCTTCGCAACAATTCCAAGGCGTCACCGAACTCGCCCGCCGCCGCGCAGCCCTCCCCCCACATGGCCAGGGCGAAAGCTTCGCCCGCCGGCCAATCAAGGTCGCGGGCCATCGTCACCGCCGGCTCGCCGGCGGGCAGGGCGTCAGCGAGTTTGGTATAGGCGACAGCCGTGTCGTACTCGTACACCGGGCTGCTGCCGAAGGGCAGGAGCGCGGCAGCGGCCATTGCCTGCCGATCATCCTGTTCACGGAAAAGCACGGTCGCCTGCTCCCAGGCTTGGGCAGCGCCCGCGGCGTCACTGCCCAAGCCGCGAGCCATCCCGAGCAGATCGAGCGTGGCGGCGATGCCGGGCTTGTCGCCGAGGCGCTCGAAGATGGCCAGCGCCTCCTCGTGGTGCTGCAAAGCCGGGTCCGGCTCCTCATGGTTGGCGTACCAGTTGCCCATGCGGTTCAGACTGTGCGCCAGTATCGACGGGTCGTCCATCGCGCGGGAGAGCGCCAGCCCTGCCTCAAAATAGGCATGCGCTTGGGCGTAATCACGAGCGGTCCACAGGAAGCCGAGGTCGAGTTGGGCTTGCCACTCGCCGCGGCGATCGCCGATCGCCTGTGCCTGTCCCAGGAGCGCCGCGAAATCTGTCCGGGCCGCGTCGAAGTCGCCCAGCGTTTCGTACGCCCTCGCGCGCGAGCGGAGCAGATCGGGGTCCGGTGACTGCCCCAGGCGGTCGGTGGCCGTCAACGCGCGCGTTGCTTGCTCGGCGACGGCGCGGGGGGCGTCGAGGAATTGCGCCTGATCAGCGGCGCGGCGGGCGTAGTCAAGCGCCTTTGGCCACTCCGCGGCCTCGAAGAAATGGTGGGCCAGATCGGGCAGGCGGGACGAGGGCGCCGGTTGGGCCAGGCGCTCAATCGCGGTGGCGATCTGTGCGTGGAGCGTTTGCCGTTCGCGGGCAAGCAGGTCGGCGGCGATCGCCTCCCGCGTTAGCGCGTGGCGAAAGGCGAAACGGTCGGCCGATTCCTCAACCACGAGGTGGGCGGCGATGACCTCCTTGAGCAGCGGCAACAGGGCCGCCTCGTCGTGGCCGGTCACGTCGCGGAGGACGGCGAGGTCAAAGCGGCGACCGGCCACCGCCGCCACGTCGAGCAGGCGACGGGCAGCGTCGCTGAGGCCGGCGCATCGCTGCTGCACCGCGTCCTGGATGCCGCGGGGAACGCGCAGCCGCGCCAGCGGCTTGCGGGTCCAGGCGCCGTGGGCATAAATGATCTCACCGGAGGCGACCAGGGCGGCAAGGATCTCTTCGACGGCGAACGGGTTGCCGCCGCTCAGATCGTAGATCGCATCGCGAAACGCCGCCAGCGGCGACCGCGCGAGGGCGAAGATTGCCCGCAACATTGCCGCCACGTCGTCCGGCGCCAGCGGCTCCAGCGTGATTTCCTGGGCCAGCCGGGCGCGGTCGATAGTCGCCAGCCAGTGGTTCAGGACCGAGTGGGGTTCGTCGGTACGGTAGGTGAGGAGGAGCAGGAGTGGATGGGATTGCCCCCGCCGCATCAGCAGGTGCAACCATTCCAGGCTGACGTCGTCGCTCCAATGCACATCCTCGACGACGATCACGAGTGGTTGCCGTTCCGCCAGCCGGAGGACGACCCGGACGAGCGCCGCGAAAAGGCGGCGGCGCTCTTGCTCGGGATCGAGGGCTGGCGCCGCGTCGGAACGGGGCGCCAGGTCGGGCAGCAACGCATGGAGTGCCCCAGCCTCGGGCCCCAGATCGTCCACCGTGACGTGGGCACGGATCAGATCGAGAATCGGTGCATAGGGACAGGCGACGTCCGGCTGGAAGCAGTTGCCCTGGATGACGCGGAAGCCGCGTGCCGCCGCATCTGTCTTGGTCGCGGCCATCAGGCGCGACTTGCCGACGCCGGCCTCGCCACCGATCAGGACGGTCTGCCCCGCCCCGTCGTGCGCCGCCTCGAGCGATTGGCGCAGCGCCGCGCGCTCCGCATCGCGATCGATGAGGACGGGACAGAGGATCGGCATGTTCGCCGCTGCTACGGCCACGGGTCCCCAACCGTTCTTCATGCGGCGCGTGGACGCACCATTGCGATACAGTACCCGCATTGTACGAGACTGCTACGAGCGAGCGGCTTCCTGGCCCAACCGGCGACGCCGGATGGAGGACCGTGATGCACCGACGCAACACGCTGAGCGCGCTCCTCATCGGCCTGCTCCTCGGCCTCATCCCACCTTGGTTTGCCGGCGCTCAGGAGGCCACACCGGTTCCCGGGCAGATCACCGTTGAGACGGTGCTGGCGGCGGACTACGAGGCGGCGCCGGTGGCGCCGGCGTTCGTCGGGCTGGCGCGGTTCACGCTGCCGCCGCGGGCAGCGCTGGGGGGCGGCAGCATCGACGGGCCGCGCCTGTACTTGGTCGAAACCGGAGCCGTCGCGTTCGCCGTGATCGAGGCAGCAACCGTGTTGCGGAGGAATGCGGCCGGGACACCCGCGCCGGAGCCGGTCGCCGCGGAACGCGATGTCGTGCTTCACCCAGGCGACGCCCTGATCGCCCAGCGCGTGCCGCCGTTGGAGATCCGCAACAGCGGCGAGGGGGTAGCGATCTTCCTCGATCTGGCGATCTGGCCGGGAGAGGGGGGGCCGATCAAGCCCTTTACCTCCGAGGACGGGGTGATCTTCGAACCGCTGACGATCGGCATCGCCGCGCGGATGCCGGCCGCGCCGATCGCGGTCGCGCTGGAGCGGACGACGATCCCGCCGGAGGCGGTCGTGCCGCTGCCGGCGGCATTGGGGCCGCGGCTGATCTACGTCGAGTCGGGTCGCCTCGGACTCGGCGTCGACCAGGGCACGGTCGCCTACCAGCCGGCCGCCTTCTCCAGCCCCGGTTCGGTGGCGGGGACGACGCGGGAGCTGCTCCCCGGCCGCCGGGCGCTCCTGACCGCGGGCGGCTCGGTCATCCTCCAGACCGGGTCGGCGACCCAACTCGAAAACCTCGGCCGGACCAAGGTCGTCTTGCTCAATCTCGTTGTGCGCCCTGCTCAGGCGTGAGGCGTGAGGCGTTCGTGGTACACCGGTTGACCAATGGGCTTGACAGGCCAGACCGGGGATTGTATACGTGCCTCGTTTCCCACGAGGTAGGCGCGCCCGCGGCGACCGGTTTTTATCAGCGCGTATCGTGCATCGTGACGCCGCGTTGGGGCGCCAGGATCGACCAAGTGAAAGGAGCGGATGGATCGTCACGCGGCGCCGGCCCAGACGACGCCTGGACCGCGCTAACCGGCCAACCTCGAGGTGGAGTGCGCACCGCTCATCGACGAGCCAGCGAGCTAGCGAGCTAGGAGGAGACGTTATGTCGTCCGCGGATTATCGCTCGTACTTGCGACATGCATTGAACCGCCGGAAGTTGATGGGGCTCGGCGCCGCCGCCGGGCTCTCCGCCGTGGGCCTGCGCGGGGGAAACGCCTTCGCCCAAGGCTCCGATACCGGGGTCGACGAGAATTGGACCCCGGAGTTGATCCGGCAACGCGCCGGCACGCTCGAAGTCGACACCGCGGCCGATTGCGCCAAGGTCGTTCCCCTCGACCACACGGGCCGAGTCAGCTACTGGTACGTCGGCCCGAACCAGGCCTCGACCGAGCTCGATCGCCAGATCCACGACGAGTTCTGGGCCGCCTTCCACGCCACCTATCCGAACATCGAGGTCGAGCAGAACAACCTCGACTACAACCAGATGATCGACAAGGTCCGCACCGCCGCTCTCGGTGGCGCGGCGCCGGCCGTCGCCAGGATGCCGATCCTGTGGGGCGTTGAGTTCGCGGCCAAGGGCCAATTGATGGAGTTTGCGCCCGAGGACGTTGGCTACGCGACCGAGGATTTTTGGCCGGGCGCAATGAAGTCGGTGACCTGGGACGGCAAGGTCTACGGCGTGCCGACCAACAACGAGACGATGGCGCTGATCTGGAACGCCGGCATCTTCGAGGAAGCCGGCCTGCCCCCTGACGAGCCCCCGGCGACCTGGGCCGACCTGGTCGCGTACTCGAAGCAGATCAAGGAGAACACCGGCAAGGACGGCTTTGGCATGGTCGCCCGCGTCAACGCCGGCAACACGCCGTTCCGCGCCATGCCGATCCTCTGGGCCTACGGCGGCGGCGCGCTCGACGAGGCGGAGGAGAGCCCAACCTACCAAGAGGTCTTCATTAACAACGACGGGACGAAGGCGGCCCTCACCGACTACTACAACATGTATGTCCGCGACAAGTCGGTGCCGGTCTCGGCGCTGACCAACACCCAGACCGAGAACGCCGACCCGTACATCGCCGGCAACCTGGCGATGGTGATCAGTCACCCCAGCGAGTACGCCAAGATGCTCGAGCTGGCGGCGGATGCGACGGGCGACGACAAGGCGATCGCCGATCAGGTGGTCGAGAATATCCGCTACGGGTTGATCCCCGAGGGGACCGTGCGCCGTTCTGTCGTCTTCGGCGGCTCGAACGTCCACGTTTTCAACCCGGACATCGTCGATGGCGAGTGGGACGTCGACTCGGCGCGGGCGCTGATCGCCTTCTCGACCGGACCCGAGTGGTCGACCAGGCAAGCCTGGACCGGCTCGAACCCCGGGCACCGCAAGGGCTTCGAGACGACCTGGATGCAGCAGCGGCTGGAGGAGATCCAGTTCCTCGACGTGACCACGTCGATGCTGCCCTACGGCGTCCCCTTCCCGGTGATCCCGGAATCGACCGAGATCATGAACATCATCGTCCCGGAGTTGCTCCAGAACGTTCTGACCGAGACGATGACCGTCGACGAGGCCGCCGACGACGCGGCGGCGAAGATTGAAGAGTTGTTGACGGGGCTGTAGCCGACGAGCTATCAGCCGTCAGCCGTCAGCCGTCAGCCGTCAGCCGTCAGCCGTTAGCCGTTAGCAGCCCTCACCCCCTGACCCCCTCTCCCGCGCATCGGGAGAGGGGGGGACGGTGTTCTTGCCTGGCCGTCTCGGCGTCGAGACATCGCCGGTCGTTGCCGACCGCCGGTCCGAGCGAAGCCGCTCACCATGTGATTGTCCGCGCGTGCAATTGCGCGAGACGCTGTTGGGAGTGGCATGCGTATAGCGGCCGTCAAGACGTCGTTGATGCGGGTCGACCGCCAGAATTGGCTCTTCGTCACCATCGAAACCGACGAGGGTATCTCCGGCATCGGGGAAGCGTCGCTGGAAGGGCGCGAGCTCACGGTTGAGGCAGCGGTTCGGGACCACGCGCGCTACCTGGTCGGCCAGGACCCCCTCAGGATTTCGCACCACTGGCAGGCGATGTATCGGCACGGCTTCTGGCGCGGCGGCGTGGTGCTCAACACCGCGCTCTCCGGGCTGGAACAGGCGCTCTGGGACATCAAAGGCAAGGCGCTTGGCGTCCCGGTCTACGAGTTGCTCGGTGGGCGGGCGCGCGACCGCATCCGCGTCTACACCCACTGCCGGGGCGCGACCCCGGAGGAGGCTGCCGAGCGGGCGCTCGCCCTGGTGGCCGAGGGGTTCACCGCGCTCAAGTTCGGCTCGTGGCCGGCGGGGGAGGCGGACGATCGGGCGGCGGTCCGCTGGGCGGCCACGCTGATCGAGACGGTGCGCGCCGCGGTCGGTCCCGACGTCGACCTGATGGTCGACAACCACGGCCGCTCCGCGCCCGGCGCGGCGATCGAGCTGGCGCATGCGCTCGCCCCCTACAACCTGCTCTTCCTGGAAGAATTGACGCCACCGGACAACATCCTGGCCTTGGAGCGCGTCAAGCAGGCGAACGTCAACGTCCGGCTGGCCACCGGCGAACGCCTCTTCACCAAGTGGGGGTTCCGCGAGCTCTTCGAGCGCCAGATCGTGGAGGTGGTTCAACCGGACATCTGTCACGACGGCGGCATCCTGGAGACCCGCCTCATCGCCGGCATGGCCGAGGCGTATTACGTCAAGGTCGCCCCGCACAACCCGAATGGGCCGGTCGCCACCGCCGCCTCCGTCCATCTGGCGGCGGCCATCCCGAACTTTCTCATTCTCGAATACGCGCGGAACGAGCCTCACCGATCCCTCGTCCAGCGGAATGGACCGCGGGTCGAGGGGGGCTATATCGCGGTCCCGACGGCGCCCGGTTTGGGCATCGAGCTCGACGAGGAGGTGATTGCGGCCCATCCCTATGAAGCGCGCGACTATCCCGGCGTCTTCGACGCCGATGGAGCCGTGGCCGACGTGTAGGCGTTAGGCGTTAGGCGTTAGGGCGTGTCTGCACCCCGTCATGCTGAGGCATCGAAGCATCCCCGCGCGCAGCGCGGCGGCCCCCCGACCCCCAATCCTGGGGGAGCACGACGGAGCGGCTGCGCCGGGGGATGCCCGTCGGTTCCTCAGGGCGTGCTTCGGCGTCGCTTCAGCATGACGGAGCTTGGCAAACGCCGCCTAGGCGTTAGGGGATCCTATCCGACGATCCTGGAGGAGGACCGACCGTTTGCTGAATCGGCGCGCATTGCTGGGGTATGGCGCCGCCGCGGGTCTCTCCGCCGCGGCTATGCACTCGCCAGGAGCGCTCGCCAACCTGATCCAAGATGACACCAACCGCACCATCCAGCCGGACGAGTGGACGCCGGAGTACATCCGCGAGATCGCCGGCACCATCGAGGTCAACACCGCCGAGGAGGTGAGCGAGATCGTCCCGCTCGACCACGCGGGGAAGATCACCTTCTGGAACGTGGGCCCGAACGAGGCGTCGCCCGAGATCGAGAAGCAGATGTACGACGCCTTTTGGACGGCCTTCAAGGAGACCTATCCCAATATCGAGGTCGATACCCTCAACCTCGACTACAACGGGATGATCGACAAGCTGCGCACGGCGTCGCTCGGCAACGCCGCGCCGAGCGTGGCCCGGATGACGATCCTCTGGGTGCCCGAGTTCACCGCCCGCGGCTACCTGGAGCCGATCGACCTCGCGGAGTACGGCCATACGCCGGATCTCTTCTGGAACGGTGCGCTGCAGTCGGTCACCTGGGAGGGGCAAACCTACGGTATCCCGACCAACAACGAGACGATGGCGCTGATCTGGAACGCCGGCATCTTCGACGAGGCCGGCCTGCCGCCCGACGAGCCACCGGCGACCTGGGCCGATCTGGTCGAGTACTCGAAGCAGATCAAGGAGAACACCGGCAAGAACGGCTATGGGCTCGTCGCGCGGGTCAACGCCGGCAATACGCCGTATCGCGCCATGCCCGCCATCTGGGCCTACGGCGGCGGCGCGCTCGACGAGGCGGAGCCGGAGCCGACCTATCAGAAAGTGCTCATTAACAACGAGGGGACGCGCGCCGCGTTGCAGACGCACTACGACATGTACGTCCGCGATAAATCGGTCCCGGCGTCCGCCCTGACCAACACCCAGACCGAGAACGCGGACCCCTTTATCGCTGGCGACCTGGCGATGGTGATTAGCCATCCGAGCGAGTACGCGAAATTGCTCGACATGGCGGCGGCGGCGACCGGTGACGACAAGGCGATCGCCGATCAGGTGGTCGAGAATATCCGCTACGGGTTGATCCCCGAGGGACCGGCGCGGCGGGCGGTCGTCTTTGGCGGTTGGAGCATCCACAAGTTCCGCGACGAGTTCGTCGACGGCGACAACGACCCGCTGGCGGCCAAGGCGCTGATGGCATTCATGACGACTCCCGAATGGTCGACCAAGCTCTTCTGGGCTGGCTCCAACCCCGGCAACTTGCGCGGGTTCCAGACCCAATGGATGAAGGAGCGCCTGGAGCAGATCAAGTTCCTCGACGTCACCACCTCGATGCTCCCCTACGGCATCTCCTACCCGGTCGTGCCCGAGGCGGCGGAGATGATGAACATCATCGTGCCGGACATGCTGCAAAACGTGCTGACGGAGACGATGTCGATCGAGGACGCCACCGACGACGCGGCGGCGAAGATCGAGGAGTTGATCACGGGGCTCTAGCTTTCCGCTCGCGGGTTCGCTTGCCATGCCCCGTCATTCCGAGCGTCAGTGAGGAATTGTCCCGTTCTCTTTACAACGGCGAGATTCCTCGCGTGGACTCCGCGCTCGGAGTGACGGGGTGAGGTCGCTGAATGACGACGGGAAGCGCGGAACGTTGGGGCTTTGCAGACGGCGGTGAGCGACACGTGTGGGTGGAGGTTGGCGGGTCTGAATTACGCGGCGGCCAACGTCCGGACGTAGTGGCCGGGGACGAAAACTGATGGTCGGTGCGCTAGGGCGCGATGCCGATCAGCACGAGTGGCACAGCCGGAACTCCCCGGCCCTGCCGAATAACGTTGTACAACTCACCTTCGTAGTACGCGATCCCGGATGACATTTCCCGGCTGGACATTTCCTTCATGGGAAGGAGTTCCACTCCAACGTCGATCACGTCACCAACGTAAAAGGCCATGTGCTTCACAAAGAGATCGTAGGCAATGGAGTGACCCCCTAAAAGCGAACCACCGACCAAGTCACCCCCTCGCCGTTGCTGCATGACTCGCGGCGCATGCGATCGGCGGCACCTCGCCGCGACTCGCGTGCAGTCGTTTCGCGTTGGAGACATCCGCGATGAACCGGTCGAGAATGAACCGGTCGAGGTTCGCCGCGGC
>JBOGUF010000087.1:0-2021 GCA_050696075.1 Thermomicrobiales bacterium
GACCGACGCCGCGGCCGAGGCGGCGACGCCCGAGGCCGCGGCGCCCGTGACCGAGTTCACGGTGACGATGGGTCAACCGGAGGAGACGCGGTTCGATCCGTCCGAGGTGACGATCCCCTCGGCGACCGATGTGCAGGTCAGCGTGACGAACGGGGGAGCCACCCCGCACAACTTCAGCATCGACGACCTCGGCATCAGCGTGAACGTCGAACCGGGCGACAGCGCCGTGGTGCTGATCAACGCCGAGCCCGGCGACTACGAGTTCTACTGCAACATCCCCGGCCACAAGGAAGGGGGCATGGTCGGCACGTTGCACGTCGAGTAGCCAGGCGACAGGCGTCAGAGATACATTGTGCTCCTGTCGTCTGTCGCCCGATTGGCACGGTCTGTGCGGCAAAGCGGGCGCCGGCGCGGCTCACAGCGCCGGCGCCCGTACAATCCGTTCCAAACCGAAAGGGGTTCTCTGATGAGACGGTCCCGGCTCGTGGTTACGTTGCTCGTCGCGTTCGTCTTGGCCGGCGGCGGCATGTTGACGGTGAGTGCGCAGGAGGGGACGCCAGTTCCTGGCGCCGCACCCGCGCCGCTCGGTGACGCCGCCGCGGCCCAACCGGGCGGCGACCTGCCAGGCGACCCCGCCGTCCAGTTGGTGCAGGTAGCCGGTGGGCTGATTGACCCGATCAACCTCACCAGCGCCTTCGACGGCAGCAACCGCCTCTTTGTCCTCGAACGGACCGGCACGATCCGCATCATCGACCAGGACGGCCAACTCCTCGACGCGCCTTTCCTCGACATCTCGGAGGAGGTCAAGACCGACTTCCTGGAGCAGGGGCTGCTCGGGTTGGCCTTCCATCCCGACTATGCCAACAACGGTCTCTTCTACGTCTACTACTCCGACTATCGGACGCAGGGCGACCAATTCCTCGTCCAGTACAGCGTCTCGGCCGATGACCCGAACGTGGCCGATGCGGAGAGCGGCCGGGTGCTGATCGTCGAGCCGGACCCGTATATCAACCACAACGGCGGCACGATGCACTTCGGGCCGGACGGCTATCTCTACCTGACGATCGGCGACGGCGGTCTGGCCGGCGACCCGTACAACAACGCCCAGGAACTGAGCAACCTCCTCGGCAAGATCATCCGGATCGAAGTCCCGGCCGACAACGAGCAGGGGTACTCGATCCCGGACGACAACCCGTTCGCGCAATCGGGCGGCGTCCAGCAGTCGTCGGTCGCCAACCAAGCGGCGCAGACCGGCGACTACTATCCGGACGCCCGCAAGGAGATTTACCACTACGGCCTGCGCAACGCCTGGCAGTTCAGCTTCGATCCCGAGACGGGCGACCTCTACATCGCCGACGTCGGCCAGGTCGCCTGGGACGAGATCAACTTCGTGCCGGCCGGCACGGGTGGTGGGATCAACTTCGGCTGGGACTTCCTCGAAGGGGCCCACTGCTACCCACCAGAGCAGACGGACTGCGGCCGGGTGGGGATGCTGCCGGTGGCGGAGTATGACCACGGCTCCGAAGGCGGTTGCTCAATCACCGGCATCGGCATCTACCGGGGCGAGACCTACGCCAGCCTCGACGGCATCTACTTCGCCTCTGACTTCTGCAGCGGCCGCATTTGGGGCCTGGCCCGCGACGAGGGCGGCGCCTGGCAGTTCGAGGAGTTGCTCCACACCTCGCTGCTGGTGACCGGGGCCGGCATGGGTGAGAACGGCGACCTCTACGTCACCGCCTGCAACTGCGCGTTCGGCCGCGACTACGACCCATTCGAGAACCCCGGCGGCACCGTCTGGCGGATCGTCGCCGCCGACCAAGTCCCCGAGGGCGCTGAAACCGCGCCGAGCGCGTAGGCGGAGGCGACGCCAACCGGGTAGGCCGTGTTTGCACACCGTCACCCGGCGGCGGGCGCCTCGTCGTCATGCTGAGGCAGCGAAGCATCCCCGCGCGACGCGCAGCGGCGGCACGCGGGACCGGCTTCGCCGGGGGCTGCCCTTCGGTGCCTCAGGGCGTGCTTCG
>JBOGUF010000088.1:0-22904 GCA_050696075.1 Thermomicrobiales bacterium
GAGATTTCCACCTCGTCGGCAGCGGCGCTGATCTGGCCGAACTATCCAACGCGGCGAATCGAGTTCAGGAGAGGGTGTCTCCCCGCTAGTTGACAGTTCTCCTTGCCGGGCTTGCTAGACTGGGGGGCAACCGCGCGTCGTGGGAAAGGAGTTCCCGATGGTTGCCAGGGACCAGCTGCATGAATCGATGGAGGAGTTGCTGCATCACGACCACTACGACCCAGAGGAGTTGGCGCGATTGCTCGATATGCCGATCTATACGATTCGGCATGCGGCGTTCACCGGGGAGTTGAAGGCGTACATCGTCGGTCACCACATCATCAGCTTGCGGCGGGAGGATATCGTGCGCTGGCTGCGCGATAGGGGTTAGGAGTCGGGAGTCAGGGGTCAGGGGTTTCGTCGTTCTCCTGACGCCTGTCGCCTTACGTCGTCGCGGACGGCACGGGCGATGGTCGGTAGATGGTGAGGGCGGCGACGGCGCCGATGGCCATGAGGGCGGCGATGGCGATGGCGACGCGCTCGACGCCGATGACGTCGGCGGCGACGCCGGCCAGCAGCGTGGGGATCAGTGCGCCCAGGTTTTGCAGCAGCGATTGGGTGGCGATGACTTGGCCGCGCTGTGCCGGGGGCGTCCGCGCCAGCAGGACCGAGCGCGACGCGACGCTGACGACCGAGGTGGCGAACCCGGCCGGGACCGAGAGGAGCATCACCAGTAGGATCAGCGGCTGGATGTGGAGGGCGCGGGCCAGGTCGTCGGTCGGAATCAACAGCACGTCGTTGAGGAAGTCGCGGATCGGTTCGACGAAGCCGAGGGCGGCGACGCTGATCGAGAAGAGCATCAACCCCGCGGTCGCCACGCGCCGCGCGCCGAAAAAGTAGCCCATGCGCGGCGAGAGGCGGAGACCGATCACCAGACCTAAGGCAGCCGGGGCGAAGACGAAGACGGTGTTCTCCGCCGCGGTGTTGAGAACGCCTTTCAAGTAGAGCGGCATGATCACGATCAGGGCGCTGCCGCCGATGCCGACGAGCACGTCGTCGGTCAGCACCTCGTACATGACGTGGTCGGTGCGGGCGATGCGCCACCCGGTCAGCAGCGCGCCGCGAATGGTCGTCGACGGGCGGGTGGAGACGCGCCGGCCCGCTTGTCCCGCGTAGTCGTTGACGGGCGGGAGGAGCGCGGTGAGGATCATTGCCATCACAAAGAGGCCGGAGCAAAAGGCGAAGAGAGTCGTCGGCCCGGCGACTTTGAGCAGCAGCGGAGAGAGAATGACCAGGCCGAGCGCCTGGGCGATCGAGAGGAAGAGGTTCGAGATCGCCTGGGCCGCGACATAGCGCTCCTTGGGCACCAACGCCGCCATGGCCGCGCTTTCGGACGGTGAGTAGAACTGGTGAATCGTCCAAAGTCCGAGGGCAGCGGCGAAGATGCCCGCGGTCGAGGGCTCCTTGGCGACCAGGGCCAGGGTGAATAGAAAGCGCAGCAGATTCAGCATCACCAGCATCGGCCGCCGGGGCAGGGAGTCGACGGCAAAGCCGGCCGGCAGCCCGAAGGAGATCGCCGGGATGATGGCGCAGGCGACGAAGATCGAGTTGAAGAAGGAGGCGTCAGTCTGATCGACGAGGACGATCAGCAGCGCGTAGAGGATGGCGCCCTGCGCCGTTTGCGTCAACAGCCGCGAGACCATCAGCTTGCGGAACTGGGGGTCGTCGAGCAGAGGTGGCATCGGAGGCAAAGGTGGAACCGGCTCCCGGCGCGGCACCGCGGCGCGTAGGCGCTGGGAGCGGGAGGCAGGGCGCACCGCGATGGCTGACGGCTGGTCCCGAGGAATCGAGGGACTGGCGGCTGACGGCTCGTGCGGCGTGGCGTCAGCGGCCGGCTTGGTCCGCTCGATGCGGGTCCAGGTCGGGCGAGGGGCGGCGGGCGGGGTGGTTGGCTCGGGTGCGTCGTGGTGCGTCATGAATCGCGGCGCCACTTGATCTGCCCGGCGGGCGTAGGCCGGGCGGTTGCGCCGTTGTCAGTCGACGAACGGCAGGGCGTCCCTGATCGTTTCAAACGTCGGCCGAACATCCAAGAAGGCGATCAAGAGGAGGATGTCGCCAATCAGCAGGACCAAGGTGAGCGCGATCGCGCCCGGTAGGCCGACGTTGCCGACGAAGCGGCGCAGGCGCAATCGGTCGATACTGCCGAGCAGGAATATCCCCCAACCGATGCCAAGGAACAACCCGCCGAGCGCCAGGGTTTCCGGCCGGGTAACGTCCTTCCAGACGATCATCCCCACGTTCATGATCGCGAGGAGCATGCCAGGCAAGACGAGGAGGGCCACCAATCCCCACATGCTGTGGACGGTGCGGGCGCGGGGAAGCATCGTCGAGGGGCGGCGCTGGTGGGGCCAGGCCCCTTCGACCGCCTCTTCGACCGCCTGGATGGTATAGATCGTCACCAGGCAGAGCCCGATCAGCAGCCACAACTGCCTGTCGTCGGTGCGGAGGAAATCCGGCAAGTCCGGCATGCGTCTCGTGCGCCCGTATCTCGCGATCCCATCGGCGTGCCGGCCCGTTCCGGCACGGCAATGAGGGTACCACGGACGAGGGCTGCGAGGGCGGCCAGAGCGGCAAGGGCGGCGACGGCGACGGGCACAGGGTCCGGGTTCCAGTCCGTAGGTGTTACGAGGCGTACTCCTTGATCGCGGTGGCGAGGCGGTGGATGCCGTCGGTGATGGTTGCTGCCGATTTGGTGGAGTAGCTGAGGCGAAGGGTGTTGCGGACGTCGCGGTTGGGGTAGAACCAGGGACCGGGGAGGAAGGCGACGCCGCGGTCGGCGGCAAACGGGAGCAGCGACTGGGCGTCGATGCCGTCTGGTAGGGTGAGCCAGACGAAGAAGCCGCCGCCGGGGCGCGACCAGGCGACGCCGGGTGGCATTTCGGCGTCGAGGGCGGCGAGCATGGCGTCGCGGTGGTTGCGGTAGATGTCCCGCGCGGTGACGACGTGGTCGTCGAGGAAGCCCTCGGCGGCATGGTACACGGTGCGGGTGACGATGCGGTTGCCGACGATGTCGGTTGCCTCTTTGGCCATGGTCAAGGGCTCGATCAAGTCGGGCGGCGCGGCCAGCCAGCCGACGCGGATGCCGGGGGCGATCGTCTTGGAGAAGGTGCCCAGGTAGAGGACGCCTGGGTCGTAGGCGCGCAGGGCGGGCGGGGGCGGCGCGTCGCACCACAGTTCGCCGTAGGGGTCGTCCTCGACGACGAGGATGTTGCGCGCACGGGCGAGAGCGAGTAGCTCCTGGCGGCGGTCGCCGGACATGGTGATGCCAGAGGGGTTCTGGAAGGTCGGGATGGTGTAGATCAGCTTCGGCGTGCGCTCGATCTGGTCGAGTTGGGCCGCGAGCGCCGCCACGTCGAGCCCCTCGCCGTCGACCGGAATCGTCAGGTAGTCCGCTTCGTAGGCGTCGAAGGCCTGCATCGCGCCGGGATAAGTTGGCCCTTCGACGACGATCAAGTCGTGGGGATCGAGCATCAGTTTGGCGACGAAGTCCATCCCCTGCTGGCTGCCGTAGGTGATCAGGAGTTGCGATGGATCGACGACCATGCCCTGCTGGGCCATGCGGCGGCTGATGAGCTCGCGCAGTGGCCAATAACCCTTGACCTCGCCGTAGTCGAGCGCGCCGTCGGCGCCGGCCCAGGCGGTCGCTGCCGCCTGTTGCAGGCGCTGGAGGGGGATCGCTTCGCGCGCGGGCGCGCCGCTGCCGAAGTAGATCGCCTCCGGGTGGCGGGAGAGGACATCGTCGATGATCTGCCAAACGGAGGGCGCGAAGGCGACGGCGCGGCGGGCAAGCGCGCGTGCCTCGGTCGTGGCGTGCAGGTGGTCGAAAGTGGTCGCGGACATGACGGGTGCTGATCTCCTGGGATAGGGACGATTAGGACGGCAGCGTGGAGTCGCCGTCGCCGCCGATAAGGACGATCTCGAGTCGTTTGTTGCTCTTGCCTTTGGAACGGGTGCCGACGACTTTGAGACCGCCGACTTCGCGGGTATTGGCGACGTGGGTGCCGCCGTCGGCTTGCACGTCGAGGCCGACGATCTCGACCGTGCGGATCTCGGTGATCCCCTCCGGCAGCAGGTTGATCTTGGTGCGGATCAGGTCGGGGATTTGGAAAGCTTCGTCGCGAGGGAGGATACGGACGCGCACGTCGCGGCCGAGGGCGATCTCTTCGTTGGCCCGGCGCTCGATTTCGGCGACGCGCTCGGGGGTGAAGTCCTCCATCTCGAAGTCCATGCGCGCTTTGTCCGGGCCCATGTTGCCGCCGGTGACGGGGGCGCCATAGTCGCGGAAGACGACGCCGCAGAGGACGTGGAGGGCGGTATGGGTCCGCATGAGACGGTAACGGGTTGGCCAGTCAAGCTCGCCGTGGAGAAGGTCTCCAGGCGATGGGAGGTCGTCGGCGGCCCCGAGGGCGTGGAGGACGAGTGGGCCGGCCTTCCTGACGGACGCGACGCGCCAGGCTTTGCCGTCGACCGGGCGGGTGATCTCGCCGGTGTCGTGCGGTTGGCCGCCACCGCTGGGGAAGAAGGCGGTACGGTCGAGGGCGACGGCGCCGGTTTCGGCGTCGACGGCAACGACGGTCGCGTCGAAGTCGCGCAGGTAGGCGTCGGTTTGGTAGAGGAGGGTAGTAGCGGAAGCACTTGCCGTCGCGTCGGTCATCGAGAAGGATGCTCCGTCGGTGTTGTTGACGAATGAACGGTCGTTGTCGGGGCGCTTCTGGCCGCGCCCGTCGGCCGCGGGCCGCCATGCCACGCATGCGGCCGTTCTATCGGCCGGTGGCCGATGCGCGCTGTCGCGCGCGGGCGCTGCATGCAGCGCCCCTCCACGATTCATGACAGGCAGGGCGTGTTGCGCTAGTGCAGACGCGGCAAACAAGTGACACGCGCCGCGGAACCTAGTCGTTGCAACTCATCGCCCTTTGTCTGGTCGATGATAGGGGGGCTGGTGCACAAGCGTCAAACGTGGGGCGCGCTACGGTGGCATGGTGACGGGGTGTCACGGAAACCCTTGCGTCTTGTCGTGGCGATTGGTATGCTGTTGTTGAGTGTACGTACACCCTGCGGAAGAGGTCGCCGTTCCCGCGCCGCGGCCGAGGGCGTCGCAGCCACGGAGCGAGGCGATGATCGAGTACTGGGATCCGCGGGAGCGGCCGCGCGGGCCGGTGAGCCGGCGTGCCATCCTCACTGGCGAGCCGCCGGGCGAACGGGGTACGCCGGCGGCCGTGCGCGCGGACGCTCGGGACCTCGTCGCGCTCTACGCGGGGCGCGACGCCGCGGTCGACGCTGCTGGTGCCGATCGTGGACGTCGTCCAGATCCGTTTGCACGCCCAGTGCGGATCGGGCGGGGCACCGCCGGCCACACGCCCGTTGCGAGCGCGCCGGTTGCCGACGTGATCCCAGAGCCAGAACGCGAATCCGAACCCGAGGTCGTCTCCGCGCCGGTGGTTGATTCTGATCCGCCGGAGACTCTGACGGCGGCGCGACGGTTCGCCGTCCGCCTGCCGCGGTTGCCACGGCCACGCGCCGTCCAGCGCTTCTTTGCCGCGTGGTTGGTGGTGGCGGTGCTGCTGGCTGGGACGGTGGGGAGCGCCGCGGCACAGCAGCGCTACCGGGTGCAGGAAGGGGATACGCTGGAGAGCATTGCCGCGGAGTTCGGGGTCGATCCGAATGCGATCCTGGCGGCGAGCTGGATGGCGAACCCGCCGTATCCGGCGCCGGGCGAGGTGCTGGTCATCCCGCGGCCGGGTCAGTCGCCATCGGAAGCAGCGCGGATGGCGGCGGAGCGGGAAGGGACGAGTCCCTGGGTCAGCGGGGCGTATACGGTCCAGCCGGGCGATTCAATCGAGTATATCGCCGGCCTGTACGGCGTCGATCCATATGCGTTGGCCGAATTGAACGGCGTCGTCGAATGGAAAACGATCCAGATCGGCCAGCGGCTCCTGATCCCGGCGTCGGCCGAAACCGCACCGGTGGCGGCCGACGACCTGGGTCGCCGCGGGCCGGATTCGTCGGTCTGGGTGCCGCGGCACGCGCAACGGTACAACCTGAGCTGTGAATATGCCGCGGCCTTCATCGCCACGAGCGCCTTTGGCGGCGGGGTGACCGAGGAGGTCTTCCTGGGCCAGGTGCCGCGGGCGAAGAACCCGCACATTGGGTATCGCGGCGACATCAACGGCGCGTGGGGCAACTACGATGACTACGGCGTCTATCCCGAGCCGCTGGCGCCGGTGCTCAACGAGTGGGGCTTTGTGGGCGAGGTCTTCTATTCGGCCGGCGACCCGACGATGCTGATCAACCACATCGACCAGGGGCACCCGGTGATCACTTGGCTCGCATATTGGGGCAACACCGGCAAGGTCTACGACGACGACGGGCGGTACACGGTCTTCGCTGGGGCGCACGTGGTCGTCGTCTACGGCTACGACGCGGAGGGGGTCTACGTCTCCGACCCGGCAACCGGCCGCTACCGCTTCTGGGCCTGGGGCGACTTCCTCTGGATGTGGGAGACGATGGACGGCATGGCGCTGGCGGTCTATCCGATGTAGCTTTGAGTCGTTAGGCGTTAGGCGTTAGGCGTTAGGCGTTAGGTATCAGCTGTCGGCATGGCGCGGCGCTGATCCGGCTCACATCGCCTGCACCGGATGGTGCCGCGGCGGTGAAAGAGCGCGGCGCTGAGCGCCCAGAGCCGGGCGACGAGGACGATGATCGCGGCCCCCAGCAGAATCGACTGGCGGTAGCTGAACAGCTCGTGGACGGGGTCGAAGGCCATGACGATTCCCCGGCGGATCTCCCAGACGAGGCGCAGTCCGGCTAGGAAGGTTGCCACGCCTACGAGAAGGGTGTTTGCCCATTGCGTGGGTCGGTCGGCCGCGAGGCGGCGGCCGAGCAACGAAACCGCGGCAATGACAAGGAGGATCGGGACCTCGTAACGCAGCAAGTTGACCAGCAGCATTCGACCGCCGATGCCCCAAACAAGCAGCCCAAGCCACTGAATCACAATCGGGCCGCAGCAGGCGACGCCGGCCAGGGTCGCGGAGCCGGTCGCCGCAAGCGTCTCGGCGATGATCCCAAGGCGACCTGATCTCATGGCGTTTCCCCGACGCCTCCAACGTCCGCTGGCAGTCCAACACATTGACAAAAAAGAATATGATGGATATGATCGTACTGCAAGGAGGAACAAAGCAATGCCCGCGACGCCCCGGCGAACCGCACCGACTCCGACCTCCGACGATGGCGAGGCAACGCCGAGCACGGGGGAGGGCCTCCACTGGGGTCTTGTGGGGGCGGTGCTGGCCAGCGTCTGTTGCGTCGGTCCGCTGGTCGCCATCCTCGTGGGCGTCGGCGGGGCCGCGGGCGCGGTCGGGCTGGTGCGCTTCAAATGGGAGTTCATCGCCGTCGGCTTGGTTGTGACGCTGGTGGGGGTGGCGATCTCGCTGCGCAGGAGTAAGGCCCGCTGCTCGGTGAATGCCTACCGACGCAACCGCATCCTGATCCCGATCGTGAGCATGGCGACGTTCCTGCTCCTGGTCGTCGGCTCCAACGTTGTGCTCCTCAACGACCGGATCATCGACGCGGCATCCTCCCGCCTGGCGAGAGAGACAACGACGGGCGCCCCAGAGCGAATTGCCGCGCCCGCCGCACATCAGCTCGACGTCGAGATCACCTCTGGCGTCTACTGCGCGGCCTGCCTGCTCGCGATCCAACAGCGAGTCGCCGAAACCCCTGGCGTCGAAAGCTTCGCGCTCCTTGACGACACCGACGGGTTCGTCGCTCGCATCGTCTACGACCCGACGAAGATCGACCAGGCGAGGTTGCTGACGACGATCGCCAGTGCTCCAGGGGCGGTCGGTGGGGAGTACGGCACCAAGCTGTTACGCGACGGACCGGTTAGCTGAGACGGCGATCCCACCCACATCGTCGATTGGCCCAAATCCACCGGGAGAGGGAGTCAATGAGCGGGAGGAAAGCGCCGAGGATCGCGCTCGGTCTGCTGATAGTTGTCACGGGGCTCGTCGTCGCCCCCGACCTGGGATTCGCGCAGGATGCCACCGCGCCGGCCGACGACCACATCGTTGCTCACCACCCGGCCCACGTTCACCGGGGCAGCTGCGCGGAACCCGATCCGGCTCCCGCCTTCGTGCTTACCGAGCTGGCAATGGACCTCGAAGCGATGGGGCAGGGGCCGGCAATCCCGGTGGAGTTCGGCGTGACGACGGTCGAGGCCACGCTGAGCGACCTGCTTGCAAGCCCGCATGCGATCGACATCCACGAAATCCGCGAGAGCCCCGCGGAGCAGGACATGGTCGTCGCCTGTGGCGACATCGGCGGTCAGCCGGCAGGTGATGAGCTCGCGGTTGGGGTGCGGGAGCAGAACGGCTCTGGATTTGCCGGCATCGCTTGGCTGCAACCGTCCGCAGACGGTACGGCGATCACCCTCTTCATGGCGCACGGGCTTGCCGGCGAGACGCATGCTACGGCAGATACCCAGGCGACCGAGGCCACCGCGACGTTCCACGTGCCGACCATCACGTGTCCCGCCTGCCACCTCCGCGTGGAGGCCAGCATCAGCAATATGCCCGGCATCCTGGAGATCGCTTTCGACGGTCAGGACGTGACCGTGACCTACGACCCCAGCCAGGTTTCGCCCGAGGAGATCGAAGCAGCGATCGAGTCGGGCGGCGACGAAGCCGAGCGAGTCGGGGCATAGGCGCATGGCGTGGACGTGGCTCGAGCAGTGTCGCATCGACCGGGCGGAGGGAGTGGCCGCCGCCGGCGGTGTCGGGTCGGGCTTCGTCGGTGGGCTGCTGGCGAGCCTCTGCTGCCTCCCGCCGGCGCTGGCGCTCGCGCTCGGGCTCGGCGGATCGACCTTCCTCGTCTCCCTTGGGGCCTACCAGACCGAGTTCCGCGCGGCTGGCCTGGTGCTCACAGGACTCGCCGTCTGGTGGACACTGCGGCGCCGGGCACGCGCCTGTCGTACACACCCCAACCCAATCCCGTTCCTGCTCCTCTCGCTCGGGAGCTTCGTCGCCGCCTACCTGGTCCTCACCTACGTTGTGACGCCGTTCCTTTACGACGTCTATGCCAGGCGCTGACCGACGTCCTTACCGGCCGGCGTTGCGGCCCAGCCAGAAGAGCGTTTCGGAGGTTGCCGCTACGCCCAAGCCAAAGGCGAGATGAGTGACGAAGCCACGCAGGTGCGTCACGACCGGATCGAGATCCGTGCGGCGGCGCACGAACGTGCACACCGACCCCCATCTCATGCCGAGCCCATAGTGAAAGATCAGAGCCCCAAACCTTTGGATCTGCCGATTCGACACCCGCGGCCCCAACAGTTGGGTAGTTTTCTGCGCGGCGATTTCGTACGGCGGACCGGGCCATACCGCGTCCTCCCGCCGTCGGGCCTCTTCGGGTTCCGACTCGTACAACTTCGTCGCCACCGTCTCCATCACCCTGGTGCTGACGTAACCGCTGATCAGGCCGATGGTGAGGTTTGCGATAACTGCCCGGCCTTGCAAGGAACTCCCCTTTCCGCTGGAATCGTTCTTCGCCGGTCTTGCCTCAGGCCGCGCAGCAGGAGAGCTTCGAGACGTCCCGCTCGAAGGCGAGCGCGCCGAGCTTGAGACCCTCGGTCATCGTGAGGTACGGGGCAAAGCTCTCGACCAAGTCGGCCACGGTAAGGTGGTGTTTGACCGCGAGTGTGGCGGCATAGATCACGTCGCCGGCGTTGCCCGCCACGACGTGCGCCCCGAGCACGCGATCCGTGGCCGCGTCGGCGACGAGCTTGAAAACGCCGACGTCCTCGTAGTTGACCTGCGCCCGCGGCACCGCCGTCAGGGGCAGAACCGAGGTCTTGACGTCGAAGCCCTCAGCGCGCGCCTGTTCCTCGGTCAGGCCGACGACGGCGACCTGGGGGTCGGTGAAGATCACGCCCGGCAGGGCGGTCAGGTCGACGGGCTTGGGAATGCCGTTCAGCGCGTTCTCGGCGGCGAGGCCGCCCTGGTAGGCGGCGACGTAGACGAACTGTGGGGCCAGCGTGACGTCCCCGGCGGCGAGGACGCGCGAGTTGGTCGTGCGCAGGTGCTCGTCGACGATGATCGCTCCATCTTCGTCCGTCTCAACTCCAGCAGCCGGGAGATTGAGGGCCTCGACATTCGGCGACCGGCCGGTCGCCACCAGGACGTGCTCCGCGTCCAAGACCCGCCGTGCGCCGTCGACCTCGACGTGCACGAGTCGATTGGCGCCATTGCGCTCGACGCGTTGGATATGGGCGCCGGTGAGGACCTTTATCCCGTCTCGGGTGAGCATCTCGCCGACCGCCACGGCGATCTCCGGCTCATAGTCTCGCAGCAACCGCTGACCCCGTTGCAGGAGCGTGACCTCTGTGCCCAGGCGCCGGAAGAGCTGCCCCAGCTCGAGCGCGATGTAGCCGGCGCCGAGGACGACGAGGGAGCGGGGCAAGGCGGTGAGGTCCATCGCGGTCGTGCTCGTCAGGTACCCGGCCTCGGCGAGCCCCGGGAATGGCGGAACGGCCGGTCGGGCGCCGGTAGCGATGAGGTAATTGGCGGCCCGGATCGTGTGAGGGCCGACGCCGAGCGTGGTGTCGGCGAGGAATCGCGCATCGCCCTCGCTGATGATGAGTTCCCAGCCGTACTCGTCGACGAGGTTGGCGTACTTGTCCCGGCGGAGGGAACCGACGAGCCGGTTCTTCTGCTCGACCATCGCGCCGAAGTCCACGGCTCCGGCGTGGGTTTCGATGCCGGCGAAGGGGTGATGGCCGGCGAGGTGGTAGACCTCCGCGGCGCGCAGCAGCGTCTTCGAGGGGACGCAGCCGATATTGACGCAGGTGCCGCCGATCGTGCCCCGCTCGACCATGACCACACGGGCGTTCTGCTCGCGCGCCTTGATCGCTGCCGCGAAGGCGGCCGAGCCCGACCCGACGATTGCCAGGTCGTAATCCCTCTTCATCGTTGTCTCCCGTCTGTCCATTGTCCGCGTGTCGAACGGCGGACCAGATATATGATATCATCATAATCGAATACGTTGGAATATTCCTAGAGGGGTTGTCATGCCGAGTATGTTTGATCTCATGGAGCCACGCATCCACTACGCCCACTCCGCCGACCAGACGAGCATCGCCTACTGGACGGTGGGCGACGGTCCGCCTCTGGTCTATTTGGCAGGAGGTCCGTGGAGCCACATCGAGCTATGGCAGGTCCCCGAGTGCCGCCGCTGGTACGAGCGATTGGCGCAGGATCGGATGCTTGTCCGCTACGACCTGCGAGGGACCCGCCTCTCCGAGCGTAACGTCGCCGACTTTTCGCTGGACACTTTGGTAGGAGACCTGGAGGCGGTCGTCGACCGCCTGAGCCTCGGCCGGTTCGCGCTCTTCGGCGCCGCCGACGCGGGGCCGGTGGCGCTCGCGTACGCGGCCCGCCACCCGGACCGAGTTAGCCGGCTGGTCCTCTGGTGCGCCTGGGTGCGGCCGGCCGACATCAGTTCGCCGAGCGTTCGCGCGTGGCTGAGTCTTTCCGACTATAATTGGGACCTCATGACCGAAATGTGCGCGCACCTAGCGCTGGGCTGGTCGGGCGGCGAAGTAGGCAGGCAGGCCGCGCAGCGGCTGCGCGAGGTCGTCACGCCCGAGGTGATGCAGGCGGCGCTGGCAGCGCTCGAACGGGTCGACGTTTTGGATCTGTTGCCGCGCGTGCAGGCGCCGACGCTCGTTCTGCACCGCCGGAATCTGCCCTGGTTGCCGGTTGACGTCGCCAGCCGCCTTGCCTCCCGCCTCCCGAACGCTCGCCTGACCGTCTTCCCTGGGGAGGCGACGGCGCCCTACCTGGGCGACGCCGCGGAGTTGGCCCGCATGATCGAGGAGTTTCTCGACGAGGAAGAGGAAGTCGTGCCATCGGACGGTCCGCCGCCTCGCGTCCCCATCCTCGGGTCACGGCCGGGGCTGTCGCACCCAAACGGGTTGACGGAGCGGGAGATCGAGGTGTTGCGTCTGATCGCCAGCGGACAGACCAACAGCGAGATTGCCGACGAGCTAACGCTGAGCGTCCGCACCGTCGAGCGCCACATCGGCAACCTCTACGGCAAGATCGGCGCCCGCGGCCGCGCCGATGCTACCGCCTACGCCTTGACCCGAGAGCTTGTCTAGGCCGCGGTCCTCCCGACTACGTGTTCTCCGTCATCGGCGGGCGCCGAAGCGCCCGTTCTTCGTGTCAGAACCGCGTGCTGGCTCGGATGGCAGCCGCTTCTTCCGTCGGTAGTCTGGTCTCCGTGATGGGCAGCGCTGGCTGCTCCGCGGATTCAACTAACACCGATGGAGGTTTCACGATGGCAAACCCGCGCGCAACCGAGTTCCTGAAACGAGTGACGCAGGACGGCGGACTGCTGGACTACGGGCCGGAGCACTCCCGCCTCCTCGTCCGGGTGATCCGGACGCTGGCCAGGGGTCGGCCGGTCTCCAACGAGGAGGTGGACCGCATCATCGCCGAGCTGGGAGTCGCGCCATCGGAGGCGGACGAGTTCCTGCGGACGTGGACCGAGCGCGACGCCGACGACCGCATCGTCGGCGCACACGGCCTGTCGCTGAACGAGTTCCAGCACCGCTTCTCTGTCAATGGAACCCAGTTGTCTACCTGGTGCGCCGAGGACGCGCTCTTCCTCCCCGCGCTGCTCGATCAGACGGCCACCGTCGAGTCGCCGTCACCGATAAGCAAGCAGACGGTCCGGCTCCGGGTCGGCCCGCGGGGGGTGGAAGAGGTCAGCCCGGACGGCGCCGTCGTCTCGATCGTCATCGTCGAGCCGGAGGCGGCCGACATGAGCTCGGTCGAGGCGATCTGGGGCACGTTCTGCCACCACATCTTCTTCTTTGCCTCGCGCGAGGAGGCGGAACAGTGGGCCGCGAACCGGGACGACATCGAGATCTTGTCGGTCGAGGAGGGCTACGAGCTCGGACGCCTGATCGCGTCCCGGCTCCTCGCCTACGAGGCCGAACGCAGCAATCTTCATGGAGGTAACGCATGACGACAACGGCGAATAGGCGCGCGATCGGACCGGTCGGCACACTTGCCCGAGTCGTCGTCGGCCTGGCCGCCATAGCCCTGGCGCTGGTGGGCGGCCTGCAATGGTGGGAAGCGTCGCTGGGCGTGGTCATCATTCCGTTGGTCGTCACGTTTGGCCAAGCCTGGCTCGTCCGCCAATACCCCGACGCCCTGCGTGAGGTCGACTACGCCGGCGCCTGCGCCACCGCCTTGATCGTCGCCCCGTTCCTGATCATCCCGTACACAAGCGATGCCACCTGGCTCTGGTTGGGCGCGTCGATGTTGCTGGCGGCCGTGCGCGGCTACGCAGGGTGCGAGGTGCTCGCCATCTCCAACTGGCTGCTTCGGCGGGACGACACGGTCGGCTGCGTGCTCTTCACGCCGATTGACCAGGTCGAGACCCGGTGGCAGCGGGCCGAGGCGCGAGATGCTTCCCGGCCGGGTCAGAGAGAGCGGGATCGAGATCGTGAGGAGCCGTTCTCCCGCGCGATGGGAGCGAACCAGGATGGAGGTTGAAGACGCTCGAAATGGGTTGACACAAGCCAATGTGGAGCGCACGGATACCATCGCCAGCGCCGGCCGAGCGGCGATCGCATGGACCGACGGTCATCGCGCACCGGCGGCGGTGGCGGTCGACGGGCTGACCAAGACCTATGGCCGTGGGCCGACGGCGGTGCGGGCGGTCGACGACGTGACTTTGACGATACCTGCCGAGCAGGGCGAAGACCTGCTCGGGCCGAACGGGGCCGGGAAGACGACGCTGATCAAGATGATCTGCGGTCTGGTCACCCCGACTTCAGGCACCGCGCGCGTGGTCGGCTACGACATCGCCCGCCAGCGCAGCGCGGCAGTGCTCCAGCTCGGGGCCGTGTTGGAAGGCGGGCGCAACGTCTACTGGTCGATGCCGGCCTGGCAGAACCTGCTCTACTTCGGCCGCTTGAAGGGGTTGCGCGGTGAGGAGATCAAGCCGCGGGCGGAGCGGCTGCTCTCGGAGCTGGGCCTCTGGGAGCGCCGCAACCAGCTCGTGGGCGGGTTCTCCCGCGGCATGCAGCAGAAGGTGGCCGTCGCCGCCGCGCTTATCACCGACCCGCCGATCCTGCTGCTGGACGAGCCCACCATCGGCCTCGACGTGCAGGCTGCCCGCACGGTAAAGGAGTGGGTCGTCCGGCTGGCGCACGAGGAGGGCAAGACGGTCGTCTTGACGACACCAGCTCGCCATGGCCCAGGAGCTGGCCGATCGCGTGGCCATCATTCGCAACGGCCGCATCGGCGCGGATCTGCCGGTCGGCGAGCTGTTGGCCCAGTTTCGGGAGGATCGCTATCGCATCACGCTCGGTGCGCCGCTGGACACGGCGCCGCTGCGGCTGCCGGCGGGCGTCGCGGTCAGTCACGACAACGGCGTCACCACCCTGACCGCTCCGATGACGGACCAGCGTGACCTGTACGACCTGCTCGAACGGTTGCGCGCCTTGGATGCGCCGCTGCAGTCGGTGACCCAGGTCGAGCCGGACCTGGAGGACGTCTTCCTGCGCATCGTGGAGGGGAGGTGACATGACCGCCAGCACAGCGCATGCCCCAACTCCCCCCGGCGTTGCCCCGCGATGGAAAGCGACCGGCCGGACCCCCGGGTCATTCTGCGAATGCTAGGCAACGAGACTGCCAAGCACCTGCTCACCCTGTGGTACCGCCGAGTCATCTTCGTGATCGAGCTTGCGATCATGGCCGGCTTTTACCTCGGCGTTCAGTACCTCATCGGCGGCGGTTACCTGGTGGACGAGCTGCTGCCGGCAACGATGATCGGGTTCCTCCCCTACATCGTCGCCTACATCGTCCTGGTGAAGGTCGTCGCCGGCATTCTCGAAGAGATGAACACCGGGACACTGGAGCAGATGCACCTCAGTCCGCTTCCGCCGTGGCTGCTGTCGGTCGGGCTGCTGGGCGCGATGATGATCGAAGGCGTGCTCGTCGCCGGGATCGTGGGCGGAGCGCTTGCCATCGCCTTCGACGTCGAGTTCCCCGGGCTCACCTGGGCGGCGCTGCTCCCTGCCGCGCTGACGCTGCTCGACGTTGCCGGCTTCGCGCTCTTCATGGGCGGGATCGCGCTCACCGTCACCTCAATCGGCGCCATCAACCACGTCATCTACTCACTGATCGGCATGATCAACGGCGATTACGTGCCGGTCTACGTCTTCCCCGACTGGCTCCAGGTGATCGCCAAGCTCGCTCCCTCGACCCTGGGCATTGACGTGATGCGCAAGCTCCTGATCGAAGACCGGTCGCTGGCCGCCACCTGGTCCGACCACAGCCTGCAATGGACCCTGGTGCACGCCGTGGCCATGCTGCTCCTCGGCTGGACGGTCTACCAGTGTCAGATTCGTCGCGGCCTGCGCGACGGGAGGTTGGGCCCCCGATGAGCCAGCACGCCGTCATCACGCGGGCAAGTCTGCCCATGGAACGCGGACTCGGCACCCGGGCCGCTCTCAGGGCGATCGGCAACGAGGTCTACAAAGGGCTGTTGGCTGGTTGGAGCGAACGGATCCAGATCCTGATCGAGCTCCCCTTGTTCATTGGCACGGCTCTGCTTTTCTTCGCCGTGATTGGGAAGGGGGAGGAGATCGCCACGGGGCGGGTCGACTGGTCCCTCGATGCATACCAGACGACCTGGATTTTCCTCGGGTACGTCGCCTTCACCTTCTACTATTTGCAGACCGCCAAGCTTTTCTGGCGGCTGCTCGGGGAGATCCAGACCGGTACCCTGGAGCAGGTCTACCTCAGCCCCCTTCCCTCCTGGCTTCTCGCCGCCGCCGGTCGCGTCGTGGCCGCGGTGGTCGAGACGTTCTTCGTCGTCGCGGCTATGTACCTGGCAATTGAGCTCGTCGTCGACCTCGACGTGCGCTGGCGTATCCAGGGACTCCTGCCGCTCCTTTTCCTCGTTGTCGGCGCCGTCGGCTACTCGCTGGTCATCGGCGGGCTGGCCCTGGTCTGGAAGCGGATCGAGCTGATCAACGACGCGCTCTTCGGAGTGCTCTTCCTGTTCGGAGGGCTTCTCCTGCCGCTCGACCGGATGCCCGGCTGGGCAGCCGCAATCGCGCGCCTCTTTCCCGTCACCCACGCCGCCCAGTCTCTGCGCAATGTGCTCCTCGACGGGCGGTCATTCAGCACGATGAGCGGCAACGGAGGGCTCGTCTGGCTTACCGCTACCACTGTTGCCTGGCTCGTTGCTGGCGCTCTCGCCTTCCACCTCGGCGAGCAGACCGCCAAGCGCAACGGCAGCCTGAGCCGCTACTGACCTAATGCCGGGTGGCTGAGGTTGCATCATGATAATCAAATATGTACTATGCGCTTAGGTGGGTTGGTTCGGAAGACGAGCAGCAAGGAGCGTGGCGCTCGATGAGTGATCCAGTTTCCATCGCCATTGGCATCGACGACCAAGCGGCCGACCAGCGTCAGGCGATCGTGGCCAAGTTCTTCCATGGCCTCTCCGATCTGACGCGCCTTAAGATCATCGAGCACCTCCTCGAGGGGGAGAAGAACGTCTCAGAGCTGGTGACACTCCTTGGCTCACCGCAGAGCCAGGTTTCCAATCACCTGGCGTGCTTGCGGTGGTGCGGATACGTCGGGAGTCGACGGGAGGGCAAGTTCATCTACTACCGGATTGCCGACCCGAGGGTTCGCGATCTCGTGGCGCTGGCGCGCGGCGTGATCGCCGACAACGCCGCCGCTATCCTGAGCTGCACACGCATTTAACGCCGATGCACCGTTCGCGAGGAGCGCGCCGTGGAGAACCGCCACCAACCGGAGTTGCCGCATGCCCAGCGCCGTATTCACCGGACACTGATCGACGCCATGCTCGCAACCGGCGGCGTGCCGGGCGTCGAGGATATGGCCGTCACGTTGGGCACGTCACCGGTGGACGTGCGGTCGGGGCTGCAGATGCTGGTCGAGGCCGACTACCTGGCGCTCGATGCGAGCGGGCGCGTGATCTGTCTCTACCCCTTTTCCGTCGTGCCGACGCCACACGTCGTCGTCGTCGATGAGCGGCGACGGTATGCGATGTGCGCCTTGGACGCACTTGGTGTTGCCGCGATGTTGGGGCGAGCGATCACGGTTGACGGACGATGCGCCGCGTGCGGAGTACTGATGCGGTTGCGGGTTCGGCCTGGCGCCGTCGTATCGGCGTCACCCGCGGAGACGGTCGTCGTTGCCCGCCGCGCGTTCGAGGCCCCGGCGTCGGAGGTCTGTTGTCCGTTTACCGTCTTCGCGTGTGGCGAGCACCACGCCGAGGAGATGGTCGCCCGCGTGCCCGAGAGCGAAATGCTTTCCCTGACCGAGTCCCTTGGCCTAGCCGAGGCGATCTTTGGCGATCTGTTGGGAGACACATTGCCGGCCAAGCGGCGAAGTTCCGCCGACGTCGAAGCTGCTCAGCGGTCGACCAGCACCTCGTAGTGGGCCACGGTCGGCTCCTTTTCGAGGAGGAAGGCGTCGTCCTCCGGATAGTAGACGGCACGCTCGGGTTCGGGGCCGGCGAAGGCGCGGATGGCGTCCATCGAATCCCAGAGCGTGATGAGGAGAAACTCGGCGGTCTGGTCGTCGATCCGACGAAGGACGCGCAGGCCGCGGTTGCCCGGTGTTGACGAATAATCCTTGAGGCCGGTCGCTTCCAGGTAGTCGAGATAGTCATCCGCCTGGGCGGCGGCCGTTCGGCCGCGCCAGATACGCGCAATCATCGCGGGCGTTCCTCCTGTTGAAATGCACCGGGTCGCCGCGTCGTCGCGCGGGCGAGCGGATCCTTCGCGCATGTCTGCCGTTCTATCATAGCAACCACTTCCCCAGAATGTACGTACTATGCTATGATCCTGGCAGTACAGAACGGTCCCGCATGTAGTCGGGTAGGCCACGATCCCGCTGTGCCATTCGCTCCCGGGAGTCGTGGCTGTTCTATGTCGCGCACACATGGATGCGGGGCGCAACTTTTCGGCGTGGTCGCGCGTTTACAGCAACGGGACGGCTGGCAGGAGTCCATCCGTACGGAGCATACCGGGGGCGCGCGAGCGGACGCGGCGCGCGGGATGCATCGACTCGACGGGGAGGGGGATCACACAATGCATGGTCTGACGGGGGTCTGGGGAGACCGGCCTGAACACTCCTCATCTTCCCGCGTGAGACGCCCGCACCGCTTTGCGCTGCTGGCCGTCCTTGGCTTGATGGTGCTTGCGCTTTCGCCATTGATGATGACGACGGCCGACGCCGCGCAGAGCAATTGGTCCCCGCCGCGCGCGGTCTATATCCCGGAAACCGGACATTCCATCGACGGCGTCTTCCTCGACTTCTGGCGGGCCAACAGCGGCATCAGCTTGTATGGCTATCCCATTTCGCCGGAGCTGAAAGAGGAGGGGCGCGTTGTCCAGTATTACCAGTACGCACGCTTCGAGTACTGGCCGGAGGATCCGAACGGCAACGTCGTCCGGCTCGGCAAGATCGGCGAGGAATTTCGCCCGCATCTGGTCTATCGCAGTCGCGGCGCTTTTGGCGGCGCGACTGAGCGCGAAGCGGCCGCCGAGGCCGCGGCCATGGCGCGTGCCTGGCTGCCGCTGACGGGTAAGGCGGCGAAACAGGAGAACTCGGACTCCTGGCGGTTCGTGCCGGAGACGGGTCACAGTGTCCAGTTCGGCTTCAAGGCGTTCTGGGAAGCGACAGGCGAGGCGACGTACCTCGGCTACCCGCTGACAGAGGAGTACACCCTCGACGGCGTCGTCTATCAGGTTTTCGAGCGCGGGCAACTTGCCTGGAAGCAGGGCGGCGACCCGTTCATGGTCCCCCTGGGTGAGGTGTTGGCGAAGCGCGCCAAGATCGACACCGGGGCTGTGGCGCAGGGCAACATCCCGATCTATGACGAGGCGCTCTGGATTCCGCCGCCGCCACCGATGCCGAACAAATGGATCGAGATCAACCTGAGCTCGCAGTACCTGATCGCCTGGGAAAACGGGGTGGCGGTGATGGAGACGTACATCAGCTCGGGCAAGGCGGGTTTCGAAACGCCGCCGGGGAGCTACTACATCAGCACGAAACTGCCCTCGGAGCATATGGAGGGCGTGCTCGGCGGTGAGTATTACAACGTGCCGTCGGTGCCGGACGTGATGTACTTCACCGGGGTTGGCCACGCGATCCACGGGGCGTACTGGCACAACAATTTCGGCGCGCCGATGAGCCACGGTTGCATCAACGTCCCGCTCGGCACCTCGACCTGGCTCTACAACTGGGCGCCGAGTGGCACGCCGGTGGAGATCAGCTACTAGCGCACGCATGTATGCGAATGCAGCGAAGGGCCGGCTCACGGGCCGGCCCTTCGCTGTTCAAGGACTGGGGAGATCTACCGGTTGCTCTGGCGGGTTCTTGCTGCTACGATATCCCCCCTAGGGGGATAGATCGATGCTGGGCGACCCGCGGCGGGAGCCGCATCCGCACCAACACACGAAGTCCGTTGTCGACCAGCTTGCGCGGACGCGGGGACACGTCGCAGCGATCAAGCGAATGGTCGAAGATGGGCGGCCCTGCGCCGATGTCCTCATCCAGCTTGCCGCGGTGCGGGCGGCGATCGACCGGGCGTCGCGATTGGTGTTGGAGGATCACGTCGAATCCTGTCTGCGCGGTGCGGCGCGGAATGGGATGGCCGATGCAGAGTGGGATCGTCTCAAGGAGGCCCTCGACCGCTTTATCCGTTGAGCACCGCGGCACGCCGGATGCGCCGGGTGGGGAGAGGCGCGACGGCCGTCAGGATCGGGAGTGAGACCGTGGGGAAGGATCCGACAAGCGACCATCACGACCACGACCACACCCACCGCGGCGGCATCGCCGGATGGCTGCAACACACGTTCGCGCATTCTCACGACATCCATGAGAAGGTGGATGACGTCATGGAGTCGCACGAACGAGGTCTTTGGGCGACGAAGATCGCGCTGTTGAGTCTCGGCTTAACGACCGTCTTCCAAGCCGTCGTCGTGTGGCAATCCGGCTCCACCGCGCTGTTTGCAGACACGGTACATAACCTGGGCGATGGGGCAAATTCGATCCCGCTTCTCATCGCCTTTGCCCTGCAGCGGAGAATGCGAAGCCGCAGGTTCACCTACGGGTTCGGCCGGTCCGAAGACCTTGCCGGCATCGTCATCGTTCTGAGCATCGCCGTATCTGCCGGTGTCGCGGGCTGGGAGTCGATTAAGAAGATGATCGAGCCAGAGCCGGTCATCCTTCTCTGGTGGGTGGCGGCCGCGGCAATCGTCGGTTTTCTGGGCAACGAGATCGTCGCGGTCATCCAGATGCGAACCGGCAAGCAGATCGGTTCGGCGGCGCTGATCGCCGACGGGCAGCATGCGCGGATCGACGGCTTTACGTCGCTCGCGGTGCTCGCTGCCGTGATCGGCGGCGTCGTCGGCGTGCCAATCCTGGATCCCATCATCGGTCTGCTCATCACCGCGGCGATCGTGTGGATTCTCAAGGACGCGGCGATATCGATCTTCCAGCGGCTGCTCGACGGGATCGAGCCGGAGATTCTGGCGCAGGTCGAACATGCGCCGATGCACGTGCCGGGTGTGCGGGGGGTGCATGAGGTGCGCGCCCGCTGGCTCGGGCATCGGGTGCATGCCGACTTGCACGTCACGGTCGATTCGCGCCTGTCGGTGGCCGAGTCGCATCGAGTGGTCGAGCAGGTTCAGCGGGCGCTGGCCGATCATGTCTCGACCTTTGGTGGCGCCATCGTGCATGTCTGTCCGGCGAGCGAGGAGGATGAAGGGCGGGGGCTGGCTCCGGCGGTGGCGTGATAGCGTGCGGGGTGAGGGGCCACACGGCGGTTACATTCCGGGTGGACCATCAAGCTAGGCTTGGCGATGAGGCGCGTGTGCTACCATCGCGGAGGGTTCGCGTGCCTCGTGCGGTCCGGACGCACGGCCGTCGATGTGACTTGGATGCTCGTGCGCGCTCGACGTTCCATCCTTCATCCGAGACTCGACCGGGCGCTCATCGCGCTGGCGGTCTTGTGCGTCCTGATGATGCCGGTCGAATATCGAGGCGGCGCCGAGACGCCGCACGCGCACGCGGTATTCCAGTTCTGGGATACCGGGATCGCCAGCGCGTTCGATCACCACGGACACGATCATGGCACGGCGGGACGTCATGCAAACGATGACGTGCTGCCCACGCTGGACAGCGTCGCCTTAGGCGGACGACTGTTGCCGGCCGCCGTCTCCGGGCAAATCGCAACCGCGACGAGTTCTCCGCCGGATGTACCACAACTCTCAAAGATGACCGCATCCGCCGAGCGCGCGGCTGGGCTGGCGGTCGCGGTGTCCGTCGTGCTGGCCTTGCTCGCGCTGACGGTGCTGCGACGACTACCGATTGCTGCCGTTCGAATCCCGGCCGGCTTGACGCCGGCGCCCGACGCGCCTCCTCCACGCGCGGCGCTTGCTGCCGCATTCCCTCTTGGATAGATTGAACGGCCGCCGCGACAATCGGCGGCATGGAGGAGTTCACCATGACGCGGACTCACCGCATCCGGTTGGGGCTATTCGTCATCGCCGCCCTTGCCATGGCATTGCCGATCGCGGCATTGGCCCACGAACGACGCGACGTGGCCGACGGGCAGTACCAGTTTGTCGTCGGGTTCATCGAGGAGCCAGCATTCGTCGGCGAAAAGAACGCCCTCAGCCTGCGCATCACCAAGCCGGCCGGGCCGGACGCGACGCCGACCGCCGAGGGCGAGGAGGCGCGCATCCCGGTTGAAGGGCTGGAGACGACGCTGACGGCCGAGGTAATCTACGGCGACCAGTCGATGGATCTGCCGCTGCGGCCGGCCTTCCGCGACCCCGGCCACTATGTCTCCTACTTCTTCCCGATGGCTGAGGGGGACTACAGCTTCCACATCACCGGTGAGATCGAAGGGGTCGCGATCGACGAGACCTTCACCTCGTCCCCAGACGGCTTTGACTCGGTGCAGTCGCGAGAGCCACTCGAGTTTCCGAAGACCGAGGATTAGCCACTCGCGGCGTTAAAACGCCGCGCTGAACCTACGAAGTCCCGCCGGGACTGAGAAACGAGCGTACCAACCGCAGTCCCGGCGGGATTTCGTAGGTTGAGTCCGAGGTTTCAACCTCGAGAACTCTTAGTTGAGTTGGGAGGAAGTGGTCGATGATGAGGTCCGCGCGCTGCCCCGCGCTGCTGGCGCTGGCGCTGGCGGCATTCGTCGCTCTGGAAGCGCAGCCGCGGTCGGCGCTCGCGCACGCCGAGCCGGAGCGAGCCGACCCGCCGATCGGCGGGTCGGTGGCGACAGCACCGGCGATAGTCGTAGTGTGGTTCACCGAGGAGGTCGACCCGGAGGGGACGACGTTGGCGGTGGACGGACCGGATGGAACGACAGTCGATCTCGGCGATTCGGCCGTCGATCTAAACGACCCGGAGCGCACGCGGGTAACCGTCTCGCTGCCGACCGATCTGCCGCCGGGCGTTTACACCGTCCGGTGGAGCGCGCTCTCCGGCGAGGACGACCACCCGGAGGAGGGCGAGTTCACCTTCACGGTCGCGGGCGGAAGCCCGGTGGCGTCTCCGGCCGCCAGCCCGGCCGCGTCCCCGGCGGCAACCCTCGCGGCCAGCCCAACGGCCGCGGCGACTGGGACCCCGGAAGCGGAGACCGCGGCAGCGGACGACGAGGGAGACTTCGACACGCGGGCGTTTGTCATCGCCGTCGGCTCAGGCGTTGTGGCCGCCGGACTCATCTTCGGCTTCTGGCGCATCGTGCGGCCCCGGCAAGCGCGCCCCTAGCGATGCGGGCGTCAGGCG
>JBOGUF010000089.1:0-7538 GCA_050696075.1 Thermomicrobiales bacterium
GAGCGCACGCTCCAGCCAACGGCTCCCCTCGACGCCGTGGCCGCGCACGTGCCAGAAGAGCCAGAGCGACGAGGCCAGCCGCAGGACAATCTCCTCTTCCTGGCGTTCGATCGCCCAGGAGAGCGCCGTGCGTAGGTTGGGATGCTCGGCCTCCAGCCGGTCCAACCACCGCCCCTGCTCGGGTCCGTGCAGGGGCGCGCTCGTGTCCGCCTGCTCCGCCAGGGCGAGAAAAAACTCCCCGTGTGCTCGCCGGGTTACCTCGGCCTCGCTGCTCGCCTCCAATAGTTCCTCGGCGTACTCCCGGATCGTCTCCAGCATCCGGAATCGCGGTTCGTCCCGCGGCTGATCGACTCGTCGCAGGAGACTGTGATCGACGAGCGCGGCGAGCCTGTCGAGGATGGAGTCGGGAGTGAGGGCGTCGGTGCTCCTCCCGATTCCCGCCTCCCGCCTCCCGCCTCGCTCAGCGGCGTCGAGCGTGAAGCCGCCGGCGAAGACGGAGACCCGGCGGAAGAGGGCTTGTTCCTCCGGGGTGAGCAGGTCGTAGCTCCAGGCGATCGCGTCGCGCATCGTTTGCAGGCGCGCCGGCGCGTCCGACGGGCCGCCGGTCAGAAGTGGCAAACGACGTTCCAGGCGCGCAAGGAGCGCGGCCGGGGACAAGACCTTCGTCCGCGCCGCGGCGAGTTCAATCGCTAGTGGTAATCCGTCTAGCCGCGCGCAGACCTCGGCAACGGCTGCCGCGTTCTTCTCGGTCAGCGTGAAGGAGGGGTCGGCTGCACGGGCGCGCTGGACGAAGAGGGTGACCGCTTCGGCACGAGAGACCTCGTCGATGGACAAAGGCGGGGATGCCGTCGGGACAGACAACGGCGGGACTGGGAACTCCTGCTCGCCGGCAAGGTGGAGGGGAACTCGGCTCGTGGCTAGCACCCTGAGTCCGGGCGCCGCATCGAGCAGGCCCGAAAGGATCGACGCCGCGGCCGCCACGTGCTCTACGTTATCGAGGATCAGCAGGACCGACCGTTCGTGGAGATAGCCCTGGAGTTGGTCGCCCAGCGGTCGCTCGCTGGTCTCGCGCACTCCCAGCGCCTGGGCGATCGTCGAGGGAACAAGCGCGTGGTCGCGCACCGGCGCCAGGGCAACGAAGCGGACGCCGTCGGCAAAATCTCCCTCCAGCTCGCCGGCTGCCGCCAAGGCGAGCCGCGTCTTGCCGACGCCGCCGGGCCCGACGAGCGTGAGCAGGCGGACATCCAGGCGCCGCATCAGCGCGCAGACGGCCGCAATCTCTCGCGCCCGCCCGACCAGCAATGTACGCGGAACGGACAACCGGCCGGCATCGTGAACAGTCCCGGGCGGCGACACGAGCGTTACCGTTCGGTGAGGCAAGGGGTCGGGACAGGCGGCGTCGTGCACAGCAGGGTCCTCGACTAGCACCAGGTCTTACCGTTCATCGCCATATTGAGCAGACCATCCGGTGCCTGTCAATGGGCCGACGGCCGCGGCGAGCACCGGAGATTCCATGAGGACGGGCCTGCTCGAGTGCTGGTGTCGGAATACGCCTCGCCTTACTTGCCGCTTGCCCGCGTCGTCGCCCGTTCGCGATCGCGGCGGGTCGAGTCGGACTTGTGGACGTGGGGGATTTTGGTGACGACGCCGTCGGCAGCGTAGCGGTCGGCGACGAGCAGGTCGAAGGCGTGGACGCCGCCTTCGATGCCGGAGTAGCGGCCGGGGGTGTAGGCGCGGGAGGCCGTTCCCTGCTGCTGCAACGCGCAGACCTCCCAGTCCTGGCGGTTGGTCAGGTCCCAGAATTCGATGGCGTCGGCGGGGTCGAAGTCGGGGCGGGCGATCTGGTCGGGCGCAAAGAACCACTCGCAGGCGATGGAGGTTCGGTCCGGGGCGAGCGGGACGAGGCGGTGGGTCATGAGGTAGTCGGGGTGGAGGCTGATGAGCAGGTTCGGCCAGACGACGAAGTAATAGACCTTCTTAATGTCCTCGTCGGTCATGCCGGCGAGCATGTCCCGGCCGTGGCCGCGCATCACGCCGTCCATCGACAGGGTCTCGTGGTCGCCGACGACGACCATCCAGCTCCCGTTCCACGGCCCCCGGCTGGGGATCCACTCGCCCAGGTTGTAGGGGGTGATCCGGTTGAGTTGGGGGTGGACGCCGGGGCAGTGGTAGCACTCCTCGTAGTTCTCGATGATCGCTTTCCAGTTGGCGCGCACGTCGTAGTCGATCTGTTTGACCCGGCGCAGGCCGCCCAGGTCGAAGCGGGCAAACCAATCAGGCAGGTCGTCGAGGAACTCGTCGAGACGCTGGCCGTCGTCGACCAGGTTGAGGAAGACGTGCCCCTGCCAGGTGGCGAGCTTGACCGGGACCAGGCCGTACTCGGTGTAGTCGAAGTCTTCGAGGATATCGGTGTGGCGGGGGCGATGGAGCTTCCCGTCGAGGTCGTAGACCCAGGCATGGTAGGAGCATTGGAAGCGAACCATCGTGCCGCTCGGCTCGGTGACGAGCGTTGCGCCGCGGTGGCGGCAGACGTTGTAGAAGGCGCGCAACTCGCCGTCCTTGCCGCGGACGACGATCAGATTCTCGCCGGCAATTTGGGTCAGGAAGTAGGCGCCCGGCTCGGCGGCGTCCTCTTCCCGGCCGACGCAGACCCAACCTCGCGCGAACCATGCCTCCTGTTCATACTCCAGAATCGCCGGGTCGTGGAAGACGCGCGGCGGCAGGAGCGAGGCCGCCGCGGTCGGCCGCCGCACCGCGGCGACCTCGCGCGCCGCGACCGGCGAGTGCGGAACGGAGCCATTGCCGATGCGTACCGGGGTCGCCATGGTCCAGAATTCCTCCACGCCTCAATGCCGCTGCCCAGTCGACGCGGAGTAGCGTAACATGGGCGTCACCGGGGGCCGGTCGGACGACGCGGTCCCGGTCGTGGCGCCGCAACGCTGGATGGCAGGCGGGCGTTAGCGGCGGAACATGTACCGAATGCGGTAATAGACAGCCTTGGTTTGAGTTATGCGGAACGGAAGCGTCCGAAAGAACCGTACAACACCGTTCATGGGGTCTCCTTCACCGGCCATTGACCACGAGCCCGTCCGGCGACCGGACACGACCGTGTGTCGCGTGACCCTCGCCGCGGGGCAATACCACCGAACGCATGTCCGATTGACGCGAATTGATTGCTTCTGTACAGCCTATCATAGGTGACGACGCTTCGCTTCCGCTTGCTGCCAACCCTGCCCATCAGCCAGTTCGGGAGGTGCGCGATGGCAACGGCAGACGTGACGTGGGCACGCTGGAATAACGACTGGTGGGAGAAGCACGGTACCCGCGGTGGGATCATTGCTGGCGCCGTGTTCCTGGCCTTCGAGCTGAGCGTGGCAAAGCCGCGGCCCAGCGTGCCCGATACGATCGAACCACTGCGTATGAAGGCGACGATCCTGCTCGGGCCGGACGTGTTAGACGCCACTACCCCCCGTGGGCCGGCGATCGTCAGCGGTCTCATCGTGCATCTGGTCCTCGCCAGCGTTTTCGGCCTCGGCTTCGGCATGTTCCTGGCCCATCGCCGTCGCTGGGCGCGATCCGTGGGTGCGCTTGTCCTGGCCGCGACGGTCTACGGTCTGGCGCTGTGGCTGAGCAACGTCTACGCCGTCGCGCCGGCGATCGGGTGGCCGTGGTTTGCGGAGGCGACCGATCCGGTGACGTTGGGGCTTGGTCATACCGCCTTCTTCGGCGTCAGCTTGGCGCTGTACCTCTACTGGATCGCCGCGCCCCGCCGGCGGCTCGGCCTCTGAGGAGGGCGCGCGGCGGCGTTCGCTGGGGCGACCCGGCACGAGTGCGTCTTCCGGCGCCGGCAGGCGAGACTGCCCGCGTAGACGTTGGATGAACCCTTGCGCTTCCAGCGTGCCGACGCCGAATCGCCCCAGTGCGTGGCGCGTCATCTCTAACGCCAACTCCCACTCGCCAAGGACCACCTCGCTCACGCCGCGATTGAGCAGGAACTCGCGCTCGGCTTCGCTGTGCGTGCGGACGACGATATCCAACCGTGGGTAGCGCCCGCGCACATAGTCGACGACCTGGCGCGTGGCGATCGGATCGGGCAGCGCCACCACGAGCAGGCGCGCCCGCGCCGGGTTCCCCCGTTCCAGCACCGCCGAGACGGCGGCATTGCCCTGGATGGCCGTCAGTCCCTGGTCGCGCAATCCCCGCACGACGCGGGGATCCTCCTCGATCACGACAAAGCTGAAGCGCGGACGGAGCGCCGCGCCGATGACTCGGCCGACCCGCCCGTAACCGCAAATGACCGCGTGCCCACGAGGCCCGTCATCTGGGACCGGGTCGTCAGCAATCAGCGGTGATCCGGCCGCGAGGGGTCGCCAACCCTCCAATGAGGCGGCGAGTGGTTGCGCCCCGCGGTAGACACCGGGCAAGCAGACGATACTCGCCGCCGCTCCGGCTAACATCAGGCTAAAGACCGTCGGCGTGACGGCGCCGACGTCCGTTCCCACGCGCGCCAACAGGAAGGAGAATTCAGCCGATTGGGCCAGGATCGCTCCGGTGAGCACCGCCGAACGGGTCGGCGTGCCGAGGAGATTGGCAAGCACCGAGACGAGCGCGCCCTTCGCCAGCACGATGAGTCCCAGAGTGGCGAGCACCAGCGGCAGATTCCGCACCACGAAGGCGGGGTCGACGAGCATGCCGACCGAGACGAAGAAGAGCCCGGCGAAGATGTCCCGCAGCGGCAGGATTTCACCGAGAATCTGATGCGACAAATCGGATTCACCGACGACCACGCCGGCCACGAACGCGCCGATCGCCAGCGATAGGCCAAAGAACGAGGCGCCGTAGGCCAATCCGAGCGCGACAACGGCGACGGTGAGGACAAAGACCTCGCGGTTGCGCAGGTCGGCGACCCGCTCGAAGAGCCAGGGGAGGACGCGCAATCCGACCGGGATCAACAAGGCGAGAAAAATCCCGGCCGTGCCCACCTCCCAGGCTAGGTTCCGCAGCAGCGCGTCGCTTTCAGTGGCCATCGCGGAGAGGACGACGATCAGGACGACCGTACCGAGGTCCTGCACGGTCGACCAGGCGAGGGCAAGCCGGCCGTGGGCGGTGTCCATCTCCGCCCGCTCGCCCAGCACCTTACTCAAGACGGTGCTGGACGAATTGGAGACGACCGCGCCGAAGAAGAGCGCCTCCAGCGGCTCCCAACCCAACCAGACCCCAACGATATAGCCGAGGCCGATCATCACCAGCACCTGGAGGGTGCTGCCGAGGGTCGCGACCTTGCCGGCGGCGAGCAGATCGCGCAGCGAAAATTGCACGCCGATGGCAAACATGAGCAGGATGATGCCGATGTCGGCCAGAGCCGCGACAGTCGGGACATCGCCGACGAACCCCGGCGTGAACGGGCCGATGACGATGCCGGCGACGATGTAGCCGAGGATGACCGACTGCCGGAGGCGCGCGGCAATGAACGCCCCGAGGAGCGCGGCCAACATTGCGACGACCATATTGACCAGGAGACCGGAACTCTCCATGCGGCAGGGATCCCCTTCGAACAGTCCGCGCTCTCGCGCCCCACTATAGTAGAATTCCGGTAGATGGGCCGAATTCGACCGGGGCGCCGCGTACCCGTTACCCACGCGGCTGACGGAGGGGACTGCCAATGGCGGTCTCTTTTTGTATGCGAAGCCGTCAGCCGTCAGCCGTCAGCCGTCAGCCTCAATCGTCATCCTGAGCTTCGGAGTACACCGAAGGATCTGGCTCTGCATGTCGACGTCGTTCATCAGGGCCAGATGCCTCGACACGCTCGGCATGGCAAGTTGGGTTTGCGGCTCGACATGACGGCTGACGGCTGACGGCTGACGGGTACCGGCTGGAGACAGCATGTCCGACCTGACGATCGCGACGATCATCTTTCTCGCCGCGTACGGCGTGATCGTCAGCGAGCGGCTCGACCGGGCGACGGTGGCGCTCGCCGGCGGCGCGCTGATGATCGCCTTCGGCGTGCTCGATCAGGACCAGGCGACCGAGGCGATCGACTTCAACACCCTGGCGCTCCTGATCGGGATGATGCTCATCGTCAACGTCCTCAAGCGCACCGGGATCTTCCGCTACCTGGGCTGGCGGACCGCGATCATGACCGGCGGCAACCCCTGGAGCATGCTGATCGGCTTTGCCCTCTTTACCGCGGTCGCCTCGGCCTTCCTCGACAACGTGACGACGATCCTACTGATGACCCCGGTCTCGATCGCGATCTGTGACGACCTCGGGCTCGACGCGCGACCATTCCTGATCACCCAGGTGATCGCCAGCAACGTCGGCGGCACCGCGACGCTGATTGGCGACCCGCCCAACATCCTGATCGGCAGCGCGACCGGGCTCACGTTCATCGACTTCGTCGTCCACCTTGGACCGGTCGTGCTGGTTCTGCTGCTGCTCGTTTCTATCGGCTTCCGCTTCCTCTATCGCGGGCGTCTGCAAAGCTCGATGCCGAGCGATGAGGCACGGGAGACGTTGCAACGGGCGGACGCGCGTGTGCATATCGGCGACGAGCGCCTGCTGCGGCATTCACTGGCGGTGCTTTCATTGACGCTGGTTGGCTTCATCCTGCACAGCGTGTTGCATCTCGAAGCGGGCACGATCGCCATGTTTGGGGCGATCCTGCTGCTGCTGGTCAGCCGGTTGGAGGTGCGCCCGCTGATGGAGGAAGTCGAGTGGACGACGATCTTCTTCTTCGCCGGCCTCTTCGTCCTCGTCGGTGGACTCGAGGAGACGGGGTTGCTCGACCGAATCGCGTTGCGGGTCGTCGATCTCACCGGCGGCGACGTGACGTTGACGATCCTGATCATCCTCTGGTTTGCCGGCGTTGCCTCGGCGATCGTCGACAACATCCCGGCCGTGACGACCATGATCCCGCTCACCTTCGCCGTTTCGCGGCTCCTCTTCCCCGAGCTGGCCGACCTGAGCGACGGCGACCTGGTAGCCCATGCATCGGTGATGCCGCTCTGGTGGGCACTGGCGCTCGGGGCCTGCCTCGGCGGCAACGGTTCCCTGATCGGTGCCTCCGCCAATGTCGTCGCTGCCGGCATCGCCGAACGCCGCGGCGAACCGATCGGCTTCTGGGGGTTCACCAAGGTCGGCGCGCCGTTCACGGTGATGACGTTGATCGTGGCAAGTTTCTACGTCTGGCTGCGGTATCTGGCGTTTTGATCGGTTAAACTGGCGTCGGACTGGGCACTCGCTAGGCGCGGTCCACCTCGACCATACCGTGCGCGAGCCATCACCGACGCTTCATCGTTTCGCGGATCACCGGGGTGATCGACGATCACCCGTGTTGTTCGCCGTTCCCCGCGTCACGCGAAGACCCGGAGCGGGAGGAGCCACTACCGGTGGGTGACTTCAATCCCACACTCGCGGTGCTCGTGACCGCCCTCGCCGCCGCGCCGCTGACGGCGCTGGCTGGCTGGCGCAGCCCGCGCTGGGCCGGACCCGTGGCGGTGGCAACGACGGCGCTCGCCTTCGCGGCCGTCCTCTGGGGC
>JBOGUF010000090.1:0-41487 GCA_050696075.1 Thermomicrobiales bacterium
AACGCCTTCCGCCTTCCGCCTTCCGCCTCAGCCAGCGGGCTCGAAGCACCAGCCGTAGATGCCGAGCGCGAGGATCAGGAGTCCGAGCGCGCAGAGCGACGGCAGGTTGAGCAGGCCGATAGTGATCGTCGGGTTGAAGATGCCCTCCTCGGCCAGCAGGCCCCAGGCGCCGACAAAGAGCCCGGCCGCGGCGATCAGCGGGTAGTAGGAGGGGTTCGGCAGGTGGATGTTCGCCACGTCCTCCATCGTCTCGGTCTCGACCTCGGTGCGCATCCGTGCTTCGCGCTCCGGCGACTCGTCCGGCGCCTCGACCGTCCCGATCTTCTTGCCGGCGACGGCCACCTCGACCTCTTGCTCCTCGTGGTGGCCGCCGTACTTGTCGGCCCAGAGCGGATCGCGATGGGTGACGGTCGGGATGGTGGCGAAGTTGTAGACGGGCGGCGGTGAGGGCATCGCCCACTCGAGGGTCGGCGCGTCCCATGGGTTCGGGCCGGCCCGCTTGCCGTCGCGCAGGCTCTTGCCCAGGTTGTAGACGAAGAGGAGCATCGAGGCGCCGAGGAAGAAGGCGCCGATCGAGACGATAAGGTTCCAGAAGTTCCAGCCGCTCTCCGCGCCGTAGCTGTAGTAGCGGCGCGGCATGCCGGCCAGGCCGAGGAAGTGCATCGGGAAGAAGGTCGCGTTGAAGCCGATGAAGGTCGTCCAGAAATTGATCCGGCCAAGCCGGTCGTCCATCATCTTGCCGGTGATCTTGGGGAACCAGAAGTAGGCCGCGGCGAGCAGGCCGAAGATGCTGCCGCCGAAGAGGACGTAGTGGAAGTGGGCGACGACGAAGTAGCTGTCGTTGTGTTGCAAATCGACCGGCACCGAGGCGTGCATGACGCCGGAGATGCCGCCGATGGTGAACTGGGAAACGAGCCCGATGGCGAAGAGCATCGGCGTGGTAAACGCGATCGATCCCCGGTACATCGTTCCCATCCAGTTGAAGATCTTGACGCCGGTGGGGATGGCGATCAGCATCGTGCTGCCGGCGAAGATGGCGTTGGCGGTCGGGCCGAGGCCGGTGGTGAACATATGGTGGACCCAGACGCCGAAGCCGAGGAAGGCGATGGCGGCGATCGCGTAGACCATCACCGCGTAGCCGAAGAGCGGCTTGCGCGAGAAGACGGGGATGACTTCGGAGACGATGCCGAAGGCCGGCAAGATCAGGATGTAGACCTCCGGGTGCCCAAAGACCCAGAAGAGGTGCTGCCAGAGGAGCGGGTCGCCGCCGGCGGCCTGGGCGAAGAAGCCGGTGCCGGCAAAGCGGTCGAAAGCGAGCAGAATCAGCGCAACGGTGATCGCCGGGAAGGCCAGGACGATCAGGATCGAGGTGATCAGCGTCGCCCAGGTGAAGATCGGCAGGCGCATCATCGTCATGCCGGGCGCGCGCATGTTGATGATGGTGACGATGAAGTTGAAGGCGCCGGCCATCGAGGCGACGCCGAGGACCTGGAGACCGAGCATCCAGAAGTCGACGTTACGGCCCGGATTCCAGGCTTGATCGGTCAGCGGCGCGTAGCCGTACCAGCCCATGTTCGGCGCTTCGGAGAAGAACCAGCTCGCGTTGAGGATGACGGCGCCAAAGAGGAAGGTCCAGTAGCTGAAGGCGTTGAGGCGGGGGAAGGCGACGTCGCGGGCGCCGATCTGCAAGGGAACGACGATGTTGAAGAAGGCGACGGAGAGGGGCATGATCGCCAGGAAGATCATCGTCGTGCCGTGCATGGTGAAGAGTTCATTGTAGGTTTCGGCGCTGACGACGTCCTGGTCCGGCCCGATGAGTTGGGCGCGAATCAGCATCGCCTCCAGGCCGCCGACCAGGAAGAGGAAGAGCGCGGTGACGCCGTACAAGATGCCGATCCGCTTGTGATCGACCGTGGTGATCCAGCTCCAAATCCCGGTCGCCGGTTTGACGGCCGGTGGGGTGATCACATGCGGCTGAGCGATCGATGCCATTGCGTTCTCCCGCGCTTCGAGCGGCTAGCTGCTAGCTGCTAGCCAAGTGCGTTATTGATCGGCCACCGGGGTGGCGTCGACGTTTTCGCCGGTCAGCGGCGTACACCCGCCCTCCGGCGTCAGGCTCAGCAGGTAATCCACCACGACGTCGATCTGTTCGCTGGAGAGTTGTCCGCCCGCTTCTTCCCCGTAGGGCGGCATGTGGCTGCCCGGCTTGATCGACGGCGCATCCTCAATCCAGGCGTGCAGGTTCTCCGGCGTGTTCGCCAGCATGCCGGCGGCGATCGTCGACCGGCAGCCAAAGAGGGTGAGGTTCGGGCCGGCGGTCCGGTCCGTCTCGATTCCGACAGCGGCAGCGTCGGCGTTGGTGCCGCTGACGCGATGGCAGGCGATGCAGGCGCCAAAGTCGGGCGGGGCGGCCGCGACGTCGCCGCTGATGGCGGCCGCGGCCTGATTTGGGCCGGCGTTCCAGGCGGCGATCCAGGCGTCGAACTGCTCTTGCGGCTCAGCAATCACCTGGAAGCGCATCCAGGCGTGGGCTTCGCCGCAGAACTCGGCGCACTCGCCGTAGTAGACGCCCGGTTGGGGGACGGTAAAGGAGAGCTTGTTCTCGTGCCCCGGCACGACGTCCATCTTGCCCGTGAGTTGCGGCACCCAGAAGGAGTGGATGACGTTGTTCGAGTAGAGCCGGAAGAGGATGTCGCGACCAGTCGGGACGCGGATCTCGTTGGCGGTGATTACCTCGGCGACGGTGTCGGGCTCCCGGTAGTGGACCTCCCACCACCACTGCTTGCCGTAGACGTCGATGACGTACTCGCCGTCTTGCGCCTCGGCGTCGAAGTCGTAGAGGGTGCTGACGGTGGGGATAAAGATGATGAGCAGGACGATCGCCGGGATGATCGTCCAGACGATCTCCAGCGTCTTGTTGCCGTGGACCTGCTCCGGCCGGGCGTCGTCGTCGGAGCGACGGCGGAAGCGCAGCACGGTGTAGACGATGGCGGCCTGGACGCCGACGAAGACGACCAGGGACATGAAGAAGATGACCTTATAGAGGAACTGGATGTCATCGGCCGTCTCGGTGCGCGGACTGATGGTGGTGTAGAAGCTGTTGTCGTCGCCGCACGCGGCGAGCGCGAAGAGCGCAACGGCGGCCAAGCCCACCAGCGAGAGGACCCGCGTGGTCATCGAGCGCCGTGCTTCGACTCCGCCAGCCCGCCGTTCCATTCCGCCTCCCCGGTTATCAGACGTGAGTCGTGAGTCGTCGTTGGCGTTTGGCCAAGCCGTTAGGGCCGCATGCCGTCGGGCGGTCCATTGGCGCGCGGCGCTCGCGCGATTGAAGCCGACGATGGGTTGAACTCACGCACCAAAAACGAGGCGCCACCGACTGCACTCGCCAGCGACCGCGCTTTCGGCGGGATCATAGCCCGAACCGGCCCCCGTTGGTCAAGATCATACCCGATATTTTGGGGCATCCCATCACGAACCGCCAGCGGCGCGTTCAGTGTTGTGCGTTGGGATGGAGCCTGCACCTCTCGGACAGTTGTGCTGGCGCCGAGCCGCCGCCCCCTCAGTCATGCTGAGGAATCGAAGCATCCCCCGGCGAAGCCGTCTCCACCTCCAGACCGCGTCTCCCCGCGACAGGCGCTTCGCGCGGGGATGCTTCGGTGTCGCCTCAGCATGACGGAGGGGGCAGCTCATGAAACGGTTCGGGAGAGAGCCGCGGGTTCCTTCCCGACGGACGACAGGGCTAACGCGGTGAAGTCGGTTGACAGCCTCTTGGTAGTGGCGGTAAGGTGGTCAGGCAGCTAGTCAGCTTGTCCGCCGTTCCCGTCATGTTTCGTTGCTACCGGTTCGTCGATTGGGGCCGATTTCTATGGAACGCATCGCGCCGTCTCGCCTATCGTCGAGCATTCTGGATGCGTTGGCGGGCTACATCCAACGCACGGGGTTGACCGAGGGGGACCGGTTGCCGCCGGAGCGGGATATCGCCCAGCAACTCGGCGTCAGCCGACCGCTGGTGCGCGAGGCGTTGCAACACTGGCGGGCGCTCGGCTTCGTGCAGACGATCAATGGGCGCGGCACCTTCCTACGGACCTCGCTGGCGCCGGATAGCCAGCACGTCGTGCTGATCCTCAACCGGGAGCGGGAGTCGCTGTTGCACACGCTCGAGATCCGGCGGGGTCTAGAGCCGGAAGCGGCAGCGCTGGCGGCGATGCGGGCAACCGACGCGCAGATCGCGCGGTTGGAGGATCTCATCGAGGCGGTCGAGGAGGCATACCGCCGCGTCGGGGACGCGCCGGAGGAGGACTGGGCGTTTCACCAGGCGGTCTACGAGGCGTCGGGCAATCCCCTGTTCGGGCAGCTCATCAACGGCATCCACAGCCTCTTTCACCGGTTCTGGGAGAACCCGGTCAATCGCCCAGGGTTCGCCCGGCGCGGCATCGTCCACCACCGCACCTTGGTCGAAGCGATTCGCGCCCGCGACCCGGAGGGGGCCAGGGCGGCGGCACTCAGCATCCTGCGGGTGCTGGAAGAGGATTTGCAGGCGTGATGCGCCGTGGGATTAGGCACCGCATCGGCGCTGCTGCACAAGATGGAGGGAGGCGTTGGGGATGAGATGAATCGCCGAGCTGGTCTGCCACGGTTCGCACGGACCTTCGCAAAGGAGAGACGTCATGCAACGGGATCTCGGTCGGAGCCACCCCCTCTCACGACGCACCGTCATGCGCTACGGCGCGGGGATGGCGGGTGGGGCACTGCTCGCCCAGGGAGCGCGGCGGGCGGCGGCGCAGGAGGACGTCACCCTGCGGGTGATCGGGTTCCGGGTCGTGCCGGAGGAGCAAGGCTCGCCGCTCGATCTTGCTTACCAGCAATTCCTCGAGGACTTCCAGGCTGCCCACCCGAATGTCACGGTCGACGCGCTGGAGACGCCGCCGGAGTTCGACACGCAGTTGCTGGTCGACCTCGCGGCCGGCACCGCGCCGGACATCTGGCAGCAAGACGCCTCGACGCTGGCGCGACTGGTCGACGGCGGCCACGTGCTCGACATGCGGCGGGCCGTCGAGCTGGTGCCGGAACTGAACCTCGACCGGTTCTTCCCGACGGTGCTGGCGATCCACGAGGCGCCGGACGGGGCAATCTACAACCTGCCGAACGACTACACGCCGATGGTCATTTACTACAACCCGCTGGCCTTCGAGCGGGCGGGCGTGCCGGTGCCGACGGTCGACTGGACCTGGGACGACCTGCTGGAGAAGGCGCGGTTGCTGACCCTCGACAGCGAGGGCCGGAACGCGGCCGACCCGGAGTTCGACGCTGAGAACATCGTGCAATACGGCTTCCGCGTCCGCCAGTTCGTCTTCGAGTGGATCTACCGGGTGTGGGCGAACGGCGGCGACGTCATCTCGCCGGACGGCACGACGGTGAGCGGCTACCTCGACTCGCCGGAAACGATTGAGACGATCCAGTTCCTGCGCGATATGGTGCTGGAACATCACGTCTCACCGCCGCCGGCGACGCTGGAGCAGATGACCCAATCGGTTGGGTTCCTCGATCGGTTCCTGACGGGCGAGTTCGCGATGTTCGATCGTGGGCACTGGGAACTGGTCGGCTTGCAGAACAGCGCGGAGTACGCGCCGGAAGCGGTCGCGGTCGTCGGTCAGCCGGCACGGAAGAGCAGCGCGACCGTGATCTACGAGTCGAGTTGGGCGATTCGCGCCGACCTCGAAGGGGATCAGTTGCTGGCCGCCTGCCAGTTCGTCAACGCCGCCACCGACCGGCAGTACCAGGACACGAAGGTGATCACCGGAATTGCCATCGCCGCCAACCAGGCGTCGGCGGAGGCCGCGGTCGAGCAAGCCGCCTCGCCGGAGATCGAACAGGTCTTCATCGACGAGACGGCCAACGGGCGAGCGCCCTACGGGGCCAAGTTCGCCAACTGGCCGGCGGTCGAGTTGCTGATTGACTCGATGATGGAGCGCATCCTCGCCGGCGGCGACGTCGCGGAGGAAGTGGCCAGCGCGGTGGAGGAGATCAACCGGGAGTTGGGGGCGTAGCGAGGGACCGTCCGCCCACCCCGTCGTCATGCTGACCGAAGGGAAGCATCCCCCGGCGAAGCCGACCCGATGTTCTCTCCCAGGATTGGGGGTGGGGGCCGATGCGCTTCGCGCGGGGATGCTTCGATACCTCAGCATGACGACGGGGGGGCGGTCGCACGCGACGGCTCAGCGAGAAGGATCCAAACCGTGGCATCAGACGCCTACAACCAGATGGCACGGTCGCGTTCGCGGTCGGCAGGGGCGGGGCGCGTCGGGTTCCGGCGGCGGTTTATGAGCCGGTCGAACGAGCGGATCGGGTATCTCTTTATCCTGCCGTCGTTCATCCATCTCGTCGTCTTCCTGGTCATCCCGATCGGGTTCAGCCTCTACCTCTCGTTTCACGACTGGAACGGGCCGAACTTCCAGGACGCCCCCTTCATCGGCCTCGACCACTACCGGTTCCTGCGCGGCGACACCCGCTTCTGGAACGCGATGGAGAACACCGCCTACTACACGCTCCTCTCCGTGCCGTTGGGCATGGCGATCAGCCTCCTCGTCGCGGTGGTGATGAACCAGAAACTGCGGGCGGTCAATCTCTTCCGCACACTCTTCTTCATGCCCGTGATCTCGTCGTGGGTGGCGGTCTCGATCATCTGGATCACGTTGCTTGATCCGACGAGCGGCATCGTCAACTACGTGCTCGGCCAGGTCGGCATCCCCGGCGTGCAGTGGCTGAACGACCCGCGGTGGGCGATGCCGGCGCTGGTCCTGATCGCGATCTGGAAGAGCCTGGGGTTCAGCATGGTTATCTGGTTGGCCGGGCTGCAAGCGATCCCGGCCGAGTTGCAAGAGGCGGCCGCGCTCGACGGGGCGGGGCGATGGTCCAGCTTCTGGAACATCACCCTGCCGCTGCTGGCGCCGACGACCTTTTTCCTGGCAATCACGGGGGTGATCGGCTCCTTCCAGGTCTTTGCGCCGATGTACGTGATCACCAAGGGCGGCCCGCTCGACTCGACGAACGTCGTCGTCTTCGAGATCTACCGCCGCGCCTTCACCGAGTTCAAGATGGGCTACGCCTCGGCCCAATCGTGGGTGCTCTTCGCCGTCATCTTCACCGCGACGCTGATCCAGATTACCTACATGCGGCGCCGCGGGGAGCAAATGCTGTTTTAGGGGTCAGGAGCTAGGAGTCAGGAGTCAGGGGCGATGCGGCGTCTTCTCCCTGACTCCTGACTCCTAGCTCCTGACCCCTGGGGAGAAGGGAATGGTTCACCAACGGCATGCGTGGACGCCGCTGATCCGGGTGCTGGGGTATGGGCTGCTGATCGCGGTGACGTTGACGATGGTTGTGCCGTTCGTGTGGATGGTGACGACCTCGCTGAAACCGTCCGGGACGCAGTTCTCGTACCCGCCGGAACTCATTCCGCGCGACTTCGCCTGGGAGAACTACGAGCGGCTCTTCACGCTGGTGCCGTTTGGGCGCTACTTCGTGAATACGCTCTTCGTGACGACGGCGATCGTGATCGGCCAGATCGTCATCTGCTCGCTGGCGGCCTACGGCTTCGCCCGGCTGAACTTCATGGGGAGGGACACTCTCTTCGTCCTCTACCTGGCGACGATGATGATCCCGTTCCAGGTGACGCTGATCCCGAGCTTCCTGATGGTCTTCCGGTTCGGCTGGGTCAACACCTACCAGGGGCTGATTATCCCCGGCATCTCGAGCGCCTTCGGCATCTTCCTATTGCGACAGGCGTTCCTGGGGGTGCCGCGCGACTACCAGGACGCGGCGCGACTCGACGGGGCGAGCGAGTGGCGCATCTTTGCCGAAATCTTCCTGCCGCTGAATGGTCCGGCCCTGGCCACCCTCGGTGTTTTCTCCTTTATGGGGGCGTGGACCGATCTGCTCTGGCCGCTGCTGATCGCCCGCGACCAGGAGTTGCGTACCTTGGAACTCGGTCTCGCCTACTTCAATGCCTCCGCCAGCGCGTTCCGGCAGGTGAACTGGCCGCTGATGATGGCCGCCTCGGTCGTGGTGATGCTGCCAGTGATTGTCGTCTACGTCTTCGCACAGCGCTACTTCGTGCGCGGCATCACGCTCTCCGGCGTCAAGGGCTAAGGATGACCTCCCCCATCGACGACTACACGCCGCACGGGTATCTCGACCTGCCGGGGCATACGCGCAACCTGACGCCGCTGGGCGTCGTGCGCTCGCACGGCGTTGGCTTCCGATGGCACTTCCCGGCCTACGCCGGGCTGTACGGCGGACGCCGCGAGACCTACCGGGCAGGGTTCCGGCTTGCGGTCGACGGCGCGATCGCGCTCGACGACTTCGACACGGTCGCCAGCCCCTACCATTCGAAGAACCTGATCCGGTTCGATCTGGCCCGCGGCGACGCCAGTGGCGACGCCGAATGGTTCCCGGTCGGCGAACATGCGCTGTGCGCTCGTATCGACGTGGCGGGGGCGACGCGGCTCTCGCTGCACGTCGAGTACAGCCGGCTCCTATCCGCGAACGGCGAGTGGGGCGAGTCGGGGCTGGTTGGCCGCGTCGTCGCGGACGGCTTGGCGTTGCAGGGGTTCGAGGACGGCGACGCCTTCGTGCTCTGGACGTCGCGACCACCGGATGACCTCGGCGTCACTCCCGACGAGAAACAGGCGAAGAGATGGGTGCGCGAACCGGCGCCAGGGATGCCGGAAGGCGACTTCGTGACCGTCATCGGCAATCGCGGCGATACCGTTGCGCTGCACGCCGCGCTCGGCTTTCGTGGGAGAGACGGAGAACCGATCGACGCCATCCTGGCGCGTGGTCGGACGCTGCTCGACGCGCAAGAACGGCTGCGGGAGGCGCGACGCGGAATCGCGGTCGAGCGGGCGCGCTTGATTGCCGATGACGACGCCTTTTGGGCGAACGCGCCGAAGCTGGAGGGGGATTGGCCGGCGCATTGGCGGAGGGGTTTGGTCTACGACCTCGAAACGGTTCGCATGATGGTCAAGCCGCCGGTCGGCATCTATGCCCACGTTTGGGACGCGATGCAGATCCACGCGCCGCGGGTCGTGCTGGCGGAGACGGCGATCGACGCGCTCCTCCTCTCCTACGCCGACCCCGAACGCGCGCGGGAGTTGATGCTCGGCGTCTTTCTCGACGCGCCTGAGGCGAACGTGCCCTGCTCGCGGGAGGACGGCAGCTACAACATGGTCGCCGCCGACGGGACGGCCTGTGGCACCGCGCCGCAATGGTGCTACCCGTGGCTGGTGCTCGATTGGCTCTTCGCGCTGCGTCCCGACCGGGCATGGCTGGCGCGGCTCTATCCGCGATTGGCGGAGCACCTGCATTGGTGGCTGGCGAACCGGGGCGACGCCGAAGGTTGGCTCGGCTACGCCTGTAGCTGGGAATCGGGGCAGGACGACTCGCCTCGATTTGGGGAACAGCCGTTGGGCGGCGGCCACCCGATCCGGCATGTGCGTCCGGTCGATCTGCACGCGGCGTTCGCCCAGGCGGCGGCGGTGATGGCGCGGTTCGCTGGCGAACTCGGGCATGCGCACGACGTTGGGACCTGGCAGGCGATTGCGGACGAGTTCACGTCCCGCACGGATCAACTCTGGAACGGGGAGCGGTACGCCGACATCGACGGACGCACCGGGGCGTTTACCGACGTCGACGACCTGATGCTGCTGGCGCCGGTAGCACTCGGCGTGGCGAAGGCGGAACGGGTGGCAGCGATGACCGCACGCATCGCGGCGATCGACGCCGACGAACTGGTCTGGCCCGGCCCGACCTGGACGGCGATCGCCGCGGCGCGGCAGGCGGGGGCAATGGCGACCGTTGCCGAACTGGCCGGGGCGGTCTGCGACCGGGCGTACCGGTTTTGGGACGCGCGCCGGCAGGAGGAGGGGCGGACGATGCCCGGCGTCACCTGCGAATACTGGCCGCTGCATGGCCGTTGCGGGGGCGAAGGGTACGGCTGGGGCGCCTTCGGCGTTCATCTGCTGCTTCACGACCTGCTTGGCCTCTGCCCGACTCCGGACGGGCTAAGTGTGCGGCCGAATCTGCCGGTGGACCTGCGGGTGCCGGGTCATTCGTATCGCCTGCGTTGGATCTTTCGGGACAGGCCAGTGACGATTGCCGTTGAGCCGCTGGAAAACGGGTCGGTCCGGGTGCGGGGCGATGAGCAGACGGCGACGGTGGCATGGGGCGAGGTCTGCGCGTTTGCGTTGTCGCACAAAGAGGGCGCGGGCGAATGACGGCTATCTCCCTTTCGGGCGCATGGCAATTCCGGCTGGATGGTGATGACGACTGGCAGCCGATCACCGTGCCGGGGTGCTGGGAGGCGCTGGACCTGCCGAAGAATGCGTCGGGGCCGGCGTGGTATCGGCGGCCAATCGAGGTTCCGGCCGCGTTGGCGGGCAAACGGTTGTGGTTGCGGTTTGGGGGAGTGAGCTACGACGCTGTTGTTTATGTCAATGGGATCGAAGTTGGGCGGCATACCGGGTTGTGGGATGCCTTCGCGGTCGAGATGACCGGGGCGGCGGTACCTGGTGCTTCGGCGGAACTATTGGTTCGGGTTGAGAAGCCGGCAAGTCTGAGTGATGGGCCGCGTTCGGCGCCGGTGGCGGGCTCGTTTCCGACCGACGAGACGCTGGCCGGGTTCCTCCCCTACGTTTGGGGGCATATCTTTGGCGGCATCTGGCAGGATGTCAACCTGGTCGCGACCGGACTGGTCGCCATCGGTGACGTGTATGTTCAGGGCGCGGTCGATGGGACGGTGCGAGTTGCCGTCGAGCTGTCGGACGCTAGCCCGATCACGCTGACGATTGCCGACCCCGACGGGATCATCTGCATCCGTGAGCATCGGGACGGCGAGGAACTGGCCAGTTTCCACGGTCGCTTGCCGGAGCCGCGGTCCTGGTCTCCCTCGTATCCGGATTTGTACACGGCCCGTGTCGAACTGCCGGATGGGACGGCGCAAACGGTGCGCTTCGGGCTGCGTTCGTTGACGGTCGAGGGGACAACGCTGCTGCTGAATGGGCGGCCGATCTACCCACGGCTGGCGCTCTCCTGGGGCTGGTATCCCGAGGCGTTGCACAGCAATCCGGGGCCGGAGCGGGTGCGTGCTGATTTCGCGCAACTCAAACGGCTCGGCTACAACGGGGTAAAGCTCTGCCTCTGGTTCCCGCCCCAATACTATTTCGATCTGGCCGACGAGCTGGGGATGCTGCTCTGGGTCGAGTTCCCGATCTGGCTGCCGAAGGCGAGCCCGTTCTTCCTGCGGCAGACGCCGGTCGAGTACGAACGGCTGGCGCGGCAGGCGCGCAATCACCCCTCGGTCATCCTCTACACCCTGGGCTGCGAATTGCAGGGGCGCGACGTCACCGCTGACTTGCTCGGCATGCTCCACGACCGGGTGAAGCCGCTGGTCGGGGATGCGCTGGTGCGCGACAACAGCGGCTCCGGCGAGGCGTTTGGCGGGCCGCTCGTCGAGCACGCCGAGTTTTATGACTACCACTTCTATTGCGACCTCCCCTACTTCCGCACCTTAATCGACTTCTTCTCGCCCCGCTGGCGACCGGAGATGCCGTGGCTCTTCGGGGAGTACTGCGATTTGGACACCTTTCGCGACCCGCGGCCCTTTTTCGAGTCGCCGGACGGGCCGCCCTGGTGGATGGTGGAGGACGAGCGGCGCAATCCGGTTGGGGCGCGCTGGCAGTACGACGTGGTCGACCACGAGCGGCGGTTGCGGGAGAGTGGGTGTTGGGAGCGAGCCGCGGAGCTGACCCGCTTGTCGGAGCAGCAGGCGCTCATCCACCGCAAGTTCACCCTCGAACTGACGCGGACCTACCGCGAGATCTCCGGCTACGTCGTCACGGGCGAGCGTGACACGCCGATCAGCACGGCCGGGATGTGGGACGACCAGGGGCGACTCAAGTTCGATGCGGACGCCTTTCGAGCGTTCAACGACGACCTGGTGCTGGCACTGGGATGGGACAAGCGGCGGGCCTGGGTCGCGGGCGGCGACCGTGCGGCCTATTGGGAGACCTTCAGCCACACGGCCGGCGACCTCGTCCGGCCGCACCTGATTCTGTCGCACTATGGCGCCGAAGCAGGCCCGGCCACGGTAAGGTGGTCCGTCGCGTTTCCCGGCGAGCCGCCGTTCGCGGACGGCGAGGCGATGACGGCGTTCACGGTGACGCCCGGTACCGTGCGGGAAGTAGCCATTGCCGAATTCGTCGCGCCGGAGACAACAAGCCCGCGGCAGGCGGTGCTGCATGCGACGGTGGAGATTGGCGGCGAGACGACGAGCAACGACTGGCCGCTCTGGTTCTTTCCGCGCGATGGTTGGGCGGACTTCGCGGACATCGCCTTGCTCGACCCGTTGGGCCGGTTGAGTGATCTTCGGGCGTTAGTGCCAGGGCTGCGCTCATCGCTCGACGACGCTGAGGTCGCCATCGCCACGAGTTGGTCAGGCGAGATCGACCGGTTCGTAACAAACGGTGGTTCTGTGATTCTTTTGCAAGACGGGGCGGGGCCAGCCGGACCACTACCTACGGCCGCGATGCCATTCTGGCGGGAGGCGGTGCGGGTTGCTGAAGCCCATCCGGCGTGGCAGGATTTTCCCCATGGCGACTGCCCCGGCTTACCGTTTTTCGGGTGCGCGACCGACCACGCACTCGACACGGCCACGGCCGGGTTCGATGCGACGCCGATTCTGCGCCGCGTCGACACGCGCACCCTGCGTGTCCATGACTACGCGACCGAGCCGCGTTGGGGCGAAGGTCGGCTCATCGTCTCGACGCTGCGCTTCGAGGGCGGTCATGGCGAGCAGCCGCGCGGCATCGCTCGCAATACGGCCGCATCGTATCTGCTGCGTTGCTGGGTCCGATACTTAGGCGTTAGGCGTTAGGCGTTAGGGGAACGACGACGTAGCTCCTATTCCCTAACGCCTCGCGTTAACGCGCGTGCTATACTCGGCCGCACGCGAGGCCGACGACCAAACGGGGTGGGCGCCTGGCGTTCCCCGGTCTCCAGATGGTTGATGGTTTCGCGCCGGTAGGTAGCGGCAGCAGAGGCAGTTCTGACGGAGCCCCGCATCCATGAAACGCTCCTCTGACGCGCCGGCCGCCAGAATCCTGGCGATCGTCGTGATCCTGATCGGCGCGGTGACGATGGTCGTCGCCGTCTTCGCCGATAGCCTCGGCATCAGCGGCGGCGGCGAAGGGTTCGGGTGGAAACAGCTCATCGCCGCCATCGCCGGGCTGGTGATCCTGCTTGGGGGCGTGGCTTGGCTGGTGCGTCCGTTGACCGAGGCCGTGCCGGAGCCCGACGAGTCGATCGACCTCGGCAACCGGCGCCAGGTGACGGGCGAAGGGCGGTCGTAGGGACAGTTTCGCCCTAACCCGTCGCGCGAACGCGCGACCACGGTTATCGGCCCGCGGCCGATGCGCGGCTTCGCCGCGCGGGCGCGGCAAGCAGCGCCCCTACCGAACGACGTTCTTCGCGCCGCCGTATCATGACGGTGGCGCGTTTTGTTGAGCGACGAGAGGCACAGATGAGCACAGTCGAGGCGACCAAACCGGCGAAGGGCGGGATCGTGGCGCAGGAAGAGCGGCAGGCGGCCGCGGCGATTGAGGGCGCGTTGCGCGAGCTGGGGTTCGACGCCCGCGTGCGCGACCTGCGTCCGGTGCCTTTTGCCGGAACCTGGGGCGTCGCCTCGTCGGTCTGTCATGGGCTGGCCGGGGAGGTCGCGGCGCGCGACTTGGAGGCATCCGGCGCCCTCGACGGGCTCTCGAAGAAGGAGGCCAAGCGGCTGGCCAGCGAGGCGAGCCGCGCGCGGGCGCAGGGGTTGGCCCAGCAAATTGCGGCGAAGGTCGCCATACAGCCGGGAATGGCGCGGGTCGAGGCGGTCAACGGCTTCATCAACGTCTACTTCGACGCCAACGCCGTTGCCGCCCGCCTGATCGGCGAGGTGCTGGGCGAGGGCGAGCGCTACGGCCACGGGGCGACGCGGACCGACCGGTCGACGGCAAGCCTAACGACGTCGTCGACGGCACGCCTAACGACGTCGGTGATGGTCGAGCACTCCCAGCCGAACACCCACAAGGCGTTCCACGTCGGGCACCTGCGCAATTCCTGCCTGGGGGTGGCGATTAGCCGGATCATGCGCGCGGCCGGATACGATGTCTCCGACGCCAACTACATCGGCGACATCGGCTTGCACGTCATCAAGTGCCTCTGGTGCTACGAGCGGTTCCACAAGGGGCAGGAGCCGGCGGACGCGGCTGAAAAGGGGCGCTGGCTGGGCGAGGTCTACGCCGAGTCGGACGCCCGGTTGACCTACCGGCAGGACCTGATCGAATTCCTTCACCTGCTCTCGACTGAGGACCAGGTTTTCGTCGCCGCCATCGACCGGATGCTGAAGGAGCTCTACCGCCAGCACAACCAGGCATCGACCGGGCCGGAGTTGGGCGAGGACGTTGCTTATCTGCTTGGCGTCGTCTCGCAAGGCCAGGAGTTGAAGGAAGGCCAACTGCGGCAGGACGACATCGTGGTGAAGTTCTGGCCGATCGTCGGCGAGCAGTTGCGGCGGGAGGTCGCGGAGCAGAAGCCGTTCGTGCCGGTCGAGGGCGAGCCGATCCCGTCGATGACGCCCGAGGAGCGGTTGGCGCGCTGGGAAGAACTCGATGCGCGTCTCGATTGGTGGCTCGACCAGCCGCGCTGGCAGGAGGAAATCAAGGCGACCTGGCGGCGCTGGGAGGAGCAGGAGCCGGCCTTCGTCGCGCTCTGGCAAGAGACGCGCGAGTGGAGCATGGCCGACTTCCGGCGCATCTTCGCCGAGCTCGGCGCCGAGTTCGACGTCTGGTTCTTCGAGAGCGAGGTCGAAGAGGAAGGGCGGCGGATCGCCAAGGACCTGATTGAGCAAGGGATTGCCGAGATCAGCGACGGTCTGCCGGTGGTCAAGATCGACGAGAAGCTGGGGTTGGAGCAGGAGACGTACCGCACGCTGCCGATCCTGCGCTCCGACGGCACGACCCTCTATTCCACCAAAGACCTGGCGCTGACGCGGCGCAAGTTCGAAGACTACGGGATCGACATGGCGATCTGGGTCGTCGACGTGCGACAGACGCTCTATTTCCAACAGGTCGCCAAGATCCTCGAGATCGCCGGGTTCGAGCAGGCGAAGCAGGCGCATCACCTGGGCTACGAGATGGTCCGCCTGCCGGAAGGGGTCATCTCCTCGCGGAAGGGGAACGTTCCGGTCTACGAGGACGTGCGCGACATCGTCCTGGCGCGGGCGCAAGAGATCATCGAGGAGAAGAACGCCGAGATGCCGGCCGAGCAGCGGCAGCAGGTCGCCCGGCAGATCGGGATCGGCTCGCTGAAGTACACAATGCTGGCGCGGGACAACAACAAGGTCGTCACCTTCGACCTCGAGGAAGCCCTCTCCTTCGACGGCCACGCCGCGCCGTACATCCAGTACGCGCATGCGCGGGCGTGTCGCATTCTTGAGCATGCGGACGGTAAGGAAGGCGGCGGAGTTGCAAGACGGAAGACGGAAGACGGACAGCCGCGGCATTGGGTACTGGGCAATCGGACCTCGGACCTCGACTTCGGGGAGATCAAGCCGGAGGAACTGAGCCTGTTGCAACAGGTCGCGGCGCTGCCGGACGAGGTGCAGCGGGCGGCGGCGGAGTACCGGCCGCGGTTGATCGCCAATTATGTCTACGATCTCGCCAAGCGCTTCAACGACTTCTACCACGCCTGCCCGGTGCTGCAGTCGCCCGAGCCGACGCGGACGGCGCGCCTGGCCCTCGTCGCCGCCACGCGCCAGGCGCTGGCGAACGGGCTGGGGCTACTAGCAATCGCGGCGCCGGAAGCGATGTAGGCGTGAGGCGTGAAGCGTGATGACCGATTGAAGGGGCGCGATGAATCGTGCCCAGGGGTCTCAACGACAGGCCCCTCACAACGACGTGAGGGGTGGGGGTCACGACGGGGTGATCGAGCGAGAACGGGAATCTTCTGTTGCGTCGGCCGGTGGGGGGAACCGGCTGGCGAGGGGGCCGGTGCGGCTGGTGCGGACACCGCTCTGGCTGGGGGCGGAGCGGCGGGGCGTCGAGCTTGGGGCGGACGCCATCGAGACGGGGTTGCGGGCGCGGCCGGCGTCGCCGGTGGCGGAACGGTTGCTCCCGTCGATCACGATTCCCGCGCCCGAACCGCACGATGCCGACAGCCGGCTCAATCGCGGGGATTTGACCTTTCTGCCTGAGATCGCGGCGACGTGTAGTGGCCTTGCGGATGAGGTTGCGGCAGCGATCGCGCGAGGCGAGCTGCCGGTCGCGCTCGGCGGGGATCACGCGCTGGCTGCCGGCTCGATCACCGGCGCGGCGACGAGCGCGGAGCGCCTCGGCGTCCTCTGGTTCGACAGCCACGCCGACCTCAACACGCCCGAGTCGAGTCCGAGCGGGCACGTCCACGGCATGTCGCTCGCGGCGGTGCTCGGCGTGGGGCCGGCGGCGCTGGTTGACCTGGGGCGACCGGGGCCGAAAGTGGCGCCGGAAGATGTCTGTCTGCTCGGCACGCGCGGTCTCGATCCCGGCGAACGGGCGCTGATCGCGGCGCGGGGCGTTTGGATGCTGCCGATGGAGGAGTGGACCGATGCCGGTCTGCTGCCGGGGCTGGAGGCGGCGCTCGATCACCTGGCGACGCGGGGCGTCGACGCGGTCCATCTCTCCTTCGACGTGGATGTGCTCGATCCGTTGGAATTGCCCGGCACCGGCACACCCGTGATCGGCGGACTGACCGTCCGCGAGGCGTCCCGAGTTCTGCGCCGGCTGCGTATCGCCGATCTGCCGTTCGTGGCGGTCGATTGGGTGGAACTGAACCCGCTGCTTGACCCGACGGGCCGGAGCACGACGGTCGCGGTCTCGCTGCTGGCGACGTTGCTTGGGGAGACGGTGCGGTGAGAAGGCATCGCCCACTCTGGTCGTTGATTCAGATTCGACCAGATCGCCGTAAGGCATCGACGCGCCGCTCGGCTCGGTCATAGGTGTTTTCGTGCGGACCAACGATGAAGACGAGGCAGGTTCGCTCGTCGTCGAGAACGACATACACGGCACGATACACGCCGCCGCCTTTTAACGCGAATTCAAGTGAGCGCGTCCCTTTGAGATTGCCGGCCAATGAATGCCCGCTCGTCGGGTTCTCCTCCAGTCTTTGCAGCACGCGAGTCGCCTGTGCCGTCCATGGACGCAGCCGCATGAGGTCCTTTTCAGCTTGGGGTGTAAGTTCGACCGTATAGAGCTCATTCGACATCGAGATCAATGCGGTTTTCTTCGGCGAAGGCACGCAGCGTTCGTGTACGTCCTGCCTTTCGCTCGGCTAGTGCGTGCCGCGCGAGGATATCGAAGGGGTTCTCGGCTTTTGCGTAGCGGAGGACGCGGTGCTCCTCGTCGGCCTCGACAAAGAGGGTGTCGCCCGGCTCGATGTCGAGCTGCTCGCGTAGGTGCCGAGGAATGGTCAGGCGTCCCTTTGGATCGACCTTGACTGAAGACGTGGCCATCTTGTGCTCTCCCGGTCCGTGGGAAAGTCCCACGCCTGTACTAAACCCCAGCGGTGGACAGCTTCTTGCGAGCGAAGGGGTGCTGTGGTTGGGGATGAGCGAGGGAGCGTGTGGCAATGACGGGCTGGTTGAACCGTTCGCGGGAGGCGGAGCGACGGCGCAAGCGGCGGTGGCAGATGCTCGGGTTGCTCTTGCTGGCGCTCGCCGTCGCGCTTTATTGGATCGACCGCAAGATGACCGGGCGACCCGGTGGGCACCTGGGCGAGTGGATCCCCGTGCCGGTGCCGGGGCGGGACGGGCACCCGGCGGCCGAAGGGACGGCGCCAGCGGGCGCGGAGCCGATGGCTGGTGCGAGTGCTGGATCGAGCACAGGCACGGAAGGTGAGGCGGTCGGCGCGGTCGATGTCGCGGAACCGTCGGCGGAGACAATAACCACCGCACCACCGGTCGAGGCAGCGGAGACCGGGCAAGCGCCGGAGCCCCCCGAATGGCAGGAGGCGCTGGAAGGGCAAGCGCCGGACGAAGCAGCATCAACGGAGACTGAAGAAAGCGGCAATGAAGTCATCACAGCGGAGGAACCGGCGACGGGCGGAGAGGAGCCGGACGTGACGCCCTCGATTGCCGCCGGGTGGGTAGAGGGCGACGGCACAAACGTCTGCCCCGAGGCTTACCCGATCAAGGGCAACGTCACCTCCCACATCTTCCATCGGCCGGGGGAGTCGTCGTACGAGGTCACCATCGCGGATATTTGCTTCGCCACCGAGGAGGACGCGCGGTCCGGCGGGTATCGGCCGCGGAAGCGGTAGGACGGCAAGGACGGCAAGGACGGCAAGGAGAAGCCGAACGCCGGGGTATGACCCCGGCGTTCGCGTGGAGATCTTCGACCGCGGTCGTCTACTTCTTGCTGATCATGCGAACGACCTTCGTGCCGCAGACCGGGCACTTGCCCTGCAGGGCATGACGGCCGTTCTTCATGGTGACTTCCTCGGCGTCCTTGATCTCCCGCTTCTCGCGGCACTTGACACAATACGCTTCTGTCGTCGGCATCCCGTTTCCTCCCCTTGGAACTTGCGCGTGCCACCGTTCCCGCGCCGTCGCGGGTCGCCACGGCCGCAACGCTCCGGCATGATTGCCCGGACTCCCGGTGATCACCGTACGGTCAGAGCAATCAGGACACCAGCTGGGTTCCGAACGCCATGTTAACTGATCGTAGCGCGCTTAGCTAGGGGGTACGCGCACTTTTTTAGGCCCAAGTTCCGAGATACCGGTTCTCGCGAGGCGGGCAACGGGTGCCTACGCGTGATTTCCGTCACTTTCCGCGGTCACTCCCGGCGGCACGGGTACCCAACGCGCGTGGGCAAAAATCGGGCCAATCTTGACGCCGAGACGCGCGTATGCCGCCGCCGGTACGCCGATGTCGGCGACGAAGAGGTCGCCGATGACCCCTCGCGCCAAAGGGGTGAGCAGGCCCGTTTTGGGCAGACCAAGCGTGAGGGTCGCGGCGGCGCGGACGCGGGGGTCGGAGAGGCGGCCGTCGGTGGCCTCCAGGCCGGAGGGCAAATCGACAGCGAGCACGGGCGCGGCGTGATCGTTCGCGGCCGCGATCAGGGCAGCGGTCGGCCCGCTCGGAGCGCCGGACAGGCTGAACCCAAGCAAGGCGTCGACGATGAGGGCGGCCGGCGGCAGGACGGGCGCGGTCGCCGGCTCGTGGATGGGGAGGCCGAGTCGCTCGAGAATGGCCAGTTGATGCCCGCCGATCCGCGCCGCGTTCGGCCGCCGCCCGAGCCAGACCTCGACTTCGGCGCCCCAGCCGTGCAGATGCCGTGCCGCAACGAGACCATCGCCGCCATTCCCCCCGGAACCGGCCAGAACGACAATCCGCCGTCCGCGCGGATCGTTCGCGAGGAAGCGCTCCCGCGCAAAGGCGGCAACCGCGAGTCCGGCCAATTCCATAATCTGGAGCACGTCGAGTCCCAGTTCCTCGAACATGATCCGGTCGACCTCGGCCATCTGGGGGCCGGTGAGGACGGGGATCGGCAGCGGTGGGGTCATCTTGATCCTTTCCTTCGTTGTTCCGTGGGGTGCGCGATCGCGCCCGATGGTCATCGCGAACGCGGAGGGCGATCGTAACGTTCGCGGCGCATAGCTCGACTACACTCTCGCACGCCAGGGACTCGAAGGGGAAATGACTGTCCCACCCGACGCCCTTGGGGGTGCAGGAGGCCGCTGATGGTTCATCCGCGCGACGATCCGCGGGAAACGGTTCCCCGCTTGTCGTGCCGGTAGGAACGCCGACCCTCCGTATCCGGCTCCTCGGCGAGTTCGACGTTCGCCGTGGCGAGGCGCCCTTGCCACCGTTCGAGTCCGCGCGCGCCGAGTCGCTCCTCGCCTACCTTCTTCTCCACCCGGACGCGCCGCGGTCCCGACAGCATTTGGCGTTCTTGTTGTGGCCCGATTCGACCGAGTCGCAGGCGCGGACGAACCTCCGCCACCTGCTCCACACCCTCCGACGCGCCCTGCCGGATCCCGATCGGTTCCTCGAGATAACGCCGCGCACGCTCCGGTGGCGGGTGGACGCGCCTTACTGGCTAGACGTGGCGGCCTTTGCGGAGGCGGCCGCGCGAGCGGAGCGAGAAGCGGCGGACGGCGGCTTCGCCGCGCCGAGGGAAGCAGTTGAGCTGTACACGGGCGATTTGCTCGAGGGGCGCTACGATGAGTGGCTCCTCGATGAGCGCGAGCGGCTCCGCCAGCACTATCTCGATGCCCTCGCACGCCTGACCGCGCTTTGCGAGGCCAGCGGCGACCATACCCAGGCAATCCGCTACGCCGAGCGGTTCCTGCGACACGACCCGCTCCGCGAGGAGACGTACCGCCTCCTGATGCGATTACACGACGCACGCGGCGACCGCGCACGGGCGCTTCGCGTCTACCACGTCTGCGCGGCGACCCTGGAGCGCGAGTTGGGTGTCGAGCCATCGGCGCGGACGCGAGAGACCTACGAGGCGCTGTTGTCGCCGACGGGGGAACCGGCGGTCATCGAGGATCGGGCCGGACGCATCGCCGGTCCGCCGCTCGTGGGGCGCGCGCCCGAGCGGGCCCGCCTGACGACCCTCTGGCGCACGGCCGAGGGCGGCCGGGCCCAGCTCGCCCTGGTGACCGGCGAGCCCGGCATCGGCAAGACGCGGCTCGTCGAGGAGTTCCGCTCGTGGTGCGCGCATCGCGGCGCCGTAACTGCCAACGCGCGCTCCTACTCCGCTGAGGGCGCGCTCGCCTATGGCCCGGTCGTGGAATGGCTTCGCTCGGAGGCGATCAAACCGCGCCTCGATCGGCTCGACCGGGCGCGCCTGAGTGAACTGGCGCGTCTGCTCCCGGAACTCCTCGCTGAGGTGCCCGGCCTCGCCCACCCGGAGCCGCTGCCCGAGCGCGACCAGCGGCAGCGGCTGTTCGACGCCCTCGCCCGGGCAATTCTGGCAACGGGCGGACCGCTCCTGTTGATTGCCGACGACCTCCAATGGTGCGATCAGAAGACCCTGCAATTCCTCCACTACCTGCTGCGCGTCGAATCGGGCGCTCCTCTGCTCGTGGCGGCGACGGCCCGACGCGAGGAGATCGATCACCGGCATCCCCTCAACGACCTCTTGGCCGGGGTGCAGGCGTTGGACCGATTGACGGAGATCCCGATCGGGCGGCTTTCCCGAGCGGAGACGGCCGCGCTCGCCGAGCGGCTGACTGGGCGCCAGTTCGCGGAGCCAGGCGTGGACCAGCTCTTCCGCGAGACCGAGGGGAACCCGCTCTTCGTGGTCGAGTCGCTGCGCGCCGGGTGGACGAGCGGCCGGCCTGAACGCGGTTGGCTGAGTCCGAAAGTGCAGACGGTGATCGAATCCCGCCTCGCCCAGTTGTCGGACTCGGCCCGGGATCTGGTCGGCGTCGCCGCGACGATCGGCCGGGAGTTCACGGCCGATGTGCTCGCGCACGCGAGCGATGGCGACGCGGATACGCTCGTTCGCGGGTTGGACGAGCTATGGCGGCGGCGCATCGTTCGTGAGCAGGGCACAGACGCGTACGACTTCAGCCACGACAAGATCCGTGAGGTTGCCTACCTCGCCTTGAGCCCCGCCCGGCGCCGCCGAAACCACCTCCACGTCGCGCTCGCGTTGGAGCGGTTGCACCCTCACGACCCTGGACCACTCAGCGGGCAGATGGCCGCTCAATTCGAGCAGGCCGGCGCGGTCGACCAGGCCGTGACGTCGTACGTGCGCGCGGCGGAGGCCGCACAGCACCTGCATGCCAATGGCGAGGCAATTCGCCTTTGGGACCGCGCGCTCGACCTCCTCCGCACGCTGCCGGAGACCCCCGAGCGTCAGGCGCGAGAGCTGGCCGTCCTCTCCGCGCTCCCGGCCCCGCTCGGGTCGGTCGAGGGATTCGCGTCTGAGCGCCTTGCCGAGGTGTACCGGCGCGCGCTCGACGTCGCGCGTACGCTCGGGGTCGAACCGACGCCACCGCTCCTCCGCTCCTTGGCGGTCGCAAGCCTTTCCCACGCCGACTTCGAGGCGGCGCGGCGGTTCGGTGAGCAGATCCACGCGCGCGGCAGGCGCGACGCCGACAGCGTCTTGGTCGTGGAGGGCGAGTACGTGCTCGGGATCGCCGCGTTCTGGAGCGGCGAGTTCGAGGTCGCCCGTGGCCACTTCGAGTCCGCCGTCGCGCGTTACCGCCCTGAACATAGCCGCACGCACCTCGTCCGCTACGGCTTTGACCCCAAGGTCATCTGCCTCAGCCGTCTCGGGAACACACTTTGGTTCCTGGGCCGCCCGGCAGCGGCATGCCGGGCGCGCGATGCGGCGCTCGCGCTGGCCGACGAGATCGGGCATCCGGTCAGCCGGGCGATTGCCCTCGTCTTCGCCGCCATGCTGTCGCTCGAGATGGGCGACTACGCGCGCCTTCGCGCGGACGCCGCGGCGCTCGCCGCCGAGCGCGAAGAGCGGGCGGGCATGCAATCGCGGATCTCCGCCGAGTCGCTCGCCGGCTTTCTCGACGGCCGGGAGGGAATCGGCATCGCCCGCATCCGGCGCGCCCTCGACGACGTGCACGGGTTGGATCACGCGCCCGGGATGCGCGCCTATCTCGCGCGAGTGCTCCTCGAGGCCCGCGCGGCGGCCGGAAATCCCCGGGAAGGGCTGGCCGCGGTCGATTTGACCCTCCAACTGGGCGGCGCCGCACGCATCTGCGAGGTGGATGCCCACCGGCTGCGCGGGGAGTTCCTCGCGGCGCTCGGCGCCCCAGCGCAGGAGATCGAGACCGAATTTGCGCGCGCGCTCGACGTGGCGCGTCGCCAGGGAGCGATCGCGCTCGATGCCGCGGGCGGCATCGAGTCTTCTCCGCTGGCGGGTGGAGCACGGCGACGACGCGGGGGCGAGCGAGGCGCGCGCGCTGCTGGCGGCGGTCATCGCCAGCCTTCCTGAAACGCGCGGGATTCAGCTTCCGCCCGAGGTCGCCGAGATGCCCGATCGCGGCTGAACCGCGCACCCCTCTGCCCATTCGTCCAAGAAACGCTCCGTGGAACGCTTGCGGAATGCCTAACCGCCGATGATGCGGTCGGACATCGTTGGCCTCGACGCGAGAAGGCGAAGGGGAATGGCAATCGAGACGTCGACAACCGACGGTCACGGGCGTCGGCCGGCGAGACCGCGCTCCCATCTCTTCGCCGTCCGCCTCTGGACGGAGGAGGTGGCCGGCGGGGCGGAGTTCCGCGGGAGTGTGCGGGACGTCGTCAGCGGAGCGTTTCGCGGATTCCGGGACTGGTCGGACCTGGCTGCATTCATGATCGCGCGGATGGAAGAAGACGAGGACGCCCAGGCGGGCAGTGCGAAAGGAGCAACGGTATGGCCATCGGAGAAGCGATGATAACCGCGGCGCCGCCCGCGGCGGTCAACGGGCTACGCACGCGATTTCGCGGCGCGCTGCTGCGGCCGGGCGAAGAGGGCTACGACGAGGCGCGCCGGATTTGGAACGGCGCCATCGACCGGCGTCCGGCGCTCATCGCCCGCTGCGCGGGCGCGGACGACGTCGCTGAGGCCGTCCGGTTCGCGCGGGAACACGAGATGCTCGTCTCAGTCCGTGGCGGCGGGCACGCGGTCGCCGGGCATGCCGTCTGTGACGGCGGGCTGATGATCGACCTCTCGCTGATGAAGGCAGTCCGGGCTGATCCGGCGGCGCGCACGGCGCGAGCGGCCGGCGGCTGCTCTGGAGCGAGTTCGACCGCGCCACGCAGCCGGTCGGGCTCGCCACCACGGGCGGGATCATCAGCCACACCGGAATCGGCGGCCTGACGCTCGGCGGCGGGCTGGGCCACCTGATGCGCAAGCATGGCCTGACCGTGGATAACCTGCTTTCAGTCGACCTCGTGAACGCCGACAGCGAGCGGCTGCACGTCGACGCCGAGACCGAACCGGAGCTCTTCTGGGGGCTGTGCGGCGGGGGAGGCAACTTCGGGATCGCTACCGCCCTCGAGTACCAACTCCATCCAGTGGGGCCGATCGTGCTCGGCGGGCCGATCTTCTGGCCGCTCGGTGATGCGGTGAAAGTGTTGCGGGTCCTCCGCGATTACGCGCCCGAGGCGCCCGACGAGCTTGGGATCACCTTGGCGATGATGCTCGCCCCGCCGATGCCGTTCCTGCCGCCGGAACAATACGGCAAGCCGGTGGTGGGATTGGTGCTCGTCTGGGCCGGTGACCTGGCCGAGGGCGCACAAGCGATCGCGCCCCTGCGCGCGATCGGCGCCCCGCTCGCCGAGTTGGTGCGCCCGGTGCCGTACGTCGCGCTTCAATCCATGCTCGACGGTGGCGCGCCGCATGGCCGGCACTACTACTGGAAGTCACACCGCCTTCCGACTCCGGCGGGGCTCGCCACGTCGCCTGGGTCCGCGAGGGGTGGGAGGCGTTGCGCCCGCACAGCGTGGGCGTCTACGCGAACTTCCTCTCGGATGAGGGTGTTGAGGGCGTCGAGACCGCCTACGGCCAGCGCCTGCAGCGGCTGACCGCGCTCAAGGATCGCTACGACCCGACGAACGTAGTCTGGGCGAGTGCCCGCCTCGTCGAGAAGGAGAACCCGATGGACGCGAAACCAGGGGATCTGACCCTGCTCCAGCACCCCGTCGCCCAGCAGTTGTTGCAGGCGACGATCCCGGTGCGCTTGGCCTACATCGCGCTGGACGGCACGCCGCGCGTCGTCCCGGCGCAGTTCCACTGGACGGGCGAGGAGGTCGTCGTCAGTTCGTGGCCCGACGACCCCAAAGTGGCGGCGCTCGGGGCGCACCCGCACGTCGCCCTGACCATCGACACGGTCGAGTCGCCGTTCAAAGTGCTCCAGATCCGGGGGACTGCCGTGGTCACGCTCGTCGACGGCGTGTCGCCCGAAATGGTGGCGGCCTCCACACGCTATATGGGCCAGGAGGCGGGGCAAGCCTGGGTCCAGCAGGCGGCCCGGCTCTCCCCGCGGATAGCGAGGATCGCGATCCGTCCGACCTGGGTCGACGTGCTCGATTTCGAGACCCGCTTGCCCGGTGGGATGGTGCGACGGATGGGCAGCCCGCGGGTGTGAGACCCCGCTTGCAGGGCTTGACCGCCGCCTGGCGACCAACTTTCGAAAGGAGTTCACGATGTACGACGCGATTGTGGTTGGGGCGCGCTGCGCCGGCTCGCCGACGGCGATGCTGCTGGCGAGAAGAGGTTACCGGGTGTTGCTGGTCGACCGGGCCGGGTTCCCGAGTGACACCCTGTCGACAACCGGGCGTCGCCCGGCTGAAGCGGTGGGGGCTGCTGGATAAGGTCGTGGCGTCGAATTGCCCGCCGGCCCGGCAACAGACGCTCGATGTTGGTCCATTCGCTTTGGTGGGCACGCCGCCGCCAGCGGACGGCGTCGCCGAGGGATATGCGCCACGCCGGACGGTGCTCGACCAGATCCTGGTCGAAGCGGCCGCGTCGCCGCGGCCGCTCTACGAGTTGACCTGCCAGTTCGCCGCGCTACAGCCACCCCCACCCGAGATGCAACAGATCCTCGGCGCCCTCCGCGACAACCAGGAACAGACCGATCGCTTCATCGGCACCGTCGTCAGCACCGTGCCGATCCCGGAGTTCTTCGCGCCGGACAACATCGGCCGAATCGTCGGTAACGGACTGGCCGCCGCCGCATAGCGCGACGGCTTCGGGCGCGTTTGAAAACCTCCGCAATGTTGAGGCGCGGCCGAAGCATCCTCGCACGAAGCGCTCCGGCGGGCCGGCTTCGCCGGGGGATGCTTCGCTCCCTCAGCATGACGACGAGGCGCCCGCCGCATGACGGAGTGCAAACGCGGCCTAGCGTTTGCGCGCCTCCACATAGCTGCGAAGCACGGCATTCATCCGCGTCTGGTAGCCGCGGCCCTGCGCCTTGAACCAGTCGATCACGTCTTGATCGAACCGGACGGTCAGCTGCTGCTTCGGGCCGGGGATGCCAACCTGGATGGTACTCCAATCGACTTCGCCTTCTTCGTCGTGGTCGATGGAGGCTTCCAGTTCCTCCTCGGTCATGGCATCGAGCCTTGCCCAGTCGGTCTGGCTCTCGCCGCGGCGCAGCATCTCGTCAAGCTCCTCCGCCGTGTAGCGCACGATATGCTCGTTGTTCTCCATCGCGTGCCCTCCTGGCCGAGATGATGCGGGTCGCATTGTTTCTCCGCGTCCAAACGACGGTAACGAAGCGATCCTCGATGATGCCGGTCGTCAAATAGCGCGCTTCGTCCGGGTACGGGCCGCGAGTGGTGACGACGGGACGACCATCGAAGAGGCGACGGGTATCACGAAAGTCGACGGTGTGCTTTACAAGGTTGCTCTGCCGCTTCGCTTCATCCCACTCGAACTCCATGTTGGCACTATAACTACAGTTGTAACTTCACGTCAATCCACCGTATGCTCCTGCTATGCTGCCGGCAATTCGCGATGCGGACATGACCGTGACGTCCTCCGCCGGCAGCGAAAGGACCGCCGCCCGTGACCACCGCCGCTGTCCGTGCCCTCTTCCGGCCCGCGCCGGGTGTTGCTTACCTTGACGCCGCCACGTACGGGCTGCCGCCGACGCCGACGGTGGAAGCGCTGGCGCGGTGGCGGTCGGGAGAGCGGGAACACAGCCAGCCCGAGCTCCTCGAACAGAACGGGCCGACGTCGGCCATTTGCTGGTTGGCGACGAGTGGGGAGAGAAGGGGCTCGCCATCTCTAGTTTCCTCACCACGAACGTGGCTTCAGGATGGGGCTGCCGCTTGCATCAACTAAGACCGAAGGGAACTGACATTGCCGCACAAGTCTTGGGTGTAACGGTCCCGAAGAACTCGCGACCATCTTGAGGTCATTGGTCACCCAGGGATAGGGGCTAATGACGGCGATCTCCACGCCCAACTCATCCCTGACAACACGGATCGGTTCAGCCAGATCCGAATCGTTCGAGATGACGACTGACTTCTCGCAGGAATGGCTCAGCGCATCCCAAAGCAGGTATGTCGCGATATTGACGTCCGAGCCCTTCTCCTCGAAGAGCCGCACCTCAATCAAGTCGGCGCCATGCTTGACAGCGTCAACAGGCAAGCCCCGCTTCGTCGTCTGTAGGAATCTCCCTTTATGCATCTGCAGATGGGGGATCGTCTGCAGCGCGCGGAGGTAGGCTTGCTGACGAATGGGCTGATCCGGATCTTTCGGCGTCGCCGACACGTCGGCGGTGAAGTACCGAATGCGATGCACGCGATCTTTCGGCAATAGCCGGGAACAGAGCTTACCTAAGTCGAGCCACTTGTAGGCGGAGAGTGGGTGGATTCGGTTCCTATTCCTGAAGAGGCCGTAATAGTAATAGAGGTTAAAGCCATCGACGTAAACGATAGCGTCCTTCATGCCACCTCCAACAAAATGGGCCGCCAAATGGCGGCCCGTTACCCTACCGACGATGCAGTAGGGGGAGTTGTGTATATGATACCAGAAGGTGCCTCCGGAGGCAACCGTACGTACGCTTGCGAACCGGCATGATCGTCGCCCGGCGATGAGGAGCAAACGACCGTGACCACCGCCGCTGTCCGCTCCCTTTTCCAACCAGCGCCGGGTGTTGCCTACCTCGACGCCGCGACGTATGGGTTGCCGCCGACGCCGGCGGTGGAGGCGCTGGAGTGGGCGCTGGCGCGGTGGCGATCGGGGGAGGCGGATTGGGTCGAGGAGTGGGACCGCGAGGGGGAAGTCTGCCGGCGGCTCTTCGCGGAGCTGATCGGGGCGGAGACGGCAGAGATCGCGCTGGTGCCGACGGTGTCGGCGGGGACGGGGTTGGTCGCCGCGTCGCTGCCGGAGGGGGCGTCGGTGCTGACGCCGGGGGCGGAGTTCACCTCGGTCCTCTTCCCGCTGCTGGTCGCGGCGGAGGCGCGGGGCGTGCGAGTGCGGGAGGCGCCGTTCGACGGGCTGGCGGAGGCGATCGGGCCGGGAACGGACCTCGTCGCGTTTAGCTTGACGACTTCTCAGGCGGGGCGGACGGCAGACCTGGCGGCGATCTGCGAGGCAGCGGCGGCGCACGGGGCGCGGGTTCTGGTCGACGCGACGCACGCGATCCCCTTCGTGTCGATCGCCGCGCAGTTGCCGCGGATCGACTACCTGGCGTGCCACGGCTACAAGCATCTGCTGTGTCCGCGCGGGGTCGGGTTCCTCTATGTGCGGCGCGATCGCTGGGACGATCTGGCGCCCTATCTGGCCAACTGGCGGTCCGCCGCGCCGCTCTACGACCGCTCCTACGGCGGACCGCTGACATTGGCGCCCGACGCCTCCCGCTTCGACGTCTCCCTCGCCTGGCACGCCTGGGTTGGGGCACGTCCTTCCCTGGAGCTGCTGGTGCAGTGGCAGCGGGAGGGTGCGCTGGAGGCCGTGCTGGAGCTGTCGCGGCGGCTGGCGGATGGCCTGAGTCTAGAACCGCCGACGTCCTCCATCGTCAGCCTCTCCGTGCCGGATGCCGAGGCGGCGGAAGCCGCGCTGGCCCACGCGGGGGTGAAGTGCGCGGCGCGCGGCGGCAACATCCGCCTCTCGCCGCATGTCTATAATACGGAGACAGAGATCGACCAGGCGATCGCGGCGATCGCACCGATGCTGGCTGGCGTCCACTGATGGCGGCAGCGCTCAGCGAATGGAGGCGCGCGAGCGGCGCGGGGCCATGCCATGGCGAGTTCACCACCCGGCGCGCGCGGCCGTCGGCCACCGGTCGCGCTGACTCCACTCGTCGCGCTTGCGGAACGCGCCCCTCCGGCAAGTCTGCCAACGCCACTCACCCCCCTCATCGGGCGAACAGGCGAAATCGCTGCCCTACGCACCCTCCTGCTCCGGCCGGACCTGCGCCTGGTGACACTGACCGGTCCCGGTGGGGTCGGCAAGACCCGTCTCGCACTGCACGCTGCCGCGACGCTGGCGGATGATCCTTCACCCGGTTCAGAGCCTGCCCCGATCGAAGGGAGGGGGCAGGCTTTTCCCGACGGCATCGCGTTCGTGCCCCTAGCGCCGGTCCGTGATCCCGTCCTGGTTGCGTCGGCCATTGCTCAGGCGCTCGGCGTGCGCGAGCATCGCAACCAGCCGCTGGTCGAGACCCTAAAGGGATACCTGCGACCGCGAGCAATGCTGCTCGTGCTGGATAACATGGAGCACGTGCTCGCGTCAGCCCCCCTCATCGCCGACGTACTGATGGACTGTCCCGAGGTCGCGGTGCTGGCGACCAGCCGGGCCAGTCTGCGCCTCTACGGAGAACATGACGTCCTGGTCTCGCCGCTGCCGGTCCCCGACCCGGCCCCAACGTCTCCCCTGGCCGACCTGGCACGCAATGAGTCAGTCCACCTCTTCGTCGAGCGCGCTCAGGCGGCGCGACTCGACTTCGCACTCACGGCGGAGAACGCATCAGCCGTCGCCGCGATCTGCCGCCGGCTCGATGGGCTGCCGCTTGCCATCGAGCTCGCCGCCGCGCGGATTGCTGTCCTCCCACCGGCTGCCCTGGCGGCGCGGCTGGAACACTGTCTGCCGCTCTTGACCGGCGGCGGGAGCGATCAGCCGGCTCGCCTACAAACGATGGGCAATGCGATCGCCTGGAGCTACGATCTCCTCACCCCGGACGAACAGCGTCTGTTCCGACAGCTCGCCGTTTTCGTCGGCGGCTTCACGTTGGAGGCTGCCGAAGCCGTCTCTAGGGGTCAGGAATCAGGAGAACTCCCGCCCCCTACGCTCGATGGCATCGCCTCGCTGGTCGACAAGAGCCTGCTGCTGCGGGGCGAGGGAGCAGAGGGAGAAGCGCGTTTCCTGATGCTGGAGACGATCCGGGAGTACGGACTGGAACGGCTCGAGGCCAGCGGCGAGGCCGGGACGATTCGGCGGCGGCACGCCGCGTATTACCTGGGCCTGGCCGAGCAAGCCGAGCCGGCGCTCAAGGGACCAGCACAGGCGATATGGCGGCTGCGATTGCAGGTGGAACAGGCGAACCTGCGCGCCGCATTGACGTGGGCACTGGAGGCGGGCGAGGCCGAGACATCTCTCCGCCTGGCCGGGGCAATGGCCTGGTTCTGGTGGACGCGTGGCAATCCCAGTGAAGGGCGCACCTGGCTGGAAGGAGCGCTGGCGGGTGGCGGAGTGCCACCCGGCGCGCGGGCTAAGGCACTTGCCGGGGCAGGGGTGTTGGCCTGGGCCTTGGGCGACCATGAGCGAGCCACGGCGTGTGGCGAGCAGAGCTTGGCCCTCTGGCGGGCACTTGGAGACCGACCGGGCATGGCCGTTTCGCTCAGGCTCCTTGCATTGGCACCATACGCGAGCGGTGACTACGAGCACGCCACGGCGCTCTGGGAGGAATGTCTGGCTCTCCAACGCGCGAGTGGCGACACCTGGGGCATCGCCAACAGTCTCAGCAACCTCGGGCGGATGGCGTGTTTTCAAGGGGACGATGGCCAGGCCGCCGCGCTCCTCGACGAAGCCCTGACCGTGGCCGAAACCACGGGAGACACCTATCATGCCGCCGCCGCCCGCTTCGCCCTGGGCGAGGTCGCCCTGCTGCGAGGAGAAACCGAACGAGCGGCGCACCTGTTCCAGGGAAGCGTCGCCACCTTTCGCGAGCTCGGCGACACTCGCCTGGTCCCGGAATGCCTGCGTGGCCTGGCGCGCGTGGCGGCAGCGGGTGGACGATTGGAGCAAGCGGTCCGGCTGGCCGGAGCAGAGGCGGCGCTGCGCGCCGCCGCCGGTATCCCTCTGACGCCGGCGCCCGAGCGCCAACGGTACGAGCGCGACCTGGCCGCATGGCGCGCCGCGTTGGGGGAGACATCGTTTGCGACGGCATGGACGCCGGGCTGGGCGCTGCCGCTCCACCAGACCATCGCTGAGGCAGCCACGGTAGCATTTCCTCCGGCCACCGCGGCGATCACGTCGAGAGAACCCTCGGCACAGGCTGGGTTGACTCCGCGGGAGTTGGAGGTCCTGCGCCTCGTGGCGGATGGCCGATCGGATCGGGAGATCGCCCAGGTACTCTCGATCAGCAGCCGCACCGCCGGCAACCACGTCGCCAGCGTCCTCGACAAGCTGGGCGTTGGCAGCCGCGCGGCCGCCGTCGCCCTCGCCCTGCGCCACGGTCTGATTTGATCTCCCGGATCCCTGGCCCGTACCCGGCGTGCGGTGACTCCCGTCTTCGATCATCCCACGATAGCGGGCGAAATGAGCGAAATCGCTCATGCGCACCAGTGACCCGCAACCTACGATGGTCGGTAGGCGAGCGGGGCGCTCGTGAACGCCACCGAATAGCCGTGGCGCCGCCGAAATGGCTTGATCCGTATCCGCAGAGGAGGTTCCCATGAAGCGTTTGACCGGTATCGCCGCCGCGCTTGCCCTGCTCGCGCTCCTCGCCGCCAGCCCCGCGCTCCTGCGCGCCCAGGAAACCGAGCCGATTGCCGGCGTCGGCGGCGGTGCGATCGGCCAGGGGGAACCCGCCGTCGCGGCTGGGCACGTCCTGTCGCTGCGCCGAGCCGTTTTCGAGCCGGACGGCTATGTCTCCACCCACCACCACCCCGGCCCGCTCGTGCTCTACGTCGAATCCGGCGAGTTGACCTACGGCCCGATTGTCGAGGGGCAGGTCGAGGTCGTGCGGGGCGAGATCTACGCGGCCGGCGAAGGCACGGCCACGCCGACCGAGCAACTGGGACCGGGCGACGAGACCGTGCTGACGGCCGGCGATTGGCTCTACGAGGACGGGGGCGTGGTCCACGAGGCCCACAACGCCGGCAGCGAACCGGCGGTGGTCTGGCTCTCCGCGCTCTGGGCGGCCGACGAGCCGGGCACGATCTTCCACGAGGAGGAGGCGCTGCGCACCCACTCCCATTGAGTATACATCGTCGTGATGACCCGCCGCGGCCTGGGCGAGAAGACGCGAGTCGACCCTCTTCTCAATCAGGCCGCATGGCGGTTTCTCGGTCATCGGGCGACCTCGCTGCCGAGTCTCGAGCATGCATCGGCAACGCGCGGCGGGTCCGTTCAGCCAAGCGTCTTCGCGCTCATGAGAAGGAAGCGCCACCATGGATGACCACCAATTTGACAGTCTCGCGAAACGGCTGGCGACGGGCACCTCTCGGCGGAGCATGCTCAAGGCGCTGGCCGGCGCGATGGGCTTAACCTCACTGATGCGCGGCGACGGTGCGCGTGCTCAACGCCGCCATTGCCGGCGAGGCGGCCAGACCTGCGGCGAGACGGAGCCATGCTGCATCCCGGGTGCCTGCTGCAATGGCGTCTGCTGCGACGACGAGAGCACCTGCCTCAACGGCCAGTGCTGCAACGACCTCCGGGCGGGCCTCGGCGCCTGCCCGAGCTGCTGCCCGCCGTGCCACAACTGCGACACCCGCACGGGGACCTGCCGTCCCTGCGGGGAGTGCGAGCGGTGCGACGCCCGCACCGGGGCCTGCTTCCCCAAGAATGGCAAGCCGTGTGGAAAGTGCAGTGACTGCGACCTGCGGACCGGCCAGTGCGTGGACAACAAGCGGTGCGTCTGCCGCGCCCGCGACGGCGGTGGGGGCGGCCCGAACGCGATGCTCCTGGCGGTGGCCGGCGGTCCGGCGTACGAATGCGGCCCGTGCGAGGACTGCGACCCGGACAAGGGGTGCATGCCGAAGCCGTGCGACCTCTGTTCCCCGTGCGACTCCGCAACCGGGCAGTGCACCGCCAGATCGTGTCCAACGTGCCAGCAGTGCGATCCGGCGACCAGCGGCTGCATGCCGGTGACCTGCGGCGCCTGTGAGGAGTGCGTCGACGGCAGTTGCACCCCGAAGGTAGTCCCGCTGTGCGGCGAGTGCGAGGAGCCGGTGTGCGACGGCAATACTCAGGAATACGCGTGTGGGCCGAAGTGCGAGCTCGGCACGGTCTGCTGTGGCGGGGACTGCTATCCCAACTGCACCAACGGCTGTACGCGGAACGCGACCAGTTGCGAATGCGATGCGGTATCGCCCGGCCAGGTCTACTGCGCGACCAGCAACGAGTGCGCCGCCAACCCCTGCACAGGCAACCAGTTCTTCAACATCGCCACCTGCGCATGCCAATGCACGACCGAGCCCTGTGCCGCGGGCGAGACCCGGAACCCCGAAACCTGCGCGTGCGAGCCCGATTCCGTCTGTCCACCGGGCACCATCGAGTGCGGGCACGACGTCAACGGAACCCCGTTCTGCTATTCCACCAGCGTCGGCAACGTCGTCTGCTGCCCGCGCGAGGTCGACGGTGGATACACGTGCGTCAATGCCGTCTGCTGCGGCGGCAGTTGCTGCGGCACGGCCACCAGCTACTGCGCGGGCAACGTGTGCTGCCGCAACGGCTGGCAGGTCTGCGGGGGCGTGCGGTGCTGCCCCAAGGACTGCTGCGGCGAAATGTGTTGCGATTTGGCGACGCAAATCTGCTGCAACGGCGTCTGCACCAACGGAGCGCAATGTCCATAGCCCGCAATAGCACCATGCTCACGTTCATCGCGTCGAAAGGAGGGCCAAGGATCGAACGCCGGACGAGGACCCATGCTTGACGGGGCTGCCCCCGACGTCCATGATGCGGAGAGCATACTCGCGCGTCGTGGGCAGTACCGGCCATGGCAAGCGCATCCGCACCCAACCGGCCGACCGCCGAGCCGGTCCCAATGCCTCCACGCCTCGCCCCGCCCGCGGTCGTGGCCGCGGGGGTGCCCACCCCGCTCACCACCTTCATCGGCCGGGAGCACGAGGTGGCGACGGTGTGCGCCCTGCTCCGTCGCGAGGATGTCCGCCTGTTGACCCTGATCGGTCCCGGCGGCGTCGGCAAGACCCGCCTCGCGCTGGAGGCAACCGCCAGGTTGGCCGACCACCCTTCGGCAAGCTCAGGGCAGGCTCCTTCGGCAAGCTCAGGGCAGGCTCCTTCACGCGGTTCAGAGCTTGCCCCGACAGCAGGAAGGGGGCAGGCTTTTGCCGATGGGATCGCGTTTGTCTCCCTGGCGTCGATCCGCGACCCGGCGCTCGTCGCCTCGGCCATCGCCCAGGTCCTTGGGGTGCGGGAGCATCCCGACCGGCCGCTGGTCGATGCCTTGACGGCGTATCTGCGCCCGCGGGCGATGTTGCTCGCCCTCGATAACCTTGAGCATCTGCTCGCGGCCGCGCCGCTGGTCGCCAACCTGCTGGCCGCCTGTTCGGAACTGGCGATCCTGGCAACCAGCCGGTCGACGCTGCACGTCTACGGTGAGCGGGACCTGCTCGTGCCGCCGCTGCCGCTGCCCGACCCGGCTCGCCTTCCGCCGGTGGATCGCCTGGCGCGAAACGAGGCGATCCGCCTCTTCGTCGAGCGGGCGCAGGCGGCGGATGCCGCCTTCAAACTCACCACGGACAACGCCCCGGCCGTGGCCACGATCTGTCAGCGATTGGACGGGCTGCCGCTCGCCATCGAACTCGCCGCCGCCCGCGTCGCCGTGCTCCCGCCGGCGACGCTGCTGGCGCGGTTGGAGCCGTGTCTCCCCTTGCTCACCGGCGGGGCGCGGGATCAGCCGGTGCGGTTGCAGACGATGCGCGACGCGCTCGCCTGGAGCTACGACCTGCTGGGGCCAGACGCGCAGGCCCTCTTCCGCCGGCTTGCCGTCTTCGTCGGCGGGTTTACCCTCGACGCCGCCGAGTGGGCGATGGCAGAGTCCCCATCACCCCCATCCGTCCTCGACGGCGTCTCCTCGCTGGTCGACAACAGCCTCCTGCTGCGGCGCGAGGGAGCAGAGGGAGAAGCGCGTTTCCTGATGCTGGAGACGATCCGCGAATATGGGCTGGAGCGGCTCGAGGCGAGCGGCGAGGCCGAGGCAGTCCGGCGGTGCCACGCGAGCTTCTTCCTTGCGCTCGGCGAGGATCTGGCGGCACGCCTAAGCGGGGCCGAGACGGTCGCGGCCCTCGACCGGCTGTCGGCTGACCTGGGCAACGTCCGCGCGGCGCTGGCGTGGGCACTGGAGCGCGGGGAGGCCGAGACCGCGCTGCGCCTGGCGGGCGCGCTCGTCTCCTTCTGGAACTTCCGCGGCCACCTGGCCGAGGGGCGGCGCTGGCTGGCGGCGGCGCTGGCGGCGGGTGGCACGTCGCCGACAACGCGGGCCGACGCGCTCTTCGCGGCCACGGTGCTGGCGGTGCTCCAAGGCGACCACGCGCAGGCAGACGCGTACGCGGAGGAGAGTCTGGCCCTCTCCCGCGAGCACGATCACGCCTTCGGCATCTCCAGGGCGCTCTTCATCCTCGGCGCGTCGGCCGAGTGGCAGGGCGACCTCGACCGGGCCGCGTCGCTCTGCGAGGCGGCCATCCCGCCAATGCGAGCGGTCGGCCATCCGCGGTGGCTCGGTCAGGCGCTCGCGTTCCTGGCGAGCGTCACCCACCTGCGCGGCGACCTCGCGCGGGCGGAAACACTGGCCGGGGAGGGGCTGGAGGAGGCACGCAAGGCAGGGCACGACTGGGTCACCGCGATCGCCCTCGGCGTGCTGGCCAACATCGCGTGCGAGCGAGGCGATCTGGAGCGGGCGCACCGGCTGTACGAAGAGATCCTCGCCCTGTACCGGCCGCTCGGCGATCAACGCGGCATCGCGGGCACCTTGGGCGGGTTGGGGGGCGTGGCGCTGGCGCGGGGCCAGCCCGAGCGCGCCGCGCGATTGCTCGGAGCGGCCCGAGCGCTCGGCGATAGTATCGGCGTTGTCCACCTCGCCTACCATGTCTATTACCAACGGGTGGTGAGCGCCACCCGCGCTCGCCTCGATGACTCGGCATTCACGGCCGCATGGGAAGCTGGGCGGGCGCTGTCGCCGGAGCAGGCGTTGGCCGAGGAGCGCGCAATCATCGACGAGGCCGACGTCCCCACCCCGGCCGCAGACGTGGGCCTGACGCCGCGCGAGGTGGAGGTGTTGCGCCTGGTCGCCGACGGCCGCTCCGACCGAGGGATTGCCGCCGCGCTCTCGATCAGCAGCCGTACCGCCGGCAACCACGTCGCCAGCGTCCTCGACAAGCTGGGGGTCGGCAGCCGGGCGGCCGCCGTCGCCCTCGCCATGCGCCGCGGTTGGATCTGAGTGCCACGACGCGCAGCCATCCTTCCAGATCACCCCAATCCTCTGGGTGAAATGAGCGATTTCGCTCATGCGCGGCGGTGACTCCCGGTCTACGATGAAGGCCGGGCAATCATCGCCCGCCCGCGCCGTGCGTCCGGCCGCGGTGTTCACAAGCGCACTGGAGCGACGTCATGGACAGCCGCCGGTTTGACGAGCTGACCCGCGCGCTGGCGGCCTCCACCTCCCGGCGCCACTTGTTCAGGATGGTGGTCGGCGGCGCCGTGGCCGGCGCGCTCTCCGCCATCGGCGTCAGGATCACATGGGCGGGGCCGTGCCCAGGGGGCGCCGCCGCGTGCGGCGGCGCGTGTTGCGCCGCGTGTGAGAAGTGCTTCAGGCGGTCGCCGAGCAGCCGCCGGTGCGTGCCAGACTGCCCGGTCAAAGGGCAGGTCTGCCTCAACGGCCAATGCACCTGTCCGGTTGGGCAGAGCGCGCAGACCGGCGCCTGCACTTCTGGGACGCGCTGCTGCTGCGACGACGGGACCCTCGCCTGCCCCATCGCCGGCAGCCGGGTCTGCTGCGGCCCCTGCGAGGCCTGCGGCAGAAACGCCGAGGGGGATTTCGCCTGCCTCTTGACCTGCCCTGGCGATGCCAGTTGCCTCCGCGGCGAGTGCGTCTGCGCGGATGGCCGGCCGTCGTGTGGCGCCGCTCCAAACGCTACCTGCTGCGCGGCGTGCGAGCAGTGTCTCGACGGCGCCTGCGTTGCAAACTGCCCCGCCCAAGGCCAGGTCTGCCACGACGGTGCGTGCGTCTGTCCGACCGGCCAGTCTGTCCAGACCGATGTCTGTGGCGCGGGCGACCGCTGCTGCTGCCCCGACGGTCGCGCGCCGTGTCCGGATGGCTCGTGCTGCGGCGCCTGTCAGGAGTGCGGCAGCATCACCTGCGTCTCGGCGTGTCGACGCGGGACCGAGTGCATCAACGGCGCATGTGTCTGTCCCGGAAGGCAGGTCATGTGCGGAAGCGGGCCCAGCGCCGGCTGCTGCGACGCCTGCGAAGACGGCCAATGCCGATGCGCGGACGGCCGACCACCGTGCAACGGCGTTTGCTGCGAATCGTGTGAGCGCTGCTTTGGCAGGCCGGGCGACCACCGGTGTGTCTCACGCTGTCCGACAAAAGGGCAGGTCTGTGCGGCCGGACAGTGCGTCTGCCCCCCAGGTCAGAGCGCGCAGACCGGTGTTTGCACCTCGGGCACGAGCTGCTGCTGCGACGACGGCAGCTTCCCGTGCCCGCTTGCCGCCGGTCCCGCCTGCTGCGGTCCCTGCGAGGCGTGCGGCCGAACCCCCCTTGGGAACTTCGCCTGTTTCTCGGCATGCGGGGATGGCTCCTCGTGCGTCGATGGGCAATGCACCTGCCCGGACGGTCGGCCGCAGTGCGTCCATGGTGCGGACGCCATGTGCTGCGGACGCTGCGAGGAGTGCGGCATCGGGCCTGATGGGCGCACCACCTGTGTCCCGACGTGCCGGGCCGGCGCGACGTGCGTCGGCGGCGAGTGCGTCTGCCCCGAGGGCCGCGTCTACTGTGGCACGGGTCCGAACGCTGCGTGCTGCGATGAATGCAACCGCGGGCAGTGCGTCTGCCGAGGCGGCCGACCGCCATGCAACGGCTCCTGCTGCGGCTCGTGCGAGCGGTGTTTCCGCAAGCCGGGCAACCACCGGTGTATCCCAGATTGTCCGGTAAAGGGCCAGATCTGCGCGGCTGGACAGTGCGTCTGCCCCGTGGGGCAGAGCGTGCAGACCGGTGTTTGCACCTCGGGCACGCGCTGCTGCTGCGATAACGGGACCATGCCGTGTCCGACTCCCGCCGGTCCGGTCTGCTGCACCGACTGCCTGGCGTGCGACCGCACGTCCAATGGATTCGCCTGCGTCTCGACGTGCCCGACGCCGCAGACGTGCGTCGAGGGCGTCTGCGAGTGCCCGGGTGCTGAACCGCCCTGCCAGGGGGTCTGCTGCGGTGGCTGCCAGATCTGCGATGCGAACGGTTGCGAATTTTGCCCGGAGGACCAGATTTGCGTCGGCAACGAGTGCGCCTGTCCGCCCGACCGGCAGCCATGTGGCCCGGCGTGCTGCGACCCGGCCCAGGGGCAGACCTGCCGGAACGGGATCTGCGTCTGTGTCAGCGGAGACCCGTCCTGCCAGGGCGCCTGCTGCAACGCCACCAGGTGCGAGACGTGCGGCCCCGAGGGCTGCGAACAGGGCTGCACCGGGCCGTGTGAAGCATGCGTCGAGGGCGTCTGCGGCGAGGTGACCTGCGCGGATGACGGCGATCCCTGCACGAGCAACGTCTGCGACCCGGCCCGCGGCGGCTGCGTCGCCGATCCGATCCCCGGCTGTTGCCGGTCGGACGACGATTGCCCCGACGACGATGATCCCTGCACCGATAGCGTGTGCGAGAAGAGCGTCTGCACCCAGCCGCCGGCGCCGGACACAACCCCCTGTGACACCGGCAACCCCTGCTCGACCGGCGACCACTGTGATGGGGAAGGGCGCTGCGTACCGGGCTCAGCCCGCCCGAACGGGACCGACTGCGGGGCGTGCAAGGTCTGCCAGAGCGGGGCCTGCGGCGACAAGTGCCCGAACCCGCAGACGTGCGACCCGGTCTCCGAGGCGTGCCTCTGCCCGAACGGAGCGGCGCCGTGCGAAGGCGGCGCGCGCTGCTGCGAGGAGCAAATCGACGCCTGCTTGGTCTGCGGCCCCGCCGACACCTGCGTCGACGCCTGCGGCCCGTGCGCGGACTGCGACGGCGGCGAATGCCGCACCCGCTGCACCGCCTGCGAGCGCTGCACCGACACCGGCTGCGCGCCCGATGCGAGCCAGGACGGCGCCGACTGCGGCGGCAACGCGACCTGCTGCAACGGCCAGTGTCTTGACCCCTGCCCGCCGCCGAAGCAGCGCACGGCCGATTGCGGCTGCGCCTGTCCCGACATCACCTGCCCGAACCCGGGCGAGGTGCTGAACCCCGAGACCTGCCTCTGCGAGGGCGGCGACCCCTGCGCCTGCACGAGACTGCCGATCAACGAATTCTGCCAGGACCACGCCGAGTGTTGTAGTGGTCTCTGCCAGGAGGAGAGCTGCGCCTGCAAGAGCGCGGGCGGCTGCGCGTGCGACTTTGAGTGCTGCGGGGTCTGCGGCCCGGACGGCGCCTGCGTCTGCTCCCCCGCGGGCGGCACCTGCGTCCGCGGTGGCGGCAACGAGGGCTGCTGCGCCCCGGCCGTCTGCGGCGAGGAGAGTCGCTGCTGCCTGCTCGACGCCATCGAGGGCTTCGGCGACCCCTGCACCGCCGACGACGAGTGTTGCAGCCGCGTCTGCGAGGGCGGAGTCTGCCGGTCGTGCCGAGAAGAGGGCGGATCGTGCGCTGCCGGCGAGCTCTGCTGCCGCGGCAACTGCGGCCCCGAGGGCACCTGTAGCTGCACACCACCGACCGGCGCCTGCTCCAGTTCCTTCGACTGCTGCTTCGGCGCGGACTGCATAGCCGGTCTCTGCTGCCTGCCCACCGCGATCGAGCGCCCCGGCGACCCCGGCGTCTGCCCGGAGTGTTGTAGCGGGGTCTGCGACGGCGAGGGGTGCCGCTGTATCCCCGACGGCGGCGCCTGCGATGCGGTGACGGGCGCCTTCTGCTGCTCGGGAAGCAGCGACTGCGTCGGCGGTCGCTGTTGCAGCCGGCACGGCGGCGGTTGTGCCGCCGCCGCCGACTGCTGCAACGCGGACCGCGCCTGTGTTGGCGGGCGGTGCTGCATCGGGCAGGGCGGCTCGCCGGGGCAGTGTGATGATCCGGCCTCGGGCGCGGCGGCCCTCTGCTGCGAGGGGCTGGGATGCAGCGGTTTCTTTTGCTGCGCCCCGCCGGGAGGCGCGTGCACGCCCGGACGGACCCCGGGCGACCGCGAGTGCTGCAGCGGCATCTGTGCGAACGGCGTCTGCGGGTAACGACCGGTGGGGCTGTACCGACGAGTTTCCGTGCGAACTGGCCTGCGGGGAATGACAATCGGGGTCAGCGGTGTGAGAAGAGCGATGAACGAGCACAGATCCAACCGTCAGGCTTGCCGTGCCGGGGCTGTTTCCCGGCGCCAAGCCCTCAAGGCCATTGCCGGTGGGTCGGTTGCCATGGGCGCCGGCATGCTGAACCGCGGGGGCGTTGTACAGCCGGCAGCGGCCGCTCCGCCTCCCACCGGCCCAGGCGCGGGCGCGGACGTACCGATGTTTCGCGGCAATCCCGCGCACACCGCTGAGCAGCCAGGCCCAGGACCGGCAAGAGAACCGGTCATCCGCTGGCACGTCGAAACCGGCCAACCGGCGACCTCGCCCGCGATCGTCGATGGGGTTGTCTACTTCTTCAGCGACGACGGATTCTTTTATGCCGTCGCCGCCGAGGATGGTGAGAAACGCTGGCGTGAGCCGTTCGAGGGGTTGTCGGGGGGCACGCCGGCTGTGGTCGACGGACTTGTCTACGTCGGTTCGTTCACTGACGACGGCGAGCGCGGTACGCTGTACGCGCTGGAGGCAGCGACCGGCGAGGTGATCTGGCGCGTCGACGGCGCGGGCGTCCGCGGCTCGGTCAACGTCGCCGATGGCAACGTCACTGTCATCCGACACGACGGCGTCCTCTCCGCGCTCGACGCCGCAACCGGCTGGGACGTGTGGCGGATCGAGATCGGCGACGCCGGCGCCGCAAACCTTGTCCCGGCGATCGCGGATGGCGTGGTCTATGCACCCGGCGCCCATCGTGGTCAAGCCACCATGCTTGCCATCAGCGCCGACGTGGACGAGATCCTGTGGTTTGTCGACCTCCCCCGGATCAACGAATTGAACACCACACCAGCGGTGGCCAACGGCTTCGTCTTCGTCGGCGCCATCAACTGGGAGACAACGCCCGAGTCGCCGTACCTCCTAGCCCTCGACGCGACGACCGGGAAGGAAGCGTGGACCATCTCCGCCAACAGCCACGCGGCAATCCCGGCGGTCGCGGACGGCGTCGTCTATCACGGTGGCGGCGACGACGCGGGTGGCATGCTGGCCGCGATCGATACGGAAACCGGTCGACCGCGCTGGGAGCTTGGCAGCGAATCCTTCAAATCCCGGATCGTCGGGCCGGTCGTCGCCGGCGACACGGTCTACGCGGGCAGCCGCGACGGTACCCTGTATGCCGTCGCGGCGACCACCGGCGATGAACGCTGGCGGTTCCAGTTTGACAGCACGACCTCGGCCGCCGCGGTTGTCGGGGGCATCGTCTACATCTCCGCCGGGGACGGCGTGTATGCGCTGGGCGATCCGAACGGCTGACGGCTGACGGCTGACGGC
>JBOGUF010000091.1:0-5360 GCA_050696075.1 Thermomicrobiales bacterium
CACCGACGAGGCTGTTGGTCAGACCACCCACGGGATCGGCCGCCGCGGTGGCCGCAATCATTGGCGACTCTGTCAGTCCGAGCACCGGTTGGACCGGATCGAGCACCGTTACCGTCAAGTCGCCAACAAGCGACTCCTGGCCGGTTACGTCAGCGAGCAGGTTATCGACCACGCCCACCACGTTACCGACCAGCCCGTCGGTCAGACCGCCCACGGGAGCGGTTGCCGCGGTGGCGTTGAGCGACATGGTCGCCGGCGCTTCTGTCGATCCAAGAATCGGTTGGACCGGCGCGAGCAACGTCGTCGCCAGGCCGCCGACAAGTGAGTCCTCGCCAGCGACCTGGCCGACCACGTCTTCGACCGCGCCGGTCAGCGGCGCGGTCCCATTCGTTGCTTCGTCTCGGGTTGCGTTGTCTTGTGGCAGCAGCCCACCAGTCACCCCACCGACCAGACCGCCGACGCCATCGAGGACGCCGCCGACGACTCCGCCGATCGGGAGTATCGGATTGGCTGCTGCGGTTGGTGCCGCGTCAGTCTCCTCGATCCCCGACGTCTCGACCGCCGCGGCAGCGGTGACCGGTTCTTCAATCTCCGATGTGGCGGCGGGCGATCCCGGGTCGGCCGCGTTCTGCTGTGTCAGCAGCCCGCCGGTCACGTCACCGACCAAGCTGTCCACGCCGTTGAGGAGACCACCGACGAGCCCGCCGACCGGTTGCGAGGGTGCGGCGGGTTCGATTGCCGGCCCCGTCTCCGCGTTTGCCGCCGGCACCGACTGCAAGGACTCCACCGACGTTGATTCATCGTTGTTCGTCGCGGTGTCGGTCTCCATCTCGACCGGCTCAACCATCTCGGTTGCTGGCGCTGTCACGCCGGCCAACGGCTCGATCACGGTGTCCGCGATCGGTTGCCGTGGCTCGGTCACGAACCCGCCATCGAGATCGGACTGTACCGGGTCAGCAATCGCCGCCGAAACGTCGGCCACCGGCTGAATCGTCTGCGTCACCGGAGCAACAACGTGTTCGTCCGGTGCGGTGACGGTCTGGACCACTGGCACCACGACCTGCGTCGTCACCGGCGCGACCACGTCGGTCACGACGGTGTTCGTCTGTTCCACCACCCCGTCAAGCACGCCAAGGAGATCCAGCTCCTCTGCCGACGCCAGAGACGACATCGGAAGGAACGCTCCCAGGGCGACAATGGTAGCAAGACAGGCGCGTAACATCAGGCGCGGCCCAATCCGTACCTTACAACACATCTCTGCCGACGCCGCCTGGCACCGGTTCTCCGATTCCCCACTTACCAGAATAGATGGTTTATCAACGAAACGCAATGAGGCGAAAGGGAGGGGTAAGGGTGGGGGGGGCATGGTACGAGGGTGACATGGACGGGCAGGCGAGGTATCCAAAAATACCTGTCGTGCGCACAGTACTAATGGCGTAGCCCGTGGCGTCTGCCGGCGTCTGTTCGTCACCATCAGGACCTGTCCGACCCTGACATGGGCACCGCGCATGCCAGTAGGTTGTCGTGTGCGACAGCCACTTGTTGCCGTCGTCGCGGATGCAGACGCCGTCCCTCCTCCGCGGCATCGAATCCACACGTCTTGACGGCGACTAGCGCAAGGAACCGCCGTCGGGATGGACGTACACAACGATTGGTGATTGGTGATTGGTCGATCGCGCCGCCGATACTAACCGCTCCGCCTTCGCCAACTTCGCGGCGACCGATGCCGACGGCGCTCGATCGACGCCGCGATCGGCAACTCGTAGCCGGACGAAGCCGGCTGTTCTGCCTCGCGCGCGAGATACACTGTTGGCCGAGAGCGAACTGGAGTTGGGAATCTCCCCTCCGCCCTCGTCACCGACCAGCCGGACCCCGATGCCTGCCCGCGGTAACCGTCCTCAGCCTCGATTGTCCGCGTCTCGATCACCGGCGATCGAGACCCGCGCCATGCGAGGCGTTGCCCAGCTGCCGGCCTCGCTGTCACTTGACGGTTTGGTTCGTCAGGGATAGGCTGTAGGCAAGACATGGAAGAAGGAAGTATTCGGCCAAACGGGAGGGAAAGCTCGTGAGGCGGATTGTCAATGTGCGCCTGGCACTTGTCGGTCTGGTGGCCGTGCTGGTCGCGAGCGCGGTACCGGTCCCGACTGGGGCAAGTCACGCCTGGAACAACTACCACTGGGGGCAACGGACCTACCCGGCCAACGGTCCGTTCGAACTGGTTGTCGCCGAAAGCCTGGCCACGTCCGACGCCGGCCGCAATTGGGATGGGCTTTTCGCCGGAGGCGGCGTCGACGGGACCGCCGTCCTGGCTGACTGGACCTATTCAGGGGTTGTCTACCCCATCCATGGCCTGGCCAACGATAGCCGAAGCTCTCGCCGGGTCTGCCAGGCAATCGCCGGCACGGTGCGCCTCTGCAACTATCGGTACGGCGTCAACGGCTGGCTTGGTCTCGCATCGGTCTGGATCTCCGGAGGCCACATCGTGCAATCGACGGTCAAGCTCAACGACAGCTATCTCGACCACCCATACTTCAGTGACGTCGTCAGGCAGCAGGTCCTCTGCCAGGAGCTCGGGCACGGCTTCGGGCTCCATCACCAGTACCAGCCGGGGAACAGCTGCATGAACGACTCGGTCTACAGCTATGCCCACCCGAATCTCCACGACTACGAGCAATTGGCCGCCATCTACCAGCACGGCAGCTCTAGCGGCGAGCGGGTCACGGCCTCCGGCAGCGAGATCTTCAGCGCCGCCCAGTCGGCTCCCCCGGACCCGGTCGGATCGCCGATAGGCGGTTCCTCAGAGATCGTGGTGGATCTCGGCGGCGATCAATTCCTGGTGAGCTTGGTGCTCTGGGCGCCACCGGAGGTGCTCGACCTCGACCTCGACCTCGACGCACTGCTCGGCGACGTCACCGGATCATTGATCCCGGTGCTTGACGATGTCACCGGAGCGGTGGTGTCGGTGCTTGACATCGGCGTTATCGTCGTCGTCGCGGTCGATGGTGTGAACCTCCGCGCGGAGCCTTCACCGGATGCGCAGATCCTTACCGTGCTTGGCGTCGGCACCGAACTGACAGTCATTGGTCTTCCCGTGGAAGCGGAGGGCTACGTCTGGGTTCCCGTTCAGGACGCAGCGGGCACCACCGGCTTCGTCGCCGCCGACCTCGTGGAGATCCTGTCCTGACATAGGACACTTCCGCCCGTTCACCGAACGGTGGCAAACCGTCGATCATCCACGCGGCGGGGCAAGCCTCAAGGCGCCGAGTGCGTACGATCGGCAAGCATCCGCGTGGGACGCATCACCTGGCACGTCAGTCCTAGGCACAGCGGGGGATTGACGCTAGCGCGGGATCTCGTCATCCTGGGGGTGTTCGCGCCGCCGATGTCGCGCCGAAAACCGCGCTCCGACCGACGCGCGGTTCAGCCGGACGCGCTTATTCCCTCCCATGCCCGCGGACGCACCGGCATGCCGCTACTGCCGGTGCCTCCGCATTGCCGGAGGAGTCCAAGAGATGACTCGCGCTTCCCCCATCTGTCCCCGCTGCCACCGCCGCCTCGCCGTCGGGGCGAAGCGTTGCCGCCGGTGCGGTGCGGTGCCAACGGCCTCTGCTCCTGAGTCATCGCCTGCTCAGAGGGCGGCCCTGCCGTGGCGAAACCAGCGCCAATATCTCGGTACGTTCAGCCTGGTGATCGGGATCGCCGTCCTCCTGGGCATTGTCGGCGTACGCGTTTTCGATGCCGACTCGACACCGACACCTGTCTCGGATCGTGGGGCGGTTGCCTCCGTGACCACGTATGCTTCCCCCGTGATCACGGACGCCTCCCCCGTGCCAGCCGTGCCGAGGATCACCGAGGACCTTCCTGCCCTTCCCACCCCGGCTACCAGCCCTGATCCGGCTGCCACGGTCGCGCCGGGCGACGCGGCATCGCCGCTCCCGATCCTGACCCCGTTCTTGGCTGCCACCCCAGCGCTGGAACCGCTCCGGCCCGCCCGCGTGCCTGCGTCGGCACAGCCGGCGACCGTGGTCGACATCGTGGAGGGCGACGTAATCAGGGTGCGCCTCGGGAACAGCGAGGAGACCGTCCGCCTGCTCGGCATCGACACACCCGAATCGCCGGATGCCGATGGTCCGGTCGAGTGCTTCGGGTCTGAGGCCACCGACCGCACCGCCGCCACGATCCCGGTCAGAACGGTCATCTGGTTGGAGGCGGACGCCACCGATCGGGACCGCTCCGGCCGACTCTTGCGGTATGTCTGGTTCGTGCGAGAGGCCAACCAACGCACCTACATGCTCAACGAGCGCCTGCTTGCCGAAGGCTATGCGGTGATCTCGACTGCCTCGCCTAGCGTCAAGTATATGGAGCGCTTCGAGCGCGCCCAGGCGTTGGCGCAAGATGAGGGGCGGGGATTGTGGCCCGTCTGTGGCGGGGCCGGCACGCCGTCGACGGCCGCGCCCTAGCCGTTTCCACCCGACCAATGGGCAGACAAAGGCTCCACGCATACGAAGCACACTCGGAAGGAGGTCATGAACGCGACCTACGCGCGCCTGACGTTCGCAAGCCCGTCGCCCCCGACAATCGCATTGAGGTGCCCCAGGTGATCCGGGTGCTAATCGTCGAGGAGGCGCTACTGTTCCGGCGGGGACTCGCCAGTTGCCTGGCGGGCGACGCGCTGATCGCTGTCGTCGGGCGGGCGGCGACCGCAGCCGAGGGCTACGCCCTCGCCGACGATCTGCTGCCCGCAGTGGCGCTGGTCGGCACGACGCTGCCCGACGCTCCCGGCCTCGCCGCCGCCGCGGCGATGCGCCGCCGCTTCCCGGGGATCGCGACCATCGTGGTGTCGCCGCACGAGAGCGACAACGAGCTATTCGAGGCGATCCGTGCCGGCGCCTCGTCCTACTGCGACCAGAACATCTCGGACGAGCAACTCACTGCACTGGTCCGCCGGGCGTCCAGCGGCGAGTACGCCATCAACGAGCAACTCCTGGAGAAACCGTCCGTCGCCGCGCGCGTGCTCGCGCAGTTCCGCGCCGTCGGCCAGACCGGGCTGGCCCCGCCGACCGTCTACGCGCCGCTGACCGCCCGCGAGCGGGAAATCCTGCGCGGAGTCAGCGACGGGATGACCAACGACGAGATTGGCTACGCTCTCGGCATCAGCGGCCAGACAGTGAAGAACCACGTCACCTCGATCATGCGCAAGCTCGCCGTCAACGACCGCACGCACGCGGTCGTCACGGCGTTGCGCCGCGGCTGGCTGACGATCGACGAATCTAACTATTAGGAGGGAGCGGCGTCGCGACGGCCGCGTTTCCCTGGACGTAGGGCAAGACGGCAGGGGTGCGGGGCGAGGACCGCTCATC
>JBOGUF010000092.1:0-5560 GCA_050696075.1 Thermomicrobiales bacterium
GATCAGGCAGTACGTCGCTATAATGAATGTCGCCAGGTCCACGGGGCACCTCCACGGGTCAGCGGTTCGTCACCGCCCATGGTAGCGCCACCGTGGACCTGGCTGCTCAAACTTGCACACGGGGTTACTTAGACAAAGAGCGCAAATTGCCTGGGATCACGAGGAGACGGGTTCATTCCGGCCCCGGGACCAGGGGCACGGCTTGTTCCGTCAATGCGCCGTGTCGAGTCTAAGCACCCAGACTCCGGGGTCACCGCCCGACTCAACGGAGGGATCGCAGCCCGTTGAAGGGCAGTTTGTGATTCGCGTCAGCGTGAAGAACGACGCAGGATTTCTCGAAGGCACATGTGTCGTCGCCATAGCCGAGGATGGTCGCGCCTACCAGGCCTGTGACAACCAGCCCGCCGTCGACGCTAATCAGATTGGAGATCCCAATCAAGCGGTTGGCGTGATCGATATCCTCGTGTTGTCTGCCGGCCGATATCAGGTCGGGGAAACATCCCCTCCGCCAGGTTGCGATCGCATCATCGACACCTATTGGGTTGAAGCCAAGCAGGGAGGCGCGTCCGTCGTCCTTGATCACGACTGTTAGACCAAGCCGAGTGCCGAGGTCGGCCGTCTGCTAGCCTGGGCAATCTCGGTCCGTCATGGAATCTTCCGCCCGGCGATGCCGCGAGGAGGTATCGAAGGCGGTCCAGTCACCTAGTTGACCAACCGAACCGGAAGACCCTCGGCAGCGGCAATCTGTGCCTGCCGTTGATCAGCGGTCCAGAATTCGAGAGGCAGATCCGGGTATTGTTCCACGGCGATGAGGACACACCCGATCTGAACGGCGTCGTAGGCGCGAAGCGCATGGGCAAACAAGAGTTGCTCCGCCCGCCGGTAGATGTCGGCCCCGAGAGGCATGACTTGATACTGTCGCCGCCAGTGCCCCCGGAAAACGCGCCACAGCCGATTGAGTTCTAGACTGCTCACCTCGCCTTCACGCGCCTTCCGACTGAGTGCGGAGGCGACCTCGACAGACGTGATGCGCGCCACGAGGATCGTGTTGCCGTGCGCAGGCTCACACAATGCCCTTACTTGGGCGGCTCCTGGTTCGGACCGGGCATATCGACGCACGACCGCGGAACTATCGAGGAAAACCGTTGCCATCAGCGGCCAGCGCGGTCTTCAATGACGGCCTCGGCGAGGCGCAGAGGCGTGGTCCGCGACTCGAGCCACTCATCCAACTCGGCTTCCAACACGCGAAGTTCAGCCGCAGTCGGGACATCGGTATCGTCGGTCTGCGGTTCAATGAGTCCGGCCGCGGCCAATTGCTCAACGACGCTCCCCGATGGATCGGGCAGACGGCCGAGCGCGTCGCGAATCACTTCGGATTCGGTCCAGCCACGCGCGGCGGCGATGGCCTTGGCCTTCCGGTCGAGCTTCGGCGTCAAATAAATCTGTTTGCGAATCATGGGCGCGTTCATACATTGCGATTATACATCAACCATCTGCTTGCTGCGCTGTCCCATCGTCCAACCCGTCGGCCAGCGTCCGGTCCCAGAGCTCCCGCTCTGCGAGTTCTTCCGCCCAGGCCCGGGAATCCGCTCGCATCGCCGCGAAGTCCGCGTTTGCCTCGTCCTGAATGCATCGGCGACGATCGTCTTCTTCGCTCAAGGTCAGATCACCTCCAACCCGTTCAATCCCGGCAACTCCGGAAAGGCGGCGTGCGGCTCGGCCTGGTACCAGAAGGCGGTCGAGGCGATGTCGTCCTGCAACGGCAAATACCGCGACTTGCCTTCGAGTTGCGAGCGCCAGCCGAGAGCTTGGATCGTCACCCGGAGATCGGCGGCGAAGCGGATCGGGTCCATGACGTGCCAACGGTACAAGCCAAAACGCTGCTGAGACTGGTAGAGGCCGTCCGGCTTGACCACCTGCGGCATGCCCAGATAAGGCGTCGAAAAGACGCCGTACTCGTCCTTCGGGAACTCGAAGTTCCAGGCGCCGCCGAAATAGTCCTCCGTCCCGGTGCCACAGATCGTCGGCCAGTCGGCATCGCCGTCCATGTAGAACTTGATCTCGCCCTCGCCCCACCAGCCGTTGTTGTTCACACCCCAGGCGAGGTAGGAGCCGACATAGTGCCCCTGGCCGCGCACGCCGTCGAGCAGCGTGTGGACGTCCATGTAGCCCAGCGGATTGCTCCGCCGCCATTGGGCGTGGAAATAGGCGCGGTCATCCGGCACGTCGGTCAGCGCGTAGTCGACCTGGTAGTAGAAACCGCGCACCTCATCGGGCGAGAGATTCTCGACGGTGATCCGCGCCTTTTTGCGGAACGGCATCTCCCAGTAGCTGTTGAACCCGCCCGCCGGATTGACCGCCACCGGCAGCGACCCGATGTTGCAGCGCTGGCACCAACCGTTGCAGAAGAAGTCCCCGATCGGCGTCTCGACCGACGGCGTCTCCTCGTCGTCCCAATAGCAGCGGAAGACGAGCCGGCGCCAGTGCCGCGGGTGAACCGTCAGCCAGATGTGCTGGATCGCACCCGGTCCCTCGATCTCGGCCAGAACCGCGGTCGAGCCGCCGGGGATGTGGATGCTGGGCGACACCTTCCAGCCCCGCCCCAGTTCTCGCGCGGCGTCGGCGCCGGTCCCCTCCGTCGCCATCCCGCCGCGGCCCACCTCCCCGGTCGGATTCTCGGCGCTGATCGAGCGCGTTTGCGCGCTCGACAGCCGCGCCAGATTCCCCAAGTGCATCCCAAGCCCATTGAACGCATCAGCCAACTCGTTTCTCCCCTCGCCCGCCGATCCGCGAAGGCCCGTTTGGCGGGCCTTCTCTCAACGCTGATCCCACGTCGGCCCCGCCGGCGTTCCGCAGGAGCCGCGGAATCTTAGATCGAACCCGTAGACGACGCACCTCGCCTGGGTGCGCGTGCCGGCGATCCGCTCGAAGAGCAGGTTCACCGCCATCTCCGCCATCCGCCGCACCGGCTGGGCAAACGCCGTCAAGGGTGGGTCCATCAACTCAGTCCACCACGGGTCGCCGATCGCCACCACCGCCAGCTCGTCCGGCACCCGCACGCCCCGCGCGCGGATCACCTGCCAGCCGCCGATGGTCATCAGATTGCTGGCGATGACGAGTCCGGTGATCCCGCCCGCGATGTCGAGCAGTTCCTCGGTCGCCACCCGCGCTTCGGCAACGTGGAATTCGCCGGAGGCAACCAACGGTTCGAGGTTGTGCGCGTGCATCGCCGCTTCGTAGCCGGCCAGGCGGTCGCCGCCCGGCTTGAGCGCCCGCATGCCGCTGACGAAGCCGATCCGGCGGTGCCCGGCGTCGATCAAAATCTGGGTCGCCCGCCGTCCCACTTCGAGGTCGTCGGCGATCACCGCGTCGGCACGCGGGTCGGAAACCGGGCGGTCGAAGGCGACGAGCGGGATGCCGCGGTCGATGACGTCGGTGATCTCCGGGTCGTCGGAGAGGTAGGGCACCAGGATGATGCCTTCCACTCGCTCGTCCGCCAGCGTTTCGAGGTAGGTGCGCTGCTTTTCGGGCTGGTCCTCGCTGTTGCAGAGGAGCACCCGGAAGCCCTGCCGGTAGGCGACCTCCTCGATCACGCGGATCGCCTGGGAAAAGGTCGGATTCTCGATGTCGGGAACGACGACGCCGATCTTGTGCGTCTTTTGCCGGCGCAGATTGCTGGCGATCAGGTTCGGCCGGTAGTCGAGCTCGGCGACGACGCTCAGGACCCGCTCGCGATATGGTTGGCTGACCGCGACCGTGCCGGTCAGCACGCGCGAAACCGTCGCCGGCGACACCCCGGCTCGTTCCGCCACCTCCTTGATCGTTGCCATCTCGCCTCCTTGGCAGTCGTAGCAATCGTTTTCTGTCTTAGCACGCGAATTGCGAGTCGTCAATAAGGCTGGGGACTTGACATACGTTCCCGCGCGGTGCTAGCGTAGCAATCGATTTCACGGACAGCTTGCGTTTCAAGCCGCGGAACACGTCGTCACGAGCCGGCGGGATCCCGTTTCCGTCCGGCACAGCGAGAGGAGCGATGCGGAGATGCGGAAACCAGTTTCGGTCCACGTTCCCCCCGAGCCGACGGTCGCCAAGACGGCGACCCGGCGCCAATTCCTCAAGGCCGGCGGCGCCGTCGCCGCCTCGTCCTTCGCCGTCCCCGCCTTCATCCGGTCGCGCTCGGCCGGCGCTCAAACGGAACTCGGCGAAGCAGAGCTGAACTTCTACTTCGGCGCAAACCCCGCCGAGGCGGAGACGCGGCAGCAGATCATCGACGCCTTCACCGCGAAGTATCCACAGATTACGATCACGTCCCAGGTCGCCGAAGGGGACGTGGTGCAGGAATTGCAGGTGATGGCCGCGGGTGGCGCCACGCCCGACGTGATGATGGCCTGGGAGCTTTCGTACTCGGGGCTCGCAACGCGCGAACTCTACGCCGACTTGAACGAATTCCTCGCCAACGACCCCGACTTTGCCGCTGTCCTCGAAGCGGAGATGGTGCCGGACTTGCTTGCCATGTTCAATTGGGAGGGCGCGCAATACGTCTTCCCTGAGCAGTACGCCGGCGTCGTCCTCTACTACAACAAGACCCTCTTCGAGGAAGCGGGTGTCGCCCCGCCGCCCGCCGACTGGACCGATACCTCCTGGACCTACGACGCCTTCCTGGAGACGGCGACAGCCCTCACCAAGACGGACGGTGACCGCGTCACGCAGTTCGGCTTTGCCGACGCCTGGTGGCCGCCATTGAGCGCTATGGTCTGGGCCAACAGCAACGGCGGCAACTGGTTCGACACCTACGTCAATCCGACCAGGAGCACCATTTCCGAGCCCAAGATGGTCGAGGGCGTGCAGCACTACGCCGACCTGGCCAACGTTCACCGCGTCAGGCCGAACACCGAGGAGATGTCCACCCAAAGCGGCGCCGACATGTTCATGGGCGGGCGCGCGGCGATGGCGCTGGTCGGGCACTGGTTCTATCCGGCTTTCTCGGCGATCGAGGACCTCGACTTCGACGTCGGGGTTTTCCCGGTCGGCCCCGGCGGCACCACACCGAAGACCGACCTCGGCTCGACCGGCCTGGCGATCAGCGCCTCGACCGAGTACCCGGAGCAAGCCTGGGAGTTCGTCAAGTTCTCGACCGGCCCGGAGGGTCAGCAGATCATCGCCGAGTCGGGACTCTTCGTCCCGGTCCTGCGCTCCGTCGGTCAGTCCGAGGCGTTCCTCAACTCGCACGCCAAGATCCAGAACACCCAGGTCTTCATCGACGCGATCGCGAACAGCGTGCCGCTGCCGATCACGCCGGTTTGGAACGAGATCGCCGACGTCTGGGCGCGCGAAACCGACCGCATCATGCGCGGCGAAGCCTCCGCGGCCGACGTCTACGCCGAACTCGAACCGCAAATCAACGACTTACTCGCGGACGCCTAGACTCGATCGACCGTCCTTTCGTCATGCGAGAACCCGTTTCGTCATTCTGAGCGCACACCCCCGTCATTCCGAGCTCGTCGAAGGATCTGCCTCAACCAAAGGGCCTCATCAGAGGCAGATTCCTCGACAAGCTCGG
>JBOGUF010000093.1:0-22814 GCA_050696075.1 Thermomicrobiales bacterium
ACGTATCCACCACAGCCCGGGCGGGGCTTTGTAGGTTGAGCCCTGGACTTCAGTCCGGGGTATAAACCGCCCTCCGCTTTGCCGCCTTCCGCCTTCCGCCTTGCCGCCCTCACGGCTTCACATTCACCAAATGCCGCGGGTCCTTGAAGAGCACCAGTTCCGGCCTGATCCCGGTCGCCGAGACGTGGATCAGGCCGATGCCGAAGTGCTCGTGCCAGCGGCGATCAGTGGCGGAACCGGGGTTGAAGAGGATCGTTCCGGCCTCCACCTCCACCTTCGGGATGTGGCTGTGACCGTAGACGACGCAGTTCACCTCGCCGGCGTGCTGGCGGGCCGTCGACCGCGCCGTCTGCCCCAGGTGATGCCCATGCACCATCTGGAACGTAAATCGTCCGACCGTGAACCGCACCATCAGCGGCAAGATCGACCGCGGCAACAGGTCGTTGTTCCCCTCCACCGCCAAGACCGGGGCAATCGTTTGCAGTTCCACCAGTACCGACACCGTGCTCACGTCGCCGCCGTGGAGAATCAACCCGACGCCGAACCGGCGAAAGAGGTCCGTCACCTCCGGCGGCATCATCCGCTGGCCGTGGGGGTAGATATGCGTGTCCGATAGCACGCCGATCGTCAGCGGCGCGTCGAACGACCGCCGCTCCGTCAGCGCGAAGGCGTCAGGCTCAGGCTCAAGCGATGGGGCCAATTCCCGCCTCGCGCAGGATGCCGCGCACGGTCTCCGCGTCCTGTTCGCCCAGGGGCTGCAACGGCGGCCGCGGCAATCCGCCGCGCAACCCGACCGCCTCCATCGCCACCTTCAACCCGGCGATGCCGAAACGCGACGTCACCGCCGCGTTGGGCGCCAGCATCCGGAATTGAAGCTGCCGCGCCGCCTCGTGGTCCCCCGCCTCGAAGTGGCACTCGATTTGTTTGCATTGGGCGGGCGCGACGTTCGCCAGCGCCAGGATGCCCCCGGTCGCACCAAGGCAAAGGGCAGGGTAGAGGAAACTGGCCGACCCGGCCAGGACGCCGAAGCCCTCGGCCGCGCCAGCCACCATCTCGCCCACCTTCGGCGCGATGCCACCCGAGTCCTTGATCCCCGCCACGTTCGGGTGCGCCGAGAGTTCGGCCACCAGGGCGCTCGCCAGATCTACCCCGGTGTATGCCGTCATGATGTAGATCACGATCGGCGCCGGCGAGGCATCCGCCACGGCGCGGTAGTGCGCCAAATAGGCCGCCTGATCGTAGCGCGGCTTGTAGTAATGCGGCGTCACGATCAACGCGTAGTCGATACCGAGGCTCGCGGCCCGTTTCGTCAACTCGATCGTGCCCCGCGTCGACTCGACGCCGGTTCCAGCCATGACCACTTTGCGGCCGCCGATCGCCCGCGCCCCAGCCTCGATAATTCGTACCTTCTCCTCGCCGTCGAGCAGGGCGTACTCCCCGTTCGACCCCAGGAGCACGACCCCATCCAGAGCTGACCCCGCGTACACCTCCAGATTCCCCCGAAACGCATCGAGGTCAATCTCACCATCCGCCCCAAACGTCGTCGCCACCGGCGCAAACACGCCCTTCGGCACCGATTCGCTGGTCAAAGCACCCTCCCTTTCTAGTTCTAGGCGTTAGGGCTGAGGCGTTAGGCGTTAGGGCAACGACGACGGAGTTCCTAACGCCTCAGCCCTAACGCCTCCGTCACGGCTCATCCACAATCGAAAAGATCGCGCCGGCGGTGACGCTGGTGACGACCGCGCCGATGACCGCGCCCCAGAAGGTGACGTCGAGCCCCGGCGAGATCCAGGCAGCTAGCCCAAAGAGCGCCGTATTGATGACGAGGGAAAAGAGCCCGAACGTGAGGCAGGTGAGCGGCAACGTCAGCAGCTTGAGCACCGGCTTAATGAAGGTGCTGAGTAGTCCCAGCGCAACGCCGAAGACCAGGACGGCCGTCGCATCGTCGTACGTTACAAAGTCGTCGCCAAGCACGGTCCCCATGGCCAGAACGGCCACCGTGCTACCGACGATGTAAGCAATAACCCGCAACAGCATCTTGCTCTCCCCGCTCCCCGCGTCGCCGCAACCCAACCCGCCCGATTATCCGCCGCCGCTTCCAGAATCGTCTACCGCCCACCTCGATCATGCCGAGCCACACCCTCCCCTTGTCATGCCGAGCTTGTCGAGGCATCTGGCTCCCTTGGAGCACGTCTCCCACCAGAGGCAGATTCCTCGACTTCGCTCGGAATGACGGAGTGGGGCTCGGAATGACGGGTCCTCGTTCTCCTCGGTGCCCTTGCCGCCTCCCGCCTTCCGCCCTCGTCGTCCGCGCTTTACCTTCGCGGGCCTCAGTGCTATCCTTTCGCTAGTTATGGCAGCACGCCCTGAGCACGCTCGCCCCGGCCGGATGGAGGCCGTATGACCCACCAACTCACGCGCATCCCCTCATTCGAGACGACCGAGAGCCTCGGCTGCCCAGTCGCCCGCACGGCGCAGATCATCGGCAACAAGTGGACGCCGCTGATCGTGCGCGACCTCGCCCACGGCGAACGCCGCTTCAGCGAACTCGAGCGCTCCCTCACCGGGATCAGCCCAAAAACCCTCTCCGAACGCCTGAAACGCCTGGAAGAAGCGGACGTCGTTGCCCGCCATTGCTTCGCCGAGGTCCCGCCCCGCGTCGAGTACTCCCTGACCCAACGCGGTCACGCTCTCCTCCCTGTCATCGAGAGTATGCGCGCGTTCGGCCAGACCTGGCTCCCCGCCGAGGACTGCGCCACCGAGATCGAGGACGAGGGGTAACGGGACTGCCCCCCGGCCCCCAATCCTGGGGGGAGACGATTGCGCATCGCCGTCCGTGCGACGCCGTCGTGCTCCCCCCAAACTTGGGGGCTGGGGGGGCCAAAGATGGTACTCTCTCCCTGTCCGAACCCAGCGTGCGTGGGGATCGCCGCTGGCGAGGGAGGAGAGGCCGCCCGCTTGGTCCGTTCGCACCGCATCGCCAAAGTCGCGCGCGTTTCGTTGCTGCTCGCGCTGCTGATCGTCGCCGTGATCTCTGGCGCCGACGCCGCGCCGGGTGGGTGGGCACCGCTCGACGCCGCTCGTCACCAGTCGCTCGCTTGGCTGAGCGCGGAGCGCGCCGCTGCCCTCGACGTCGGGTTCACCGTGTTCGTGCCCTCGTTCATCCCCGCTCCCTTCGGCGGCGAACCGTCGATCAGCGCCTATCCCGGCTACTACCGACTCTACTGGTTCATCCCCGGCACGCCACCGACTTTCTTGCAGATCACTGGCGAAGTTGGTGGGTTCATCCCCGCCTACTCCGAGTACGACCGCAACAACCAGATCTTCGTCAACGCCACGGTGCAAGGCTACGAGGCGTACCACGACCTCACCCCCATCTACGACCGGGTCTACTGGCGCGCCGGTGACGTCGTCTATACCGTCGACAGCCGCGGTCTCTCCAGCACAGACTCGCTGAGTCTCGCCAACAGCCTCACCGCGCTTGCGCCACCGTCGGTCGTGGATGATCCCGGTGATCCACCAAACGACGACGGCTCGGATTCCAGCATTGTCCCCGGCGACGGCGCATCGCCGAGCCTGAGCGTACCCGCGAACGTGCCGTCCGGCGAGACGGCCGCCATCGTCGTCGGCGGCGTCAGCGGCGCGATGTTGACCGCGGATGGCGGCCTCTTCCCCGCCTCCGGGGCCGATTCGCTGGCCGACCTCGGCCCGACGACCGTCGTCTGGCAAGCGCCGGCGACGGCGTCGAACCTCAACGTCTTTTTCATTCTCCTCAACCCGAGCAATGGCAACTGGCTGGCAACCGGCGAAACCGTGGTCTCCGGCGCGCCGGCTCCCGCCTCGGAAACCGGGCCGGAGGCGCCTCCGGTCGAGGCTGAAGCGCCCGCTGCGCAACCGGATGACAATGACGACGATCCCGCTGACTCCGCGCCCGAACCGACCTCTACACCGGGTCTGCTCTCCGATGGCACCGGCGCGGGCCTGATCGGCGTCCAAGTGGCATCAATCGGAGACGGCACCGGCGGCGCCGCCCGTGGTGTGGACGACAATCCGGAGACGGCGTCGAATATCCAGGAAGAGCGACCGGGCGATCTCACCGGCATCGGCAGCGAAGCCACCCAGGAGACGCTCCCGTCCGAATCAGAGGACGGCGCGGAGAGGACGCCCGGTCCGACCCGAACGCCCGCGGCCCCACCGACGGCGGAACCGACCTCGACGCCTGGACCATCTCCGACCGCGACCATCGCCCCGACGACCGGCCTGGACGGATTGGTCTCGCGGGTGATCGGCCCGGAGGGCGGCGAGTTGGTCAACCCGGTCGGTGCGACCCTGACCGTCCCGGCCGGCGCGCTCACCGAGGACGCGACGGTGACGATCGTTCCGGTGGCCGATACCAAGCTGCCGGTGGTGGCCGACGTCGACTTCGTGCCCGGCAGCGCCTTCGACGTCACCGTGGCGACCGCCACCGGCCAGTCGGTCGAGCAGCTCCTGGAACCCGCCTCCCTGCGTATCGACGTGCCGCGGGAACAATGGCGCGACGGCATGACGCTCTACCGGATCGAAGGCATGGCGGCGACGTCAATCGACGGCGCCACACATGACGACGCCGGCGTCTGGGCCGAAACCGATCACTTCTCGCGCTTCGTCGCCGGATTGCCGATCGCGACCGAGTCCGATCGCCGCGACCCGTTGCCCTTCATCATCGCCGCGCTCGGCATCCTGGCCGTGCTGCTCCTGATCGTCGGCTACGTCACCGCGCAGCGTGGCCGCCGCCCCCGCGCCATCACCCCCCGCAGCCGCCGGTACCGGTAGCAGTTGCTGGGCCGTGTGGCAGGTGTTTCGGCTCGATTTAGCGGCGCGGAGAGTCGGCGACTCGCCCGTCTCGTCCCACGCTTTAGGCAGCCGCTATCTGGGCAGACAGTGGCAGGCGGACGGAGAAGCTGGCGCCGCCGCCGCGAGCCTCCGCGACCTCGATCCGCCCGCCGTGGGCGGCGACCAATTCGTGGCAGATGTACAGGCCGAGCCCGAGGCCCGCGGTCTGGCTTGCGGCCGCGTCGCGCGTGCGATAGAAGGCCGAGAAGACCTGTTCGCGATCTTCGGCGGCAATCCCCGGACCTTCGTCGGCAACAGTCAACACCGCCTCGCCGGCCGCCGTATCGGTCCACGCGGTCAGCGCGACCGTGCCGCCCTCCGGGCTGTACTTGATCGCATTGCCGACGAGATTGTCGACGACCTGATGGAGCCGGTCCGCATCCCAAAGCCCGACAATCGCCGCTTCATCGGGCTGGAACACGATCGTGTGGCGCCCGGCGCTCGCCGCCCGCCCCTCCACCACGACCCGGCAAACCGCGACCAGATCGACCCGTTCCGGCCGAATGTCGAGCGTGCCAGATTTCAAGCTGGAGACGTCGAGCAGGTCCTCGATCAGCCGCGTCATGCGGTCGACGTGCCCCTCGACCGAGACCAGGCGTTGCACTTCGAGGTCGTGACCACCGGTCTTGGAAAGCTCCCTGGCGACCAGTTGGACGAACCCCAGGATTGGCGTCAGCGGCGATCGCAACTCGTGGGAGACGACCGACAGGAACTCGTCCTTTAGCCGCGCCGCTTCCTTCAACGCGGCAATGTCGCGGAAGACCGTCACCACCGCCGACGGCATGCCGTCCGGCTCTTGGATCGGGGCCGCGCTCGCCAGAACTGGCGTTTCCCGCCCGTCCTCGCGCGTCACCACCAACTCGATCCCTTCGACGCTCATGCCCGTCGCCAACGCGGCCAGGTGCGGCAACGGGTGTAGGCGAACCGGATGTCCCTCGACGGGGCGCAAGCGGTCGGCGACGTCGATCGGGCCGTCGGCATCGGTGAACCGACCCAACAGCGCCTCCGCCGCCGCGTTGTAGCCGACGACGGCGCCGTCCGAAGGCGCGGTAATAATCACCGCTTCCGGCATCGCCGAGATGACGAGCTTCAGCCGCCGCTCCTCTTGCCGCGCCAGGTCGAGTTGCGACTCCCGTTCGTCCGCGACCTCGGCCGCGGTCAAGAGGAGCGCCGCCCGGCTGGCGATCGCCTCCAAGCGCGCGACTTCCATCGCCGTGAAGTGGTGCTCAACCAGCAGTCCAATCACGGCGACGCCCAACACGTCGTCATCCGGCCCGACAATCGGCACGCCGAGCGCGGACCGCGGGTTCGACCGCGTAAAGAGGTCGTGCGACAGCGCCCCTTCGGCCCAGAGATCACTCACCGCGATCGGCCGCCGCTGCCAGGCAATCTCCGCGATCAGACCGTCCGCCTCAACCCGCGTGTCCGGCGGGTCCGCGAACCCGTAGGACGCAACGAGATCGAATCGGGAACCGTTGTCGACTACCAAAATGAGCGCGCCCGCATGCGCGCGGTTGACCCGCACCATCGCGTTGACGATGGCGTGCGGCAGCGTGGCGCGGCCGACCACCTCGCCGGCATCCGCCGTCGAGACGGTCTGTTCGAGCGCGGCCAGGGCATGCGTCGCGGCCCTCGCCGCCGCCGCCGCGCGCCGCTGATCCGCGCCTTCGCGCTTGATCTGCTCGATCAGGCAGATTAGTCCCGCGCCGCAGACTAAGGTCACCACGAATCCGACCGCTTCGACGCCATCGTCGGGCAGGTTGAGGAAGCGCCGATTGCCAACGAAGAGCGCGTTGAGCAAGAACGCGGCGAGCGTCAACGCCGTGATCCCGCCCGCCCAGTCGGCGAGCGACGCCGAAAAGGCGACGGCGACCAGCAGCACCACGCCCGGCGTCGTCACTGGCAGCGTCGGCGCGAGAAGTGCCAGGACCATCGCCGGTACCAGCACCGACAACGCCCCGACGAGCAGTCGCCACGGCTCAACCGCGGCGATGGACCAGGGCAAGCGACGCCGGCAGAAACGGACCGTGCGATCGCTTACTCGACGGGACGTCGCGTAGCTTCGCGTTGCGGCGCCCCGCGCGGCTCGCCCGCACTCAGCGGCGAACGGCCGCCAGTTGGGGCCGCGCCGGTCGTCGTCATGCCATTGGTGGGAGGAAAGCGCCAAGGCTGATCCCCGGTTCCGAAGGCGGGCCGATCCAAACAGCAACCAACCAGCCGCGCCAGCGCGCGGGGATGCGCCAGCAAATCTCGCGGGGTTTGCGCAAAACCAGCATACGTACGCGGTGCCGCCATGTCAATCGACGTGGCAAACCGACAGCCCCTACACGGCTTGGGCGCGGCACGCAGCGCCCAGGTCATCGTGTAGGGGCGCTGCTTGCGGCGCCCGCGTACTTGCCGAGCCCGCGTGCCGAAGGCACACATCGCGGGGTTCGCCACCGGCCGATAACCGACATACGGGCCGCATGCGCGGCATGTCGGCCTTCGGCCGACGGGCGCGGCAAGCAGCGCCCCTACACGACTCGGTTCTCCAACAATTCCCCCGTCGCAATCTCGCCAACTATCCGCAGGCCCTCGTCGATCTGGTCGTCGGCGACGAATGAGTACGACAGGCGAATCTGGTTGGCGCCGCGGTTGTCCGGGTAGCAGGTGGCGCCGGCCAGGTACTCGACGCCGCGCTCACGCGCCATCGGCAACATACAGGTCGCGTCGATGCCGTCAGGAAAGGTGACCCAAATGAAGAAACCGCCGTCCGGCCGTGTCCAGGTCGTGCCGTTCGGCATGTGGCGCTCCAGCGCGGCGAGCATAAGGTCCCGGCGTCGCCGGTACGTCTCGATCAAGCGGTCGATGTGATCGTCTAGGTGCGCCGGAATCCACTCGGCGGCAACGTGGGAACCGAAGACGTTGGTGCAGCCGTCGATCTTCAGCACGGAGAGCTTGGTGATGATCTCCGCCGGCCCCACCAGCCAGCCCAACCGCATCCCCGCGCCCATGATCTTCGAGAAGGTGCCGAGGTAGAGGATCGAGCCGGAGTCGTCGAGCGTGTAGATCGGCGGGATCCGCTCACCCGCGAACCGCAGGTCGTGGTAGGCGTCGTCTTCGAGGATCAGCGTGCCGTGCTCCCGCGCCAGCTCGACGATGCGCTTCCGCCGCTCAACCGTCGTCGAGATGCCGCTCGGGTTCTGGAAGTTCGGGATGAGGTAGATCAGCTTGGGTTGGATGCCGTCGGATCGCAGCCGCGCCAGGGTGCGCTCAAGCGCCGTCGTATCGGTACCCTCGTCGTCGAGCGCGACCGTGTCGGCCTTCCCGTGGAGGTTGTTGAGCGCGTAGAGGAAGCCCATCCAGGTCGGCGCCTCGACGACGACCGTGTCCCCTGGATCGACCAGCAGATCGAGCACCAGCGCAACGGCCTGCGACCCACCGGCCGTGATGAGAACGTTCTCGGATGTCGCCTCGATTCCCTGATCCCGCCGCAGCTTCTCGATCAGGACGTCGACCAACGGCGGTGCGCCGGTCGCCTTCCCGTATTGCAACGCCCACCGGCCATCCTTCTCCATCGCCCGCGCCGTCGCTTCGGCGACCTCCCGCGCCGGCAGGGACGCCGGGTCCGGAAAGCCGAAGCTGAACGAGATGAGGTTGGCCGCCTTGCGCGGGTCGCCGATGCGCGGCGCGGGCAAATCCTTGCTGCGGGTCGACAACAAGGCGTCGAGTCGATGATGCTGGCGGGGTGGGCTCTGAACCATCCGAGGGGCTCCTCTGCTTGGGCTGGCGAACAGTTCGATCTGGCCGCCGATTGTACGGGGGGCACGAAGGGGCGGCAACGACGCGGCCTTAGCAGGGGCGCACAAGTCAAACGCGCATCTTCTGTCAACCGGCACGGTGGGGTGCGATGGTAGAATGGCCGCTGTGCGCAACGCCGCGCCCCTTTTCCGCGACCGATCGAGCCAACTTCGCAGGAGATTCGCAAGCGTGAGCGACGGTTTCGGCCTTTCCGCCAACGGCAGCGGAGCGGCCAACGACATCTACGACATCACGATCATCGGGGCCGGTCCGACCGGACTCTTCGCGGCGTTTTACGCCGGCATGCGCGGCGCGCGCACCCAAATCATCGACTCGCTCGAAGAACCGGGCGGCGCCTTGACCGCAATCTACCCGGAGAAATACATCTACGACGTCGCCGGTTTCCCCAAGGTACTTGCCAAGGACTTCGTCGAGCAGATGGTGCTGCAAGCGATGCGGGATCAGCCCGACCTCCGCTTGAAGGAAGAAGTCACCGGGCTCGAACGGCTGGAGAGCGGCATCATCAAGCTGACGACCAGCAAGACGGTGCGCTACAGCAAGACGGTCATCATCTGCGCTGGCGTCGGCGCCTTCGAGCCGAAGCGGATCGACGCGCCCGGCATCGCCGAACTGGAAGGCAAGGGTGTCCACTACTTCGCCAAGCGCATCGAGGACTTCCGGGACAAAGAGGTCGTCATCGTCGGCGGCGGCGACTCGGCGGTCGATTGGGCCGTCACGCTCGAACCGATCGCCAAGCACGTCACCGTGATCCACCGCTCTAAATTCCGCGCCCATGAGAAGACGGTGCGCGAGCTCGAGGAGTCGACCTGCGACCTGCACTTCCCCGGCTGCGAGACAGTCGCGGTCCACACCGGCGACGACGGGCGGCTCGCCGCCTACACCTTCAAGACCGCCGCCGGTGAAGAACGGACGATCCCCGCCGAGGAATTGATCGTCGCCATCGGGTTCGTCGCCGACCTCGGGCCGCTTAAGACCTGGGGTTTCGAGATTCAGCGCAACCAGATCGTCGTCGACAAGATCACAATGGAGACGAACATCCCCGGCGTCTACGGCGCGGGCGACATCGTCGCCTACCCTGCCAAGTTCAAGCTGATTGCGACCGGCGCCGCCGAGGCGGTCACCGCCGTCAACCACGCCGTCACCTACTACGATCCGAAGGCACGGCTCGACCCCGGCCACTCGACCAACATCATGGCTAAGCAGGAAGCCGAGCGGGAGGCCGCCGCGGTCGGCGCGGCCACCTAAAACGTGCCCGCCTCGCGTCATACCGCCCGCCCCGCCCGTCATGCCGATCGTTCCCTTCGTCATGCCGATCGCGGAGAGGCATCGCGCCCGCGCGACGGACAGATGAGCGATTCCTCGTTCCTCGGAATGACGGAGAGGGTCGAAACGGCGGCTCCGCGGTCTCGGAGGACCGGTCGTTGATCACCGAGTCGCCCGCTGCTGACGGCCTGGTACGAGACGCCCCCGTCGGCCGAACCGACCCACCTCCGGGAGCATCGCTAGCCGCCGCGTTGATGCCGCGCTGGCTGCTTGGTCTGATGTTCGGGGTCTTCCTTGGACTCGGCATCCTCGACGGTGGTGGTGGCGTCGTCTGGTCGGACGTGATCGACGCCTTCGAGGTCTCGAAGGGCCTCTTCGGCTTCGCCAGCGGGCTTGGTCTGGTCGTCGCCTTCCCGATCCTCGTCTTCGGCGGGCGGCTGGCCGATCGCTTCGATAAACGCTCGCTCCTCGCCGTCTCCTCCGCCTGCCTCGCGCTAGCGGCGCTCGGGTTTACCGTCGCCGGCGGCGCCGTCGCCTTGATCCTGTTGCTTGCCGCGCGCGGCATCGGCGTCAGCCTGCTCGACCTGTCCAACAACGCGCTCGCCATGGACTACCAGCGGGAGAGCGGACGGCACATTATGGGTCCGCTGCACGCCAGCTACAGCGCTGGCGGCTTGATCGGCGCATTGGTCGTCTGGCTGATCTTTGCCGCCGGCGGCGGGTATCGTGCGGTCTACGCGATGATCGCGGCCGCCTTTCTCGTCATCGCGATCGCCGCCCTGCGTCAACGCCGGCAATACGCGCCGCCATCCCGCGACCACGCGGCCGACGTCTCGCCGATCCTGGCGCTGCGGCTGTTGCGCAACCGGGAGTTGCGCGCACTCGCCATCATCTGCGCGTTCTGCATCTTCGGCGAAGTGCTGGTGATCCAATGGGCCAGCATCTACCTGCGCGACGAGCGGGAACTCTCCGCGACCGTCGCCGTCGTCGCCCTCTCGTTATATGGCGCAACGATGTTTACCGGGCGCGTCGCCAATGGGCCGCTCACCCACCGCCTCGGCGCGCGGAAAGCGCTTGTCCTGCAAGGGCTGACGACGGTGGCTGGCGGTGTGTTGATCGCCGCCGGTGGCTCAGTCGCGCTCGCGATTGTGGGCGCGGGCATTGTCGGCTTGGGATTGGCCGGCCAGATTCCGACGGCGCTCAGCGTCGCCGGGGCGGCCAACCCCCGGACCCCCGGTGCCGCGACCGGCGCCGTGCTGATGGTGGGCTACATCGGTCTGGCATCCGCCCCGTTCGCCGCCGGCCTGATCGCGACCGTCGCCTCGACGCGCGCCGTCATGGCCGGTATCGCCATCGTCGGCGCGTTGGTCGTCACGGTTGCCTCGACATTGCCTCAGAGCGATCGGTAGGGGCGGTCCCATATGTCCGCCCTCGTTCCAAACGCTAATCGATATCCAACTGCTCGACGACTTCGCGGGCGTAGTTCAGCCACTTTTCGTCGGTGTCGTCCGGCACGGAGCAGCCGTTGGCGAGGATGAACTTGCGACCACCGGTTTGGGCGACCGCATCCTCCGCTTCCGCCAGGATCGTTTCCTCAGGCCCGTTCGAAAGCGCGCCGAACTCGTTCCAACCGCCCATCAGGCATTTGCTGGTCATGCCGCGGGCTTCCCGCAGACTGGGCCCAGCGATGCGGTCAGACCAGCTCAACACCTGCACCGGGTAGTCGAGGACGAGGTCGAAGTGGAGGTCTCTCTCGCCGTGGACGTGGAGGACGTTAAGCCAGCCGTTGACCGCGCCTTGCAGGGCGATCAAGTCGTAGGGCCGGCCGAACTCGCGGTACTGCGGCTCCGACATGATCTCCTTGGTGCAGCCCTGGAGCGCGAAGAAGACACCGTCCGCCCCGGCTTCGATCACGTCGCGGATGTGGGCGCGGAGGTTCTCGGCGATCACGCTCAACGCCTCGTGGAGCACCGTCGGCGACTCCCGCGCGTGGGCGAAGAGACGCTCCCGGTCGGCGGCGAAGTTGAGCGCCTCGCAGAGCGGGTTGAAGAGCGTAACGATAATCGGCACTTCATACCCGATTTCATCGCGCAGCGCCCGCACCGACTCCGCCCGCTGGGTGAAGAACCGGGACCGCTCGACGTCGATCGGCTCGATCAGCCGCCAGTCGTTCGGTTCCTGGATCGACGTCCGGGGAAACGGGTACGGGAGGTCGGGCATGATCTTGAGGATGTCGAGGTCGAACGTCTCGTCGAAGAAGTGGAGCGTCGCCTCGGCGAGTGCGCGGCCCGACCCTTCCGGCTGAAAGTGGTGCCAGAAGCAGATCGGCAGCCGGTCGACCGGCTCGCCCCGCACCGCCGCCATTACGCGCTCGGTGCGCGTCATCTCGTCGAAGACAAAGCCGTTGCCGGCCGAGGCACGCCCCGCACCCGAGCGTGATGCCATCGCACGCGCTCCTCCCCTGCATACCGCACGCCAACGCGGCGGCTATCCTAGCATAGGCGTTAGGCGTTAGAGCGTGTTTGCACACCGTCATCCGGCGGCGGCGGGTGCCCCGTCGTCATGCTGAGGCAGCGAAGCATCCCCCGGCGAAGCCGGTCCTGCGTGCCGCCGCTGCGCTTCGCGCGGGGATGCTTCGGCTGCGCCTCAGCATGACGGGGTTTTGCAAACAGGCCCCAGGGGTTAGGGGTTACGTTGTCTCTCCTAACGCCCAAGCATCAACCCCATGCGGTCGCGGACGAGGTCCATCTTGGCACTGGCTTGGGCGCGGGCACGCTCGGCGCCATCTCGTAGAACGTCGCGGGTGAAGCTGGGGTCCGCCTCGAGCTCGGGGAGGCGTTGCCGGATCGGCCGGAGCGACTCGACGATCAGTTCGCCGAGCGCCTGCTTGAAGGCGCCATACCCCTTGCCCACGAACTGCTGCTCAACCTCATACACGCTCTGCCCGCTGAACAACGAGTAGATCGAGAGCAGATTCGAGATGGCCGGCTTCTCGGGGCCGGCCGTGACGTCGGATCCGGAGTCGGTGACGGCCCGTCTGATCTTGCGGATGATTGCGTCCGGGTCGTCAGTGAGGTTGATCTTGCTGTTTGGCCCGCCGGTACTCTTGCTCATCTTCTTGGTCGGCTCGTCGAGCGACATGATCCGCGCGCCCTCCGGCTTGATATCCGGCTTGGGCACGACGAACGTCTCGCCATAGCGGGCGTTGAACCGCTCGGCAATGTCCCGCGTAATCTCGACGTGCTGCTTCTGATCCTCCCCCACCGGCACCAGATCGGCGTCGTAGAGGAGGATGTCGGCCGCCTGGAGCACGGGGTAGGTGAAGAGCGCGGCAGAAACGGCTTCGTCCTTGTCGCCCGCCTTGTCCTTGAACTGGGTCATGCGCCGCAGCTCGCCGAATTGGGTGACGGAACTCAGCATCCAGCTCAGCTCGGCGTGCTCGGTCACGTCCGCCTGCGCGAAGAGGATCGACTGCGCCGGGTCGATTCCGGACGCGAGCAAGGTGTTGGCCATCGTGATCGTGTCGGCCATGAGCCCATCGCGCGTGGTCGGCAAGGTCAACGCGTGTAGGTTGACGATGCAGAAGACATTGTCGTAACTCGCCTGCTGGTTGACCCAGTTGCGGATCGCCCCGAGGTAGTTGCCGATGTGACTGGTCCCGGACGGCTTGATACCGGATAGGACCCGCTGTCGCCGGGTCGCCGGCCGCCGCGCCGTCCGTTGCTCCTCGAGTTGCTCGATCACCATGCTTCGTCCGCGTCCTTCCACACTACGGGCCTCATGACGTCACGCGGCCGATTATAGCCGTCCGGCGGCCGTGATGGCCACCGGACGGTGGTGGGGGTGAGAACGGGGTTAGCGTGGGGACCGACTGTTCTGGGGATGGCCGGGCGCCGAAACCGACCCGCTTGCATCATAGAGATCGATTGTCGCCGACGCGTTAGATCGGCATTAACGGCGCGTGACGGAAGTCGCTCCCATCGGCAATGGCTCGATCCGCTCTCCCGCAAGCGGGATGGTGAAGGTGAACGTCGAGCCTTCGCCGAGCGTGCTGGTGGCCCACACGGTTCCCTGGTGCGCCTGCACGATGTGCTTGGTGATCGCCAGGCCGAGTCCAGTGCCATCCGAACGCCGGGACTTGTCCGCTTTGTAGAAGCGCTCGAAGACGCGCGGCAACTCCTCCTCGTCGATGCCGACGCCAGTGTCAGCAACGGAGACCTCCACCATCTCGTCGGCGACGGTAGCACTTACCTCGATCCGGCCGCCGGTCGGCGTGAACTTGATCGCGTTGTGGACCAGATTGATGAGCACCTGCTCGATGCGGGCGCGATCGGCGGCCATTGTCGGCAACCCGTCCGGCACGAGGATGTCGAGCGTCAGCCCGGCGCGCTCGGTCTGCGGTCGCAGCCGTTCCGCGCCGTGCCGGAGGACCTCCGCTGAGTCGAGCGCCTCCAATTTCAACGTGACCCGGCCCGATTCGAGCCGGCCAAGGTCGAGCAGTTCGTTGACCAGGGCCGAGAGGCGATCGACCTCGCTGACGATGCGATGCAGGAAATCGGGCGCCACCTCCGGGTCGCTCGCCGCGCCCGCTTCCAGCGTCTCGACGAGGGCGCGGATCGAGGCGAGCGGCGTCCGCAACTCGTGAGAGACATTGGCGACGAACTCCCGGCGTACCGATTCGAGCCGTCGCAGTTCGGTGATGTCACGCAAGACGACGACGCCCAAGACTTCGCCAGGCCCCGTCACCCGCTGCGCCGCCGCTTCAAGCACCTTGCGCCGTCGGCCAACCTCGATCGTGGCCCCGGTCACCTCACCCCCGTCCATCGCCTTCTGCAGGAGGTCCGCCAGCTCGTGATCGCGCGCCACGACGACAAACGGTTGGCCGGCCGCCCATCTTGCCGACGCTTCGAGCATCCGGCTTGCCGCCGGGTTGAGATCGATCACGCGCTGCGAGGCATCGGTGAGGATGACACCGTCGCTCAAGTTCTGCACGATTGCCGCCAGGCGCTGACGCGACCGCTCACTGTCCCGAATCAATCCGCGGATGCGATCGGTCATCATGTTGAAGGCGTGGGCGAGGTCACCTAGCTCGCGCGTACTCGCGGGCCGCACCGCGACCTCGAGCCGACCAGAAGCGACCTGATTGGCGTGCCCGCGCAGTTCGTCGAGCGGCTCGGTGATGCGACGCGAGACGAAGATGCCGGCCGCCGCGACGAGCACCGCTGCAACGCCCGCCGCAATCGCCACGTCGCGTTGGACGCGGCGAATCGCGATATCAACCTCAACTAACGGCTGAGCCACCCGCGCCACCGCGCCCGAGTTGCCCGGAATCGGCGCCGCGACGTAGATGAACGCCTCATCGAGCGTGGAACTCGTCCGCTCCGACGATCCGAAGCCGCGTCGCAACGCCTCCTCGATTTCGGCGCGTCCGCCGTGGTTCTCCATCGTTCGCGGGTCGGCTTCAGAATCGCCGAGCACCGTGCCATCCTCGGCCACGATGGTGATCCGCGTGTCGACGTCCGCGCTCAGTTCCTTGACGAGCGGATCGACCGCCTCGATCGTACCCTGATCGACGGCCGGCCCCACGGCGCGAGCGATGATCTGGACCTGGCGCTCCATCTGGTCGCGCAAGCGCTCGACGTAGAGGTCCTTGGCGGCAAAGACGAGATAGGCGCCTAACGCCACCATGACGCCAAAGATGACCACGACGAGCGTCAACGCCAGCCGACCGCGCAGCGTCGCGGGCAACAAGCCGTCGAGCCAAGTTGGCACTGGCTGCCTATTCGGCGTGCGGGACGAATCGGTATCCATAGCCACGGACCGTCTCGATCCACTTCGGCCGGCTCGGCTCAGCCTCCAGCTTTTGCCGGAGCCAGCGGATGTGTACGTCGACCGTGCGCGTGTCGATCGGGAAGTCGTAGCCCCAGACTTCGCGCAACAGGGCATCCCGCGAGAGGACGATGCCGGCGTGCTTCGCCAGATAGGCGAGGAGATCGAACTCCTTCGGCTTGAGCACGACGATCTGTCCGTTCAACGAAACCTGACGCCGCGGTACGTCGATCGAGAGGCTTCCGGCAACGAACGTCGGTCCCGACGCCCCCGGCCCTGACCCATCGACCGCGGTCCCGCCTTCACCGCTCTCCGGCGCCATCCGCGCACGGCGCAACATGGCGCGGATCCGCGCCACAAGCTCACGCATGGCAAACGGCTTCGTGAGATAGTCGTCCGCGCCGAGTTCGAGACCGAGCACGCGGTCGATCTCCTCGCCTCGGGCCGAAAGGAGGAGGATCGGGATCGTCGACTCCGCGCGCAGAATGCGACAGACCTGCAAGCCGTCCATGCCGGGCAACATGATGTCGAGGACGACGAGGTCGGGGCGACGGCGACGGGCGAGTTCGAGCGCTTCGCGCCCATCGGCGGCGGTGGCAACGACGAAGCCTTCGCGCCGGAGGGTGTACTCCAACGTCTGGCGCAGACTCGGTTCGTCGTCGACGACCAGCACGGTCGCGGCGACCGGCTGATCGACCGTCGGCGCGGGGGTGCTTCCCACCGTCATCATCCTTCCGCGGCGCGTGCAGGCAAGCGCGTCCACCGCGCACCAGCGCCCACCCCACAGTATAGACAGGCCGACGGTTCAAACTCCGCTGGTGCAGATTAAGAGATCGTTGCCGGTGTGGCGTCGTGGACAAGCGAGACGAGGCGTGCCAGCCGGGCCGGATCAGTCTCCGGCAGGATGCCGTGGCCGAGGTTGAAGATGTGGCCTGGTCGTCCCGCCGCGCGCCGCAGGACGTCGCGTGCGCCGGCCGCAACGGCCTCATCCGTTGCCAGGAGGAGCGTCGGGTCGAGGTTGCCCTGAATCCCCTTCGCCGGCCCGATTCGCTGCCAGGCATCGTCTAATGCGAGCCGCCAATCGACGCTGACGACGTCGCAGTCGGTGGCGGCAATCATGTCCAAGAGCCCCACGGTGCCGGTGCTGAAGTGGATTGTCGGCGCGGTGCCGGCCAGCGCCGCGAAGATGCGCCGCGTGTACGGCAAGACCATGGCCTCGTACGTCGCCGGACCGAGCAAGCCGAGCCAGGAATCGAAGAGTTGGACGGCCTCCGCCCCGGCCTCGACTTGCGCCCGCAGGTAGCGAATGACGACCTCGGTGATGGTCGCCATCAGGCGATGCCAGAGCCCCGGTTGGCCGTACATGAGCGCCTTCGTGCGCGGGTACTCACGGGACGACCGACCCTCGACGAGATAACACGCCAACGTGAATGGGGCGCCGGAGAAGCCGAGGAGCGCGGCGCGCTCGCCCAACTCGCCGCGCAGGAGCCGGATCGCCTCGAACAGGTAAGGCGTCGCCTCTTCCGCCTCGATGATCCGCAAACGGGCGACGTCAGCCTCGGTCCGAATCGGGTCCGGGATGACCGGGCCGACGCCCGGATCGATGCGAAAAGGTACGCCCATCCCGTCGAGTGGCAGCATGATGTCGGCAAAGAGCACCGCGCCATCCACACCGAGCCGTTCGACCGGCATCATCGTCGCCGCAACGCAGAGTTCCGGCGTCTTCGCCACCGCGAGGAAGTCAAGTTTCTCGCGCAACGCCCGATACTCGGGCAAACTCCGCCCTGCCTGCCGCATGAACCAGACCGGCGTCGTGTCGACCGGCTCCCGGCGCGCGGCGGCCAACAGTCGCTGCCGCCCGGTCATCCTTCCCTCAATGGTTCGATGCATGCCAGGTTACGCCGGAACGCGCTGGCGCTTGCCGGCGACCGCGTCGAGCATGCCGGCGGCCGTGGTGGCAATGCAGGTGAAGATCGGCACGTCGGTTTCAGTGTAGGCGCTCGACATCGAGGGTCGCAGCTCCTGGACGAGGTCGAGGAAGTCGCCCGGCTCGTCCGTCTCGAACGCCAGCACGAACTCCTGGTCGTCGATGCCGAAGGAGTAGGTCGTGTTGAGCTTGACCGACGAATACGTGTGGCCAATTGCCATGTGCTGGTTCATCGCCTCCTGCCGCTCGTCCTTCGCCAGGGAGTACCACTCGCGCGTCTTGGTCAGCGGGTAGACGAAAAGGTACTTGTGCTCTCCGGGCGCCAGGCTGAGGCGGGTGATCTTGTCCCGACCCGGTCCCGAATACTTCTCGACGTACTGCGAGTGCTTAGTCATCGAGAGATAGGAATAAGGCGTCGTCAGCCAGCCACCGAGCGCCGTGCCGAGCAGTTCGCTTGCCATCTGGTGGAGGTCCTCCAAATCGTAGCTGACCTGCCAGAGCATGAAGTCGGCGTCGCCTCGCGTGCCAATCGTGGAATAGCAGCGGATCAGATTTCGTTCAGTCCACGGCTCGATCACGGCGCGGAACTCGCCAAGATGACGATCGCGCTCGATCTCGTCGAGTCGTCGCCAATCCGGCATCACCTTGAAGAAGGAAAACTTGACGTACTGCCGGCGACCCGGCTGTAGCTCCATCGCCATTCGATGCTCCCTATGGTCGCGGGGGCAGGAGTCAGGAGTCAGGAGTCAGGGAGAGCGCATCGCGTCGTCCCTGACCTCTGACTCCTGACTCCTGACTCCTCTCGTCAGCCAGCCAGCGGGCGGCTTCTTTCGCGTGGTAGGTGATAATGCGGCCGGCGCCGGCGCGCTTGATCGCGGTCAGCGTTTCCAACGTGACGCGCTTCTCGTCGAGCCAGCCCATGTGGGCTGCTGCCTTGATCATCGCGTATTCGCCGGAGACGTTGTAGGCGACGAGTGACACGTCGAATGCCGTTCGCGCCCGGTGCAGCACATCGAGATAGGGCAACGCCGGTTTGATGATGATCAGATCGGCGCCCTCGTCGAGGTCGATGGCGATCTCGGTCAGCGCCTCGCGGACATTACCCGGATCCATCTGGTGCGTGCGGCGGTCGCCGAAGGCCGGCGTGCTCTCCGCCGCCTCCCGGAACGGCCCGTAAAAGCCCGAAGCGTACTTGGCCGCATACGACATGATCGGCGTCTGAATGTAACCCGCGGCGTCGAGCGCGGCCCGGATCGCCGCCACGCGCCCGTCCATCATATCGGACGGAGCGACGACATCAGCGCCCGCTTGCGCATGGCTCACCGCCGTCTTGGCGAGCAGCCCGAGCGTGCGGTCGTTGTCGACCTCTTCGCCGATCAAGATGCCGCAGTGACCGTGGTCGGTGTACTCGCAGGCGCACACGTCGGTGATGACGAGCGTATCCGGCGCGTGCCGCTTGATCGTCCGCACCGCCTCCTGGACGACCCCCTTCGGATCGTACGCGCCGCTGGCGTCCGGGTCCTTCATATCTGGAATGCCGAAGAGGAGGACGGCCGGGATGCCAAGTTCGGTGAGCTCGTCCAACTCTCGCGGCAACTCATCCACCGAGAGCTGAAATTGCCCTGGCATCGAGCCGATCTCGCGCCGAACGCCCACGCCGTGGGTCACGAAGAGCGGGTAGATGAAGTCCGCCGCGGAGAGCGAGGTCTCTCGCACGAACCGGCGCATCGCCTCGCTGCGCCGCAGCCGGCGCATGCGCCGAAACGGCCCGATCAGCGGCAGCCCGTCAACGCCGTTGGCATGCATCGTCAGAGCAGGCTCCTTTCACTGGACGGCTGACGCGCCAGCGCTGCTTCCGGCGTGCGGCCAGCGAGATACCGCTCGATCGCCGCCACCATCTCCGGGATGGTCGATTGGTCCGGCTCGATGTGTACGGTGAGTTCCAGATCACGCGCGGCACGGGCCGTCACCGGACCGATGCAGGCGATAATCGCGTCGTCGAGCACCTCCAGGCTCTCCGCGAGCAGCGACACCAGATTGCGCACACTCGACGGCGAGAGGAAGATCGCCACGTCGACTGGACGGGTCAGCAGGTCGGCCAGGACGTCGGACTCGAGGCCGGTCACCGGCTCTGTTCGATACGCCTCGACCGTTTCGACTCGTGCTCCGGCCTGTGCCAGGCCGGATGGCACCGTGTCACTCGCCAAATCGCCATGCGGGAAGAGCGCCGCGCTTCCTTGCACGCCGGCGGCAATCATCGCCGTGACCAGGGCCTCACCGGTAAAGGGGTCTGGCACGAGCGCGACGTCGATCCCCTTCGCTTCGAGCCGAGTGGCTGTCGCGCTGCCGACCGCCGCAACCTTCGTGTGATCCGAGATCGGCGCCGAATCGCGATCGAGCCAGGTGAGGACGTGATCGACGGCGTTGCCACTTGTGAAGACCACCCAATCGAACTCGCCTTGATCCAATCGCCCGACTGCTTCGACGAGTGCTTCAGGTTCGCTTGGCCCGACGATCCGGATCGTCGGAACCACCACCGGCTCTCCGCCGCGCTCCGCGACAAGCATTGCCAGGGGATCGTCGTCGTCGCCGCGCGTAATCAGTACCCGCTTGCCGCTGAGCGCCAAAGCATGATGATCGGCAACTTGAGCGGTGGCGTGCGCACGCTGTTGCACACGCTGAAGCAGGTCACCGGCAAGCGTGCGCGCTGCCTCTTCCGCGACGTCAAGCCCAAGTCGATGATCAACCCATTCGACTCGTTCACCATCCTCACTGGCGATCATCCCGAGCAGGCGAATCGCCTCGCCTTCGACCGAGGCATAGGCACCGACCGGCGACGTGCAGCCACCGCCTATCCCCCGCAAGAAAGCACGTTCGACCCGGACCGCGATCGAGACGGTGAATTCGTCAAGCTCTGTCAAGAACCGGGCAGGGCCGCGCTCTTCAGCCCGGATCTCGACCGCGAGCGCGCCTTGACCGGGCGATGGCACCGCGATCTCCAGCGGCAGGTACTCGGTGATCCTGTCGGTCCAGCCCATCCGTGCAACGCCGGCCGCCGCCAGAACAATCCCGTCGAGATCGCCGTCGAGCGCTTTGCGAAGCCGCGTGTCAATGTTGCCGCGCAGATCGACGACTCGCGCGTCCAGCCGCAGCCGGCGAAGCTGGACGGCGCGGCGGCGCGACGACGTGCCAATCACCGGCGATGGTCCGAGTTCGGCGAGCGGGCAGCCGTGGCGCGAGACGAAGACGTCGCGCGGATCCTCTCGCGCCAGAAGAGCAGCGATCGTCAGTCCCGCGGGGCGCTCAGTCGGCAGGTCCTTAGCCGAATGGACGGCGGCGTCGATCGAGCGCCGCCGCAGCGCGTCCTGCAACGCGGAGGTGAAGACGCCGCGGCCGCCAAGTACAGTCAACGGCGTCGTCTGGTCCTGATCACCCTCGGTGCGGATGATGACCGCTCGGTGCGCCACCTCGGGATGGATCGCTCGCAGGCGATCGGCGACAAGATCGGTTTGAGTCCGCGCGAGCGCGCTGCCACGCGTGCCAAACCGAATCGTGGGTGCAGAAACAGACACCGAACGACATCCTCCGGACCGGGCTACGGGGAACAAATAACATGCCGCCAATTCACGGGTCGAACCTGGGGAAAACCTGCGCAGATCTTCCAAATCTGTGCAAAGTTCGCTACCTGCTTGATTGTAGAAAGCGGCCGGATGCGGTGTCAAGGAAAAACCGATCTGGTTGTGGCATGCCTTCCCTGCCCATCGTTACTGGGTGGTTCTATGTGCGTACCAATCGGTGCCACTGGCGTGCCTGCATGTGTGGTAGACTTGCCCGTCGCGGGTGCTACACGCACCTGGTTTTGTGTGCGTGGGTTTTCGCACGCCGTCCAAAAGCACAGCGAGATAGCTATGACCGATTCAGATTCAGAAAAGGACCAAACGACCGAGACTCCCACTGAGGACCCAACGCCCGCTCCGGCCGCCCCGAAGAAGAAGCGCGCCGCGAAGAAAGCCGCCCCTGTCACGCCGGCCGCCTCGAACGGCTATGCCATCATCGAGACCGGGGGCAAGCAATACCGCGTCAAGGTCGGCGACCGCATTTCGGTCGAACGCCTCGCCGCCGAGGCAGGCAACCAGATCACCATCGAGCGGGTGCTCTTGCTCGGCGGCGCCGGTGAGACCCGGGTCGGTACGCCAGTGGTCGACGGCGCGACGGTCACGGCGTCGGTCGACGACCACTTCCGCGGCCAAAAGCTCGACGTCTTCAAGTACAAGCCGAAGAAGCGCTATCGGCGCAAGATCGGGCATCGCCAGTCGCTCACGCATCTGACGATCATCGCGATCAACGCCTAGCGTCCGGCGCTGAGATCAGGAAGGAGAGCGAAGATGGCTCACAAGAAAGGCGTCGGCAGCTCGCGCAACGGCCGCGACAGCGAGTCCAAGCGACTCGGCGTCAAGCGCTACGACGGGCAATACGTTCGGTGTGGAACGATTGTGGTCCGCCAGCGCGGCACGAAATTCTGGGTCGGCAACAACGTCGGCATCGGCAAGGACCACACGATCTACGCCAAGATCGACGGCGTGGTGAAGTTCGAGACGATCAGCCGCCAAAAGAAGCGCATCAGCGTTTACCCACCCGAGGTCTGGCCGATCGGCGGCGCGCCGAAGAACCAGCCGGTGGAGGTCGCGGCGACCGCCGCTGACTAGCAGAATGTATCTCACGTCCGCGCGGCGTCAGATGGAGAACGAGGAACGATGAAGCCGGGCATTCACCCCAACTACGTCGAAGCGCAGGTGACCTGCGCCTGCGGCAACACCTTTACCACGCGCTCAACCCAGCCGACGCTGCGGACCGACCTCTGCAACGTCTGCCACCCCTTCTACACCGGCGAGCAGCGCATCGTCGATACCGCGGGACAGGTCGAGCGCTTCATGCGCCGGATGGAAGGCGCCTCCGGCGACGCGCGGCCGTCGAAGCGCAAGCAGCGGCTCACCGCGCGCCAGGAACGGCTTGCCGAGGAGCGCCGGCAGCAAGAGGAGCAAGCGCGCGCGGCGGCGGCTGAAGAGGCCGCCGCGCGTGCTGCCGTACGCGCCGAAGCAGCGGCCGCCGCTGAGGCCGCGGC
>JBOGUF010000094.1:0-9906 GCA_050696075.1 Thermomicrobiales bacterium
CTTCACGGTCGCCTCGCTGGTGATCTACGCGATTCCGTTTGCCATCTTGATTGTCGACAACCCGCCCGATTGGGACGGACTGCGGTTCGTGCTCGCCTCGTCCGTGGTCCACGTCGGCTACTTTGTCCTGCTGGCGCGTTCCTATCGCGATGCCGATCTCTCGATCGCGTACCCGATCGCGCGCGGCACGGGGGTGTTGCTGGCGCCGATCCTGGCGGTGCCGATCTACGGCGACCGGCCGACGGTGGCGGCGTGGGTGGGGATCGCGGCCATCCTGGGCGGCATCGTCTGGCTGCATGCCCCGGCGTTGCGGCGGTCGGTCGGTCGGGTGGGGATCGGCGGCGTGCTGGCCGGGCCGCCGCTCTTGACGGGGTTGACGATCGCGACCTATTCACTGATCGACGCCGGCGGCGCGCGCCGGGTGCAACCGCTCGTCTACCTTTATCTCCTCTTCGCCCTCGCCGCGCTCTTCCTGGCGCCGTACATGGTGCGGCGGCGGTGGGCGGCGGTGCGGACGGAGGCGCGGAACCCGCGGTCGGTGGCGGTGGCGGGCGGGGCGGCATTCGGCACCTACGTCATGGTGCTGGCGGCGATGCGACTGGCCCCGGTATCGTACGTCGTGCCGATTCGCGAGGTAAGCATCGTCTTCGCGGTGATGATCGGGGTGTGGTGGTTGGGCGAGCGGTTGAGTCGCGCCCGTGTCGGGGCGTGTCTCCTGGTCACGGCCGGCGTGGTGTTGATCGGGGTTGCTGGGTAAGAGATGTCGTTTCGCCGGGAGGCATGGCGTCGATGGAGTCGCGGGCCATAGTCATGGGCGGCATCTTTGTCCTGGCGGGTTGCTTCCTGATCGTCGCCGCGGCCTTGCGCCTGGCCGATACCCGGCCGTGGTACGCGTTCGTTGGGATCCTCATCGTGCTCCTGGGCGTGTCGCTGGTCCGCACCCCGCCGCGCCGGAGGCGGTGACGCATGAGCGCTAGAGAGGAGATCGTCATGCACACGCGATTATCGCGCCGGATCGTTCTGTTCGCGCCGGCTGCCCTGGCGGCGGCGACCGCCGGCCGGGTGGTCGTCGCCCAGTCGACGCCGCCGCCTGGATTGACATGGGTGGAGGGGGCGCCGATTCCGCAAGAGCGGTCGGAACTGGCGGCGGCGGTGATTGAAGAGCAAATCTACGTCGTGGGCGGGTTTGGCGGCGGAGAGCGCGTGGACCGCTACGACGTGGCGACGGCGACGTGGGAGCGAGTTGCCGATCTACCGGTTGGGGTGCATCATCCCGGTGTTGCCGCGCTCGACGGCATCCTTTACGTCGGTGGCGGCTACACGGGGAGCGGACATGGCGCCGTCGATCATGTCTGGGCCTACGATCGCGACATGGACGCATGGGAGGAGCGGGCGCCGCTGCCGGTGGCGAACGGGGCGCTGGGGCTGGCGGCGGTTGAGGGGACGCTGTACGCGGTGGGTGGCGCGACGGAGCGGTTGGGCGGTCCGGTTCATGGCGGGGTCGAAGCCTATGACCCGGCGGCGGACACCTGGCAGCCGCGGGCCGCGATGCCGACGCCGCGCGAGCACCTGGCGGTCGTGGCGGGGGATGGGGTGATCTACACCGTCGGCGGCCGGGCGAACGGCGACGAGGGGGACCAGTTCGCGGCCGCGAATGAGGGCTACGAGCCCGGAACGGATGCCTGGACGGCGTTGCCGGCGCTGCCGGTGCCACGGGGCGGCTTCACGGGGGTGTACGCGAACGGTCTGGTGGTCGTGATGGGGGGCGAGCGCGGCCCGGACGCGTACGACAACGTGGATGCCTACGACCCGGCGCGCGAGACGTGGACCGCGCTGCCGCCGTTGCCGATCGCGCGGCATGGATTGGCCAGCGCGGCGGTGGGCGGGACGGTCTACGCGATCACGGGGAGCGTGCGAGCGCGGGGTATCGACAACGTGGCGACGATGCACGTGCTGGACCTGACCGAGGGAGCGGCGACGCCGGTCGTGGATCGCATCGTGGAGTCCCATCGGCCGGCGTAACGTCGATCGCATTGACGCAAGGGGGAACTCGTGTACTCCATAGCTCAACGCTTCAGAGGTCTGATCTCCTTCGCGGTGCTTGCCGCGTTGGTCGCGGCGACGCTGTTGGGCGGGGCTGCCTCCGCGCAGGAACAGGAGGAAGTGCAGGTCGCGGCCTCGCCAGTGCCGCTGGGGCCGGCCGTGCCGCCCGAACTGACCGATTTTGCCAACGACTGGCCGGCGCCGAATGGCGACCTGGCCGCCACGCGCGACGCCAAAGGTTCGCCGATCGACGCCGCGAACGTTTCAGACCTTGAGGTGGCCTGGACCTTCGACGTCGAGGCGACCGGCGCTTTTGGCGGCATGACGGCGCCGCCGCTGGTGCTCGGCGACACCGTCTACCTCCAGGACATGCAAAGTAATGTCTTCGCGCTCGACCGGGCGACGGGCGAGGTGAAGTGGGAGAAGCGGTACGACATCGGCACGGTTGGGCCGAACGGGTTGGCCGCCGGGTACGGCCGGATCGTGGGCACGATCGGCGACACGGCCGAAGTCTTCGCCCTCGACGCCGACTCGGGCGCGGAGTTCTGGCGGGTCAAGCTTTCGAACAACCTGGGCGAGGGGATCGACATGGCCCCGATCGTCCACAACAGCTTCGTCTACGTCAGCACGGTGCCGGGGAACAACGTCGCGTTTTACCGCGGCGGCCAGAAGGGGATCTTCTTCGCCCTGGACGCCTCCTCCGGGCACACCGTCTGGCAGTTCGACACGACGACCGACGGTTTGTGGGGCAATGCCCGCACCAATAGCGGCGGCGGTCTCTGGTATCCGCCCTCGATCGACGAGGCGGGGAATATTTACTTCGGCGTCGGCAACGCCGCGCCGTGGCCGGGCAACTCCGAGTATCCGAACGCCTCGAGCCGGCCGGGACCGAACGACTATGCCAGCTCGATGGTTTCGCTCGATCCGACCACGGGGTCATTGCGTTGGTACTACAACGCCAAGCCGCACGACCTGTTCGACCTCGACTTCCAATTGACGCCGGTGCTGGTCGACACGGAGATCGACGGCGCCACGACGCCGCTGACGATCGGCGGGGGCAAAACGGGCACCGTCGTCGCGGCCAACCGGGAGACAGGCGAGATTGTCTGGGAAGTGCCGGTCGGCATCCACCAGAACGATGAGTTGCAAGAGATTCCTGAGGGGGAGACGGTCGAGGTCTATCCCGGCATCCTGGGCGGCGTCGAGACGCCGATGGCCTACGCTGACGGCGTCCTCTTCGTGCCGGTGGTGAATCTGCCGACGAGCTTCACCTCAACCAGCTTCGACCCCGCCTCGCTCGACCTGACGCGGGGGACCGGCGAGCTGGCGGCGCTGAACGTCACCGATGGCTCGACGAAGTGGCAGGTCGACCTGCCGCAGGCGATTTTCAGCGGCGTTGCGGTCGCCAACGACGTCGTCTTCACGGCGACGTTGGATGGCGTGATCCGGGCGGTGAGCGCGGAGTCGGGTGAGGAACTTTGGACCTACCAGGCGGGCTCCGGGGTGAACGCGCCGCCGACCGTGGCCGGTGACATGTTGATCGTGCCGGCAGCCGGTTTCCTGATACCGCCCGCCGGGGCTGAGGGCGATGCGGCGGCGACCCCAGCGGCCAGCCCGGCCGAGGAGGCTCCGACCAACCAGGTGATCGCCTTCCGGCTGCCGGGCGGTGAAAGCCCGGCGGCGACCCCGGCCGCAACCGAGGCCGAGGCAGCCGCGTCGCCGGCGACGCCTGCTCAGACGGAGGAGGCCGAGGAGGCCGGTTCGCCGGTGGCAGACGCCGCGGCGGGTGAGGTCGTGGCGAATGTCGCGCGGCTTGCCTACGACCCGGCGACGATCGAGGTCGCGGCCGGGACGACGGTGACCTGGACGAACAACGACGTTGTCGAGCACACGGTGACGCATGAGCCCGCGTCGGGCGAACCGCTCTTCGACTCCGGTCTTTTCGCGCCGGGCGAGTCGTGGAGTTACACCTTCGAGACGCCGGGTGCTTACGACTACGCCTGCATTCCGCACCCGTTCATGGTGGGGCAGGTGATCGTGACGTAGGGGTTCGGAGTTCGGAGTTCGGAGTTCGGAGTTCGGTGTTCGAAGCGAAGAGTTGTGTACGGCCGGGGAGGATGATGGTGCTCCCCGGCCGTTGTTTGTTGGGCGCGGGTAGCCGATAGGGTGCCTAATCGCGGGCCGACGGGGCGATGATTCAGACTGAGTGTACCGGTCACATCGCGTATTTTATGGGTCTTTAGGCATCCCCCATTATTCCTGTTCAGCCGCCGAACACAATAGAACTACAGACAAAGGACGAGGGCGTATTCCCCCTCGAAATGTTTGACCGGAACGTGATCGGCCGGGCCGTCAGTAGGGTATGCAACATTAATGGGGTATTGTCGTCAGGTCTGATATGGTGTAAAAAGTCATTATCGCCAGCGCGGAACCAGGACAGAACGCGCCTCGGCGTCATAGGACGGATGGGGGGGACCATTCTCGTACGACCCGCGAACGCGGGGGGAGAGGCAATGTGATGGAGACTACGCAGTCGGACTTGGCCGAGCGTGCCGCGCAGCAGACGCTGCAACTCGTACCGCGCCTGCACCGGTGGGCGCAGACGCGGGCGCTCAAAGGTGAGCTGAGCGACATTAGCCTGCGGCAGTTGTCGGCGCTGGCGATCATCCGCGAGGAGTCGACGACGCTGGGGGAGATCGCGCGCCGACTGATGGTGACGCCGGCCGTCATCACCGGGCTGATCGATCGGTTGGAACGGCGGGGCTACGTGCGCCGCACGACCGAGCCGGGCGACCGGCGGCGCATCTACCTGGCGTTGACTGACGAGGGGCGGCAGGTGAGCCAGGCCGGGGAGCAGCAGTTGGTGGAACAGTTGTCCGCGCGGCTGACGCGCTTCTCTGACGAGGAGTTGGCGGCGCTCGCGCGGGGGCTGACGATTCTCGTCGAGGTGATCCCGGAGCTCGAGGCGGAACGGAACGCCGGCTGAGGTTTGCTCGCCCAGGATGTCCGCGATCTGCTTACGAGCGGCGGTCCGGGTGGGGACGTGGGGAGGGTGGCCGCGTCCATTGGGGCGTGAAGCCTTTCGCCCGGAGGGCGTCGTTGAGGTCGGCCAGCGCGTGGTCTGGACCGGCGTCGGGCGTGGTCGGCGGTAGGTCGACGACGAGTTCGTCCGGGAAGCGGCGCACTGTGTAACCGGCGGCCTCGATGGCGGTTGCCAGGGCGTCGACGGTGGCCGCGTCGTCGGGCGTAAGGGCGACGGCGAGGCGGGCGCGCACGCGGCGGTAGGTGCGCGTCCAGTCGGCCAGCGCGGTCTCGATTTCCTCCGGCAGCGGTTGTCCCTGCTGGTTGGTGAGGAAGGTCGCGATCTGGGCGACGTCGAAGCCGGCGTCGAGCGCGGCGCCGACCGCCTCCGCCGTAAGCCGATAGTTACTTTCCTGATCCAATTCTTCGAGTTCGGCGAAGGCCGAGACGGACCAGACCTGGAGCGGGGTCGGGTTGACCAGCGTGATCGTGAGATCGGCGTTGGCAGTGAACCGGCGCCGCTCCGTCGTTTCCGGCAGTGGCTCGTCGTCGACCAGTGCTTGGCCGGCGGGGGTGAGACGGACGGCGCGAGTGTGGTGCGGGATGGCGGCGACCTCGACGAGGCCGAACCAATCGAGCGCGGTGGTGAGGGTGACGGCCGCGACCTCGGCGATGGCGGCGCGGCGGCTTTCGTCGTCGCCGTTCTCGCCGACGTGGCGGGCGGTGGCGACGGTGAAGGTGCTGCCGAGGAGCTCGGGGTCGAGGGCGGCGAGCCAGGCGGCGACGGCGTCGATGGGGTGCCAGGCGCCGGCGTCGAGCGCGCCGAGGTAGCCGGTGAGCTTGCGGCGGAAGCCGCGCCAGTCGGCGCCCCAGACCTGGACCTCCTCGCGGCCGGCTCCTTCGATCCAGCTCGGACTGGCGAGCCATCGCTCGCGCAGGCGTGCCATCTGCTCGGGGAAGGGGCGGTCGCGCCAGGCGCGGATGGCCGAGGTGAGGAGGAGCGGTCCGCGGTGTTCCTCCTTGAGGAGTCCTTCGGCGGCGGCGAGCTCAATCAGGAACTCGATGTAGCCGGCCGGGGGCAGTTCCGGGCCGCGGATCCAGAGCTGGCGATTTAGGCGACGGCGCCAGGGGCGTGGGATCTCGCCTTCGCGATGCAGGCGTGGCGCGTGCGGCCGGGTGAGCTGGCGCAGGACGGTGAGCAGGTCCCAGGCGAGGGTGGCCGGGTGGCGCCAGGCGGGCGGGACGACCGTTTCGGCGGCGACCGGGGTGAGCGGCGGCAGTTCCTCGCGCGGGCTCGGCCGCGGAGCGCGGATTTCGGCGGGGATGAAGAGCCAGCGGCTGCCGTCGGGACGGTAGGTGTGCCAAACGAGGAGCGCGCGTTCGAGCTCGGCGAGGGCATCGCGCAGGCGTTTGGCCTGGCGGGAGCTGTCGCCGGTCAAGCCCGCGACGTTGGCGGCGTCGGCGAAGGACACCGGTTGGCTCTCCGGCTCGGCGCGGAGGCGTTCCCAGATGCGGGCGGCGTCGCGCTGGCGGCGCTGGGCGACGGTGGCGACTCGCGCGGCGTCGCCGACCTGGTCCAGCAGGCGGCGGCTAAGTTCCTCACGACCGCGCAGACCGGGGATGACCTTGAGCCCCCAGATTTGGCCGGCCTCCTCGATCTCGGCGTCGTCGAGCAGGCTCAGCAGCGCCCGCAGGGGGGTGCTGCTGAGGTCGCCGGCGTCGATTTCGTCCTGGACGCGGCGGAAGAGGAGGCCAAGCTCGCGGGGGAGAAAGAGGCGCGGGGCGACGCCGATGGGGAGGGGGTCGTCGTCGCCTTCGCGGGCGAGGATTCCCTTGTGATAGAGACGGGTTGCGACCTGGCGGGCGGTTGGCTCCTCCATTTCGAGGGTGTGGGCGATCTCGTCGAGGGTGAGGGCGGTCTCCTCGCTGACGGCGAGGAGGCGGACGATGGCCTGTTCGTCGGGGTCGAGGAGGTCCCAGGCGTCGCGGACCGTGCGGGGGTCGGTGAGGGCGCGGTAGAGCGGGCCGACGGCGGCGCGGTGGTCGTTGGTGTCGAGGGGGATACGCCACGCCCGCGCGATGTGGGCGAGTTCTTCGGGTGGGCGGGCGTGGAGGCGTCCGAGGAGGTTGCGCATGCTCGTTGCCCGTTTTCCGCGGCCGTGGCGTGGACGCGGGGCTCAAGCCGCCGCGCTGAACTCCGGACCGAACGAACCCGGCTGAAGCCGGCTGGAACGAACGCGTTGCAGCCGTCCGCTTCATCATCGTCACAGTATACGAACTCGGAGTGGGCGCCATTGGAACGCTCGTTGCAGCAGGGCGCTGTCAACAATACACGATCAATCCATCACCGCCGCATGCGAGAATGCGCCAGCGGGGATCTCGCGTGAGATCAGGGTTACGGATCTGGAGGCGTACAGGCCAATGGGACGGACGAATGCGAGCTCGAGCTTACTGGTCCGTCCGGCCAGTTCGTCCGGCAGGGGAACCCAGGGTTGAAACCCAGGGCTGAACCGACGAAGCCCTTCCAGGGCTGAGCACGACGAGCGGCGCAAGAGGCAAGGACTTGCCGGATGGACCACTTACGCATCGGTTTGGCAGCCGTGCGGAATGCGCCGTCCGTTGAGGAGCGGCTCCAAACGGTCGACCGCTGCCTGGCGGACGCTGGCGCGCGGGGAGCGGCCATCGTCTGTTTCCCAGAGACCTACATCCCCGGATTGCGCGGTCAGGACTTTTCCGTTCCGCCCCCTGACCAACGCCGCCAGCAGGCGGCACTCGAGGAGATTCGCGCCGCGGCACAGCGGCACGGCGTGGCGGTCGTCGTCGGCATGGAATGGGAATCCGCCGCTGGCCTGCACAACGTGGCGTTCGTCGTCTCGCGTGACGGCGCGATCGTGGGCTGGCAGGCGAAGAACCAGATTCCGCTTGAAGAAGAGCCGTTCTACGTGCCCGACGGACGGCGGCGGCTGTTCGAGGTCGACGGCGTCCCGTTTGGTATCACCATTTGCCATGAGGGATGGCGCTACCCCGAAAGCGTACGATGGTCGGCCGTCCGCAGGGCGCGTCTGGTCTTTCATCCGCAGCTCACGGGCAGCGACCGCACCGGCGTGACGATTGAGCGTTGGGGGGACCCGAGTTCGCCCTACTATGAAAAGGCGATGGTGGCGCGCGGCGTCGAGAACACCATCTATTTCGCCAGTGTCAACTACGCGATGCGCTACCAGGATTCCGCGACCAGCCTGCTCGGTCCGGACGGGGAGTGTCTAGCCTACGTTCCCTATGGCCAGGAGCAGGTGTTGGTACATGACCTCGACTTGTCGCGGGCAACAGGGTTCTGCGCGCGGCGGTTCAATCCGGCCTTCTATCCGCCGACGTGAGCGTGCGTGCAGCGTGGGTCCTCCCCCGCGAAGCATCTGGTCCAGGGCGGCGAGACAGGGTCTTCGGTAGGACCCGGCGCTGAAGGGCCGGGCTACGCCTGACGAAGTCCTTCCGGGACTGAGAACGACGAGGAGACTTGCGTTATTCGGCGCTGTTGCCGAGTTGGTTGGCCAGGTTGGCCAGGTTGGCCAGGTGGTCAACCTGGGGTGGGTTCGGTGCGGCGGCGGGTGGAAGGGACCAGAGGTAGGAACCTCCTGCCCGCGGTCCGTTTCGTCTACTGATGACGCCGATGTCTTCCCGGGCGCGACGGAGGGTCCGGGGTGTGAAACCGGCGCGTTTTGCCATGTCTTCGACTTTGCGGGCGGCGAGGGGGCCGGGGGCAAGGATTTCGTGGAGCCAGGCTTTGGCGGCGGCGCGGTCGGTTTGCCGTTCGGGGCTGGGTGGGTGGATGAGCTCGGTGGCGGTGCGGGGGCTTTGGCCGCTGAGGACGATGCGGGTGACGCCGGCGTCGGGGGCCGGTTCAAGATGAAAGGCGAGGGAGGGAGGGGGCGCGGCGAGGTTGCCCTTGGTTGAGGCCAGGATACGGGCGCTGGGGTCGTCAGGGTCGGGGGCGAGAAGGAGGGCGCAATGGACCGACGGCGGGGGGTGTTTGGCCGGGTGGCGGGTGATGACGATGGCGGCGCGGGTGCGGGCGGCGATGGTGGCGAGGGAGGCGCAAGTTGGTTCGAGGGCGTGGTCGTGGAGCGGGGTGGGGTGCTTGCCTGGCTTGGTGAGGAGGGCGGAAAGGGGGTCGATGATGACCAAGGCGGCCTCCAGGTGCTGGATGATGTTTTGGATGGCATCGAGGTCGTGCGGGATGGTCGGCGAGAGGGCGTGAGGCGCGCGGTCGGGGCCGCAGAGGATGGCGGCGGTGTGGGTGAGATCGGCGCCGGCGGCTTCGAGCCGGGGGCGGATGACGTCGGCGAGGCCGCCGTCGCCGGCGATGAAGAGGACGTAGCCGGGCTCGTCGGGTGGCGCGGACGCGGCGCCGGGAAGGGCTTCGCCACGGGAGACGCGAGCGGCCCAGTCGCAGAGGAGGGTGCTCTTTCCGGCGCCGGGCGGGCCTTCGAGGATGGTGAGTTTGCCGGCGGCGAGGCGGCCGGGGGAGAGCCAGCGGACGGTGTCGGCTTCGACGTGGGCCAGGCGGACGACGTGGCCGAGGGGATCGCGCCAGAGACGTTCGCGATCGCCGATGGCGGACTCAGGCTCTTGGCGTTGTGGCGGCATGGTGGTCCTTCCCTTGTGGCACAACTGGTATCGACCCCGGAATAGAACATCCGTTCTATTCTATCGCAGTGACAAGCATCGTGCAGGTCGGGGTACCATGGGGCCGTAAGTGAGGAGCCCGTGAAGCCGCTGCGCTGGACCTCCCACGCCCTGCAGGCGCTGGTCGATCGCGGCATCGAGCGAGCCGCGGCCGAACAGACC
>JBOGUF010000095.1:0-21381 GCA_050696075.1 Thermomicrobiales bacterium
CACTTCGATGGTCAGCACCTCGCTATCGGCCAAGGTCGGGTCCGGGCCACGTTGGCGCAAGCGGCGCTCGGCCAAGACGGTGGTCAACGCCTCATCGATCAGGCAGTACGTCGCTATAATGAATGTCGCCAGGTCCACGGGGCACCTCCACGGGTCAGCGGTTCGTCACCGCCCATGGTAGCGCCACCGTGGACCTGGCTGCTCAAACTTGCACACGGGGCTAGCTAGTGTCCGCAGCCGCAGCCCTGTGCCGTTTGCGTATTGCCGCCCGTGTCGAAGGAGTGCCCGCAGGCGCACGAAGCGACCGCGTTCGGGTTGCGCACCGTAAAGCCGCCACCCATCAGCGAGTTGACGTAATCAACCTCAGCCCCTTCGAGGTACATCGCGCTAAAGTTGTCGACCAGAAGCTTCACGCCCTCGGTTTCGACCAGTTCGTCGCCTTCCTCGGCGGTCTCCTCGATCGTCATCCCGTATTGCAAGCCGGAGCATCCACCGGGGGCAACGAAAACGCGTAGCGCCCCTTCCGGCGTGCCCTGCTCGCCCAAAAAGGTCTTCAACTGGGTGACCGCTTCGGGGGTCATGGTAATCATGTTGAATGGTTCCTCCACCTCGGTGGGTTCATCGCGTGTGCGGTCTGAACGGCTGCCACCTTCGATCCTTCACTAATGATAGCGTCGTCTCCATGCCTGTCAAGCGCGTCTCATGCAAATTCGACCGTTCGTGTCGTTCTGGCACACCCTTTGCTGCTAGAAACCGTCGCGATGCAGCGCGCCGACGGGGCGTTGCCCGCGCTGTGCGATCGAATTTACGCGGAGGAGAGGAGAAGAACATATGCGACGCGCACTGTTGGTCTGCACGCTTGCTGTCGCCATGCTGCTGGCGCTTGGCGGCCCAGCCCCGGGCTCTGCCCAGGAGGCAACGCCGGAAGGAACGCCCGAACCCGCGCCTGCCGTCACCACACCGCCTTCAGTCGGGTTGACCCTGCGCGACCCGGAGGGCAACCTCGTCGGATCGGCTACCCTCGTCGAGAGCATCGACGATGGCAGCGTCACCGTCACCGTCACCGGCGAGGGGATGCCGCCCGGCGAGCACGGCATCCACGTCCACGAAACCGGCATCTGCGATCCGGCGGGCGACGAGCCATTCAGCTCCGCTGGCGATCACTTCAACCCGACCGGCGCCAGCCACGGCGGCCCGCCACCCAGCGCCGATGCCGCGGCGGCCGCTTCCCCGATCGCCAGCCCGGCTGGCGAAGCGCACGCCGGCGACCTCGGCAACCTGACCGTCGAGGAGGACGGCACCGTCCGCTTCACCATCACCACCGACCGCTTCACCCTCTCGGCCGGTGACGCCTCGCTCCAGGACGAGGACGGCAGCGCCCTTGTCATCCACGCCGACCCGGACGACCTGACGACTGACCCGGACGGCAACGCCGGCGCCCGCATCGCCTGCGGCGTCATCTTCGCCTCGACCGTCGCCCCGGTCGCCAGCCCGGCGGCGACGCCTGCCGTATAGGCGGAAGGCGGAAGGCGGGAAGCGTTAGACAACGGAGGCGCGCTCTTCGCTCACCGTTTCCGCCTTCCGTCTTCCGCCTTCCGCCCGCGCTCGCCGGCGCCATTGCAGAATCAGCACCGCGCTCACGACGAGCACCCCGCCCATCAACTGCGGCGGCCGCAAGTGTTCGTCGAGCAGGAACGCGGCCAGGACGATGGTCAGCACCGGCTCGGCGGTCATCAGGATTCCTGCCGCCGACGGGCCGACGCGGGCGATGCCGGCAAAGCTCAACCCGTTCGCCAGGATCGAGGACATCAGCGCCAACCCAGCCACCGGCAGCCAGCCCCACGGCTCGAAGTCGAGCACGATCTTTTGCGTCGCCAATCCGACGAGCATATAGGCGACCGCCGAGCCGGTCGTGATCGACGCGCCGAGTTGGTACGCGGGCAACTCCTTCAACAACGCGTGGCCAATCAGAAAGGTCGCCGCGCATCCCACCGCCGACGCCAGCGCCAGCAGCACCCCGGTCGTGTCGAGGTCCGCCCCACTCGCCCCGGAGAGAACCAACACCACGCCGGCCGAGGCCACGACCAGGGCGGCCAGCCGCCGCCGCGTCGCCCGCTCCTGCCGCAGCAGCACCGCGCCGACCATCACCATCGCCGGATAGGTGTAAAAAAGGAGCGAAACGAGCGCCGCGTCGAGCCGCGCCAGCGCGCTCGCCATCAACCAGAACTGCACGCTCGAGAGCAGCAGCCCAACCACGAACCCCTTGGCCAGCGCCCGGCGCGGCGCCAGCGCCATCCCCATCGCCTGCACCACGCCCCAGTAGAGACCGGTGGCAATAATCGTCCGCCCCGCCATCAGTGTCAGCACCGTGACGTCGGCCCGGTATGCGTACTTGGTCAGGATCGGCAACGTGCTGTAGCAGATCGCCGCCAGCAGGCAAAGGAGCACGCCCTCCCGCTCGCGCGTCACCGTCCGCGCTCCCCGTTGTGAGGCTTACCAGCCACGGGCGGCCGCCTCTTCGCGCAAGGCGTCGAGCGCCGGCTTGTCCTCGCCAGCGCCGGGGTAGGTGCGCAAACCGACCGTGCCCAAGAAGGCGGCGAACTGTTCGGTCTGGTGCTGGAAGAGCGCGGAGTAGGCTTCGACCCCTTCCGGCGAGAGATCATGCAGCCAGGTGAATTCGATCCGCTCGACCTGCTCCGCGTGGTCGTCCCAGGCGGTAAATACCTCGCGCACGAACTGCTCCTGGATGAGTATCGAGCTGTAGTTGACCGCGCTGCTCGGGTAACAGAGCTGCGTGAAGCGGATCGTCTTGTCCGGGTACTGAGCGGCCAGCGCGTCAAACTCGCCCGCGATCCCGTCCAGCGGCCGCACCATCCCCGCCTCGTCCAACGGAAAGTAGGAGACGGCGACGAAGTCGCTGTGGACGTTCAGCGTCTCGAAGTACTCCGCCGCCGGGCCCAAGATGTTAATCTGCAACCCTTCGACCCCGACCCGCAACCCCGGTCGCAGCGTCCGCGCGTAGTCGGCCGCGGCCGCGTAGAATCGCTCGTACCGCGCCCACCCCTCCGCATTCGCCAGGAGGTGACTCTCGATCTCAAGCCCAATCAAGAGTGTCGGAATCTCGACGTCCGGCAGCGCGGCGAAGACGAAGTCGAGCAGCCGCTGATACCGCTCGATGAACACCGGGTCGTCGAACGCCACGCCGGTCAGATCGGCCGGCACGCTCTTCTCCACCGAACTGATCGGCGCCACGACCAGGCTGACCGGCATCCCTTGGGCCGGGTAGAACTGATTCACCGCCTGGAGGCCATCCCCCACGTACTCGCCCGGCGCCGTCTCCAGCTCGTCCCAGCGGAATGTCAGCTCGATCTCGTCCATCCCCGCGTCCCGCGCGATCGCGAACGCCGGTTCATACTCGCCGTTCTCCGGCGTTGTGACCGTGATGCTCAGCACCCGGTCCCCCTTCGCCACCGGCTCGGCCTCCCGCGCCGTTGCTCCGCCAACGCCAATGACCATCAGCAAGGCAGCAATGGTAATAAGTCGAGACGCCAAGGGACGCGCTCCTTTCAAGTGATACCCGCGCGGACCGGCCACCATTACACAGGCATCCTTGTCTCTTCGCAAGACGTACGATCCAGCCTTCCCTCGAACCACGCCTTCACCCCTGGCCACTCGCGTTCGACGATGCTGTAGAACGCCGTATCGCGGACCGTGCCGTCCGGCAGCACCCGATGGTTGCGGTGGATCCCCTCGAACTGCCCGCCGATGCGCTCGATCGCCCGCCGGGAGCGGTCGTTGCGCCGGTCGGTCTTGAGTTGCACGCGAAGGCACTCCCACGCCTCGAAGGCGTGCCGCAGCAGCAGGTACTTGCACTCGGTGTTGATCGGCGTCCGCCGCGCGTCGCGCCCCAGCCACGTCCAGCCGATCTCCACCCCGCGGTGCGCCGCTTGGATCTCCATGAACCGCGTCGAACCGACCACCTCCCCGCGTTCCCGGTCGACGATGGCGAACGGCAACTCCGTCCCGGTCGCCCGCGCCGCCAGCGCCGTCCCGATCCAGGCGCGGACCTCCTCGATCGTCGTCAGCCGCGTCGGCATCCACCGCCAGATCGTCTCGTCCGCGGCGGCAGCAAGTAACCCCTCGGCGTGCTGCCGCGTCAGCGGCTCCAGCCGCGCCCACCGCCCCTCTAGCGTCACTGGAGCGAACTCCATGCGTCGGTCCTTCCTTCCCAGATGGCGGTAGTTCGCGCGATGCGGCCGCTCAGGATTGCCCGTACACTTGCCACACGCGACCAGACGGGTCGCGCTATGAGGAGGGAAACGTGCGTCAGATCAGAGTCGGTCTGCAAGTCCAACCGCAACACGGATCATACGACCAGATGCGCGCGGCGTGGCTCCGCGCTGACGAGCTCGGCGCCGACACGCTGCACACCTGGGATCACTTCTTCCCGCTCAGCGGCGACCCCGACGGTCAGCACTACGAGTGCTGGACGCTCCTCGCCGCGATGGCTGAGGCGACCAAGCGCGTCGAGATCGGCGCCCTGGTCTCCGCCAACTCCTACCGCAACCCGAATCTCCTCGCCGACATGTCCCGCACCATCGACCACATCTCCGGCGGCCGCTTCATCATCGGCATCGGCGCCGGCTGGGCCGAGCGCGACTACAACGAGTACGGCTACGAGTTCAAGACCGGGCCGGACCGCCTGCGCGACCTCGCCGCCGCGATGCCGGTGATCAAGGATCGCCTCGGCAAGCTCAACCCCGGTCCCGTGCGCGGCCAGATCCCGATCATGATCGGCGGTTCCGGCGAGAAAGTCACCTTGCGCATCGCCGCCCAGCACGCCGATATCTGGCACGGCTTCGGCGATCCGGCCGAGGCGGGCCGGCGCAACCGCGTCCTCGACGACTGGTGCGCCAAGGTCGGCCGCGACCCCGCCGCCATCGAGCGCTCGACGACCGTCGCCAAACCCTTCGACGCCGCGCAAGCGAATGCCTACGTTGCCCAGGGCTTCACCCATCTCATCGTCAACGCCGGCGGCCCCGACTTCGACACCGAACCGTTGCGCCAGTTGGTCGAGTGGCGCGACCGTCGCCGGTCGGAGGCGGGCAATGCCTGAGCCTGAAACGGAGCATGCAGACATGTCCGACGCGCAAACTGTTCGCGACCACATCGCCTTCCTCCGCGGGCTGCGATCCGTCCGGGCATTTCGGCTGGATCCTGTTCCCCAGCAGGTCGTCGACGACATCCTCGACGTCGCCCGCTGGTCGGGCAGCGCCAAGAATCTGCAACCCTGGGAGTTTGTCGTCGTCCACGACCGGGCCACGCTGCAAGCGCTGGCCGCGCTGCCGGGATACGTCACCCACCTCGCCGGCGCCGCATTCGTTATCGCCATCGTCTTGGCCAACGAGCGCGACCGCACCGAGCAGGAAACCTTCGACGACGGCAAGGTGAGCGAGCGGATGATGCTGGCTGCTGCCGCCCACGGCGTCGGCGCCTGCATCGGTTGGTTCCACGGCGCCGGCCGCGACGAGGCCAAACGCATCCTCGGCGTGCCCTCGAGTCGCCTCCTGCGCACCGCAATCTCCTTCGGCTACCCCGACGAGGACTCTCTTCGCGCCCGCCCTAAACCGCCCGAGGCCCGCAAGCCGCTCAGCGAGCTGGTGCATCTGGAACGGTTCTCCTAGCCACGTCACCAGCCCGACGAAAGGAGTACCAATGACGCGCATCGACGGTGTCGATCCCCAATCGGCGGACCTCGATCCGACATCGAAGGCGGCGTTCGAGGCGCAACGGAAGAAATGGGGCACGACGCTCATCAGCCACACGCTCTATGCCCGCCGCCCGAGTATCTTCCGCGCCGCCCGCGGCATGTGGGGTGGTCTCGACGCCTCCGGCCTGCTCGATCCCAAACTCGTCGCGCTCGTCAATCGCCGCGTCGCGTTTCACAACGGCTGCGTCTTCTGACAGGACCTCAACGCTGCCGTGGGCAGCGCCTTGGGCGTCTCCGACGAGAAGATCTTAGCCCTCGACGACTACGCCACCAGCCCGCTCTACGACGAGGCGGAACGCGCCGCCCTCGCCTACGCCGACGCCATGACGCTCACCGGCGAGGACGTCGACGACCCTCGCTTCGCTTGCGTCCGCGCGCACTTCGACGACGACGCCATCGTCGAGCTAACCGCCACCATCGCCTGGGAAAACGCCTCCAGCAAGTTCAACCGCGCCCTTCGTGTCCCCGCACAAGGACTATGGAAGCGCCAACAGGCCGCGGAATAGTTTCCACGTCGCCATCAGTCGACGACCGCCTCCGCCTCGATCTCCACCTTCCAGCGCGGGTCAAGCAGGCCGGCGACAACGACCATCGTGCTCGCCGGTCGTGCCTCCCGGAAGAGATCGCCGTGCGCTCGCCCGACTGCCTCGGCGTGCGCCGCATCCGTGATGAACGTGCGCGTGCGAACGACATGCTCCACCCCGGCTCCTGCCTCCCGCAACGCCGCTACGATGATCTCCAGGCACCGTCGCGCCTGCACCTCAGGATCTGTATCGCACGACCCATCTGGCCAGATCGGCGCCGTTCCTGAGACGACGACGCGATCCCCGACCCGGATCGCCCGGCTGAACCCGATGCTCGCCTCGAACGGCGACCCGGAGGCGATCCGCTGACGTGTTGCCACCATCATCCCCTCCTCATGCCAACCGTTTCATCACCAACTCGCGCGCGTCCCTGATCCACCGTGGATCGCGCGGAAACGCCGCAAAATCGACGATCTCGCCCAACAGCGGGTCATTCCGTTCAACCCCTGCCGCTTGCAGCAGCGCGTAGTCCTGCAAACTCTCCGCAAAGACCTCCCACCGGATCGAGTCGAGTGGCCCATCGGGACCGGGGTAGACGACAAACGGGTCGCCGTAGCCCCAGTTCGGCCAGGCGACGGCATCGGTCACCTGAAACGGGTCGATCAGCATCGTCGTCTGCCGCTGATACCAATAGTTGTAGCCCCAATGCAGGAACCCCTCGACGCCCATCCGGTAGAGCAGCCAGCCCGACATCCGAATCTTCGCCAGCGGCGTGTCGCACATCCGGTTCAGGTAGCGCCCGCGCGGCACGCAGCAGAAGTAGGCCCAGGCCGGGAACCCCTCCGCGGCAAACGCCGGCACGGACGGCAGCAGCGCGACCGGTGTGTCTGTCACTCCCGCCCGCGCGTACTCGACCTCGCTCAGCGCGTCCATCACCCGCATCCAGGGCGCCAACTCCCGCAGCAGCTCCCGCGCCGCCCGGTAGCTCGCCAGTTGTTCCGCCCCGTGCGGCTCGTCGGAGAGGTGGAAGAAACTCCGTTCCAACACCCCTTCCGTTCGCAGGAACCGCTCGAACGCGGGCAGGAACGCGGTCAGGAAACGACGGTAGGTCTCGGACGTCCCCGGCGTCTCCGGGTCCCACAGCAACGTGCCGTCCTCGCCGTGCCCGCGATAGATGCGGATCGCATGGCGTGCCCCCCACTGCGAGAAGAGATGACTCCACTCGAACCGGTCGAGTTCCGCCGTTCTGGCCGCGTCGAGCCACCGCGTTACGTACGTCCAGTCGAAGCGGTATCCGTCGCCGTCGCGCTCGACGTGCAGCAGTTGGGTCGGCCGCTTGATCCCGTCCAGCGGCGGCGTAAAGATCGGCGTCAGGATTGTGTCCTGCCCGTGCTCGACCAGATTGCGGAAGTACGGGTCGATCAGCCGCCAGAACTCCTCACTAAACAGGTCGACCCGATACCAATCGGCGATCGCATCGGCGTAGAACCAATGCGTCACCGGAAAATCCCGCCGCGCCGGCAGCGCCGCTTCACGCACCGTTAGCCGAACCACATGCCTCGATTCCTGCCCACCGTCCGTCGTCAGCGTCGCCCGCAAGATGTGCTCGCCCGGCGTGGCGTCCGTTCCCACCGTCACCGTCACCCAAAAGCTGTTCGTCTCTTGCGGCCCTGCCGTCAGACTCGACTCGGGATAGAGCGGATCGGGCACGAACCCCGGCAGGAACGCGATCCCTTCGGCATCGTCCGCCGGCGTCTCCGTATTCAGATGCGGCATCGGCACGTAGCCGACCCGCCGCACCCGAACATTGGCCCCCTCCGGCCCCTCAACTCGCGCCGCCACCGCCGCCGGCGCATCCCCCGTCCGACAGACGACCTGAAACGACACCCGTTCCCCACGCAGCGCGGATAGCCGCAACTCGTCCCGCGCCTCCGCCTCCGATCGCGGATACAACCGCCGCAACGAATCCGCCAGCCAGCTCTGCACACGACCCTCCACTACGAAAATCGGATTCCCAGCTTGATCGACCGTTCCGGGTGCTCGTCGATCGTCCAGTAGGCTTCTTCTACGGTCCGCACAAACCGTAGCGATGTCAATGTGTACCGTCTCACAGTTCGGATACCCGCGCCATCGGACTATGGCTGCGAACCGATCTCATTAGTTATCATTTGGGTACCCACACTCGGCGGGTTCAAACGTGATCGACGCTTTCAATAGCTAGCCCTGGAGGTTCGTGTGCCAACCCTGGTTGCCCTAACCTGCCCGGTTTGCGGTGCCCCGATCCGCCCAGAAACTGATCGATGCGCGTTCTGTGGATCAGTCGTCGTGATCCTAACCGATCACCCGCGGATTGATCCGCGCAGCCTGAACAAAGCAGTTGTCGATCAGCGCATCGCGGAGTATCGAAGGACGGTTCGTAGCAACCCGCATGATGAGGATGCCCACTATGGCCTGGGCGTCGCCTACTTCAATTTGGGTCTCCTCGAGGAAGCGGCCGACGAATTAACTCAGGCAAGCCGACTCATGCCGGAGAATCCCCACATTCAGACGCAGTTAGCCGTCGTGTACGCCGACCTCGCCAAGGTAGGGCAAACTGGCGCAACCGATCGTGCCTGGGATCGCGTGAATCGCGCGCTTTTGCTCAGCCCCTCTCACACCGAAGCGTTGATGCTCAAAGCTGACCTATCGTTGCGTCGAAATGATCGCTCCACCGCAATCACGATCTGGCGCCAGGTGGCAGAACGCGAGCCAGAGTCAGCTCGGCCGAAGCTGATCGAAGCACTGCGCGATCAGGCGAATGAGGCCCTGACCTTTCGCAGATGGCGGGCGATGGTGGAAACGTCGCGTGAACTCGCGCGTGAAGACCCGGGGGCCGTACGTCGTCCCCTTGCGCATTTCGTCGCCCAGCACGTCGACATTCTTCGCACTTCGAAAACGTGGAATCGACAAGAACATAAACGTGATTGGAGCCGGCCATGGTTCTGGAAGTCGCTAGGCATTGCAGTTATTGCCGCAGGATTCTCGTTTGTTGCAGCGATCATATTCGCCCTTCTTGCGGCTGACGAGTCTGGATCGACCGCCATCAGCGATCCGTTCGCTTGGGCAATGCTGATTGCCTTCCTTTCCATCGCAGTTTCGCCGGTCGTTGTGATGATGGTCGGCCACAAACGAGCTCGGGGTGCACTCTTATCTCCGGACGGGAATCCCGCGCCAAAGATCGCGGATTTCGCGAAGGAGAGGGTGTCCGATGTCGACCGCCTACTACACGCCGCACAATTCATCGCGAGCGAACTTGAACGGCGAGACGAGATAAGACTTGCACGAAGATGAGCAAAGGTTATCCAAACCGCACCCCCAGCTTGATCGACCGTTCCGGGTGCTCGTCAATCGCCCGATATGCCTCGATGCTCTCTGCGAACGGTACAATCGGCGTTACGACGCCGTCGGCCCGCAGGCGCCCACTGGTGAGCCAGCGCAGCGTCACCTCGACCAGTCGTTCCAGCGTCCAGCCGGGCGCATCGCGTAGTGGCAGACTCTCGGCGCGCGCTGAAACGAACTGCAACCGGTTGACGTGAAACTCCTCACCCAGCCGCAAGCCGGCCGCCTCGCCGCCGTAGAAGGAGAGGACGCAGATCGTACCGCCGAACCGCGTGGCGCGGATCGCCTGGTGCAGCGCCTGGCTGCTCCCCGAGACTTCGACCGCGACATCGACGCCGAGTTCGCCGACTTGTGTCGGTTTCTCCCAATAGCCGCCCAGGATCGACTCACGCGGCATGGCGCCGTCCGAAGTCTCCCCGTTCGGCGCGGTCAGGCGGCGGATCGCCAACCCAGCGTCGCCGTCGCCCGCGCGCGGATCGAGCGCCTCGTCCGCGCCAAACGCCAGCGCCAACGCCCGCCGCTCCGCGATCGGATCGACCGCGACGACCCAGTCGGCTCCGGCAATGCGCGCAATCTGCACCGCCAGCAACCCGATCGCGCCCAGCCCGAAGACCGCGATCCGGTCGCCCAGCTTGATCCCGGCGTCGCGGATCGCCATCGCCATCACCGCCGGGTCAAGGCAAACCGCCGCCTCCGGCGAAAGTCCATCCGGCAGTGGATCGGCCCGGGTCTCGTCCACCGTTTGCGTCTCGCGGATCGGGAAGTGCCCAAAGACACGATCGCCGACCGCAAACCGGGTCACGCTTGAGCCGGCGTCGGTGACGATGCCCACCGCCATGTTGCCGAGCCGCATCGGGAACCGTCTTTGTTGCTGCGCCTCGGTGAGCGGCATCACCGCCCCCCAGCCCGGGTCGTACACCCGCCGCGCCGACGGCTCGTCCCGGTAGCCGACCAATTCGGTCCCGTGCTTCGGCGAGGCGAACTCGGTCCGGACCCGGATCTGGCGCTCCCCCAGCGGCGACTCTTCATACTCGCTCAGCACCGGCGTCCGCGGCGCGACGGCGAGAAGCTCACGCGGCATGATCGACTCCTGCGTGTAGTGGCGCGCGACAGCGGTGAATCTGTCGCCTTCCATGAGCTGCGGTCCAGAGTACGGTATCATCAGGACGTCGCGCGGGAGATGTGAATGGATTGTCGGCGGCGCACAACCGCCGCGATAGAGCTATGGTTGGTTTCGCTGGGCCGCCGCCGATGACACCATCTTCGGCGCTGATCGTCGGGCGGGCGACCGAGCGCGTCCCGCTCCATGAGCAACTCGCTGATGCAGCCAGCGGCCATGGCCGGTTTGTCCTCATCGGGGCGAAGCTGGCATTGGCAAGACCACCCTGGCCCGCGCCCTGGCCGATGAGGCGATCCGGACCGCCAGTGATCCGGTCCAGCCGCTGGCGTTATTGGCCGCGCATCGTCTTCGGGGCGAGTTCGCAACCGCCACGCGCGATCGTGCCGCCGCCGATCGAGCGCAAGCGGCGGCGCTCGCGCTGGCCGACCCCCGCGTGGCGCCATTCGAGCGCGCGCTGACCCTGATCGCGCTGGCCGATCTTCGCCTGACGACCGGTCAGGCTGAGGCCGCCACGGTACACCTGGCCGAGGCCCGCGCCATCTGCGCGCCACTCGATGCCCTGCCGGCACTGGCACGAATCGACACCCTACGTGATCGCGCGGCCGCCCCTTCCCCGCCGGCCGAGTCGCTCACCGGTCTCACCCGTCGCGAGGTCGAAGTGCTCCATCTCGTGGCCCAAGGCTTAACCGACGCCGAGGTCGCCGATCGCCTCTTCATCAGCCCGCGCACCGTCAGCCAGGACCTCCGCTCCGTTTACGCCAAGCTCGATCTCCCCTCCCGCTCCGCCGCCACCCGCTACGCCATGGAACACGGCCTCGCCTGATTCACCAGTCACACCAGGCCGTCGTCGTCGCCAACCAGTGGGTCTGCGCAAAACTACGCAAACGTCACGCCCATCAGCGTTCATCGGTTCACCCGCAAGTTGCGCGGTTTTGGCGATGTGACCCGCCGCCAAGCCTCCTATGGTGGTGATGAGCCGTCACCATCGCTACAAGGCCGCATCGGCCCTTGTCACACGTCGAGGAGGAATTCACCATGCGTCGCATCGCTCTGCACACTATGGCGTTCGCGCTCGCCGCGGTCTGCATCCTCGCGGCCAGGGCGGGCGCCGCCGCCGCGCCGCCGGAGCCGCGGGCGGTTGCCATCCCGTGCGTCACAAACGTCAGTGCTCAGGTTCTCGGGAGCACGCCGGCGCCGAATGCGGAGGGGCAGGTACTCGTGCTCGCCCGCGTCATTCTCGCCCCGGGCGGCAGCATCGGCGCGCATACGCATCCCGGCACGCTGATTGTCTCGGTCGAGTCCGGCACCTTCGAACTCACGCTCCTCGATCACGGCGAGATGGCCGTGATGCGATCGGGAGCGGCCGGCACACCAGCCGCCAGCGAGCCAATCACGCACGGCCAGGAGGTCGAACTGGCACCCGGCGATTGGTTCGTCGAGGTCGGGATGATCCACAGCTCGCGCGCTATCGGCGACGAGCCGGCCGTGGTCGTCCTCACCGGGTTGATCGTAGCCGGGCAACCGCTCACCCAATGCGTCGAGGGAACTCCCACGCCGTAGCGATTGCCGCCGAGAAATACGCAATCTAGCCGATGCGCCGGATTCTGCCGCTGCCTATATTCGACGTGCTCCCACCCGGCGCTTCGACCTTGCATGCGAAGAGGAATGACCATGGCTACGATCGCACCACCGATCACAACCACGTCCCGGCTTGACGCTGCCATCGAACAACTCGCGCCCCAGGTCCGCGGCGACCTCATCCGACCCGGCAACGAAACGTACGAGGCGTCCCGCCGCGTCTACAACGCTATGATCGATCGGCGCCCGGCGCTCATCGTTCGCGCCGCCGACGTCCACGTCGATCCGAAGGACCGGACCGCCCGCGTCGGCGGAGGGGCCACCTGGGGCGACGTAGATCACGCCACCCACACCTTTGGCCTCGCCATCCCGGCGGCATCCTCTCGACGACAGGCGTCGGCGGTCTCACCCTCGGTGGAGGCTTTGGCTATCTCTCTCGCCGCTACGGTCTCTCGGCCGACAATCTCCTCTCCGCCGACGTCGTGACCGCCGGCGGGGAGTTTGTCACCGCCAGCGTTGAGTCGCACCCGGACCTCTTCTGGGCAATCCGGGGCGGCGGCGGCAACTTCGGCGTCGTCACCTCGTTCGATTTTCGGCTGCACCCGATCGGGATGGTTTACGGCGGTCCGATCTTCTATCCGGTTGACGCCAGCGAGCAGGTTCTCCGCTTCTACCGCGACGTCATGGCTGATGCCCCGCGGGAGTTGAGCGCCTTCTTCGGCTACCACATTGCCCCGCCCGCGCCCTTTGTCCCGGAGCACCTGCACGGGCACACCGCCTGCGCCATCGTCGCCTGCTACACCGGCCCCATGGAGCAGGCCGAAGCGGCGATCAAGCTGATCCGCGAGGCGGGTCCCGTCGCGCTCGACCTGGCCGGACCGATTCCCTACCCGGCGCTCAACAGCATGTTTGACGCCCTGCTCCCGCCAGGCTTGCACCACTACTGGAAGGCCGACTTCGACGCCGATCTCAGCGACGAGGCGATCGCCATCCACCACGAGCACGGTTCAAAGGTTCCCAACTTCCTGTCGCTCATGCACCTCTACCCGCTCGACGGCGCGGTCCATGATCTGGCCAACGATGCCACCGCATTCAGTTATCGGGACGTCCGCTTCGCGCACATCATCGCCGGTATCGATACCGACCCGGCCAATATGCCAGCCCACCGCGATTGGGTGCGTGCCTACTGGTCTGCCCTCCATCCGCACTCGGCCGGCGGCGCCTACGTCAATTTTCTGATGGAGGAAGGCCAGGACCGAATCAAGACCACCTACCGCGCTAACTACCCCCGCTTGGTCGACATCAAGCGCACGTGGGACCCAAACAACCTGTTGCACGTGAACCAAAACATCTCCGCGGGGTGAGGGGCGAGGCGTTAGGGACAACGGCGACGCGCCTAACGCCTCACCCCTCACCCTTACAGCTCCGCGGTCGCTTGATCTCCGCTCAGCGCGAACCGCGGCACCGCCCCGACGCCGCCATGCTCATCCAGGCGCTTGGCGGCGTCGGCCCGTGGGCGTTCGCCGCCCGCCTCCGGGATGGTGTGCATCAGTTCCTCGGTCGAACCCGGTATCTCGGTCCGCACGATCTCAACCGTCGCGTCGGTCTGATAGGCGAGACGAACCAGCTCCTCCTCCAGCGGCACGGCGACGATGTCGCCGGGCTCGCCGCCGTATGGGTGCGCGCGAGGCAGTTTGCCGACGCCGGAGACCCCCTGGTCGAAGTCGGCCCAACCGGCGGAGGAGAAATCGTCGTTGACCACCAGCATCATCACCTGGCCGCCGAGTAGCGCCGTCACCACGTCTTCTGGCCCCGCGACCGCCGTGCCGCCCGGCCCCAGGTTGTCTGTTACCTGCTGCACCGCCTCGCCTTCACGTTGCCGCTCGTACTCCTCGACGAAGTCGCACAATTCGCGCCACATCGTCTCCCACGCGGGACGACGGCTCGGTCCCGGCCGCGGCTCCTGCCCGCCGCCGCGTCGCTGCGACGCCTTTAACTCCGGCGCCTGGTCGCGTCCGGGATGTCCACCCTCCGGCCGCCAGTCCAAGCTGACTGTCAGGTACGGCGCCTCGCGCGACGGCGGCAATTGCGCCATCCGGTTCAACAGCGCCGGCAGGTTGCGCGCCAGCGGTCGCTCCTCGACGTAGGCGCGAATGCGTTGCACGGGATCAGTCACCATCGGTCGGTCTCCCTTCCTCGCACGACAGATCGTCCGCGGCGACCCATGCAGCGCGCGTGCCGCCATGCCATCTCCGACGATATGCCGGCGTCGGAGCGGGGGCCCTGGTGGCGGGGCGGCACGGGGCAGCCGGGCAGCGCGACCGAGTCTCCGGCCGGCGCAACGCCCTGGCGCTGGGGCCCATGGGGGCAGCCACGCGGCGCCGCTACGATCCGCTCCGTCCTGGCCCGCCCGCGGCCGCGCGACGGCAAAACGACATCGAGCGATTGATGCTAGGCAATCGTACCTATTGGTGCTCATCCAGCAATCCGCGCGTGGAATCGGCAATTCCCGTGATGTGTCGGGCGGTCGCGTCTGCCAGGATAAGCACACCGTGGGAACGCATGGGTCTTGGCTGGTCAGGGGTCCGGCCAGCGCGGGGGCGTAATACGTGAAAGGGCCGAGGATGGACGCGCGACGAGCCGATTCCGCTCTGGGATGCGAGACGCTTTCGCGGCGGACGACGCTACGCTGGATGGGCGGGGGTGGGCTGGCGGCGACGATGGTGCTGCTCGGACCGGGCAGCGGGCAGAGCGCGGCGGCGTCCATTGCGGAAAATGAGGCGATCGCCCGGCAGATCTTCGCCGCGCTGAATGCGCGCGACCTCAACGCCTTGGGCGAGGTCATTTCGGAGGACGTCGTCGTCCACACCAGCCTGCCGGGGCCGCTGGCGATCGCGGAGCCGGGGTTGGCGGCGGCAGCGGGCAGCTTGCTCGGCATCGTCACGGCGCTGTCAGACGTCCAGTTCACGCTCGACGAGGTGATCGCCTCGGCCGACCGCTTCGCCGTGCGCGGGACGCTCAGCGGGACGCACACCGGCGAGTTCGGCGGCGTCGCGCCGACCGGCAGGCCGATTACCCTGACCGGATTGCACCACGCCCACGTCGCGGACGGCAAGGTGGTCGAGGTCTGGAGCATATACAGCGGTCCCCAATGGGTCGATGAGTTGATCCCGGCGCACGTCGCGACCGGTGCGGACGTGGCGCGGGCGACGCCGGTCATCGCCGGCACGCTCGACGACCTGCTGGGCTTGCCTGGCGTGATCGCCGCGATGGAGTTCGCGGAGGATGGCTCGCTCGGTGAGTACCGTTCGAAGATCGACGTCCCGGTGACGGAGTTCGAGCAGACTGCCGCGCTCATCGCCACGGCGAATACCTTCTTGCCGGCGCTGCTGGCGCGCTATAACGAACTCAGCTCACTTGAGTGGGACGCGCCTCGGTGGCTCGTCTACTCCAGCGACGCCTGGACGGCAGTCTTGTCGGGGAACCGGGCGGTACTGGCCGAGACAGCCGCGGTCGACTTCAACCAGCTCTACGGCGCGCTTGGCGGCGCCCGTTAGGGGCACGCGGCCATGTTGATGCAATCGTCGTTCCGCGCGGGGTGTACGCCAGCCGCGGCACGACCCGGCGTGCCGGTGGCTGTTACGCCGCGGGTGAACCGCGAAACGGTGCTGGTCTTCGGCTGGGGTCGGGCGTTGCTTCTGCATCTGGCGCACCCGCTGGTGGCGGCTGGGGTGGCGGACCACAGCGCCTTCCTAGGCCAGCCGGGGGAGCGCTGGCACCGGCTGTGGCGGACCGTCGAGGCGCTCGCCGCGCTCGCCAACGGCACGACCGCGGACGCGGTGCAGGCGGCGCGGCGCGTCAACGCGCGGCATGCCCGCGTGCAGGGCCGGCTGCGGGAGGCGGCGGGGATCTTCCCGGCTGGGACCGTTTACTCGGCCCGCGATCCCGACTTGCTGCTTTGGGTCCACGCGGTGACAGTCGAATCGATGCTGCGCGCGCACGAGTGCTTCGTCGGGCCGCTGGCGTCGCACGAGATGGACCAGTACTGCGCCGAAATGGGCCGCATCGGGCTGTTGCTTGGCATCCCGGAGGCGAGCATTCCGACGTGCGTTGCCGACCTCCGCGGTGACCTCGACACGACAAAAGCCAGCGGCGCGATCACCGTGACGGGGACGGCTCGTGCCTTGGCAACGGAGATACTTGAGACCCGCGCCCCGACCGGCACGGGGGCGCTGCGACCACTGGTGCGCTTCGCCGCGGTCGGGCTGCTGCCGCCGGAGGTGCGGAATGACTACGGGTTCCCGTGGGACGGGCGGCACGAGGCGGCGTTGCTCTGCTCGGCCGCGCTCCTGCGCCGGGCGCGGCCGTTGCTGCCGGACCTCCGCTTCGTGCTTACGCGCTTGGCGCACGGCTACGGACCGCGACCGTAGCACGTCGCCTCTTCCGATCACGCCCGTCGCTCCAGCACGAACTCTGCGACGGATTCGCCGGATGCATTGGCGAGCCCGGTCTCCTCGCCGGTGATCGTGAATCCGCACTTTTCCAGGACCCGGAGCGAGGCGACGTTGTGTTTGGCGACGTGGGCATAGAGGGGGCGCGGCTGACGACGTTGCCGGCCACCTGCCCGTCGGCGAGAATGGTCCGCGTGATGACGGTCTTATCGCCCAGGATCTTGGCCCAGTGGGCCATATGCGCGTCGTGGTCCCTGGCCGGGAAGGCAGCCATGCGAGTTGCCTCCGGGTCGCGCTGGTACTCGTAGAAGATGAGCAGATCGTCCGCGGCCACGTCTCGCAGGAGGACCTCGCCGCGCGATGGGTCTGGTGGGCGACTGGTCACGTCGTGCTCCTCGGATTGGCTCTGCCGTCGAGCAATCACGACTATAATGCTCGTGGCCATCGCCCATTACTTTCCATGCTATCAGTTACCAGGAGCGTAGCCGCCATGAAAACCATCGACGCGACCATCACCAGCCAGGGTCAAGTAACGATCCCGGCCGAAATTCGCCGCCGCCTTGGGCTGAACAGACGAGACAAGGTGACCTTCGTGCTCGATGAGGACGACGTTCGCCTTGTCCGTGCGCGCTACACGGTGGAATCCGCCTTTGGCGCCGTGGCGCCGATTCCGGGCACGTCCGCGGACTTCGACGAGGAGATCGAGGAGGCGATGCAGGACGAGGCCGATCGGGTCGTTGGACGCCTCCGCGTGTGATCGTCCTTGATGCCAACGTCTTCCTTCGATACTTCGTCCGGGCGACAACGCCGGCAGACGAGCAGACTCGGCGGGCCGCCCGCACTCTCTTCCGGCTCGTACTGGAGAGTCAAGAAACATTCACCACCTCCGACGCCGTCATCGCGGAGGTGGTTTTCATTCTCTCGTCCAAACGACACTACAACGTGCCCCGGCCGGAGGTCGCGGATCTCGTGCGCCCAATCTTGCAGATGCCCGGCTGCAAGATTCCTCGTAAGCGGCGATTGGTCCAGGCGTCCAGGCGCTCGACCTTTGGGCAAGTCGGCCCAAGCTGAGCTTTGTCGATGCCCTGGTCGTGGTCTGGGCCGAGGATCTCGGAGAACCCCTGGCCAGTTTCGACGCTCAAGTCAATCGCATGCCGGGCATCGATCTCTGGCAGCCGCCAGATGAGGACGACACGTCTGCACGGTAAGCTGCCTTATCCGAAGAAGACCTTCGCCAACTCGTAGAGCTTCGGGTCAACCAGCTTAAGCTCGCCGGTGGCTTCGGCGAGGGGGACGGCGACGATCTCGTCGCCGCGGAGGGCGGCCATTTGGCCGAAGTTGCCATCGTGGACGAGGTCGGCGGCGAAGACACCGTACCGCGTGGCGAGGACGCGGTCGCGCGCGGTCGGGGTGCCGCCACGTTGGAGGTGGCCGAGGACGACGCTCCGGGTCTCGAAGCCGGTGCGTCGTTCGATCTCCTTCGCCAGGAACTCGCTGATGCCGCCAAGGCGGACGTGGCCGAAGTCGTCCAACGCCTCGGTGACGACCTGGTCCTTGCCGCGCTCGATCTGCGCGCCCTCGGAGGCGGCGACGATCGAGAAGCGCTTACCGGTCGTCTCGTGGCGGTGGCGCAGGTGGTCACAGACGGTCTCGAGGTCGACCGGGACTTCCGGGATGAGGATGACGTCGGCCCCGCCGGCGAGCCCGGAGTGCAGGGTGATATGCCCGGCGTGGCGGCCCATGATCTCGACGACGATGACGCGGTGGTGCGATTCGGCGGTGGAGTGGAGGCGGTCGATCGCCTCGGTGGCGATGGCGACGGCGGTATCAAAGCCGAAGGTGACGTCGGTGCCGGAGAGGTCGTTGTCAATCGTTTTCGGTACCCCGACGACGTGTAAGCCTTGAGCGTGGAGTTTGGTGGCGGCGCCGAGGGTGTCCTCGCCGCCGACCGCGACCAGGGCGTCGATCCCATGCCGTTGCACGGTGTCGAGGACGTGCTGGGCGTCCCCCTCGCGCTTGAAGGGGTTCGTGCGCGAGGTGCCGAGGATGGTGCCGCCCAAGTGGAGGATGCCGTCGACAGCCTTCCGGTCGAGCGGAAAGAGGTCGTCGGCAATGAGTCCCTTCCAGCCATCGCGCACGCCGACGCAGGCAAAGCCGTGCTCGTCGCCCCGGCGGACGACCGCGCGGATAACGGCGTTGAGGCCGGGGCAATCGCCGCCGCCGGTCAGAATCGCGACCTTCATCGATACCCTCCGCGAAGTTACTAGCTGTTGGCTGCTGGCTGCAAGTTGATAGCTGACGGCTGACGACTGACGGCTGACAGCTCGGCGGCGTCAGACGCCGCCGTCGTCGCCGTCGTCGCCGTCATTACCGTCGTCGCTGCCGTCGTCGACGGCGATTTCGCCATCGGAGAGGATAAGGTAGAGATCAACAACGGTTGCGCCCTCGCGCTCTTCGAGCACGGCGACGCCGAGCAAGGCATCGTCGTCGGGGGTGCGTAGCCCGGTGATGAGTTTGCCGTTGAGCGCCTGCCCGTCGATTTCGGCGCAGGCGCGGATAGTGGCCAGATCGTCGCCGCTGGCGAGGATGGTGATCGCGTGCGGGTCGCCGAGGAGGTCGGCGATCGGCGCCGCCCCTTCGGTTTCGGAGGCGAAAACGCCGTCGTCGCTCTCGCCGTGCGGCGCGACGGTGGTCAAAGGGAAGACCGGGTCGGCGCCGAGGCTGTCGCAGGAGCCGGCGTAGATGCCGGCGGCGTACTGCCGCACCACCGCGCCAGCATCGTCGTCTTGCTCGTCCTCGTCTTGTTCCTGGACGAGCGGCGCGCTAACCGCCCCAAGCGGCAGGTGAAGCGTGACGGCGCCAGCCAGGGCGACGGCGCAGGCGAGGGTGCCAAGATACCGAAGGCGTTCGCAAAGGTGTCCCATGGGTGCTCCTGGCTCCTAGCCACTGGCTCCTGGCCGCGAATGGTCGCGGAGCAGGGTCGATCGTGCGCGTGGCGGTTTCATCGTCGCCCAGGATGATAGCATCCACGACGTTGATGACGGTGAGCAGCCCGTAGGGCGTCGCGTTAACACGGACGCCCCGGCCAAATGGCCGGGGCGTCCGTGCCCATACTCTCCGTTTCAGGTGCCAGGACAGATGTGGGCGCTAGTCGAACCGGCCGACCCATGCCATCCGCTGCCGCCACGCGGCCGCGAGCAGAAGGGAAACCAGTCCGCCGACGAGCAGGAGACTAATACTGCCTTCGCCGCCCATCAGGCCACCGAGACCCGTGGACGGGAGGGCGGTCACGTCCTCCGCGTCGTCATCCTCAGCGTCGTCAACCCCGTCGTCGGCGGCACCCTGCTCGAAGATGCTCACCGAGGCGGTGTCCGACCCGCCGCGGCCGTCAGAGATGGTGTAGCTGAACGAATCGGACCCGACGAAGTCGCCGTCCGGCGTGTAGGTCAGCGTGTCGTCGCCAGCCTGCGCTAGCACGATGGCGTTGACCGCCGCGCCGCCGTTGTTGATCCCAGCCGTGCCTTGCGCCGGCTGCGAGACGGAGACGATTGACAGCGGATCGCCGTCCGGATCGAAGTCGTTGGCCAGCACGTCGAGCACAACCGCAACGTTGCCAGTGATCGTGAATTGATCGTCGACTGCCACCGGCGGCTGGTTCTCATCGCCGTCGTCAACCACGTCGTCGAGATCGTCGGCGTCGTCGACGTCGTCGGCGTCGTCGACCGCATCCGCGTCGTCCGCATCATCCGCGTCATCGACGACGTCGGCGTCATCCGCATCGTCAACAACATCGGCATCGTCAACGTCGTCCGCGTCATCAACGACGTCGGCATCATCCGCATCGTCAACAACATCGGCATCGTCAACGTCGTCGGCATCATCGACCACATCAGCGTCATCGACGTCATCAGCAACGTCGTCGTCATCGTCGTCGAAGATGTCGAGCAGGTCGTCGACCGCGTCGACCAGGTCGTCGCCGTCGTCGGCATCGTCGAAGATGTCGAGCACGTCGTCGATCGCATCGATCAGGTCGCCGTTGTCATCGGCGTCGTCGTCGACGTCGTCGGCATCGTCGAAGATGTCGAGGAGGTCGTCGACCGCGTCGATCAGATCGTCGCCGTCGTCGTCGAAGATGTCGAGGAGATCATCGACCGCGTCGACCAAGTCACCATCGGTGTCGTCGGCATCGTCGTCGAAGATGTCGAGGAGATCATCGACCGCGTCGATGAGGTCGTCGCCATCATCGTCGAAGATATCGAGCAGGTCGTCGACCGCATCGACGATCCCGTCGTCGTCACCGTCGTCAACCGCGTCGCCGTCGTCGAAGATCTCGAGCAGATCGTCGACCGCGTCGACCAGGTCGTCGGTGTCGTCGGAGTCGAAGATGTCGAGCAGGTCGTCGACCGCGTCGATCAGATCGCCGTTGTCATCCACGTCGGCAACGTCGCCATCATCGTCGAAGATGTCGAGCAGATCGTCGACCGCATCGATGACGTCGTCGCCGTCGTCGTCGAAGAGGTCGAGCAGATCGTCGACCGCGTCGGCGACCCCGTCGTCATC
>JBOGUF010000096.1:0-46119 GCA_050696075.1 Thermomicrobiales bacterium
GCCGAGCCTCGCTCGTTGGTTCGCGCTGTCATAACGGGAATTAGGATTCGTCGCGTTCGCCGGATCGTCCCTCGGAGGCTTCGGCCGCGGTTTCGCCATCCTCGGTGACTGCTTCGGCGGCCTCCGCGGCCTCCGCGGCCTCCTCGACTTCTTCAACCTCGGGCAGCGACTCGGCGACGAGCAGGGCGATGGCTTCGTCGGGGTCGGTGACCAGGATGACATCTGCCGGCATCGTCAGATCCGCCGCCCGCAAGACGTCGCCGACGTGGAGCAGATGGGATACATCGACGTCGATCTGATGCGGGAGGACAGATGGCATCGCGCGCACCTCCACCTCGGAGCGGGGGTGTGTCAGGATGCCTTCGGCCTCGGAAGAGAAATGATGGAGCACGACCGGCACCATCGCCGACAGGTCCTTGAGCATGTTCGGCGCAAAGAAGTCGACGTGTAGCGGATTCCGCTTGACCGGGTCGATTTGGACTTCGTGAATGAAGACCTGTTGCGAGCCACCCTCCCACTCCAACGTGAAGAGGGCGGATTGGCCGTTTGTCCAGTAGAATTTCTCGAGCTCTTTGCGGTCGACTGAGACTTGGACCGTCCCGTCGATGAGGGGACCATAGACGACGCCGGGGATCTTGCCGTCCCGGCGGAGTTGCTTGACTTTCTTGCCGACCACCGTGCGCGGTTCGGCCCTCAGCATCAGTTCGGCCATCGGCCGCCTCCTGACCCTACTTCCTTGTCTTCGCCGCACGGTTGACGCGCAGACAAACGCGGCGCCCGCCGGAGCACGGCACGCGCCGCGCGACCGGGGAGTGTACCACCCGCGGCGATCCGCGTGACGGCCGAAGCGACGACTGGAAGGGCCAGGGCATGTCCGAAAACCGCCAGACGCGGAGGGCGCAACTGGCGACAATACGCGTATCGGCCTCGGTTCTGTTGCCTGTTCCGCCGTCGCCAACCGTCGTCTTGGCATGTTCCTTGACAGTCGTTCGGGTCGTTACGTAGCATTGGCCAGCCCAACTGAGGCCGATAGACGTAGTACGAGTACAGAGCGTTCGCGACGGTCGACGCCGGACAACGCGACAGGACCCGTTTCCAGAGGCAATCGCGGCACTGGCACTATTGACCGACCCGCTGGAAGATGGATGGATGCGCCGTTCGCGATGGACGCGGCGCGGGATCCCGCGTTGTTGCGGTGGTAGGAAGAGGGAACGACCATGGGACGATACCTGATTCGCCGGGGATTGATCTCGATCGTCACCCTGGTCGTGATCAGCATGGTGGTCTTTTCGATCCTGGCGTTGGCCCCCGGCGACCCGCTCTCCGGATTTGCCAACAACCCCAACGTCCCGCCCGAGTTGCGGCAGCGCTTGGCCGACCAACTCGGCATCAACGACCCGATTCACGAGCAGTACATGCGCTGGGCGACGCAGTACGCGCAAGGCAATTGGGGCGTCTCCTATACCTCACGCAGCTCGGTCAGCGAATACGTGTTTGGGCGGCTGCCGGTCACGATCGTGATCCTCGGCTCGGCGCAACTCCTGGGGTTGATGATCGCGATTCCGGTCGGGGTGATCTCCGCGCTCAAGCAGTATTCCCTCTTCGATCAATTCGCGACGACCTTTGCCTTCCTCGGCTTCAGCTTGCCGACCTTCTTTACCGGCCTGCTGATGATTATCGTCTTCAGCGTCAAGCTCAACTGGTTCCCCTTCATCTACGACTCGACGACCTCAGGACTCTGGCCGAATATCAAACAGGCGATCATGCCGGTGACGGTGCTCGGCCTCTTCGGGTCGGCGACGCTGACGCGATTCGTCCGCGCCTCGATGCTCGAAGTGATTAATCAGGACTATGTACGGACGGCGCGGGCGAAGGGTCTGCGCGAGCAAACGGTGGTCATCGCGCATGGGATGCGCAACGCGATGATCCCGGTGATAACGATCGTCGCCTTGCAGGTCCCGACGATCTTCGGCGGGGCGGTGGTGACGGAGCAGATTTTTAGCGTCCCAGGGATCGGCTCGCTGCTGATCAGCTCGATCCAGAGTGCGGATGTGCCGGTAGTGATGGCGATCGCGTTCGGGATCTCGATCCTGGTCGTTTTGTTCAACGTCATCGCCGATATCCTGTACGCGGTGCTCGACCCGCGGATTAAGTACACGTAGGTCACGGGAACCTGGACCGGACGACGATGCCCGTACCGGGGAGGACAGCAATGTCGCAGCAGGCCGAAGTCAAGTTGCCGCCGGGAGGCGTGGCTGGAGCGCGGGGCGTGGCGGGTCAGGCGGTCGCCGGGACTCCCCGCGGTTTGGCGCGGTACGATCAGGTTCACCAGCGCAAGCAGCGGTCGTTGTGGAACAACGCCGTGCGGCAGTTCCGCCAGCACCGGCTGGCGATGGCGGGTATGATCCTCTTCTTGCTCCTGATCGTGGCGACGACGATCGGGTCGTTGGTCTACCCGAAGGAGATCGACGACATCGACTTCTCGGTCCAGAGTGCATCCTTTAGCTGGACGCATCCGTTCGGGACCGATTCGTTGGGCCAAGACATTCTCGCTCGCATTCTCTGGGGAGGCAGGATTTCGCTGGCGGTCGGCGTCTTGGCCGCGTTCGTGGCGATCCTGATCGGTACGTCGATCGGCGCGATCGCCGGTTTCTTTGGCGGCTTCACCGACAGCCTGCTGATGCGCATCACCGACATGTTCATCAGCCTGCCGGCGCTACCGCTGCTGCTGCTGATCAGCTTCCTGTTCAAAGACTCGATGTACAGCTTCTTCGATGACCGCTTCAACAACGGCAACCTCGGCGTCTTCTTACTCATCGTCGTGGTCATCGCGGCGTTGGCTTGGATGCCGACCGCGCGGCTGGTTCGGGCAAGTTTTCTCTCGGTGAAGGAGAAAGAGTTTGTCGAGGCGGCGCGGTCGATCGGCGCCGTGCGCTCGTCGCTGATTTCCCGGCACATCTTGCCGAACGTGATGAGTCCGATCATCGTGGCGGCGACCTTGGAGGTCGGCTCGGCGATCATCACGGAGTCGACATTGTCCTTCCTGGGACTCGGTTTCCCGTCGGACGTGCCAACGTGGGGGCGGATGCTCTTCGAGGCGAAGGACTACATCCAGCTCTCGCCGCACGAGGCATTGATCCCCGGCACCTTCATCTTCATCACCGTGCTCTCGATCAACTACATCGGCGACGGCCTGCGGGATGCGCTCGACCCGCGGAAGACGCAGTAGCGATCTTGGTACCCGATCGGGCGTCATAAACTTCGCCCCGGCGGGTGAGTGGGCGAGTTGGTCGTGGGACGCTCATGCCGAGGACTCGCCGAGTTGAAATGCCTCCCAATCGGCTATGGCGAACTCTTCGTTGATCCGGTCCGATTCGGCAAGGTACTCCTCGTCTTCGGCCATGAGCGCGAAGGCCGCGTCGATCTCGGCTTCTTCCTGAGCAGCGAGCTCTCGTCTGATAGCTTCTGCCACAAAGGCGTTGCGGCCGCGGATTTTCCCCGCGCACACGGTGTCATCGACCTGTTCGAGCAGCTTTGTGGGCAACGTCAGCGTCGTGCGTGTGACGTGGCCGGCCATGAGATTCTCCTACGGTGATGGCAAGCGAGATGGCAGAGCTGATGCCGATACTAGCATCAGTCTGGAGGTTTCGGCCTTGGAACACCCCGCGGCGGTCGTCGAGCGTTTGGCATTCGCCTGGAAGGACCATAGTCGGTATGTCAATGTCGTCGCCGTGCAGACGGGATGGCTGGTGGTTTGGGGCAAGTATGAGGACGCCGGGGCGCGGAAGCTGGTTCATGGCAGCCAAGTCTATCGCGATCCGGACGGGGCGCGCCGTCGGTTGGTCGCCGCGATAGTCGAACTGACCGCGCATCCAGGGCATGCCGCGGATGCGCTGGCCCTGCTCGATCGGCAGGGTGGGTTGATGCGGCGAGAATTGCCTGGGCTGCCTGATCCGCTGTGATTGAGACGATCGTTGCCGCGTGGTTTCCCGCCCTAAACTGCCAACAGGCCGCGGCGGGTCGCGATGGTGACCGCCTCGGTGCGGCTGCCGGCGCCGAGTTTTGCCAAGAGTGAGCCGACGTGGAACTTGGCCGTGTGCTCGCTGATGCCGAGCTCGCGGGCGATCGCCTTGTTGGGCAGACCGGAGGCGACGAGGGCGAGGACCTCGCGCTCGCGGGCGGTAAGGGGTTCGCCGGCGCCCGTCAATGGCGCGGGCATCGGCGGCTGCTCGGCGTGGGCATGGATGCCGGCGGCGCCGACGAGATCGGGGTCGATCACGGTCAGTCCGGCGACGACGGCGCGGACGGCCGCGGCGAGGGCGCCGGCATCGGCGTCCGGGGCGAGGTAGGCGACCGGGTCAGGACCAAGGCCGGGACCGTCGACCGCCGGATCGGCGCCGAGCAGGACCAGCGGCGCCCGCGGGTAGTGCTCCCCAATCTCGTCGATCAGGTCGGCGCCGCTGCCGGCGTCAAGGACGATGACGTCGGGCGAGGCGTCGAGTCCGGCGACCGTGCCGGGTGGCGGCGCCTGGATTGGCGCGATGTTGGTGTCTTGGGCCAGGAGGGCGGCGAGGCCGGCGCGGACGGCCGGGTAACCGGCGACTACCAGCACCCGGATCGTCCGCGCCGGTTCCCCGGCGGTTGCCCGCTCGCTCACGCCCGCTCCGTGGGGACGACGGTGAAGACGCGCGGCTCGCCGCCGCGAAGGACGGTGACGGCGACGGCGTCGCCTGGTTCGAGGCGAAGGACCGCGGCCGGCACCGACTCCTGATCGGTCACCGTCGTCTCGCCGATGGCGACGATGACGTCGCCGACGATGAGGCCGGCGCGGTCGGCCGGCGTGCCTTCGCCGACCTCGGTGACGACGAAGCCGGCCGGAAAATCGGGGCGGCGCAGGGCGGCGGCGATGCCGTTGACGCCGAGGAAGGCCGCGCCGCGGGCGTCGCGGTCGCCGCCGACGAAGCGCTCGACCGCCAGGCTCGGGATGGCGAAAGCGAGCTTGCCGCTGACCATCGTATTGATGCCGATGACCCGGCCTTGGGCGTCGACCAGTGGCCCGCCGGAGTTGCCGGGGGCGAGCGTGACGTCGGCTTGCAAGAGGTCGCCGGTGCGGGGTCCGCCCTCGGTCGCCGCTTGACCGGCGGCGACGACGACGCCGGCGGTGACGGCGTCGCGGAAGCCGAGCGGGTGCCCGATGGCGATGGCGATTTGGCCGGGGCGGACGGTCGAGGAGTCGCCGACGTGGATCGCGGGCAGATCGTTTTCCGCGATCTTGATAATCGCCAGGTCCCGTGTCGGGTGGCGGGCGGCGACGATGCCGACGAATTTGCGGCCGTCGGCGAGGACGACCTCGGCCCGCCCGTCGCGGGCGACGTGGCTATTGGTGACGATTTGGCCGTCTGATCGCCAGACGACGCCCGCGCCGTTGCCGCCGCGGTGGTAGATGAGGGCGACCGTCCGCCCGACGCGCTGGGCGACGTCGGCGATCTCCTCGGACAAGGCGCCGGCGAGTGGTCCGGCTTCAAGCAGCGTGGCCATGGGGCGGTTCCATCCTCTTCGGTGACATGATAGGCGTTGAAGGCGGAAGGCGTTAGGGCTGAGGCGTTAGGCGTTAGGGAGAACGACGACGTAGCCCCTAACACCTAACGCCTAACGCCTAACCTCTAACGCCTAACGGCTATGCCCGTTCGCCGACGGTGACGGTGACATCTTGGCGTTGTCCGCCGCGGATGACGAGGATGCGGACCGGCTGGCCGACGAGGTCGCCGACGAGGTGGTCCATCAGCTCTTCGACCGAGGCAACCGGCGTCTCGTTGACGGCGACGATAACGTCGCCGAGGAAGATGCCGTCCTTGTCGGCGGGGCTGCCCGCATCGACGTTGACGACGACGAGGCCGGTTTCCTGTGAGACGCCGGCGGCGCTGGCGAGGCCGCGCGGGATAGCGACGGCTTGGGCGCCGATGCCGAGGAAGCCGCGACGGACCTTGCCGTGTGTCTGCAACGCGGCGACGACGCCGTCGATGGCCGCCGCGGGCACCGTCAGCCCACCGCCCCGGCCGAGGGTCGAGGAATTGAGCCCGATCAGGTTCCCGGTCGGGTCGACGAGCGGTCCGCCGGAGAAGCCGGGGAGCATCGCCACGTCAGCCCGCACGTAGCCCTCGACCGAATCGCCGCGCTGGGTCCGCCAGGAGCCGCCGACGACGCTGACGACGCCGAAGGAAGCCATCGGTCCGCTGGGACCCGGCCGGCCGATGGCGAGGGCGAGGTTGCCCGCGCGGACCGGGTTGTCGCCTCGGGGGGGCACGGTGAGGCCGCTGACCTCGATTTTCAAGAGCGCGATATCGCTGCCGGGATCGCGTCCGAGGAGCTTGGCCGGGACGGTGCGACCGTCCGGCAGACCGATGGTTATGTCTTCATTCTGCTCCACGACGTGGTTGGCGGTGACGATGAGACCGTTGTCGCTCCAGACGATGCCAGTGGCCGGCATCCGGCGGCGCGCGTTGACGGTGACGGTCCAGGCCCCGGCGCGCTCGACCGCGGAGGCGAGGTCGTCGGAGAGCTGGTTAAGCACGGTGCCGCCGAGGTTGTCGATCGTGTCGATGGTGGTCATTGGAGTTCCCCTGTCGTATTCGGTACGTTGCCGGCCGCAATCATGCCCCGGCCGGTAACAATTAGGGTAGGATCGACCGTGACGTTGGGGTACCGCCCGACAGGTGAGGACGCGGCCTATCCGTCCGGCTAGGAGAGGCGGAAGGCGGCAAGGCGGCAAGGCGGCAAGGCGGGAGGCGGAACACGAGCGGCGGGGAGCATTGCCTTGAAGATCGAGACGTTTGCGCTCGAGCGGTGGATGACGACCTATGAAGTGGGGGCAGCGTACGACATCGCGGAGAGCGGCATCTATCCGTTGACGACGCGGGAGCTGATCGGGCTGCTGCCGGAACCGGAGCGGGAGCAGGCGCTGGCCCTGTTGCTCGATCTGCGCTTGGGCTACAGCGAGGCGCGCGGGACGGAGGCGTTGCGCGCGGCGCTGGCCGAAACGTATCAGCGAACAAGCCCGGACGAGATCCTGGTCACCACTGGCGCGATCGAGGCGAATTTCCTGCTCTTCAACGCCCTATTGGAGGCTGGCGACCACGTCGTGTCGATCCACCCGGCGTACCAGCAGTTGTTCAGTGTGCCGCGCGCCATCGGGTGCGACGTTTCGTTGTGGAACGTAAGACCGGAAACAGACTTCCGCTATGACCTCGCGGCGCTGGAACGGCTGGTGACGTCACGGACGAAGCTGATCGTCGTCAACACGCCGCACAACCCGACCGGCGCGATGCTTACCGCCGACGAGGTGCGACAAGTCTACGATCTGGCGGAATCGGTCGGGGCGTGGGTGCTCAGCGATGAGGCGTACCGGTGGCTGGAGATTCCGGGCGGGGAGCCGTTGGCGCCGCCGATGCGCAATCTCGGCGACCGGGGCATCAGCGTGGGCACGGTCTCGAAGCCGTTTGGGCTGCCGGGCTTGCGGATCGGCTGGTTCGCCGGGCCGGTGGAGGTTGTGCAACGGTGTTGGGGCATGCGGGACTATGTCTCGCTCAGTCCCGGCAAGCTCAACGACGCCCTGGCACTGTTGGCGCTGACGCACCGGGACGGCATCATTGAACGCAACCGCGCCATCGTCGCCGAGAACCTCGCCACCGCCGCGCGGTGGTTCGACGAGCACGAGGACCTTGCGTCCTGGACGCCACCGCGCGGCGGCTTGCTGGCGCTCCTGAAGTACCACCTCGACGTTCCCTCGTTGCAACTCGCGAACCGGATGGCCGAGGAGCAGAGCGTCATGCTCGCGCCCGGTTCGGCGTTCGGGTACGAGGGCTACCTGCGGATCGGGGTGGGACCGACGCCGGCCGTCTTTGCGGAAGGGTTGCGGCGGACAGCGGCGTGTTTGGCGTCGGTGAGGAACGGAGCCGAAGTATGCATCGCGTCCCAATAGGAGGATCACTAGTCAGTTGATCCGCGGGTCGCAAAGCCAAGTTCGCGGCGTTTCAACCCGGGGGACTCGGTTTCCGCCTCAATCGCTGCAATTGCACGGTCGGTTTTGCGCTCCAGTTCCGCAGTAGATACGCCTACAAACGCCGCCCTTAGGCGGCGTTCGCTAAGCTCCGTCATGCTGAGGCGAAGCCGAAGCACGCCCTGAGGAACCGAAGGGCATCCCCCGGCGACGCCGGTCTTTCGTGCCGCCGCCGCGCTGCGCGCGGGGATGCTTCGATGCCTCAGCATGACGGGGTGCAAACGCGGCCTAGTTCATCGATGATCGCAAAGTCTTTCGACCGCTCGTTCTCCGACTCGTGTTCGTTCATTGCCGTTCTCCTGAGATTCACATCGTCAGGATACCAGGGCAAGATGGTCAACCTGCTACACTGCCGCGTCGTGGCGGGTGAGGTCACCGGCCGATGCAGCGTGTGCGATAGAGCGAATGGCGGCGATACGGCAGCGACGACGAGAGGAGATGCGGGCGCCGGCCTTGGTGGTCGACCCAGAGGCGACGCGGGTGGTCGAGGCGCAGGGACTGCGCAAGACCTACGGTGGGGTGACCGCGCTCGAACGGCTCGACTTGTCGCTTCCACGGGCGGCGGTCGGGTTGCTCGGCGCCAACGGTGCGGGCAAGACGACGCTGATTCGCCTCTTGCTCGGCCTCAGCCGGCCAGACAGCGGCATCGCCACGGTGCTCGGACACGACGCGCAGCGCGAGGGCGTCAAGGTCCGCGAACGCGTCGGGTATATGCCCGAATCGGACTGCCTCCCGGATACCACGACCGCCGCTGACTTCGTCGGGCACATGGCGGAGATGAGCGGCCTGCCGGCGCGGCAAGCGCGGCAGCGCGCGGCCGATGTCCTCTATCAAGTCGGGTTGGACGAAGAGCGCTATCGGCTGATCAAGGGCTTCTCGACCGGCATGAAGCAGCGGGTCAAGCTGGCACAGGCGATCGTCCACGACCCGGCCCTGGTCTTCCTCGACGAGCCGACCAACGGCATGGACCCCCAAGGGCGAGAGGAGATGCTGGACCTGATTACCCGCATCTATCGCAATCTGGGGATCGCGGTCGTCGTCTCCTCCCACATCCTTGAAGACATCGAGCGCGTCTGCGACTACGTCGTCATCCTCGACGGCGGCCGGTTGATGCTGGCGCAGCCGCTGGCCGGGCTCGGCGATGAAGAGGGCTACTTGCTGGTCCAGGTGGACGGCGACCCGTCGCGGCTGATCGGGCGCCTGGCGACCGACGGCATCGAGGCCCGTCTGGTGGATGAGACGGATGAGATTGATCGCTTCCGGCAAGAGATCGTCGTGCGCTTCGACGGCGAGCGGGTCTACGACGCGGTCCGCGACGCGACCGCGGAGCTGGGGCTGCCGTTGCGGTCGCTGCGGATGCGGGCGCGCTCGCTGGAAGACGTCTACCTGGGCAACGTCGCGCCGGGCGAACTCAACGGGGCCGCGTCCGAAGCGGAGGTGAGCAGTGGCGTCTGACCTGAAGAACGCCGCGGTCCCTTCGGACGGCATGCAGGAGCCCGCCCGCTACGGCGAGATTTTCGACCGGGGATACCGGCACTACGATGGACCGCGGCTCGGTCGCGGTCACGCTTACGGCGCGCTGGTCCGCTTCTCGATCAAACGGGCGCTGGGGATCCGGAAGAGTTGGACGGCGAAGATCATGCCGATCCTGCTCTATGTGGCGGTCGCCCTGCCGGTGGTGATCTCGCTTGGCATTCGCGCTTTCTTGCCGAACGCCAGCGTGCTCGAGTACCACGACTTCTTCGGATTCATCTTCGTCATCGAGGGCATCTTCGTCGCCATGATCGCCCCCGAAATGCTCTGCGAAGACCGGCGACAAAACGTGCTGCCCCTTTACTTCTCGCGAGCGCTCAGCCGGGCGGACTATGTCGTCGCCAAGCTGGCGGCGGTAGCGACCTTGACGCTGACGATGTCGCTCGTGCCGGCGGCGATCCTCTGGCTGGGACGGCAGTTGCTGGAGGGTTCGCCCCTGTCGGCGATGAAAGAGAACGCGGGCGACCTGGGCCGGATCGTCGTCGCCGGGACGATTATTGCTCTGTACCTCGGGTCCATCGGCTTGATGATCTCCTCGTTCACCCCACGGAAGGCGATTTCGGTCGCGGTCACGGTCATCGCTTTCATCCTCTCGACCTTCCTTGCCTATGCCCTGGCGGCGGCGATCGAGAGTCCGGACTACGAGCGTTTCCTAGTCTTCTTGAGTCCGACTGATACGATCTCTGGATTCGTCCATCGCTTGTTCGACGTCGAGTGGTTCGAAGGGAATGGGAACGGATTCAGCTTCTGGAACTTCACGCAATGGGAGTACTTGCTCGGTATGGGCGGCATCGTAGCCGTGGCCTTCGGCGTGATGTGGTGGCGGTACGTGCCCAATGAGTAGGCGAGAGGCGAAAGGCGACGGGCGACAGGCGTCGGGCGTTAGGCGAGAGCATGCCATGGCGGATGCGCCGGTGGCGGCGATCGACCTGGCGACGTTGCCCGGCGTCATCGCGGGGCGGGAGCCGACGATCGTCATCGAGCACGTCTCGAAGTGGTACGGCGATGTTGTCGCCGTCTCCGACGTCACCTTCGGCGTGACGCCGGGGGTCACCGGCCTGCTCGGACCAAACGGGGCCGGGAAGTCGACGCTGCTGAAGATGATGTCGGGCCTGCTCTCGACCTCGTCCGGCGGCATTACGATCCTTGGACGGCCGGCGCGCGGCGAGCCGAGCGCCTACCATCGCTTGGGGCTGGTGCCGGAGCAAGAGCAGATCTACCCCTTCCTGACGGGGCGCGAGTTCGTCCGCATGAACGCCATTCTGCAACGCCTCTCCAACCCGGACGAAGCGGCCGAGCGGGTGATCGCGGTGACGGAGATGACCGACGCCGCCGATCGCCGGCTCGGCGGCTATTCGAAAGGGATGCGGCAGCGGATCAAGGTCGCCGCGGCCCTGGTCCACGATCCGGACGTGCTCCTGATGGACGAGCCGTTGAACGGGACCGACCCGGTGCAGCGGGCACATTTGATCCAGCTCATCCGCCGGCTTGGCGCCGCGGGCAAGACGGTGTTGGTCTCGTCGCACGTGCTGGTCGAGGTGGAGCGATTCGCGGAGAACATTCTGGTCATCGTCAACGGCAAGTTGGCCGCCGCCGGGGACTTTCGGGCGATCCGGGAGAAGATCGACGAGCACGACCATGCGGTAAGCATCCGCGCCGACGACCCACGCGCCCTGGCCTCAGCGCTGATTGCCGACCCGGCAACCCTCTCCGTCCGTCTCGACCGTTCCGATCGGCTAATTGCCGAGACGAGCGACGTGCGGGCGTTCTACCGCAGCCTGCCGGTAATCGCGCGGGATTATGGGGTGCGGTTGTACGAGGTCAAGGCCGCCGACGAGTCGCTGACGTCGGTGTTCCAGTATTTGGTGGAGCGGTGAGCTACTAGCTGCTAGCGACTAGCTTTCCGGGGCGGGGTCGAGAGGGAGAGCTGATGCGAGACTTTCGCAAGATCAAGGTATGGGACAGAGCTCATCAACTCGTGCTCGCCGTTTACGAGGCAACGTCGACATTTCCGAGAGAAGAGATGTTCGGGCTGACAAGTCAGATTCGTCGTGCGAGCGCGTCGATTCCGGCCAATATCGCGGAAGGTTGCGGTCGAGGGTCAACCGCGGAGTTGGCCAGGTTTTGCCGGATCTCGCTCGGTTCGGCGAATGAACTCGAGTACCACTTTCTCCTCGCGAAGGACCTTCGCATGCTCGAACCTGCTAGCTACGACCGCCTTGACGCGGATCTCGCCGAGGTCAAACGAATGTTGGTGGTCTATGTAGACCGTCTGCTTGAGAACTCCAAGAGTTAGGAGCTAGAAGCTAGTGGCTAGCAGCTTATTCTGGAAACCATTACCAGTCGCCACCCTCACGGTCCGCCAGTTCCTCGGCGGGAAGGCCGTGCGGGTGGTTGCCCTGCTTGCATTCCTCCCGTTTGTCTTTGGCCTGATTTATTTGCTGAACACGGAGGTGGCGACCCAGCGGGAGTTTCTGGCCGAGGTGATCTTTAGCGAGATGGTCGCGCCGACGCTGTTGCCGATCACGGTCCTGATCCTGGCGACAGCCGCCCTAGGGAACGAGATTGAGGACCGGACACTGCCGTACCTGGCGCTGAAGCCGCTGAGCCGGGCGCGGATCGTAATCGAGAAGCTGCTCGGGATCCTGGTCGTGGCCGGGCCGATTGTGCTGGCCGGCCTGGCCGCGACCTACGCGGTCGTGATGCGGGGGGATGCCGGTGAGCAGGTAGAAGTCCTCACCGCGATGTTGGCCGCCGCCGCGGTGGGAACGCTTGCCTACTCTGCCGTCTTTTTGTTCGTGAGCTTGATTATCCCGCGTGCCCTGCTGATGGGCATCATCTACACCTTCGTCTGGGAGAGCCTACTGGGGCGGTTTTTGCCGGGTTTGCGGGTCGTTAGCGTGCGGCATGCCGTCGACTCGATCTTCGTCGGGATGCTCGATGACCCCGCGGTCACGACGCGCAACGCGACCGCGCCGATGACCGCGACGCTCGTCGTGGTCGCCGTCGCCGTCGTCTGCGTCGTGCTCGCCACCTGGCGCCTGCAGCGGATGAATCTGGACTGAGGCGTTAGGGCTGAGGCGTTAGCCGATAGGGAGGACGACGTAGCCCCTAACGCTTAACGCCTAACGCCTGGGGAGGGAAGCGATGACCGAGGGGCAGGCGGCGACCGCGTTAGGGCGCTGGCCGGCGTCGGCGCGGGCGATGGGGATCGGCGCGATTATGCCGATTTCCGATCGCGGCGCCTTCGGCGGCACCCCGCGTTTCGCGGACATGCTCGAGATTGCGCGGACCGCCGAGGCGGTGGGTATGGACGCGATCTGGATTCCCGACCACTTTCTGGTCGAGGAACCGGGTGGCGCAACGATCCGCGGTGTCTGGGAAGGGTGGACGACGATCGCGGGGCTGGCCGCGGCGACGTCGCGCATCACCCTCGGCATCTTCGTCACCTGCACCGCGTTCCGGCACCCGACGATCATCGCTAAGATGGCCGAGAACCTGGATGAGATCAGCGGTGGACGTTTCGTGCTCGGCCTCGGCGCTGGGCACCACAAGCCGGAGTTCGACCGGTTTGGTCTCCCCTTCGACTACCGCGTCAGCCGCTTCGACGATGCCATCCGCATCATCGCGCCGATGCTGCGTGAAGGACGCGCCGACTACCAGGGCACGCACTTCTCGGTCCACGACGCGCCGAACCTGCCGCGGGGACCGCGCGGCGATCAGGGCGGTCCACCGATCCTCGTCGGCACCGGCGGCGACCGCATGATGCGCCTGGTCGCCCGGTTCGCTGACGCCTGGAACTCCGACTGGCAGCACGACACCTCGACGTTGATCCCGATGCTGGAACGCCTCGACGCCGCCTGCCGGGAAGTCGGCCGCGACCCGAACACGCTCGTCAAAACCTCGAGCAGCAACGTCGCCATGAGCGGCTGCCTCAACCTCCGCCCGAACCCCATGACCGGCACCCATGAAGAGATCGCCGCCCAAATCCGGCCCTTCCGCGACCTTGGGCTGCGCCATTGGGTTGCCGGCCTCGACCCCTGCACGCCGACGAGCATCGAAGAGTTTGCGCGGGTGATGGAAATCCTGGATAGGGGGTAGGAGTCAGGAGTCAGGAGTCGGGGGTCAGGGACGAAACGGCGCTCATTCCCTGACTCCTGACTCCTAACCCCCCCGTCTCGTGGTGGGCGCGCAACTGGCCGCAGGCGGCGGCGATGTCGACGCCGCGGGAGTAGCGGACGGTGGTCGGAATGCCGTGGCCGCGCAGGATGTCGGCGAAGCGGTCGATGCCGGCGGGGTCGGGTCGTTCGTATGGCAGGACGTCGACCGGGTTGAGGGGGATGACGTTGACGTGGCAGAGCCGGTGGCGCAGCAACTTGCCTAACTCGTGCGCGATTTGGTCCGAGTCGTTGATACCGCGCATCAGGGCGTACTCGAAGGAGACGCGGCGACCGGTCTTGGCGGTGTAGCGGTCGACCGAGGCGAGGAGGTCCCGGATCGGGTAGCGGCGGTTGATCGGGACCAAGCTGCTCCGCAGTTCGTCGTTCGGGGCGTGCAGGGAGACGGCGAGGTTCACTTGGTACGGTTCGTTGGCCAGGGCGTCGATGCGGGGCACGATGCCGGAGGTCGATATCGTAATCCGGCGCGCGCCCAGGTTGAGGCCGCGTGGGTCGTGGATGATGCCGACGAACTTCATCGTCTCCGCGTAGTTCTGGAACGGCTCGCCCATCCCCATCATCACGACGTTGGTCAACGAGCGGCCGAGGTCGCGCGCCCGCCGTGCCGCCTCGACGACCTGGGCCACCATCTCCCCGGCGGTGAGGTTGCGGGTGAGACCGCCGATGCCGGTGGCGCAAAAGGCGCAGCCAACCGCGCAGCCGACCTGGCAGGAGACGCAGACCGTCGCCCGGTCGGGGTAAAGCATGAGCACCGCTTCGACGAACTGGCCGTCGGGCGTGCGCGTCAGCGTCTTGATCGTCTCGCCGCCGTCGGCGGCGATCTCGCGCACCGGGCTGAGTGAGGTAAAGGGCAACTCGTCCGCTAGCCGCGCCCGCAGGGCCGCTGGCAGGTTCGTCATCCCCTGGTAGCCGTCGAGTAATCGGCTATAGGCCCACTGGTAGATCTGCCGCGCGCGGTAGGGCGGCTCGTCCATCTCGCGCAGTCGCGCTTCGAGTTCTTCCAGGGTCAGGTCATAGAGCGAATCGGGCCGCGCCGAGCGGGGCATCGGCCGGGTCGGTTTGGTCGTCGTTTGGGGAGTGGTCGAGGGCGCGATAGTTTCCATAACAGACGAAGCCTACCACAGGCGGGATGCGGCCGGTCGCGTATTATCCCGGCCGGATGAGCGGATAAAACGCGAGGGAGGGGGAATCTTTGGGCGTGCGGGTGATGGTTGTCGGGAGTGGGGGACGCGAGCATGCGCTGATGTGGAAATTGGCGCAAAGTCCACGCGCGGATGCCGTTTGCATCGCGCCGGGCAACGCCGGCACGGCGCCGCTCGGCGAGAATATCCCGATCAAGGCAAACGATCTCGACGGCATCGTCGCGGCGGCGCGGGAACGGCAGGTCGATCTGGTCGTGGTTGGGCCGGAGGAGCCGTTAGCGCTTGGCCTGGTCGACCGGCTCGACGCGGCGGGGATCGCCGTTTGCGGGCCGACGCAAGCGGCGGCGCGGATCGAGAGCAGCAAGGCCTGGGCGAAGGAGATCATGGCGAGCGCCGGCGTGCCGACCGCGCGGGCCGTTGCCGTGCGGGACGTCGCTGCCGGGCGGTCCGCGCTCGCGGAGTTCAGCCTCCCCGTGGTCGTGAAGGCGGACGGTTTGGCGGCCGGCAAAGGGGTCGTCATTGCCGAAACGGCCGACGAGGCGACCAAGGTCCTATCGGCGTTTCTGGACGAGCAGACATTGGGGGAGGCCGGCGCGACGGTGCTGATCGAGGAGTTCCTCGTCGGACAGGAGGTCTCCGTCTTCTCGTTGACCGACGGCATGACGGTGCTGACCCTCCCCGCCGCTTGCGACTATAAGCGCATATACGATGGCGACGAGGGACCGAACACCGGCGGCATGGGCGCCTATGCCGCGCCGCCGGTCGCCGACGACACCTTTTTGACCGACGTGCAGCGGTCGCTGCTGGAGCCGGTGGTGCGGGCGATGGCGGACGCCGGTTCGCCGATGCGCGGCATCCTCTACGCCGGTCTGATCTTGACGGCGGAGGGGCCGAAGGTTCTGGAGTTCAACGCCCGCTTTGGCGACCCGGAAGCACAGGTCGTGATGCCGATCCTCGACGCCGATCTGCTGGACCTCTTCTGGGGAATCGCGATCGGCACATTAGCTGACGCGCCTCCGCCCGGCCCGGCGCGGGGCGCGGCGGTCTGCGTGGTGATTGCCTCGGGCGGATACCCCGGTGTGTATCAGACCGGCTACCCGATGGCCGGCTTGGAGCCAGCAGGGCGAGACGCGCTGATCTTCCATGCCGGAACGCGACTCGACGATCAGAGACGCGTGGTCACGGCGGGAGGGCGGGTGGTCAACGTGGTGGGGCGCGGCGAGAACCTGGCGGAGGCGCACGATCGGGCGTACGCGGCGGCGTCCGCCATTTCGTTTGCGGGGAGTCAATACCGCCGGGACATCGCGGCGCGGGAGATTGTGGCAGGCTGACCGGCATCGGCGGTGATCGTTATGAGATCGACTACCTCGGCGTCGGGGGCGAAGAGGCGGGCGTTGGCGGCGAGGGATTCCAGATGGTGGCGGACGGGGTCGGCGCCGATGCCCGGCGGGGCGTAGACGGCGAAGAACGCCTCGCGAGTGGCCGCGGTGATCTTGGTGCGGTCGTCTGGTCCCTGGATCACGCTACAGATGATGCCGCCGCCGCCGCGCATCAGGAAGTCGCCGGGCTTGCAGGCCTGCTCCTTCCCTCCGATGCCATGGTAGTGCTCGTCCGGTGCGGCGACGTCGACGACGACCGGCATGTGCAAGGTTGTCAGGTCGTGGCCCGCGGTCAGGATGAGGCTGTCGAGCTCGGTAAGGAACATTGCCTCGACCAGGGGAGGGCGGCGGGGGAGCGATTTTCCCTTGAGGACGACCGATTCGAGCTGGAGTAGGACGTGGTAGGTCTGGCTGAAGCGGCGGTAATAAGCGTCGTAGGCTGGGAGGGGCGGCGTGGCGCGGATGCCGGCGCGATTGCGATCCGCGAATCGCTCGCGAAGCGTCGCCTCGGTTTTGGTGCGTGCGGCGTCGATTGCGTCGTGACGTTCGGGGTTGGTGAGACCGCGCATCACCAATGCGCCGGCGACGGCGCCGGGCAAGGCGACGTGCCAGGCCGGCGTAGCGACAAAGCGTTGATCGGTCACGGTCGATGAGCGTGAACGGTCGTTAGCCACTCTGTTCCCTTTCACAACTGGACGGCCAGATCGTTGGGGCGATTATGGCGCGCCGAACAACTCGAATGCGTCCGCGTTCAGCAGCCAAAACAGGCCGATCAACGTCTTGCCGTCTTCGACCTGGTTGGGGCCGGGGAGGAGGAGTTCGCGGATCGAGGCGAAGGGGAGGGTGACGACGTCGATCACTTCGTCCGTGGTGGCGGCGTTCGGCGCGGGTCGGCACTCCTCGGCCAGAAAGAGGGTGATCCGTTCGGAGGAATAGCCGGGGGTGGGATGGAAGGCGACGAGTTCGGTCAGGCGGCCAGGAACAAAGCCGGTCTCCTCGATCAGCTCGCGGCGGGCGGTCTCGGCCGGCGGCTCCTCCGGTTCGATCGTGCCGGCGGGGAGTTCGAGGAGCGTCTTGCCAGCCGAATGGCGATATTGCCGGACAAGCAGCACGTGGTGGTCGGTCGTCAGCGCGATCACGGCGACGGCGCCGGGGTGCTCGACCACCTCCCGCATGGTTTCCCGACCTCCGGGTAGGCGGACGGTATCGACGCGGACGTTGATGAGCCGGCCGTGGAATCCGAGGCGGCTTTCGACGGTCATTTCGGGCGTGTGGCCGGCGCCGGCAGTCGTCAACGTCATGCTCCTGGACAGAGAGTCAGGGAACGACAACGGCACCCAGATGGGTGCCGTTTCGGATCGCGGAGGCGCCAGGCGGATTCGAACCGCCGATCAGGGTTTTGCAGACCCGTGCCTTACCACTTGGCTATGGCGCCGCAGCCTCGTGCCACGCTGTTGTGCGCCTATGAGTGTACCACGCGTCGGCCGCTATACTGCGCCTGAGCGGACGGTCAATCCGTCGTAGGCGATCGCAACATTGGGCGGCAAAAGGGCTGATGCGGCGGCGTGGCCGAGTTCGTGGCTGAGGTGGACGAGGAAGGCGCGTTGCGGCTTGACCGCCTCCACGACGGCGACCGCCTCGGCGAGGCTGAGGTGGGTGGCGTGGGGTCGTTCGCGCAGGGCGTTGAGGACCAGGACATCGAGGCCAGTCAGCAGGTCGAGCGAACTTGGCGGGATCGTCTTGGCGTCGGTGACGTAGGCGAGGTTTCCGAAGCGGAAGCCGTGGACCTCCATCCGCCCGTGCATGACCGGAATCGGTACGATCTGGTTGCCGCGGGCCTCGAACGGTCCATCGAACTCGTTGAGGATCAAATCGGGTTTGCCGCCGTAGAAGGGATACTGGTCGACGAAGGCGTAGCCGAAGCGTTCGCGCAATTGGGCAGCGGTGACCGGCGAGGCAAAGATGGGCAGGTGCCGTTGGTCGAGGTCGTTGAAGCGGCGCAAGTCGTCGAGACCGCCGGTGTGGTCGGCGTGGGCGTGAGTCATGAGGACCGCGTCGACGTGGTCGAGTCCGGCCGCGATCGCCTGGAGGCGCAGTTCGGTGGCGGTGTCGATCAGGTAGGTGCGGCCGCCGTGGATGACGACAGCGGAGGTGCGCGTTCGTTTGTCACGGGGATCGGTCGAAGTGCAGACTGGGCAGGTGCAGCCGATCACCGGGATGCCGTTCGAGGTGCCGGTGCCGAGAAAGGTCAACGTTGTCATGCTGCTCCGGTCGCCGCGATCGCGCGAGATGCAGGTTCCCTGCCGGTTGGCCAGCGGCGAGTATAGCCCGGTGGCAAAACGGGGTGGTGGATGTCACATTTTCTTCACTGATTCGTAATCGGATCGCGAAGTCGATGTGGTGAAATAAACGGGTGTGGTCCGACGGTGAGGCATCCACTCGATGACGTCGTCGGTTTCCCTTGGCATGTTTGAGGGATCGTAGAGATCTGCACACAGCGCGCGCGGACGCACCGGCGGCAGCGCAACGGCAGCCGGTGACGTCGGGTACCTTGGCACTGTGGTTGGGAGGAACGAGACGTGTTCAAACGGCGAAGCGACAACGCACCGGCCGGCGGAAATGGCGGCGCGAATGGGCCTTCAACGTCGGACCTGATGATCGACGCACGACAAGTTGTCAAGACCTACGACACCGGAAGTACTCGCATCCAGGCGTTGCACGGCGTCGACTTCGCGGTACAGCGGGGCGAGATGGTGGCGGTGATGGGACCGTCCGGCTGCGGCAAGACGACCCTGCTCAACTGCCTCTCCGGCCTCGACACCATTGACAGCGGGACGATCTTCCTCGAAGGCCGCAACCTGGCGGAACTGTCGGACAAGGATCGCACTGACTATCGGGCTCGCCGCATGGGCTTCGTTTTCCAGGTCTACAACCTGCTGCCGGTGCTCAACGCGGTCGAGAACGTCGAGCTGCCGCTGCTCGTCTCCGGTATGCGCCCGAAGGAGGCGCGGCAGCAGGCGACGGCCGCGCTGGCAAAGGTCGGTCTGGAGCAATGGGCAACCCACCGCCCGGCGGAGCTCTCCGGTGGCCAACGCCAGCGCGTCACCGTCGCCCGCTCGCTCGTCAACGACCCGGCCATCGTCTGGGCCGACGAACCGACCGGCGCCCTCGACTCGAAGACGGCCAACGAAATCATGGATCTCATTCGGGAGCTAAACGAGCGCGTTGGCCTGACCTTTGTCCTGGTCACCCACGACGCCGGCGTCGGCGACCGCTGCGACCGCATCGTGCGCATGCGCGACGGCTACATCATTGGCGAAGCCGGTCCAGGCGGGCAATTTAGGCACGAAGCCGTTAGCGTTCAGCCGTCAGCCGTCAGCTAGGCGTTCGAAGGAGCAAGAGGGCTAACGGCTCGTCGCTCGGAGCAATCAATGAACGAGATCTTCGGCGTCCCGATGACGACCTTCATGACGATTATGGTGGTGCTCCTGGCGATCTGCCTGCTGGGGGTTGCCTGGGTGGCGTGGCGGCGGCCGGTGGTCTTCAAGATGGGGGTGCGCAACATCCCGCGGCGCAAGGCGCAGACCGTCTTGATTATCGTCGGCCTGATGCTCTCGACCCTGATTATCTCGGCCGCGTTCGGTACCGGCGACACCGTCGACCACTCGGTCACAAACGAGGTCTACAAGGTCCTCGGCCACGTCGACGAAGTCGTGGTCTACAGCCAGGAAGAGGAAGGCGACGCCAACAACGCGCTCTCCCTCAAGATTCCGGCGAGCGCGCTCGGCACGGTCGAGCTGGCACTGGCCGACAACCCGAACGTCGACGGCATCGCCCCCATGCTGATCGAGACGGTGCCAATCATCGATCAAACAAGCAATCAGGGCGAGCCCGCGGTCGTGCTCACCGGCTTCGACCCGGCCAGGCTGGATGCGTTCGGTGGGCTGAAGGCGACCGACGGCAGCACCATCGACCTTGGCGCCACGGCCGACGACGAGATCGTGATCAGCGAGACGGCAGCTGAGGACCTGGATGCCTCCGTCGGCGATGAGGTGATCTTCTTCTACGGCAATCAACCAACGCGGATGACAGTCGCCGCGATCGCGGAGGACTCGGCGCTGAGCGGCGTGCTCACGACGAACGTCGGCGGCATGGTCATCCCCCTCGACCGGATGCAGCAGATCACCGGTCAGACCGACCAGATCAGCGCCGTCGCGATCTCCAACACGGGCGGCGTGCGCGACTCCGAGCACCTGACCGATGCCGTTTACGACGCGCTGACGCCGGCGCTGGCTGGGGAGTCGCTGGGCGTCAGTAAGATCAAGCAGGACGGCATCGAAGAGGCCGAAGGCGGTGCGCGGACGTTCACCGCCATCTTCCTGCTCATGGGCCTCTTCTCGATCGCGGTCGGCATATTGCTGATCATCCTGATCTTTTCGATGCTGGCGGCCGAGCGGCGGCCGGAGATGGGCATGGCCCGCGCGGTTGGCATGCAGCGCTCGCAGCTCGTGCAGCAATTCGTCAGCGAAGGCGCCGGCTACGCGATCCTGGCAGGGTTCGTTGGGTCGGCGCTCGGCGTGGCGGCGGCGGTCGGATTGGCATACGGGATGCGCGCCATCATCGGCGAGTTCTTCCCGATCGAGCCGATGGTGCAACCGCGCAGTCTCATCGTCGCCTACTGTATGGGCGTCGTCATCACCTTCATGGCGGTCGTCATCTCCTCGTGGCGGATCAGCCGCCTCAACGTCGTCGCCGCCATCCGCGACATTCCGGACGTCACGATCCACCACAAGCGGCGACGGACGCTGATCTGGGGCATTGTGCTGTTTATCGCCGGCACGCTGTTGACGGCCGTCGGGCTTAGCGCGGCGAATGCCTTCGCCTTCTTTACCGGCATGAGCATGGTCCCGTTCGGCATCCTGGTCGTGTTGCGCTACTTTGGCATCAGCGGCCGGCTAGTGGCGACGCTGGTCGGGCTCTTCATCATCGTGCTCTGGCTGATGCCGAGCAGCATTTACGACCGCGTCCTGCCGGAGATGAGCGGTGGTTTCGAACTCTTCTTTGTCTCAGGCATCTGCCTCGTCGCAGCGGCGACCATCGTCATCATGCAGAACACCGACCTGCTGCTGGCGGGCCTGACCCGCCTCGGCGGGTTGCTCAAGGGCAAGCTGCCGTCGGTGCGAACGGCGATCGCCTATCCGGGCGCAAACCGGGGCCGGACCGGGATGACGATCGCCATGTTCAGCCTGGTCGTCTTCTCACTGGTGATGATGGCGACGATCAGCACCAACTTCAGCGAGCTCTTCCTTAGCGACGAGGCGAACGCCGGATGGGACATTCGCGCCGACTCGGGCACGGCCAACCCGATCGACGACATTACCGCCGCCTTGGAGCGTCAAGGCATCGCCACCGACAACATCGCGCAAACCGCGATCGTGACGACGCCGAACGGAGGCGCAACCAACGCCCGCATGCCCGGCGCCGACGAGTGGAAGGATTTGCTCATACACGGTATGGGTGATCAGTTCATCGGCGAGAGCGAGCTCTTCTTCCAGCAACGGGCGGAGGGGTACGACTCGGATGAGGCGATCATCGAAGCGCTGCTGACCGAGCCGAACGTCGCGGTGATCGATTCGTTCTCGATCGAGACCGAGGGCTTTGGCGCCGACCCGAATATGTTCACCGTCGATGGCCTGACGAGCGACGACAAAGTTTTTGCGCCGGTTGAGATCGAGGTCCAGGACCCGGACAGCGAAACGCCGGCGGCGGTGACGCTGATCGGCGTCATCGACAGCAAGATCACGACCCTCTTCGGGCTCTACGCCAACCAGCGCACGACCGAGGCGATCTTCCCCACGACAACCTTTACCTCGTACTACCTGGCGCTCGACGACCCGAGCCGGTCCGAAGAGACGGCCAAGGAGATCGAGGCGGCGCTGCTGCAGAACGGCGTCCAGGCGACGTCGATTCGCGACGAGCTGAAGGACAGCCAGCGCCAGGCGACCGGGTTCCTCTACCTGATCGAGGGCTTCATGGGGCTCGGTCTGATCGTCGGCGTGGCGGCCATCGGGGTGATCATGTTCCGCACGGTGGTCGAGCGCCGGCAGCAGATCGGCGTGCTGCGGGCGATCGGGTTCCAGCGCGGCATGATCTCGGAGTCTTTCCTGATCGAGGCGGCGTTCGTGGTGATCATGGGCGTCCTCTCCGGTGTGGTGTTAGGGCTGGCCCTTGCATGGGTCCTTTTCCAGGACGATGAGTTCGGCGCCGGCGACATCAACTTCCTGGTGCCGTGGGGTACCCTCGCGGTGATCGTCGTTGCTACCATCGTCGCCGCCCTGCTGATGACCTGGATCCCGGCGCGGCAGGCGTCGCGGATCGCCCCGGCCGAGGCGTTGCGGTACGAATAGGCGGCAAGGCGGCAAGGCGGCAAGGCGGCAAGATAGCGGTGGCCGGATTCTCGGCCACCGCTCAGCGTTCCTGGGCGCAATCCCCGTTGTCTCCGCCGAGCGATTGAGGTATGCTGGACTGACCACAGACCGGTCTAAGTTGGCGGCAGAAGACGGATGTTGTTCCGCGACGTTGAATTCATCGGCCCACGGTCGTCGCATTCGCGGCCGGCGACCTTCTCCTGGGGCAGCGCCGGCGCCCGAAACGTTGGCCTGGTGCAGATCACCACCGAGGAGGGCGCCGGCGGCTACGGTGAGACGAGCGTGACTTTCCCGCTCTGCCTCCACGTCCCGCGCGATAACAGCTCCTGGCCGCTCCGCTCGGAGGTGCTCGCCTCGCCGCTTTGGATCGAGGGCGGACGGGCCTGGCTGCCGGACGGCCCGGGTCGTGGTGTCGAGATCAATGCGGCGGCGATCGAACGGTATCGCGTGGTTAAAGGTGGCGCCGGTTCACCGGCAGGGAGCTTCGTGCGGTTCGTCTCGTTTCAGCGTCAGAAAGGATGAACGTGATGACCAGTGCAGAAGGACCAGTTAGACGGGATGCTGGGCTGCGCGGGCGGCGCCTGACCCGGCGTGGATTGGCAGCGGCGGCCGCGGGCGTGGGTCTGCTGCTGTCGAATCGGATCACCGGGGCGGCGCCCGGCCGGCGCGGCTTCGACCTGACGCGTTTCCAGGAGGCGTCGCCGGAGCCGAGCAATCTGCCCGATTTCTCCGGCAAGACGCTGAACTTCATGATCATCCAGCCGCACGTGGTGACGGGCGATCTGCTCAAGGCGGACTTCGAGCAACTGACCGGGGCCACGGTCAACCTCACCTCGGTGCCCTACGACCAAGTCCAGGCCAAGGCGACGCTCGACGTCCAGTCCGGCGCGAACGAGTTCGACGTCTTCGACTATTGGTATCCAACGCTCGGGGCGATGGCCACGCAGGGGATCGTCGAGGACGTGACCGACTTCATCGCGAACGACCCGGACATCGACCCGGCCGACTTCATCCCAACCATCTACGACGTGTATACCCTCTTCGACGGCCGTCGCTGGGGGCTGCCGTACGATGGCGACGCGCACGTCCTCTTCTACAACACCGAGATCTTCGGACGCCACAACCTGACGGCGCCGGAGACGTGGGATGACGTCCTCAACGCGGCGAGAACGATCACCGAGGCCGAGAGCGCGGACGGCATCTACGGCATCGGGATCATGGGCTTCAAGGTGCCCATCATCCTCGGCTCAACCTATGCCAACCGGCTGGCCGGTTTCGGTGGCACCTTCCTCGACGCCGACGGCAACCCAACGCTCGATAGCGAAGCGGCGATTCAGGCGGCGGTCGCGCTCAACGACATCGCGGCCTATGCCCTGCCGACCCCGCTCGAGACCGCCTTCGAGCAGTCGTTGCCTGCCTTCTCCGGCGGCACGACGGCGATGCAGGAGTTCTGGACTGACCTCGGCGTTTATGCCCAGAGCTCCGAAGGAACGGAGGTCGCCGACAAGTGGGACGTCGTCCAGATGCCAGTCGGCGGCGCGAACACCACCCACGTCGCCCCGCTCAACGCCGGGTTCGCCTTCGCCGTCTCCGCTGGCTCGACGGAGAAGGAGATGGCGAGGCAATTCGTCAAGTACGCGACGAGCAAGGCGTTCCACGTCAAGGCGCTGACCACCGTTGGCAGTGGCATCGACCCGATGCGCGTCTCAGGCCTCGACTCGGAGGCTTACAAGGCATTCGCGCCCAAGGTGCAGGCGGCGGTGGCGGCGTTCGGCGGCGTCCTTCCGTGGCCAACCATCCCGCGGTCGCCCGACCTAATGACCAGGCTGACCGACGAGCTGGCGCTGATGCTCCAGGGCAACAAGAGTCCCGAGGAGGCGATGAACGCCGCCCAGGAGGGGTGGCAGGAGATTCTCGGGACGTAGCGAGCATCGCTCACCCCTGTCCTCTTCTTCGGCGCGACAGGAGAGAAGGGCAGGAGGTGAGGAGCGGAGAACGTGATGAACGCCATCGTGCTCAACTCACGCCTGCTTCAGGAGCGTGGTGGCGCCGGGCGCGTTTCCGTTCCCTGGCTCCTGGTCGCGCCGATGATCGTCGGGTTGCTGGCGTTCGCCGTCTACCCACTGATCTACCTGCTTGTCCTCTCGGCCTCCCGTTCGCTCCTCGGGCGCACCTTCCAGGAGTGGGTCGGGCTGATCAACTATCGCGCCGCGCTGCGCGACGATGTCTTCATCGGCTCGCTCATCCGCTCGGTCGGGTTCGCGGTTCCGGTCTCGGTGCTGGAAGTGGCGGCCGGGCTGGCGATCGCGCTCCTCCTGCGGCGGAGCGTGCGAGGCGGTCACGTCATCCGCACGCTGCTGCTGTTGCCGCTGATGACGCCGCCGATCATGGTCGCCGTGGCTTGGCGGCTAATGCTGGCCCCGATCGGCGGCCTGGTGAACAACACGCTACGGGCGTTGGGAGTGACGGACGAGCCGATCTCGTTTCTCGGCTCCTCGACCTGGGCCTTCCCGGCGGTCGGCGTGGCGGATGCCTGGCAGTGGACTCCATTCGTCATCCTGCTCGCATTCGCGGCCCTCCAAGCTCTGCCGGAGGACATCTATGAGGCGGCGCTGATCGACGGGGCATCGCCCGGCCGCATCTTCTGGACGATCACCCTGCCACTGTTGATGCCGGCGCTCGCCGCGGTCCTGCTGATACGCATGATCACGGCGCTGAAACTCTTCGACCTCGTCTACATTCTGACGGCAGGTGGTCCCGGCTTCGACACAACCGTCGCCACCTTCCAGATCTATCGCGTCGCGCTCCAGCAGTTCGACGTCGGCTACGCCGCGGCACAGACGATCCTGTTCGGGGTGGTGGTCGGGCTCGTCACGCTGCCCCTGGTGCTTCTACGCGACTGGACCGTGACGCGGTGGTCATGAGGGACGGACAGGGGAGGGAGGCGCCGGCTCCGCCTCGCCGCCCGCCGATTCCGCGCTGGATCGCCCTCGCGTTCGTGCTGGCGTTCTTTCTGCTGCCGGTCCTCTTTCTCTTGTCGATCTCGGTGACGCCCCAGGCGGACATCCTGAGCGGACGGTTTGTGCCGCGGGAGTTCGCGTGGCAGAACTGGCCGGATGCCTACAACGCGGTGCAGGTCTTCCTTTTTCTTCGTAACTCGATCGCCGTCGCCACGGTCAGCGCTGCGCTGACGCTGCTGATCGCCGTCCCGGCGACCTACGCCATGGTGCGCTTCGGCACGGGCGGCAGGGTATTGTACTCCCTTGTGCTCTCTTCCTACGTGGCGCCGCCGATCGTCGCGCTCCTGCCACTCTTCTACCTCCTCAAACGGGGCCACCTGCTCGACACCCTGCCCGGCCTGGCGACCGTTTACGCCTTGATGAATGTCCCGGTCGCCGTCTGGCTGCTCGACAGTTTCGTGCGGGGTGTGCCCAAGGAGGTCGAAGAGGCTGCCTGGGTGGACGGCTCCGGGCGAATCGGGACGTTGGCGCGGATCGTCGTGCCGCTGATCGCGCCGGGCATCGTCGCGGCCGGGATCATCTGTCTGATCCTTGCCTACAACGAGTTGCTCTTCGCGCTCGTCCTGACCTACCGGCCGGAGACCCAGACGCTTCCGGTCGGTATCTCGCTCTTCCAGGGGGATCGCCTCGTCAACTTCGGTCAGATGGCGGCCGCCTCCCTCACTGGGATGGCGCCGGTCTACGTCGTCGCCCTCTTCTTCCAGCGGTGGCTGGTCCACGGATTGACGCACGGAGCGGTGAAATGAGCCTCCAAGAAGAGACGGTTGACGCTAGCCTCTTCACCAGCGTGCGCCGAGCACGCCTCTGGAGCAGCGCCGTCGAGCAGATCCGGGCGCTGATCGACGACGGTCGGCTCCCGATCGGGACGCGCCTACCGGGCGAACGCGAACTGTGCCAGCAGCTCGGCATCAGCCGGGTCTCGCTGCGCGAGGCGATCCGGGTGCTGGAAAGCACTGGGCATCTGGAGGTCAGGCCAGGCAGAGGAACCTTCGTGCGCGATCCTAGCGAGCCGGCGCGAGGGCCACTTGCCGCCTGGCTGCGGGACCACAACGACCATATCCGCAAGCTCTTCGAGCTGCGGGAGTTGGTCGAGCCGGGGCTGGCGGCACTGGCCGCCCGTCGCGGCGACCGGGCTACCGACGAGGCGCTGCAGGAGACTGTCGACGAAATGGCGACGTCCGCCGCGCGCGGCGACCTGATACGCGTCGTGGCGGCCGACGCCGAGTTTCATCACATCCTCGCCCACTCCACGGGCAATTCAATCGTCGACGGGCTGATGCGGCAGTTGATCCACGTGATCGGGGAGGAGCGCCGGGCGAGCTTGCTCATCCCCGGCCAGGTGGAGCGGGCTATGGCCGGCCACAGCGCGATCCTGGACGCCGTGGCTCGCCGCGACCCGGCCGCGGCCGCCGAGGCGATGCGACGTCATCTGGAGGACGCGCTCTTCTACATCGACCAGTGGCTCGCCGCGCAGGAGGCGCGAGGGGAGGGTGCGGCGTCGCCGTGGTCGGGGCGGCCGCGGCAGAGTTCGGGCCCCGGTTACCGGGCAAAACGTGCAAAGGAGGAGATGCCATGACCGACCAACAGCGGGTCGTGATCAGTCCCGCGCAGTTCCTTGACGGCTCGCCGATGCAGCAGGCAAGCGGCGCCGTTCGCGATCTGAAGCTCGTCTACCCCGAGACCGGCTTTGACGCGATGACACTCTGCCTCGGGTTGGTCGAGATCGACCCGGGTCACCACTCGCCGCTTCATCGGCACCGGTGCGAGGAGGTCTACTACGTCGTCAAGGGGTCGGGCGAGGTCGAGGTCAATGGCGTGCGGCATCCGATCGCCGCGGGGTGCGCCGTCTTCAATCGTCCGAACACGATCCACCGCGTTTCCAACACCGGGGACGAGATCATGCAGCTCGTCGTCGTCGCCGGGATCATGCTCGTCCCGCTCTGGCCGCTCTGGCCCACTCCCTCCCCGTATGAAGTCTTTGAGGGATCATCGGCGGACAAGCACCCGGCCGTGACGGGGGTCACGCCATGATCGCGGCGAGCCCGAAGGCGATGGCAGCGAGGCTGGCGGCGCTGGTCGAGGTCCTGCTCCCCGGCGACGAGCTCTTCCCACCGGCCTCGACGGTCGGCGTCCAGGCGGTGCTGGCGGACCGGTTGCGGACATGCCTCGGATCCGACGCCGTGGCGCGGGTCGTGGCGCGGCTGGAGACGGAGACCGAGGCGATCGTCGACCTGCCGCCCGCGCGGCGCGTCGAGGCGGTGAGCCGGCTCGAACGCGAGGATCCCGACCTCTTTGCCTTCGTCCTGACGGCGACGTACTACGCCTACTACGCCGCCCCGCCGGTTATCGAGGCGCTCCGCGCCCTGGGTCACGACTACAACGACACCCCGCAACCGCACGGTTACGCGATGACCCCCTTTGACCCGGCGCCGTGGACCGGCACGCCGGCGGCGGCCCGCGGCTTCTTTAAGCCGACCACGTCAGTCGCGCGCGTCGACCGCTCCGGCCTGAGCGACTTCACCTTGCCGGTTGAGGAGGTCTGACGTGGCCGCCGCTCCTGTTCGTCACGACCCCGTCGATGTCGTCGTGGTCGGATCCGGGATGGGAGGCGCCGTCGCCAGCCGCGTGCTGGCAGAAGCGGGGCTGAAGGTGTGCTGCCTGGAGCAGGGCGGTTGGTGGCGGCCGGAGGGCTACCCACACTTCTCGCCCGACTGGGAGTGGTTGCGGGCGACGAACTGGAGCACCTCCGCCAATGCCCGCGCCGGCGGTGAGGACTACCCGGTCGACACCGCCGACGAGAACACGCTGATGTGGAACGGCGTCGGCGGCTCGACGACGGTCTACACCGCGACCTGGCCGCGCTTTCGCCCCTCGGACTTCCGTAAGGGAACCGAACACGGCTGCCAGCCCAACTGGCCGTTGAGCTACGAGGACCTTGCACCGTTCTACGACGAGAACGACCGCCACTGCGGCATCAGCGGGCTGCTGGGCGACCCGGCGATGCCGCCCCGCGGTCCGTTCCAGTCGAAGCCGCTACCGCCCGGACCGATCGGAGCCGTCGCCGGCGCCGCGTTCGACCGGCTGGGCTGGCACGCCTGGCCGATGCCCTGCGCGATCTTGGCCGAAGACTACGACGACCGCCTCGCCTGCAACAACTGCGGCAACTGCCAGTCCGGCTGCCCGCGCGGTTCCCTCGGCAGCATGTCGTTCACGCATTGGCCGAGGGCGATCGCGGCGGGGGCAGAGTTGCGGACGCACGCCCGCGTCGCGCGGATCGAGACGGACGACCGCGGGCGGGCGACCAGCGTCGCCTACCTCGATCGGATGACGAAGACGCGCCACGTTCAGGCGGCCGACGTCGTCATCGTCGCCTGCAACGGCGTCGGCACACCGCGGCTGCTCCTCAACTCGGCCAGCTCGCGCTTCCCGGACGGCCTGGCCAACTCGAGCGGTATGGTCGGGCGCTACCTCATGCACCACGGTCTGGCAATCGTCGAGGTCTGGGTGGACAGACTGCTGGAGTCGCACAAGGGGATCGTCTCGGCGGTGCTCATCAGCGAGGAGTTCGCCGAGACAGACGTCGCGCGCGGCTTTATTAACGGCTTCACGATCCACCTCTGCCGGCTGAACGGCGCCGGCTACCAGGCGCTCGGCTCCCACTCCGGCAACGTCGCGCCCTGGGGTGATGCGCACCACGCTTGGTTTCGCCGCCACTTCAACCGCGGCCTTTGTATCCTGCTCGTCGGCGACGACCTGCCGTTACCGGAAAACCGCGTCACCCTCTCCGAGACCAAGACCGACTCCGACGGGATTCCGGCGCCGCGGATCAGCTACCGGCTCCACCCGAACGATCGGCGGATGATGGACTACGCCGTCGAGCGGGCGAAGGAACTGGCCGCCGCTGCCGGCGCGTTCGATGTCAAGGTCAACGACTTTACCGTGCCGGGGAGGGGATATGCCCCGCCTGCCTGGCACCTGCTCGGCACCTGTCGCATGGGCACGGACCCGCGGGATTCCGTGACGAATCAGTGGGGGCAGACCTGGGACGTGCCGAACCTCTACGTCATGGACGGCAGCCTCCTGCCGACCGGGGGAGCGGTCAACCCTACGAGCACCATAGGGGCGGTCGTCTTGCGGGCGGCAAAGCACCTGCGCGATGCAATCCTGGCGGCCGGCCCACCCTCGCGAATTGCCCCGGCCGAGGCGTTGCGGTACGAATAGGCGGCGAGGCGGCAAGGCGGCGAGGCGGCAAGAGAGCGGTGGCCGGGTTCTCGGCCGCCGCTCTTCTACAGGGGTTGCGGCGATATCGACTTTACGAAGAGTCGATCTGGTAGTACGATATCATCTATCGTACTACGCGCCTGTTTGAGAGGCAATGAGAGAGGAGGAGGATATGTATGAAATCACAACCACGGTGACTCGCAAAGGGCAAATCACCGTTCCGGTGGAAGTTCGTCGGTTGCTTGGATTGAAAGAAGGCGATAAGGTCGCCGTTTCTGTACCCGAACCCGGTTCACGGCAGGTGATGCTGCGACCGGTGCCTTCGGTGGCGGAGCGGACGTTCGGCTCGATTCCGCCGCGCGGTGGTCCGGTCAAGTACGACGAGTCGACCTCGATGTTTGGCGAAGGGGCAGTCGACGAAGAGTTGCGGGATCGGCAACGTGATGTCGAGGGACCCGTATAATGCGGTTCCTCGACTCCAGCATTTTCATCCGACACTTGGCGGGGGATCACCCAACGCGCTCCGCGGCATGCCAAGCCCTCTTTGTTGCGATTGAACGCGGCGGAATCGTCGTGTGGACGACCGACCAAGTGATACAGGAAGTCATCCACGTCCTCACGAGTCCGCGGCTCGAGTATCGACAGGACCGCGAGACCGTGCGCGATGGATTGCTCCCGCTCATTGAGCTACCCGGCATCAAACTGGACAACAAACGGCTCTACCGTCGCATTTTCGCCCTGTATACATCCTTACCGATCGACTTCGTCGATGCCTACCACGCTATTTACATCGAACTCCGGGGCGCGGACGAACTGTTCAGCTACGACACCGATTTTGATCGCATCGCGGGCATTCGCCGGATCGAACCACCAGACGCGAGCGTAGTCGAGTATTCGAGAGGCGACGGATGAAACTGCCCGAACCTGATGGCCTCATCCACCACCGGCAATCAGTAAAGACAGGTCTTGATCTCCACGTCGTGGAGCGTCCTGGGATTGGGACGCCGGTGGTGTTGCTGCATGGCATCTGGGGATCGTGGCGGGCGTGGCTGCCGCTGGTGACGCTCGACGTCGATCCGTTTGGCGGCCGGCCGCTGCTGATGGTCGACCTGCGGGGTCATGGGGATTCCGCCAAGCCGGCGTACGGTTACGGTCTGCGCGACTACGCGGTCGATATTTCCGCCTACGTCGAGTCCTTCGATGAGCCGGTGATCGTGGTTGGGCATTCGCTGGGCGCGCTGGTGGCATTGGGCGCGTTGGACTCGATCCGCGAGCGGCTGGCCGCGATCGTGCTCGAAGAGCCGCCGCTGCCGCTGCCGTCTGGCTCGGAGAACCTGGACACGACTTGGGCGAACTTTGCCGAGGCCGTTGCCGGGTTGTCGATGCTGAAGCACCAGCCGGTCGAGGCGATCGTCGCGCACTTCATGGACCAGTACCCCGATTTGTCGCGGGCCGCCGCCGAGGAGTCAGCCGTCTCACTCAGTCAATCGGCTGACGGTGTCTTCTCGGCGATCATGATGGGCGACTTCGGCCAGCAAAACCTCGACCTGACGGGCGTAAGCGTCGACGTGCCGGCGCTCGTCTTTCAGGCGGACGTCGTCGACGATCAAATGCTGAAGAACGTCGGCGTGGCGATGCTTCGCGGGGCATTGCCGCGACTCGAACTCGTTCGCCTGCCCGGCGTGGGGCACTCGATCCATCACTGGGCGCCGGCGGCGTTTGGGGAGCGGGTGGAGGAGTTTCTCGCCGCGGTTAATCCCCATCGGTGATCCGATAGACTCCGCCGCCGAGATCCGTCACATACAGCTCGCCGTTGGCGTCCTCGCCGAAGGAGCTGATGCGAAGGCCGGTTTCGACCGGGTCGGAGACGACCCACTCGTCGTTCACATCGCGGCCCATCCCCCAGATCAGGCCGGAGCAGTAGTCGGCGAAGAGGTAGACCCCTTCCAGTGCGGGCGACGCTGCGCCCCGGTAAACGTAGCCGCCGACGACGGAGCAGCCGAACTCGCGCGTGGGATAGGTGAAGACGGGGAGGACGAAGCCCTCCTGGTCGCAACCATCCTGGGAGCAGGCGTCGCCTTCCATCACGTTCCAACCAAAGTTGGCGCCGCTCGCCTGATCGGCGGGCAGCGCGTTGATCTCCTCCTGCCGGCTGCCGCCGACGTCGCCGAGGTAGAAGTCGCCCGTCTCGCGGTCGAAGCTGAAGCGCCAGGGGTTGCGCAGGCCGTAGGCCCAGATCTCTGGCATAGCGCCGTCCTGGTTGACGAAGGGGTTGTCGTCGGGGATGGTATAAGGCGGGTCGTCTCCCTCGACGGCGGGGTCGATACGCAGGATCGAGCCGAGCGGTTCGCGGAGGTTCTGGGCGTTGCCGTTCGGGTCGCCCTGGGAGCCGCCGTCGCCGAGGCCGATGTAGGATGTAGAGGGAGCCGTCCGGTCCGAAGAGGATCAGCCCGCCGTTGTGGTTGGCGAACGGCTGTTCAACGCCAATGATCAGGGTGGCGCTGTCGGGATTGGCCTGGTCGGGATCGTCGGCCGAGACCGTCCAGCGCTCGACGCGCGTGTAGCCGTCGACGTCCGTATAGTCGATGAAGAAGACGCCGTTCGCGGCGTAGTCGGGATGGAAGGCCATGCCGAGCAGGCCCTGTTCGCTACTGCCGCTGACCTGGTCAGAGACGTCGAGGAACGGCGTCTCCGCCACGTCGCCGTCGCGCAGAATCAGGACCGTTCCGCCCTGATCGACGATGAAGACGCGACCGCTGTCGTCGCCGGGGTCGACGACCTGGAGGGGCCGGCTGAGGCCCGTGACCACCTCTTCCACCCCGACGGTGAAGGAACCGGGATCGAATTGGGCCGCCGCCGGACGGCTGCCCTCGGTCGTGAACAGGCAGGCGATGGCCAGGCCGATAAGCCAACGGGTGCGCGGTCGGTTGATTGTGTGCATGATCCCCTTCCGTCGATAGGGCTGAGCCAGCGAACGGTCCGCATAGAGCCGGTATTTTCCCCTACGCGCACCATGCGTCAACGGATCCAGCGCGTCGTCCGGTCGGGGCAGTGATGCCATGCCCCTCGCGAAAAGGGGTGTGCATTCGGTACGCTGGCGATGCACAATCCATCCTCAAGGACCGCGGCCGGCGTAAGCAGCGGGTGTGGATTGTCGTTGAGGCGTGGGAGCGACATGGAGCAGTCGATCGAGATTGAGGCGGCACGGCGACGACCGGCGCGGAACTTCGCGGTCGAAATCTTCAAGACGGCGCTGCTGGCGGCCATCATCTTTTTCGGCGCGCGGGCGGTGATCCTGCCGTACGAGGTCGAGGGATCGAGCATGACGCCGAACCTGCGCGACCACGAGCGGGTGCTGGTCAACCAGACCGTCTATTACCACTTCGACCTCAACGATCTGCTCAACCTGTTGCCGGGCGTCGATCGCGAGGGAGAACGCGTCGTCTACCCGTTCCACGCGCCGGAGCGGGGGGAGATCGTCGTGCTCGAACCGCCGCTGTCGTCGGACAAGCCGTACATCAAGCGGATCGTCGGGCTGCCTGGCGAATCGATCGCGATCCGCGACGGCCGGGTCTTCGTCGACGGTGTGGCGCTGGCCGAGCCATATCTCGACGGGATCAGCACGCGTTGCGCCGGCGACCAGCATTGCGCGATCGACCACATTCCGGACGACCACGTCTACGTCCTCGGCGACAACCGGGGCAATAGCACCGACTCACGCGGCTTCGGGCCGATTCACGTCGAGGACATCGTCGGCAAGGCCTGGTTCAGCAACTGGCCTTTGGACGATTTTGGCCCGCTGCCGGATTACGATTATTGAGGCGTTAGGGGTTAGGGGTTAGGGGTTAGGCGGCGTTTGCCAAGCTCCGTCCTGCTGAGGCGAAGCCGAAGCACGCCCTGAGGAACCGACGGGCATCCCCCGGCGACGCCGACCCGTCATGACGGTGATGGTGGCCCCAGTCCCCGTGCCTGATGATCGGCGGTGCGCTTCGCGCGGGGATGCTTCGCTGCCTCAGCATGACGGGGTGCCAACGCAGCCTAGGCGTTAGGGGTTAGGAGTCAGGTGCTTGCGGGTCGCTTTGACTCGCTTGAGTTCCTCTTGTCCCATCGCTTTCAGGGACGACAGCCAGTCGTCGCGGAAGGGGCGGAGGAGGTTGACGAGGGTGTCGGCGACCGCGACGTCGCGGAACCACTTGCGGTTGGCGGGGATGACGTGCCAGGGGGCGACGTCGGTGTTGCACTTGGTGAGGGCGTCTTCGTATGCGGCTATATAGTCGTCCCACGCTTGGCGCTCGATCCAATCGCCGGCGCTGAGTTTCCACGCCTTCTCGACCTCCTTCTCGCGGTCGAGCAGCCGCCCCTCTTGCTCCTCTTTGCTGATGTGGAGGTAGAACTTCGCGATCAGGGTGTTGCTAGCGGTCAGCAACTGCTCAAACGTGTTGATCTGGTCGTAGTGCGCGCGCCAGACCGGCTCCGGCACAAGTTCCTTGACGCGGACCACGACCACGTCTTCGTAGTGGGAACGGTTGAAGACGCCGATGAGACCTCTTAGCGGCGTCTGCTTGTGGATGCGCCAGAGGAAGTCATGCCCCAGTTCTTCCTCGGTCGGTACCTTGAAGGAGGTGACGTGGCAGCCCTGCGGGTTGACCTCGCGCAGCACCTTGCGGATCGTGCCGTCTTTGCCGGCCGTGTCCATGCCCTGCAGCACGATCAAGAGGGCGTGGGTTCCGGCGGCGTAGAGCAGTTCTTGTAGTTCCCCCAACTCTTCGGTGAGCCCGTCGGCGCGAATCGTGCCGTCCACTTTGCTCAGACCACCATCGGCATCCGGGTCGATGCGCGAGAGATCGACCCGTTTGCCCGGTGGAACGTGAACCGCGTAGCCCATTGCCTCACTCCTCTTCCCATGAAGACCGCACCGTTGCTTGCAGGCAAACGGATTCGTGAAGCACAGGCTACCGCGCCGCGGGTCGATGCATAAGGTCTTGTCATCTTTGTCACGATCCCGTCCCTTCCGGTGACTAAGATAGTGGACGGCAAAGGGGGAGCCGTGATTGATTCAGAGTCGCCGATGCGGCCAAGGCAGATGCATGGTCGGACCGACGCCGCGAGTGTGGAGTCGTTCCGGACGAGGACGGCGCGGGCTGGCCATGACGGCGCGACGGCCCGGCCATTGACCCAGCCGATCCACCAGGGAACAGTCTACGCCTTTCCTGATGGGGATGCGGCCGAGGACTGGTTTGCTGCCGGCGGGGCCGTCTACGTCCGGGATGGGATGCCGAATGTGCGCGCCCTCGAAGCGGCGGTCGCGGACCTCGAAGGGGCAGAAGATGGGCACGCGGCCGCCTCCGGCATGGCGGCAATCTCGTTGACGCTCACCACGCTGCTCTCGACTGGCGACCATCTGGTCGTGGCCGCCGATTGCTACCGCGACACCGGGGCGTTGGTTCGCCAGCATCTGTCGCGGTTCGGCATCGAGGCGTCGTTCGTCGAGATGGCAGATCCGTCAGCGATCGCCGCCGCGATCACGGCGCGGACGCGACTCGTCTTCATTGAAACGATCTCCAACCCCGGCATGGAGTTGGCCGATCTGCCGCGCATCGCGGCGGCCACGCACCGGGCCGGCTCCCTCCTTTGCGTCGATAACACGCTGGCAACCCCGGCGCTCTGCCGCCCCCTCGCACACGGCGCGGACCTTGTCGTCCACAGTGCCGGCAAGTTCCTCGGCGGCCATCACGACCTGATCGCCGGAATTGTCGTTGGTGATCGTGGGCTGATCGATCGTATCCGACGGGCCGGCTACCTCTTCGGCCCGACGTTGAGCGCGTTTGACGCCTGGCTGGCGCTGCGCGGGGTGAAGACGCTGGCGCCGCGCATGGCGTGGGCGAGCGCGACGGCCGCTGAGGTCGCCCGGATGCTCGCCGGTCATCCCGCGGTCGCCCGCGTTCGCTATCCGGGCTTGGCCGTCGACGGCAACGGTCTGCCACGGCGACTCCTGCCGGACGGGGCGGGCGCGGTCCTTGCCTTCGATCTGGTTGGGGGCGCCCCTGCCGCCTCTGAGTTCTTGCGCCGCCTGCGGACCATCCCGTACGCGCCGAGTCTGGGCGGCACGATCACTTCGGTTTCCTTCCCGCCGCGCCCGACGCCGGGCGGCCAGAACGGGTCGACCGAACCCCGCTCCTACCGCTGCGCCACGATCCGCCTGTCGGTCGGCTTGGAGTCGGCCGCCGACGTCAACGGCGAACTCTCCAATGCGCTCAATGGCCTACCCATCGTCGCGCTTGCTGATGCATAGGAGGACCGCTGTGCCCCTCATCCGCCGCATCACCACCCTTGGGGCCGGGTTGCTCGCCGGAGCCGTCGCCACGCTGATGATGATCCTGCTGATGGTGGCCGGGCGCTATTGGCTCGGCATCTCGCCCCCACCGGAGGCGATTCCCGACCGGTTCGCGCCGACGCTCGACATCGAGACCTTCTTCGACCTCTTCGAGCGCTACGGCGGCTACAACGGGTTGAAGAAATTCGGCATCCGCTCGGGGATCACCGGGCTGGCCGCGACCGGGCTGCTCGTCGGCATCATCTACGCGGCCGTGGTCGAGCGGCACCGGCCGCGCTCGGCTAGCGGCTGGCGGCGCGGGGTCAGCCGGCACGGTCTGATCTTCGTCGTCGCGACCGCGTTGGTGCTCTGGTTCGCCTCGCTGATCGTCCTATGGCCGGTGCTCGACGCCAACTACCGGGGCTTGCCGCCGACGTGGGCGCGGCCGGTGACCGCCTTTGCGCTCCTCGTCTACTACGCCGTCGGGTACGGGGTGACGCTGGTTGCAACCTATCGCTTCCTGGTGCGGCCACTGAAGGTCGATGCCGAGGAGGCGCCCGCGGCGCGATTTGCCGGGGAGCCGGTGGCGCGGCGGGCCGTGCTGGCCGGCGCTGCCGGAGTGGCGCTCGCTCTCCCCTCGTACCGTCTGCTCAGGACCCTCTACGACGACGCGACCTTCAGCTACGACGGCCGGCCGTACAGCGGTCCCGGCGTGCAGCCGATTACCCCGAACGATCAGTTCTACTCGGTGACGAAGAACGTCGTCGACCCGAACGTGACCAAGACCTTCTGGCGATTGGAGGTCGACGGGTTGGTCGACGACGCTAAGCGCTACAGCTTCGACGATCTGGCGGCGATGGAGGCGACGACCCAAGAGACGACGCTTATGTGTATCAGCAACCGGATCGGCGCCGGACTCTTCAGCAACGCCGTCTGGCAGGGGGTGCCGATGCGCGAGCTGCTCTTGGCCGCGGGCATCAAGGAGGGAGCCGTGGAGGTGCTGCTCCATGCGGCCGACGGCTACACCGACACTTTCGCCATCGAGAAGGCGCTCGACCCGACGACCCTGGTCGCCTACCGCATGAACGATGAGCCGCTGCCCGAGCGGCACGGCTACCCGGTCCGCGTCATCGTGCCCGGTCTGTACGGCGAGAAGAACGTGAAGTGGGTGACGAGAATCGAGGTGGTCGACCACGACGCCATGGGGTTCTATGAACAACAGGGGTGGGGGCCGGACTTCAGCGTGCCGACGCGCTCCGACATCTTCTCGCCCCGGTGGGTACGCCGGGGCAACGACCGTTTCACCGAGCCGTGGCGGATGGGACGGTCGGTGACGCTGCGCGGCCGCGCCTTCGGAGGCAGCCGTGGCGTCGCCACGGTCGAGGTCAGCATCGACGGTGAGCAGACGTGGCAACCGGCCCGCATCGACTACCCCGGCACCGAGCTGACCTGGACCTTCTGGAGCCACACCTGGACGCCGCGCACGTCCGGCGAGGTGGTCGTCACCTCCCGCGCCACCGACCGTACCGGCGAGCCACAGCCGACCGAGACGGTTGGCACGATTCCGCAAGGCGCACGCGGGTACCACCGGGTGATCGGGACGGTGGAGGCGTAGAGGCGGGAGGCGGGAGGCGGGAGGCGGTACTGGATCGCGGTCCGTGGCTTACAAATGCGTCCGCGGGAGGATTGGGTTTGAGCAGACGAAAAACCGCGCTGGTGACTGGCGGGGCCGGGTTGATCGGATCGCACATCGTCGATGCGGCGTTGGCAGACGGATGGGACGTTCGCGTGCTGGACAGCCTCGAACGACAGACCCATCGCCAGGGGAAGCCGCCGTGGGTGCCGGCGGAAGTCGATTTCGTTCAGGGCGACGTGCGTAACCGGCGCGATTGGGAGCGGGCGCTCGACGGCGTCGACGTCGTCTTCCATGAGGCGGCTTACGGCGGGTACATGCCGGAGATCGCCAAGTTTATCCACGTCAACTCGTACGGCACGGCGTTGATGCTCGAGACGATCCGCAACCGGAACTTGCCGGTCGCGAAAATCGTCCTCGCGTCGTCGCAGGCGGTCTATAACGAGGGCGCCTACCACTGTTCGATCCACGGCCGCTTCTACGGGACGACGCGCGCGGTCGAGCGCCTGGCGGAAGGCGACTTTGCGATGCACTGTCCCGCGTGCGACGCCGCCGCGACACCGGTCCCGACCGACGAGGACGCGCCGATGGGTGGCGAGAACGTCTACGCGATCAGCAAGGCGGACCAGGAGCGATTGGTGATCTCCTTCGGGCGGGCGACCGGGATGCCGGTGGTGGCGCTGCGTTACTCTTGCACCTATGGGCCACGGCAATCGGTCTTCAATCCCTACACGGGCGTCATCGCCATCTTCTGCACCCGTTTGCTGAACGACCGCGCCCCTGTCGTCTACGAAGACGGCCGGCAATCGCGCGACCTGGTCTTTGTCGCGGATGTCGCCCGCGCCAACCTGCTCGTGGCGACGGACGACCGGGCCGATGGCCGCATCTTCAACGTCGGCACCGGAAACGCGGTTGAGATCGGCGCGCTGGCGCGACTGCTGGCGGAGCGGCTCGACAAGCGCATCGAGCCGGAGATGTCGGGCGCCTTCCGCCCCGGAGAAATGCGGGCGCTGACTTCCGACATCTCGCGGATCGAGGCGTTGGGCTTCCGGCCGACGGTCGATCTGGCCGCGGGCATCGATCGCTATCTCGCCTGGATTCGGTCACAGGGGGATGTGCGCGACTACTTCCAGGCGGCCGAACAAGGGTTAAAGCGGCGGCAGGTCGTGAAGCAGACAGCGGCGGGCCTAGCCGTCAGGGGCGCGGCGAGATGAACGAACGTCCGCCGACCGCTGCCATTGTGATTCCCGCCTTGAACGAGGAAGCGGCGATTGGCGGATTGGTCGAGGAGATCCTGGCGGTGGCGCGTCGGCCGGAGTTGCCGGTGATAGTCAGCGGCATCGTCGTCGTCGACAACGGCAGCACCGATGCTACGGCCGCGCGGGCGGCGGCGGCCGGGGCAACCGTCGTGCTCGAAACCCGGCGTGGGTACGGACGGGCGTGCCTGAGCGGGGTCATGGCCGCCGACGCCGACCTGATCGTGCTGATGGATGGTGACCGGAGCGATCAGCCGGCGGAACTGCCGGCGCTCCTGGCGCCGTTGCTGGCGGGTGACGCGGACGTGGTCGTCGGGTCGCGGGTGCTGGGGCACGCCGAGCCAGGCTCACTCATGCCCCAGCAGCGGTTTGGCAATTGGCTGGCGTCGCGCCTGTTGCGCGTCCTCTTTGGGGTGCGCGTGAGCGACATCGGACCGTTCCGGGTGCTCCGCCGCGACGACCTGCTCGCGCTCGGCATGCGGGAGATGACCTACGGCTGGCCGGTCGAGATGCTGGCGCGTGCGGCACGGCAAGGGCTGCGGGTGCGAGAAGTGCCCGTTTCCTACCGCAATCGGGCGGGCGGGGAGTCCAAAGTCAGCGGCAACATGCGGGCATCGATTCGCGCCGGGTTGCGGATCATCGCTACAATCTACCGGTGCCGACTGACCGCGTCCCACACGGAAGGACACGCGCCGTGATCCGCGAGGCGGGCACGGCGTTTCCGCGCGTCCGGCAGATGGGCCTTGCCGGGATCGGCGAGCGGTTACGGGCGCATTGGCCGGTCGTACTGGTGCTCGCCTGTTTCGCGGGAGCGGCGGTCGTCGTGCCGACGCTGGCGCCGGTGGCGACGACCGATGATTGGGGCTATACCCGATCGGTCGAGATCTTGCTCGACGAGGGACGGCTGACGATTCTACCGGCGGTCGCCGCCTCGGCCGTGTTCCAGGTTCTCTGGGGGGCGCTCTTCGGGTTGATCTTCGGCATGGATCTCGGCGTCATGCGCCTCTCGACCGTCGTCGCGGCGGCGATCGCGGCGCTGGCGTCGTACGGCCTCTGCCGGCAACTCGGCGTCGAGCGGGGGCGATCCGCCATCGGCGCGGCGGCCTTCCTCTTCAACCCGCTCGCCTTTGCCCTCGCTTTCAGCTTCATGACCGATCTGCACTTCGTGACGTGGCTGACGGTCGCGACCTATTTTTACGCAAAGGGAATGGGAGACGATTCGGACGCACACCGGGCGCTCTTCGTCGGCTCGATCTTCGCGGCGTTTGCGTTCCTCGTGCGGCAGCAAGGCGCGCTGATCCCGCTGGCGGTGGGGTGCTACCTCGTCACCAGGCGTCGCATCGGACCGAGTCGCGCTGGACTCTTGGCGCTGCTTCGGATAGGCGCGATTCCCGCGCTGACGGTCGCCGGGTACTACCTCTGGCTGCGCTTCGTCCACGGAGTACCGGGCGTACAGGAATCGTTCACGGCCGAAGTGAGCCGGCACGGGCTGGCGGGAACCTACCGGCTGATGCGCGACCTGACCGTGATCGAGCTGATGTACCTCGGATTCTTCGCCCTGCCGCTGGTCGCGGCGGTGATACCGGGCGCGTGGCGGGCGATCAGGACGATCAGCGGACCGGCGGCGCTCGTCTTTGCCGGCTGGCTGGCGGTGCTCGCCGCCGGGGTGACCTATCTGACGATGAGCGGGCGGCGGATGCCGTATGTCCCGCAGTTTCTCGGGCGGGGCGGTGTCGGGCCGCCGGACGTGCGCGGCTCGCGACCTCATTTGTTCCACCAGCCGTTCTTCGACGTGGCGGCGGCTGTCTGCTTGGTTGCCGCCGCCGTGGTGGGCTTGCTGCTCTGTCGCGCGCTTATCCGCCGCGGTGGCACGGGGTCGAACAAGGTCTGGTTGGTTGCCGCAATCCTGATCGGACAAGTTGCCGGCGTGCTGCCGCCGTCCTACCACTACCTGAACCGTGGCGGCTCCCTTGATCGCTACTTGCTGCCGCTCTTGCCGCTCGGGATCGCACTCACGCTCTGGGCGGTGCGGGATCTGCGGCTCGTTCGTCCGGTCGCCGTGACAGTTATTGCCGGCTTTGCCCTCTTCTCGGTCGCGGCCACGCGGGACTACCTCACCTACATGGACGCGGTCTGGGACGTGGCGCGCGAGGCGAACGATGCCGGAGTGGCGGAGACGCAACTCGACGCTGGCGCCGCGTGGGTCGGGTATCACCTCTACACGGATGGCCGCGATCAAGGGATCGAGTGGCCGAAGAGCCCAGCGCCTCGCCCCTGGTGGCTCAGCTTCTATGGCAAGCCGAGCGACGCCTCATACGTCGTCGCAGGCGAGCGAATTCGTGGCTATCAGGTGGTGTGGGAGCGCCCCTACGATTCGTGGCTGTCGCGGGAACCGACCGTGCTCTTCCTGTTGCGGCGGGACGACGTCACGGGTCCGCCCTACCTTGAGGAGACGAGCGAGTCCAGTGCGGAGAGGAGCGAGACACGTTGGACATGCGGGCAATGGCTGGCGAATCGCGACGAAGCCTGCTGATTATCGTCGCGCGGGAACCGGTCGCGGGCATCACCAAGACCCGCCTCGGGCGGTCGATCGGGATGGAGCGGGCGTGCCAGCTCTACGAGGCGTTCCTGACTGATCTCGCGGTTCGGTTCGCGCCGCGCGCGGTGGGTCACGAGTTCACCGTTGCCTGGGCCTACACGCCAGAGAGTCGAAGGTTCCCTTCGGTCCTGCAACGCCTCGCCGGTGAGGCAACGTGCCAGGGGTTGACCTACATCGCCCAGCACGGCGCGGATCTGACGGTGCGTCAGGTCAACCTGCTGCGGTGGGGCGCTGAGCATGGCTTCGAGCGGACGGCGGTGATGGCCTCCGACTCGCCGCAGCTCACGCCAGATCATGTGCGGACCGCCTTCGCCGTGCTCGACCACGCTGACGTCACGCTTGGCCGCGTCCACGACGGCGGCTACTACCTGATCGGCGTGCGGGGCGCCCAAGACCCGCTGAGCGGGGTCGCGATGAGCACCGGCGCCGTCGCGGACAACGTTCGCTCCCATGTCCGCGCCTTAGGTCTGCGGTGGGCGGAGGTCGCCGCGACCTTCGACGTCGACGTGGTCGACGATCTCGTCGACCTGATCGACGCGCTCGCCCCCGATGGCGCGCCCGCGCCGGCGACTTGGGCCGCGCTCTGGCGCCTGGGGCTGGTCGAATGGACCGATCCCGGTCAGCCTCCATCCGGCGCTTCCGGCAACGGGTCGGTCGAGCGCACGGCGCGTATGCCTCGCGCCGCCGCGACGATGACCCGGAGCGATTCCTCCGCCCCATCTGCCGGCCCCTTTTCGAAGTCGCCGTCGATTCGGGCCATCTGATTGGTGACCAGGGCGAAGCAGAGGACCGGCTTGGCCATGGCTCGCGCGAAGGCGTAGAGGGCGGCGGCTTCCATCTCGACGGCCAAGACGCCCGCCGCCTCCGCCGTCGCAATGGCTGAGGCGGTCTCACGGAAAGGTGCGTCGGTCGTCCAGGTCGTGCCGCGCTGAAACGCGATGCCGCCCGCCGCGAGCCCGACCTTGGCGGCCCGAAGCAGGGACCGTTCTGCCTCGGCATACAGGGATGGCGGGAGGTAGCAGTGGCTCGTCCCCTCTCCACGAAGCGCCCGGTCGATCAGGATGACGCACGGCAGATGGAGATTGGTCGCGACTTGGCCCGCCGACGTGACGCTGAGCAAGAGCGCGCAGCCGGAGGCGAATAACTCCTCGGCGACCAGGACCGCGAATGGAGCGCCGACGGCACAGCCGATGATACCGAGCCGCAGTCCGTCGGCCTCGGTCTCGTAGAGGTTGGTGTGGTAGCACGCCCAGACGGGCGAGCGTGTCGCCCGTCCCTCGCTGACCAGGTGCCGGACGATGTCGCCGTCCGGATCCAGAAGGCAGACCTCCGGCACGGTGCCGACCGGCACTCCGCGCTGCCGGCGAGCCTCGCGTAGCAGGTTCGCCGGGAGAAAGACGGACGGCTCGGCGTGGTCGGCGCGGCGAAGCACCAGGGGCGTCGCGTCGTCGTGATCGGCTAGAACGGCCACCGACTCAGCCCCTGGAATCGCTGCACAATCGCTTCATCAAATCCCCAGACGCGGCCGGCGGGGACGAGGCTGAGGATGATGAGCGGCACGTACTCGTGCGGTTGCTCGAACATCCAGCGGTTGCTGGAGAAGTAGACCGCGGCCAGGAAGAGCATCTGCACAAGTCCGCCCAGGGCCGCCAGTCGGGAGGCGAGTCCGAGGATCAAGAACGCGCCGACCCCCAGTTCCAGAAAGGTGACGACCCACTGAAAGATGTCCCAATTCGGAAGGATCAGGTCGTTGACCAGACGCTTCAGGCCGGGCACCGACGTGCCTTGGTCGTCGCGCCGATTGACCTCGAAGTCGAGAATGTTCCGCGCTCCCTGCCGGCCGACGAGGTTCCCGCGGTACCACCCGGCTTCGATCCTGGTCCGCTCAAGCAGCTTCGCCAGACCGTTGGCGAAGAGGACGAGCCCAAGAAAGATGCGCAGGACGGCCATGCCGCGGCCGAAGAGGATGGGATCGAGGAACCGTTCGGCGAGGGGCGCGGTCGCATGCTCTTGCATTGTTCCTTCCCGATCTGGTCGCGTCGTGCAAACCTGCTGGTGATTATCTCACTTTGCTTGTGGCACGCCACGTTCCACCGACTGTAAGCACGCTTACAGTCCCGCGGACGATGCGGCACCACGAGCGGGCTGAGGTCAATTATGTGGGGTGTGCCGACAACCAGGCGATGACCTTGGCCGCGTTCTGGTCGGGCGGGAAGACGGGGTAGAAGAGGTAGTCGACGCGGCCGTCGCGCACGATCAAGGTCACGCGTTTGAGGAGGCCCATGTCGTCGACTTCGAAGGTGGGGAGGTTGAGCGCGCGGCCGAAGGCGAGGTCGGCGTCGCTGAGGAGCGGGAAGGGGAGGTGGAGCCGCTCCACGGCCTCGGTTTGGTAGGCGGTGTCCTGGGTGCTGAGGCCGAAGACGCGCGCGTCGAGCGCTTGCAATTCGGCGTGATGGTCGCGGAAGGCGCACGATTGGGGTGTGCAGCCGCGGGCGCCGGGGATCTCGTCCCAACCGGCGGGGATCGGTTGATCGGGCCGGCCGGTGCGCGGATAGACGTAGACCACGGTGCGGCCTGGGAGGCGGGAGAGATCAACGGTCTTTCCGGAGGTAGATCGGAGGGGCACGGAGGGGAGGGTGAAGCCGGGGAGGTGATCGCAGGCCCCGTCGTCGACAGGAACCGGGAGATTTTCTGGTACTCGATACACGTCATCGCGTCGAGATGTTGACACCGCTTTGATTCACCGGTCGATCGTTTCGGCCACTAACGGCTAACGGCTAACGGCTAACGGCTCAGACTAATCGCACGCCTTCGTGATGCAACAGATGCTTCTTGATGTCGATGCCACCGCCGTAGCCGACGAGCGAACCGTCGGAGCCGACGACGCGATGGCAGGGGATCACTACAGGGATCGGATTCCGGTTCAGGGCGCTGCCGACGGCGCGGGTGGCGCGCGGCTTGCCGACGCGTTCGGCGATGTCGCGATAGGTGCATACCTGGCCAAACGGGACTTCGGCGGTGGCGTTGAGCACGGAACGGGTAAAGGGTGTAATCCCGGCAAAGTCGAGCGGAACCTCGAAGTGGTTCCGCCGTCCCTCAAAGTATTCGCGTAGTTGCTCCGCGATGCGCTGAATGGCCATCTGATCGGGGACGGGAAGCCAACCGCGATGCTCCAGTTCGCGGCGGAACTCCTCCTCGCTCAGTCGACGGCCAAAGCTGATCTCGCAGAGCCCCTTCTCCGACGCGGCCAAAAAAAGCGGTCCGATCGGGCTGTCGACGCGACCAAAGGCGGCGCGCGCGGCGCGCACCGCAGGTGGGGGTGGGGGCGGTGTTTCGACGACGAAGCGGTGCAGCCGATCCAGCATGTCGTCGATCCGCTCGTAGCGCTGGAGCATGCCGGAGCAATAACGGCAGCCGGCGGCGTGGCCCAGCAGCCACGACTCGTCCCGGTAGGTCAAATCGCCGCAGACAAAACCGGGCATGGCGTCGCAGGCAAGGTCGCAGGGGTCGATCTCGGGTTGGGTGGCGACGGTAGACAGGCTGCCGTTGGGCAACGGCGGCGCCGAACGGGCGGTGGCACGAGACGTCCGCGCGGCCTGGCGGGCGGTGGTGGTCGCTGCATTGGTGGTGGTCATGGCTGCATCCATTTCAGTGTCCGTTCAAAAGTCGGCGGGTCGGTTGCGACGACGGGCGGACGAAGCGTCCCGCCCCTCGTCAGAGTCTGTCGCCGAAGGCCTCCCGGAGCTTGCGCAACGCTTCATGGACGTTGGCGCGAGCCGCGGCCTCGCTGCACTTCAGGTTCACCGCGATCTCGGCATAGCTCTGCTCGTGGTATTTGCGCAAGATTAACGCCACCCGTTGCTTGGGCGGTAGGGCGGTGACAAACACCTCCACCTCCTTGAGCAGCGCGCGGGCGTCGAGACTCGCCGCATGATCGGTCTCCATCTCCGCGATGCCGTCGGACGCCTGCTCGTCGAGCGAGTCGATCCGGCCGCGCTTCCGGCGATCGGAGAGAAAGGTGTTCGTGGCGATCTTGTACAGCCACGCCCGGTGATTCGCCGACCCATCGAGCCGGCCGAAGGCTTTGTAGGCCTTCAAGAGCGTGTCCTGGTACAGATCGTCGGCATCGGCCCGATTCCGGGCTAACTGCGTGATGAAACGATAGATCTCGGTCGCGTGGCGCGTGACCAGATCCTCAAACGTGACGATCGGATTGCCGGGTATCCTCTCCAGGAACGGAGCCTCCTCCAGCTCCGCCCTGGCCGGTGTTGCCAGTGCATGTATCATCGAGTTGCGTCGCTCCGTCCGACCCGCCCTTCCGGCGGCGCTGGCCCTGCGCGTCTTCCCGGCGTTCGGTTCTT
>JBOGUF010000097.1:0-6882 GCA_050696075.1 Thermomicrobiales bacterium
CTCGCGTGAACTCACGACTGCAGGTCCGTCCCCGTCCCATCTCGTCCTCCGCTGGCTGGCGGTCCGTCTACCGCCGCCCCCGGAGGCATTGCCTCTCAGCGTGGTTCGCGATTTGGGGGGCAGTCCACTCTGACCTGCCCCCCGAAAACTAGTCCACGGATAATGAGAGTCCTCAGGCGGGACGGGGTCCCGAGGAGGACGAGATGCGCAAGAGTCGGTTCAGCGAGGAGCAGATCGTCGGCATCCTGACCGAGCACGCGGCGGGGGGCGGGGCGTCGGTGCTGTGCCGCCGACACGGCATCAGCGAGCAGACCCTCTACCGCTGGAAGCGCAAGTACGGCGGGCTGGAGCGCGGCGCGGCGGCGCGGCTCAAGGCGCTGGAAGAGGAAAACGCCCGGCTGAAGCGGCTGGTCGCCGAGCAGGCACTCGACAACCAGATCCTGAAGGACCTCCTCCGAAAAAACTGGTGACGCCCGTCGCGAAGCGGGCGGCAGCGATCTGGGTACGGGCGCAGTATCGGGTCTCGGAGCGGCGGGCGTGCGCGCTGGTTGGCCTCGATCGGGCGACGGCACGGTATTGCGCCCGGCGCCGAGACAACGAGCTCCCCGTCCGCCAGCGGCTGCGCGAGCTGGCCGCCGAGCGCCCCCGGTTCGGCTACCGGCGGCTCCACGTCCTGCTGCGCCGGGAGGGCATCGTCGTCAACCACAAGCGGATCGCCCGCCTCTATCGGGAGGAGGGCCTGGCGGTGCGGCGGCGTGGGCGCAAGCGGGTCGCGCGCGAGGACCGGGGACGCCCGGCCGCGCCGACGCGGCCGGATCAGCAGTGGGGGCTCGACTGCGTCAGCGACGCACTGTGCGGCGGCCGGCGGATCCGGCTGCTAGCCGTGCTCGACCTGTTCACCCGTGAGGCGTTGGCGATCGAGGGCGACGTCTCGCTGCCCGGCCCCCGCGTCGTGGCGGTGCTGGAGCGGCTGGCGACAGCGCGCTGTCTCCCCGAGGAGATCGTCTTGGACAACGGCCCCGAGTTGGCGGGCAAGGCCCTGGACCAGTGGGCGGCCGAGCGGGAGGTCCGGCTGCGGTTCATCGACCCGGGCAAGCCGATCCAGAACGCCTTCGTCGAGAGCTTCAACGGGCGGCTGCGCGACGAGTGCCTCGACCAGCACTGGTTCACCGGCCTGGCCGACGCCCGGCGGACCATCGAGGCGTGGCGGATCGACTACAATCGGGAGCGCCCCCACAGCGCCCTCGGTTACCAAGCGCCCGAAGCGTTCCGGCAAGCCTTCGAACGAACCACTACTACTACAACCACGACGATCAAGAAAGAGGACGGACTCCCATAATCCCTGGCTGGAACATTGGGGGCAGGTCACGCGGCCTCCTTCGACGCCGTCCAGGCGGCCGCCGACTAACGCACGACTTGGACCAAGAGAGGGAGCAGGTCAAGTCCATACCAGGCTCTCAGTTGCAGTGGACCAAAGAATGGGGGCAGGTTATCTTTGCTGTCGAGGGCACCCGCCAAGCACTGATTCGTCAGGGTGAAGCGTTAGAATCGTTGGGGGTGCGATTTGGAGGACGAGTATGCTTTTTGAGATCGATGCCAGACCGTCAGACTCTCCATATGTGGAGGAGGTTTGGCATGCCCGGAATGAACGATCGGGCTCGTTCCACTCGATCGCGTCTACTCATTGGGGGATGGTGGTCACGTTGCGGAATGGCAGAGCGACGATGACCGTGCGGGGTCCTCAGACTAAGGCGACGACGCTCCACTGCGAACCTGACGGAGAGTGGGTGGGGATTTGGTTTCGCGTGGGTTCGATCTTGCCGAACTTCCCCGTCAGCGCGCTTGTCGACAACGATCAGACACTCCCCGGCGCTGGACAGCGCACGTTCTATCTGGATGGATCGGCCTGGCAGTTCCCCGATTATGAACATGCGGATACGTTCGTGGACCGTCTCGTACGCAAGGGGCTGCTCGTTCGTGAGCCGCTTGTGAACGCGGCGATGCTTGGTCGGTTGAATGGCCTCTCGGCACGTTCGGTTCAGCGTCGATTTATGCAAGCGACCGGTCTGACCCAGCGGACGGTGCGGCAAATTGAGCGAGCCAGAGCGGCAATGGCGTTGTTGCAACGAGGTGTCTCGATTCTCGACACCGTGCACGAGGCAGGGTTCTACGATCAACCGCACATGACCCGATCGTTGAAATACCTGCTTGGTCAAACCCCTGCCGAAATAGCCGGGATCGCCGCGTCCGAGTAAGTGTCGGTTCCGTACAAGACAACTCCCAAGCACCCCGCTACGATGCTCGCGCCGTCGCTTTTCGTGCCCGCGACGGCCAGGTATCGCCGAGCTAAAGGAGTACTGGGTGTGAGGAAAATCATTGTTTCGACATACGTCACCCTGGATGGCGTGATTCAGCCACTTGATTGGTCCATGCAGTCGCAGGATCCTGCCTCAGCCGAAGAGCGAGGGAAGTACGCCCGAGATTTGCTCTTCGATGCCGACGCCCTGTTGATGGGGCGAGGGACGTACGAGATCTTCGCCGGATCTTGGCCGACACGCACGTCGGCCGATGATGGACCTGGAGAAGCTGGAGCAAGCGATCGGATGAACAGTCTTCCAAAATACGTGGCGTCGACGACGCTGAAAGAGCCGCTCTCTTGGAACTCGACGCTTCTCGGCGATGACGTCCCGAAGGAAATTGCTAAGCTCAAGGTGCAGCCTGGCAAGAACATCGTCATGTACGGTTGCGGTCAGCTCGCGAAAACGCTGATCGAGCATGACCTAGCCGACGAGTTCAGGTTTTGGATGTATCCCGTCGTCCGCGGGAGAGGCACTCGTCTGTTTGAAGACGGGATCAATACCGATTTTGAGCTCGTCGACACCAGGGCGTTTGGTGGAGGATTCGCGGTGTTGACGTGTAGGCCCAAGAAGACGGCGTAGTCTGTTGCATCGCGCCGGTTCCGTGCGCGATGAATGCCGGCCCGCGGCCGGCGGGAGCGGAGTTGCGGCACGGGTCCCTCCCCTGCGAATGAGAGCCCATAAGGTTGACTCGGCCCGTCGGTCGCCGCACTCGCGCGGAATCGGCGGGCCGATTTCTCTGCATTCGGCGACTTTCTCCGATGGGGCATTGACCTGCCCCCTCTTTTGGTCCAAGCCGTGCGTTAGTCGGCGGCCTCCTGACCTGCCCCAATTCGTCCAGCTTTCAAGATTCCGCGACCGCCCTGCCGATCACGCCCCCCAATGTCCGGGCCGCACCACGAATCTCATCCTCGTCCGCGCCGCCAAACCCGAGGATCAAACCGCTTCGCGCCGCCTCGCCCAGGTAACAGGGCGAGAGCGGGGTGGCGCTGATGCCGTGCTGCCTGGCGCGCCGCACCACCTCGCGGTCGTTCACACCGGGAGGCAAGAACGCCGTCAGATGCAACCCGGCGTCGGTGTTGAATGGCCTGAGAAGGTCGCCCGCGTGCTCGCGCAGGCTCTCGACCAGAGCGTTGCGCCGGCCGAGGTAGAGCGCGCGCATCCGCCGCAAGTGGCGGGCGAAATGCCCGTCGTGCAGAAAATCCGTGAGCACAAGCTGATAGAGCGTCGGTGAGAAGATGTCGAGTCCCTCGCGCAACCGCCGAAACGTCTCCACGAGCGCGGGCGGGACGACGACGTACCCCACCCGCAGCGCCGGAAAGAGGACCTTGCTAAACGTCCCGATGTAGATCACCCGCCCGGCGCTGTCCATCCCCTGCAACGCGCCCAGCGGCCGGCTGGCGTACCGGTACTCGCTGTCGTAGTCGTCCTCCAGGAGCCATGCCCCGTTCCGCTCCGCCCAGTCAATCAAGGCCAGTCGCCGCGACGCCGTCATCGAGACACCGAGCGGATACTGATGCGACGGCGTGACGTAGACCGCCCGCACCCGCGAACCCCGCGCGGCGAGCGCGTCGACGACGATCCCCTCCTCGTCCACCGCGATCGGCGCCAGCCGCCCACCGGAAACCCGTAGCGCGTCTCGCGCGCCTGGATACCCCGGCTCCTCGACGCAAACGGCCTCCCCGGCTCCCACCAATGCCAGCGCGCAGAGCTGGAGGGCCATCTGCGACCCCGCCACGATCAAGACCTGCGCCGCCTCGCACCGCACCGCGCGCGCGGTCCGTAGGTACTCGGCGATCGCTTCCCGCAACGGCAGATACCCAGCCGGATCGCCGTAGGCCATCAGCTCGATCGGGAGCCGTTTCGCGTGACGGCTCACCAGTCGCGCCCAGGTCGTCCGCGGAAACGCATCGAGCGCCGGCAGGCTTACCCGAAACGCCCCGAGCACGTCGTCGCGGCCCCCCTCAGCATGGGGGGGCTGGGGGGGCCGCACCACGACCGGCCTGGTGACGTCGTCGGGAATCGACTCCCGCACGTAGGTGCCAGCCCCGACCTTTCCCTCGATATACCCCTCGTGCAGCAACTGCTCGAAGGCGTTCAACACCGGCAGGCGCGAGATCTTCAGCTCCGCCGCCAGCGCCCGCGTCGAGGGCAGGCGCTGCCCCGAGCGCAGCCGCCCGCCGAGGATAGCCGCGCGGTACCCGTCGTAGATCTGCCGGTAGAAGGGAACCTCAGACGCCCGATCAAACGGGATGTACGGAACCACGGTCACTCCAAAGTGGTTATTTCGAACATGCGCCTATTGGTTATTGTAACAGTACCACTAACCATCTAGAATGGCCTCGACGCCAGCAATCGGCCCGTCCGCTTTCGACACGCGGCAGGAGAGAACATGACGACGGTGACCGCACAACCACCGACAGAAGTGGTGCAGGATGGCCGCGCCGACTTCGATTTCTACATCGGCACGTGGACGGTGCACAACCGGCGGCTCCGGGAACGTCTCAAGGGCTCGAACGACTGGGAGGAGTTCGAGGGCGTCTCCGTGGCGCGCTCGATCCTGGGCGGGCTCGGCAACGCCGACGAGATCACCCTCGATCGCGCCTCAGGGGTCCTTCACGGCACGACCCTGCGCCTCTTCGACCCGTCATCCCGGCAATGGAGCCTCTATTGGGCCGACAGCGTCAGCGGCGTCCTACAACCGCCGATGATCGGTTCCTTCGAGAATGGCCGCGGCGAGTTCTATTCCCAGGAACCGTTCGAGGGCCGCGCCATCTTCAGCCGCTTCATCTGGTCCAACATCACCCCGACTACCTGCCGCTGGGAACAAGCCTTCTCCGCCGACGGCGGCAAAACCTGGGAAACCAACTGGATCATGGAATCCACCCGTATCGACGCGGCATAGGTTGTGCCGGTGAATCGAGAGACACGACCGGATCGTGGCTCAGCGAGGCGCACCATGGGCGATCGAGCGACCGAGCATGCGGGAAGCGCGAGACCTGAACAGCCGGCGCCCGGGTGCTGCCCGATCGTGGAGCTCCGGCAGTACACGCTCCACCCGGGACAGCGGGACGTTCTGATCGACCTCTTCGATCGGGAGTTCGTCGAGAGCCAGGAAGCGGTCGGGATGGAGGTCATCGGGCAGTTCCGCGACCTCGACGATCCCAACCGCTTCATCTGGCTGCGAGGCTTCCGCGACATGCCCGCACGCGCCGAGGCGCTGACGGCCTTTTACGACGGGCCGGTTTGGGCAGCGCACCGCGACGCGGCCAACGCCACGATGATCGATAGTGACAATGTACTGCTGCTGCGCCCAGCGCGGCCGGCGTCCGGCTTCTCGCTCGACGGCAGCGACCGGCCTCCACCCGGCGCCAAAGAAGCCCCTCAGGGGCTCGTGGTGGCTACCATCTATTATCTTGATGCCCCGGCCGATGCTGATTTCGTCGACCTCTTCGAGCGCGAGCTCATGCCGGTAATGACCGAGACCGGCGCCGCGATGTTGGCCTCCTTTGTAACCGAGAGCAGCACAAACACCTTCCCTCGACTGCCCGTGCGAGAGGGCGAGCAGGTGGTCGTCTGGCTCTCGCGCTTTGCCGATGGCGCGGCCCACGAACAGTCTCTCGCCGTCCTTCGGCGTGGCGGTTTCTCGGAAATAGTGGCGCGTCGCCTCAGAGGAACCGAGGTACGGAAGCTATTGCCCACGGCGCGCTCGAAGCTGCACGGTTGACCAATCAGCGCGATTGCGGACACCCCGTAATGCCTGCCTGGCCACCCCACCCTTCGGTGCCTCGCTCGCACACCGCCACAATCCGCGCAAACCATCTCACACCAACCTCCCTCATGCGTCATATCAACGAGACCGCCTGAAGACCGGAATGCCGGTTCGGTCCCGGACGAATTGGAAGGATGTTCGTCGTTCGCAGGTATTGAGCGTTAGCGGTTCGCGGTTCATTGTTTGAGGAGGTGGCGGGCGGCTGCCGCCCGCCAGGCGTACGCCGAACTCCTCACCGGAGGTACGACGATGACCATCCCATTTGGACGCCGGCGGCTGATTGTCTCCCTCGTCGATGCATCCCCACGGCGAAAGTTGGCCGGCTTCTCGATGGCGATCAACGCCTCTGATGCGGAGTTGGCCCGCCTCAATCAGTTCAACGCGGCGGCGAGCGATCGCCTCCGCTGGGAGTCCACCGCCGCCCTCTACGGCGGCCCACGACCACGCTAATCCTCTCGGCGGTCGCCGGTCTCCTCCCCGGTGGTCTCCCGAGTCGTCATAGTCGTTCGATCTTGTCGCTGAAAGCTGAAAGCTGATAGCTGAGCGCTGACAGCTCGTTTGAAAGGTGCCGACATGGACCCGCTCTTTGTTCTCCTCCTTGCCGTGGTCGGCCTGATTACTCTCGATCTTCTCGCGCTCCGGTTCGGCGCCGATTCCCGGTCGTCGAGCGGAGATCGTCCAGATTGGTGGTAGTCGCCGGGACCTCCCCAACTCAACTCCCGGCGACGCCGACCAGTCGCTCCACCTCCCCAC
>JBOGUF010000098.1:0-4819 GCA_050696075.1 Thermomicrobiales bacterium
CTCGCGTGAACTCACGACTGCAGGTCCGTCCCCGTCCCATCTCGTCCTCCGCTGGCTGGCGGTCCGTCTACCGCCGCCCCCGGAGGCATTGCCTCTCAGCGTGGTTCGCGATTTGGGGGGCAGTCCAACGAGTATCCTCGTGCTTCCGCTGACCTTCTTGGCCTCATTGATGCCAAGTCTCGCAAGATCGTCGAAGTTCTCTCCCATCCCTGGACGTTTACTCGTTGACATGAGGGGTGGCTGTGCGGGGTTACCGAGAATAAGGGTCGGCGGCGTCACGTAGGCCGTCGCCAAGGAAGTTAAATGCCAAGACCGCAACGATGACCGAGATGGCCGGGATCAGCAGCCAGGGCGTGGTGGCGATCGCCTGTACGTTCTGCGCCTGCTGAAGCAAGACACCCCAGCTAATAGCGGGCGGACGCAGGCCAAGACCCAGAAAGCTCAGCGAGGTCTCGCTGATGATCATGGCCGGCAAGGCTAGCGTCGTGGCGGCAATCAGGTGGCTGACAAACGACGGCACCATATGACGAAAGATGATCCGTGTCCGACCGCAGCCGGTGACCCGCGCGGCCGTGACAAAGTCCTCCCGCCGGAGTGAGAGGAAGCGGCCGCGCACGACCCGCGCCAGTTCCGTCCACCCCAAGAGCGAGATGATCACCGTCATCGCGAAGTAGACCTGGAGGATGCTCCATTCCCGCGGCAACGCGGCCGCCAGCGCCATCCACAGAGGGATGGTCGGGATCGAGCGCAGGATCTCGATCAGGCGCTGGATCACCGTGTCGACCAGCCCGCCAACATACCCGGACACACCGCCGAGCACGATCCCCAGCACGAGGCTCAGCACGACGCTGACCAGCCCAATGGTCAGCGACACGCGCGTGCCATAGACCAGTCGCGACCAGAGATCGCGGCCTTGGACGTCGGTGCCGAGGAGAAAGAGCGTTTCCTCCGCCGGCGCCCCCTCGATCGCAAGGAGGTGGCGGGAGGTGGGGATGAGGCCCAGGAACGTGTACTCGAAACCCCGCCCGAAGAGGACGACGTCGTAGGTCCGCGTCGGGTCTGGGACGTAGACCCGCTTGAAGGTCGCCGGGTCCCTCGCCCCTTGCAGCGCATAGACGTGCGGTCGAAACGCGCCGTCGTCGAAGAACCGAATGCGCTGAGGCGGCAGCAGCGAGCGCTCCGCCTCGGACGCGAGTGGATCAGCATAGGCAAAAAAGCCCGGCACCAGCACGACCAGGTAGAAGAGCGAGATCACGACGCCAGCGGCGAGGGCCAGGCGGTGCTTCCGAAATCGCCGCCACATGAGATGCCATTGGCTTTCGACGGCTGCCTGCTGCCGCCGCTCGGCGAGTGCGGTGAGGGCGCCCGCCGTCGCGATGCCTGCCATCGCTACTCCTCCCACCGCACGCGCGGATCGATCCACATCAGGAGCAAGTCGGAGACGAGCGTGCCGATGACCGTCATCGCGCCGAGCATGAGCACAATCCCGCCGGCCAAGAAGAGGTCCTGGGCCAGCAAGGCGGTGAGCAGCAGCGGCCCGACCGTGGGCAGGCTGAGCACCAGCGAGACGATCACGCTGCCGGAGACGACGTAGGGAAAGAGGTAACCGATCGTGCTGATGAAGGGGTTGAGCGCGACGCGCACGGGATGGCCAAGGATAACCCGTCGCTCTGAGATCCCTTTGGCTCGCGCCGTCGTGACGTAGGGCTTGCGTAGTTCGTCCAGCAGGTTTGCACGCATGACGCGGATCACCTGGGCGGTGCCGCCGAGGGCCAGAATGGCCGCGGGCAGCGGCAGGTGCTTGAGCAAGTCCCAGCCGCGCGCCAGGGTCCACGGCGCTTCCAAGTATTCCGGCGAGAAGAGCCCACCGGCGTTGGCGTCGAAATACCGGAACCCCAGGTACATCACCGTCAGCGCCAAGAGGAAGTTCGGCACCGCCAGGCCGATGAACCCGATGAAGGTGAAGAGGTAGTCGCCGATGGAGTACTGTCGCACGGCTGAATAGATGCCGATCGGCAACGCCAGCGCCCAGGTGAAGAGGACGGCCGCCAACGAGAGGACGACGGTCAGCAGCATGCGGTCCCAGATCAGCGCCGCCACCGGGCGCTGCCAGGTCAAGGACATGCCGAAATCGCCGCGCACGATCCCGTTCATCCACTTGAGGTACTGGATGGGAACCGGCTGATCGAGACCGTACCGCGCTCGCAACGCTTCCGCTTCCCGGCTGGTGATGACGGTGCCACTCGCCGTTTGCTCCGCGACGTAGGCCGTGATGTAGTCGCCCGGCGGCAACAAGATGATCCCAAAGCAGATGATGGAGATCGCCACCAGCGTGACGATCGCCAGGATGAGCCGACGCACAATGAAGGCGAGCATGGTGATCCCTCGGGCGTCAGGCGTTCGGGGCGTGGGGTAGACGCACGATTGCCGTCCGTCACCCCGCGCCCCTCACCGCTAGCTCTTGAAGAAGAACGTCACCGGGCGAGAGACGCTCGGGTTCTTGACGGCCGGGCTATTGAATTGGCGCGACGGGATATTGCCCATGGTGGTCTTGACCACTCGGACTCCCATGGAGGCTGGAGCAAGGCCGACGATGCCGATTTGGATGACCTCGTCGACGATGATCTGCCAGATCTCCTTGCCGAGTTGAATGCGCTCCTGCTCCGGCACGCCGAAGGCGGCGCGGAATCTGGTGTAGAGCTCCTGGAGCCAGGGGGGCGGCTCGAGGCCCTGCTCGCCGCCGGACTGGAACCACAGACCATATTGCGGCCCACCGCTGCTGCCGCCGCCATGGGGAAAGACCTGATCGGGAAAGGTGAACAGGTGCTCGCTCCCATCACCCGTCCAGGCATAGAGTTGGTGCTCGTTGGTGCTGAACAGATCCTCCGCCGCGCTCCGCTCCATCTCCTTGACCGCGAGGTCGATGCCGATCTCCCGCCACTGTTGGGCGATGACTTCGGAGATCTGGGCATAGGGCATAAATGCGGCCGCGGTGCAGATCAGGTCGAGGCGCAAGCGCCCCTGGCCATCGGTGCGCAGACGGAACCCCTCGCCATCCTTCTCGGCCAACCCGATCTCGTCGAGCATGGCGTTCGCCCGCTCCGGATCGTAGGTGTGCCAGAGGGTCCGGTATTCCGGTCCGGGGCTGTAGGTATTGGTCTCGATGGGCGCCGGGGACCCTGGCGTGCCCATGCCCAGCCAGAAGATCTCGTTGAGTTGATCTCGCTCGACGCCGAGCGATAGCGCCCGCCGAAAGTCAGCGGTACCGAACCACCTGGCAAGCTCCGGGTCTTTCTGGAAGGAGAGGTTGAACTTGATGATCATGTCGCTGCCGTAGTCGCCGGTATCGAGATAGACCTTGTAGCCGCCCTGCTCCTGGTTTTCGAGCAGCACCGGCAGCTTGGCCAAGTCGACGTGGCGGGCCTGGAAATCGTACTCGCCGGCGATCGTGCGCAGGTTGAGCACTTCCAGGTTCTCGGCCAGAGTCATGAGGACTTCGTCGATGTAGGGAAGCTGATTGCCGTCGGTGTCGACCCAGATGCTGTAGGGGTTCCGCTCCAGCGTCCAGGTCGTGGTGTTGATCGGCGAGGTCGTTTTCCACGGCGAGAGGACGGGCAGGTCGGGGTTGATCGCCCAGTCGTTCTTCAAGGTGAAGAGGTTGACCCAACTATCCACCCCGGCCTCCTGAACCGCGCGGTCGAGATCCTCTTGCGGGGCGTAGGCGGGATGGAACTGTTTCAGGTAATGGGCGGGGGCATACCCGCCGAGGCCCGCGAGGCCGGCGCTGGCCTGGCCGCCCAGGGCGGTGGGACCGGCCAGCACTTCGGGGAGCAAGTGATAGGGATCAGGGAACCGGAAGAGAACGGTGTGGTCGTCCACCTTCTCGATCGCCCCCGGTTTGCCGTTGATGGTCATCACGTTGACGGTCGAGGTCACCAATTCCTCGTTGCTGTACATGTCCTGGAACCAGAACAGGACGTCGTCCGCGGTAAAGGGGGCGCCGTCGCTCCACTTCATGCCGCGGCGGAGGTGGATGGTCAGGACCCGACCGTCCTCGCTGAACTCCCAGCCCTTGGCGATATTGGGTACGACGGTGGAGCCGGTGTAGTCCCAGAAGAGCAGCGCGTCGGTGCCCGACGCCGCCCGCCAGCCGTTCCACTTGTCGCCCGGACCGGTGAAACCGCGGCGCCAGGTCCCGCCGTATGTGCCGATTTCGTGGACCGGCTTGATGACGAGCGGATCTTGTCCAATCCGCTCCTGCACCGGCGGCAGTTGGCCTTGCTGCACGAGGTCGGCGAGTTGGGCCGCCTCCTGGAAGGCCGTTGGGAACTGAGCGGGGTCGGTGACGACCTCGGGTCCCTCCAGCGTCCCGATCAGCGGATTGTCGGCGGTCGAGCCCGCGTCCTGAGCGCCAGCGGCGACGGCGTTGACGCCGACGGCGCCGACCAATCCCGCCGCGCTCGCGCGCAATAGGTATCGTCGTGTGAGGCGATGCTCGGTGCTCATGCGCTCCTCCACTCGTTGACTGGCGCGAATGCAACTGTTCGACCGGCCCTCGGTCGTTCGTCGCCGAGGGAATCACTCCACGATCTGGTCCCGGGACCTGCCTCATACTGGCAACGACCACCTCCTTCCGCCGGACCGTCGGCACAGGGATCGAGCGCTACTCCTGGTCCTCCTGGCCTGCCTCGGCCATCACGACCTGCCGGTCGGGGGTGGGGTAGGAGACGACCATGCGCGCGATGCGGTCGGCGGTGTTGAGGGCGTCGTGGACGACGCCGCGGGGGATGTGGATCGCCATGCCGGCTGTGAGGTGGTG
>JBOGUF010000099.1:0-29724 GCA_050696075.1 Thermomicrobiales bacterium
GGCGCCGACCGGCAGCGGCTGGGTCGCGCGCGCCAGCCAGACGGCATCCATCAGGTAGAGGATCGTCGCCGCGAGCACCGCAAAGGATGCCGCAGTGAACCCGTAGAAGGACCACTGGACCAGTTCAGCTGCCGACATGAGTCGCCCTCCCGTGCGGCGTTGCCGCACCGAACCGCCGTTCGATCGCCGCGAGCGTGTGGATGAAGTCGCGCTGGCCGCCCCAATCCCGTTTCGCGAGCGGGGCGAGGAGCACCTCGGTGCCACCGCCCGTCTCGCCGACGAGCGCCCGTACGCGCCGGTGCGGGAAGGCGAAGGTGGCGACCAGCCCGAAGACGAGGAGGAACGAAGCGGCGAAGAGGATCGGGATGCCGGGGTTGTAGGCGACCTGCAGGATGGTATAGCGCCGCTCGCGCATGAACTGGACGTTGAGGCCGCCCAGATTCGCGGTGTCCCCCTGGCCGATCACCGCCCCTTGGCCGATCTTCTGGTTCGTCCCCCAATCGCGCGCCTGGGCGTAAATTTCGCCGGGTCGGAGCTTGACAGTGCCGACCTCCGGCTTCGCGTCCAGCTGCAGATTCGGGAACAAGAGTTCGATTCGCACTCCTCGCGCCGGCAGTTCGAGCAGCCCGCCCGGGGCGTCGGGGTGGGTGCGGGAGCGGTAGAGGAAGTTGACGCTGTCCTCGTAGACGACGGCCCCGTTTGGGTCGGTCACCCGCAACACGGCCGCCGGGCCGAAGCCAGACTGGTAGAACGTATAGCGCCCGTAATTCAGCGGGTGGTTGACGGTGATGCTCTGCCGACGCACCTCGCGCTCGCCTTCGTACAGGACCACATCGGAGCGATAGGCGACCGGCTGCGCGCGCTCGTTGTAGGTTTCGACGAACGCGTCGAGGCGAAGGCGGAGGCTGCTGCCGTGCCCGACGTCGCGGGTGGCGTCCTCGGCGACCGCGAAGACCGGGTCGCGGAAGCCGAACTCCGCGCCGACGATGCCGCCGACGAGAACCAGGATCAGCGCCAGGTGGAAGGGGAAGGTCCCCAGCCGCGCGAAGCGGTTCTTGTCAGCGTAAACGTGGACCTCGTCGCCCCGCCGCTCGGTCAGCACCCGGTAGCTCCGCGAGCGCAGCAGGTCTGTCAGCTCGGCGGCGGCGGTGGCCAGTGGCTCCGCCGGCCGGAACACGGCCGCGGGCTCGGCGGTCCGAAAGAACTGGCGCGTCGTCGTCACCGTGGGGTGCGTGATCGCGTTCCAGATCCCCGGCACCCGGTTGATCGTGCAAACGACGATCACCACCGCCAACAACGCCAGCGTCGCCGAGAAGATCAGCGAGTGGAAGACGTCGAAGGCGTACCACCGCTCGACGAGCGGCTCGAGCACCGGCACATAGCGCGGGATCTGAGCCGGGATGATGCTCCCCTTGAGCGTGCCGACCAGCACCAGCAGCGCGAGGAAGACGATCTCGTAGGCGGCTGCCCGGACCGAACAGGAAAAGCGCCAGACCCGGTCGACGACGACCACACCCGGGGAGCGGCCCTCCCGGCTCGCGCGCCCGCGGAGAGTGTCCGCGACCCGTTTCTCTCGCTCGACCGTCGCGCTCATAGCTCCGGCTCCCAAGGGGTCCACGGCGCCATACCAACGAGCCGAGCGAAGATCTGCTGGTAGATGCCGAGGAGCATCAGGATCCCAACAGCAGTCAGGACGGCGCCGCTGCCGAGACTCAACCCGGCGGAGATCCGGCGGAGCCGGCGGCCGACGCTGCCGAGCGCGACGGCGACGACGAGGAAGGGCACGGCGAGCCCCGCGGCGTAGGCGGCGAAGAGCGTGCCAGAGCGGGCCGGGTCGGCGGCGCTGACCGCCAGCGTGAAGATGGCGCCGAGCACCGGCCCCACGCAGGGCGTCCAGCCGGCGGCGAAGCTGACTCCGATCAGGAACGACGACGAGAGCCGACCCGGCCGCGCATCGGCGCTGGGGACGGCCAGGCGGTGCTCGCGTTCCAGGAACGGGAGCCGGAGCACGCCGATGAGGTGCAGCCCCATCAGGGTCATGAACGCCCCCCCGCCGCGAATAAGCCAATCGCGGTAGGCCAGCAAGACGCCGCCCAACGCCCCGAGCGAGACGCCGAGCAAGACGAAGATGAGGCCGAAGCCGACCACGAACACCAGCGCGTGCGGCAGCACCACGCGCCGGCTGGGCGGTGCGCCGTTCACGCTAACGCCCGTAAGATGCGCCAGGTAGAGCGGCATCAGCGGCAGCACGCACGGGGAAGAGATCGACAGCGCGCCGGCAACGAAGGCGGCGAGAATCCCGACATCGACCATCACGGCTCCCGCCCTGCACGTTCGAGCGGTATGTTCACCTGGAGTCTCCGGGAATCGCCTGCCGCGGCGTTCGCCGCGATGAGTTCGCTGAAGTGCAAGAAATCGACCCCACGCTCAGCGAGCCCGGTCCGCGGCGCCATCTCGGGCTCCGTCCACGACGACAACCGATCGAGACCGTTCGACCGCATGGGACGACCGTCCAGCTCGCCTCTGGGCGACCCGTTCAGCCTCCTCGACAACCCTGCCGGCTGGAACTTTAGCCTCGGCCGCTTCAAGTTGCTCGACCTGCCGGGCGAGCGCCGCCTGCTCCTCGGTGACGCGCTGGAGCTGGGCGCGGAGCTGGGCAACCTGCTCCGCCTCGTCGAGCGGGATATCGGCGTGCGGCGGCGCGTGGCTCGACGTCGCGGGCACGGCGGGCACGAGGCTCATGCCGCACTCGGGGCACCTGCCGGGGCCGGCGGCCGCCACCCCCGGATGCATCGGACAGGAATAGGATGCGGCCACCCCAGGCGATGCCAGCTGCTGATTCTGCGCCGCGCGCTGGCCGCCCCCCATCATGGCCCGGCCCATCAGCAGCATCGACAGCGGGCAGGCCGCCACCAGCAGCAGCGGGAGCGCGGTCAGGAACAGGTTCGGGGCGACGACAAGCACGCCGAGCGCAACGATCGCCAGCCCCCCGATGACCTTTTTGTTGAAGCACATCATGGTCGCTCTCCCGCGCGCAACGCCCCTGCTGCCGGCGCGAGCCGGGGCACATCGGCCGAATCGATCGATCCGTCGGGCGCCGCCTCGGCCCTGACCGGCTCGGCTTCTAAGGCGGCGATCTGTTGGGCGAGCCGCCGCTGCCGAGCTTGCAGGTCGGCGAGTTGGGCTCGGAGGTCGGTGGCGGACGGCAAGCGATGGGCCGGCTTCGGCAAATCATGGCTTGGCGTCGAGTCGGCCGCCGCAACGTCCCGGGACAGCTCAGCGTCCCGCGGTTGGGGGACAGCGCAGCATCTCATCTCGTGGCGGCGGCTCAGCAGGAGGACTACCACCGCGCCGCCCAGGGCGATCCACGACCCGTAGGCTTGCACGAATGGCCAGAGCCCCTCCACGAATCGAACCCTCCTCGACGGGCCAGACGGCTACGAACCGGGCGTCGCCATCGGCATGGGCGTCCCGTCCATGCCTTGCATCCCCTCCATGCCCTCCATGCCCTGACCGCCCATCATCCCCATCATCATGCCCATCATCCCCATCATGGCCGCGCATTGCTCCATCATTTGCTCGCCTTCCGTGCCCATCGCCTCGTGCATGCGATCGCTGGTTCCCGGGCCATGCATGGTGTCCATCATCTGGTGCATCAGTTCGTGCATCTCGCCGACCATCGGCATGCCGCCCGCAACGGGCGTGGCATCGCCCATCATGTCCATCTGATCGGCCGTCGGGGTGGCGTCGGCGGCCGGCGGTTCCGTTTGGGCGAGCAATGGACCGCTCGTCAGCGCCAGTACCGCGAGTCCCACCAGGACGCCGCCGAGGGTCACCTTCCCGCGAATCGTCGCTCGCATGTGCCTCCTCCTTCAGCTTCTACGCGCGGCCGCCAAATTCTTACAGTGTGTAAGATAGGTCCGCCCCGTGCCACCGTCAAGGAACGTTGTGCTCTCGTGCATAGCTCCGGACACGAAGGTCGCCTCAGCGACTGAGCTCATCGACGAGCGCTTGGAGGTTGTCGGCCAAGACCCGCGGGGTGGCGTCCGAGCGCAAGAATACGCGCAGGCGGCCCTCGGGATCGATGAGGTAGATGGCGTCGGTGTGCCCCTCGCCACCGCCGGCACTCGCGGCCTCGCCCGCGGGTGTGGCGCCCGTCCCGGGGTAGACGCCGTAGGCCCGCCAGATCCGCTCCAGCGTCGCCGGATCGCCCCGCAGCGCGTGCCAGCTCGGGTTGTCCGCGAGGCGGTGTCGCTCGGAGAACGCCTGCAACGCCGCCGGCGTGTCGCGTGCCGGGTCGACGGTCACCGCCAGGAGCGCAACATCGTCCCGCGCTTCTTCCGACAAGAGCTCCTGGGCGACGCGCAGATTCTCGGCGATCAGGGGGCAGACATCCGGGCAGTTGGTATAGATGAAGGCCAGTGCCACGGCCTTGCCACGGAAGTCGGAGAGGCTGACGGTCTCGCCGCGGTGGTCGACCAGCGTGAAGTCCGGCGCCGGCTGCTTGCCGAGGTCGGTCCCGACCAGCGCCGGCCCGCCGCCCGCGGCGCGAACCATGAGGAACACGAGCAGCGCCAGTAGCGCGACCTCGACGACGATCACCAGCAGGAGGTGACGACGAAGCCAGTCAACCGGTCTCCACAGCGTCGTGTGTTCGCTCCTCGACACCTTGCCCTCCCTTTCCTCCATCGTGCAGCCCCCCAAATCCGCCGGCAAGCGACGCATCAGGGCGGCCGCGTGGAGTCGCTCGGCAGCTCGGCCGCGCGGGCGCGGTTAGGTCACATATTTCACCGCCTGCCCGGGGTCGTAGTCGCCACGCTGCGTGATGGCGCCGGTGTCGACGATGATGTCGCCGGTCTGGGCGATCGAGACCGCCATCAGGTCCATCGGCCGCGGCGCGGGGCCCGCGATGCGCACGCCGTCGTAGGTGTAGACGCTGCCGTGGCACGGGCAGACGAACTGCCCCCGCCCCTCGTTCCATGGGACGGTGCAGCCCAGGTGCGGGCACTTCCAGTACAGCGCCAGCAGGCCGTCCTCGGTGTGGACCACGTAAAACTTGCCCTCCGTCTTCTTGAAGGGCGTACCGTTCACCTCCGGAACCTGCGCACCTTGCACCCGAATCTCGCCGCCGAAGGCGCCGGTCTGGTTCGGCCAGAAGAAGCGGGCGAAGCCCGCGCCGAGTTGGGCGAGCATCAGCACGACCGCGCCGAGCGTGGCGTTGCGGACGAAGGTGCGACGGGTGACGCGGCGCGCTTCCCGTGGGTGCATCGCTACCAGACGCGCCACTAATTCGAGCAGGCGCACGACGAGCCATTCAAGGACGAATCCGCCGAGGGTGCGGGCGACGATGATCATGGCGGTTCAGCTCGCTTCCTCATGTCCAGGTGCGATGTCGTTCGGTCCTCCTCGCGCTGAGCCCACGCCCGCCTCACCGTCCGGCAAGATCGGTTCCGCCCGTTCGATGATCTCTTCCCGGTTGATCGCCGCCATCACGATGTCGCGGACGATGCCGTTCTCGTCGATCAGGATGTGGGTCGGGAAGTTGGCGATCGGGTAGGCGGCCCCGGTGTCGGACCGATCCGGGTCGGAGGCGATCGTGAATGTGGCGTGGTTGCGCGCCGCGAACTCGGCGGCGTCCTGCGCCGGCTCGTTGAGGGAGATGGCCAGCCAGACCAGGCCCCTGGGTTCAAGCTCCTCCTCGTAGGCGGCCTGGATTTCCGGCATCTCGGCGCGGCAGGGCGGGCACCAGCTCCCCCAGAAGTTGAGCCAAACGGCTTGGCCACGGAAGTCGGAGAGGCGTACCCGCTTGATGGCATTCCCCTGCTCGTCAACCAGCGTGGTCGTGATGTCGGGCGCCGGCTCGCCGACCTTCGGCAGGAGATTGAGGTTGATGCCCCCCCGACCGAGCTGACCGAAGCCCTCCCGTCCGCCGACGTACCAAGCGATGCCAACAATCGCCAGCGCTACGATTAGCCCCATCACCAAGCTAAACCGTCGGGACTGACTCTTCAGACGAGAAAGCTCCGGTTCCTCGTCCGAGGTGGAATTGTCAAGCGGGTCGCTAAGCTGCATGCCCAACTCCGATGGCGGCCGCCTCCGCCGCGTCACCACCGGCGGCCGCCTGCTGCCCCGCCTGCAACGTCGTCAACTCGGTTTGGATTGCCTGCAACTGCCGCTGTAAATCCGCCACCTGCTGCTCGCGCGGCACGGCACTGGACGAGGCGGCCGAACGCGACGTGTCGCCCCCTATCCGCCGCATCCCGAAGACGCACGCGACCATCATCAACGGACAGACCAGGAGCGCCAACACCGGCAGCACCGCAAGCACCAGCACCCGGTCCATCGTCTGTCCTCCCCCAACTTATAGGAGCCAATACACGACCGTGTCGTGCAGGCCGACGACGATCAGCATGGCACCGGCCACGACGGCAAGCGCCCGTTGCCAGTGACCAATCCGCCCCGCGGCCTGGCGAAGCGAGCCACCGCCAACCGCGAGCAGCGCCAGCGCGACGAGCAGCGGTGCGGCAGTACCGAGCGCAAAGATCGCCGGGTAGAGGAAACCGTCCGGTCGGGCCAGCGCCAGCGGGATCAAGAATCCGAAGAAGAGCGCGAAGAGCGTGGGGCAGAACGAGAAGCCGAAGGCCACCCCGAGCAGGAACGGCGCACCCTCCGCATGACGCCGCGCGGTCTGCCGCAAGCGCCGCGTCATCCCGTGTCCGGGCGCCCAGGCGAGGCGAATTGCGCCGGCCACGACCAAGCCGATGACGATCATCAACGGCCCGAGCGCCTTGCGCGCGGCGACGAAGACCGGAATCGACGCCTCGGAAAGCCCGGCCCCGACGACGACGACGAGCGCACCCAGAGCGGTGTAGACGAGCGCTTTGCCGGCCAGATAGGCGAGGACAGCGCGCGGCCGCGGCGTCTCTGCCCCACTCCGCCCGAGCACCGCCAGCGCACCGACGCTCGTCGTCAGTTGGCAAGGCGCCGCGGCGCCGATCAGCCCCAGCAGGAACGCGCTGACGAGCGGAATGCCGATTCGCTGATCGAGCCCACCGACCTCGGCCGTGACCTGAGCGCTGAGCGAGCTCAGGGTGTCGTACCACTCCAGGATTGGGCCGCGCAGGGCGTCATGCATCGCGACTCCCTCACCGTAGGCCGGCGCAGAACTCGCAGACCATGCGCATCACGTCGACGGTTGCGGCCATGTACACCGCCGCCAGCGCGATGAGGGCGCCAAGGCCGGCGCTCGCCGCAATCGTCGCCGCGGGAATCGTCGGCAGCGCCGGCGCGCCGGTCAGGTAGGCGATCCGAGCCTCGGTCGCGCTCAACCCGACCGTACCCATCGGCGAAGAGCGCGGGGCGACAAGCGTCGCCAGCAGCGCACTGGCCAATGCTTCCCGGCCAACCGCGGCGATCGCGGCACGGTCCGCGTTCAGCTCGATCCCCGCTTCCAGGCGCCGCCGGAGGGCCGCGGCCAGCGGGAACATGTATGCGGCCGCGGCCAATACCCGGAGAACAAGGTAGAGGGTCGGATCGCGCCGCCGCAGATGCTCCCGTTCATGCGCCAGGACAGCCATCAGTTGCTCGTCGTCGAGCGAGGCTAGAAGGCCCGCGCTGATGGCTACCCGCGGCCGCACGAAGCCGTAGCACAACGCTGTGAGCCCAGACTGGGGCAGATACGTGAGTCGCCCGTCTAGGCCGAATGCCTGAGCGTGACGCGCCAGTCGCGCCGGAGGAATGCAGGATTCATGTCGAAGGCCGTAATTGAAGCGCGCGGTGCCGAGCACGGTCGCGGCCGCGATCCGAACGCCGTTGAACGCCGCGACAGCGAACAGGCTGACGAAGAGCGCGGCAACCACCGGCGGTGCGTGATTCGTCAGCAGCGCCAGGCTCGGGTGCTCCTCGCAGAACGCGCGGTAAGCGTCAGCGAGCGGCAGAAGCGGAGCCGGTTCCACGGCGACAGACACCACCCAAGCGCCTGTCAAGGCGAACCCAAACCAGGGCGTTGTCTGAGTTCGCCAGGAGATCACGCGACCACGCACCACTAATGGCCTCCCTTGCGCTCGCGTACGAGGCGTTCGAGCTCGTCCAGATACGCTGGATCGACCTCGTCGGCCGCCTGCACGAATTGAGCCAGGGCATGGCGGCCGAAGTCTGTCAGCAGGCCGCTCGCAACGCCCGCGGAGATGCGCCGCACGAACGCTTCCCGACTCTCGACCGCCCGGTAGCGGTAGGCGCGGTCTCCGGCCGACTCTCTGCTGAGCAGCCCCTTCTCGACCAGCCGATTGGCGACGGTCAGCACCGTCTTGTAGTGCGAGCCGGGGCCCAGATCGGCGCAGATCTCCTTGCCTGTCGGCGCATCGAGCTGCCAGACGGCCTCCATAATTCGGGCCTCCAGTTCACCCAGCACCCGCGTCAATCCGCTGCCGCCCAGCTTGAAACGGTACGATTTCACGCGCTTGGCTCCCGGCTCCACATTCCCGGCGCCGACGAGAAAGCCGGCGGCACTTGCCACAGAGCAGACTCTACGTTATCCTACAAACTGTAAGACTTCAATGCCGCGGCCGGGCCATGCGGCAGTCGTGCGCGGATTTGAGAACGGGCCCGTGCCCCGAGCGACGGCCAATGGAGGGTGGGTTTGTGTTCCAGCGACCGGTGCGCGTGATCCTGCTGGGACTCCTGCTCGCCTTCCTGATTGCGGGCGGGATCACCGCCCGCCCCGACAGCGAAGCGACCGAGCCTGCGCCGGAGCCGAGCGGCCCGATCACCGGCCTCGCCGTCGACGCGGCCGACGGCAATCTCCTCATGGTCCGGGGCGGGCTCTTCCGCAGCGCCGACCAGGGCAAGACCTGGAGCGCGGTCTCCTTCCCCTCACGGTTCCACCCCGACAAGCTGCGTCAGGTCGCCACTACCACGGCGGTGCCAGACAGCCTCTACACGGCGGGTCCGGGCGCCGGCATCCTCCGCTCCAACGATGGCGGGGAAAGCTGGGATCTGGTGAGCGATGGGCTGCCCAGCCAGGACGTCGGCGCGTTTGCCGTTCACTCCTTCCGCCCGGACACCCTCTACGCCTGGATCGAGGAGGGGATATTCCGCTCGGAGGACGGCGGTGGCCGCTGGGAAAAGATGGACGCCGGCCCACCGACAAGCGTCGTGACGCTGGTTCATTCGACGCTCGAAGGCTCGATGGACACCGGCTGGCTCTACGCGGCGACGCCGGACGGGCCGTACCTGAGCATGGACTGTTTCTGAGGGTGGCGCCAGGTGGGCAGTTTGCCCGCCAACGCCGGCGCCACCGCTGTCCTGATCGATCCGGAGCAGCCCAAGCGCGTCTACGCGGCCGACGGCGCCAGCGTGTTCCGATCTGATGACGCCGGCCAGACCTGGCAGCCGGCCGGTCAAGGACTTCCCCCCGAGGGCATCGCGACACTCGCGCTCGACCCGCGCCAACCGCACCGGCTCTACGCCACCACCGCCGGCGGCGTGCTCTATCTCAGCGAGGACGGCACCACGAGTTGGCGTCTCCTGACCTCTCCCGTCGATGCGACGCCAACGGAGTAGCCGATGGCGGGCCGGATCGTTGCTGGGGGCGCTCGCCGCCGTGATCCTGGCGGTGAGCTGTGGATCGGACGCCGGCCGGTCGCCAACCGAGGTGCAGCGTCCGCTCCCGACGCTGGATGCGGCCCTGGTGGACCAGGGCCGAGCAGTCTTCCTGCAGAGTTGCGCGAGCTGCCACGGCGCGAACGCCCAGGGCGCGGCCAATTGGCAGCAGCCGGACGCGCGCGGCAACCTGCCGCCACCGCCGCACGACGACAGCGGTCACACGTGGCGACATGGCGACGGCGAACTGACGGACATCATTCGCAACGGCCTGCGCGACGTGTTCAACAAGACGCCGGAGCTGACGATGCCGCCCTTCAAGAACCATCTGAGCGATGAGGAGATCGCCGCCGTGATCGAGTATTTCAAGAGTCTTTGGTCGCCGGAGCACCGGCGGTACCAGGAGGAACAGAACCAGCGCCCGCCGATGGGCACGCCGGAGGCATCGCGGTGAGCAAGAGGCGATTCAGGCAACACGCGCGCGCACCAGCCGCGCCACCGGCCGCGGACCGGCGATCAGGGCATGCGACCAACGGGAGCATGGCGCCCCGAAAGCCCACTGCGAAGCAGCGGCGCGCGGCCGTGGCACTGACCCGGCGTCGGCGGGCGCGGCGGGCGCGGCTCGGTGTGCTGGCCGCGCTCGTGACGGTCGTCGCGGCAGTCGCTGCCTTCGGTTGGCTACTCCTCGATCGGTCTGAGGCCCCAAGCGGTCCCGCCGGATTACCCGGTCCCTTGGGGGGTCCGGAAATCGCTCAGGACGTGAACACGCTCGTCGGCATGCCGGCTCCCGCCTTTACGCTCACGGACTCAGCAGGCCAGAGCTACACGGTGACACCCGGCCAGGACAGGCCCATTGTCCTGGTCACGCACATGGGGATCACCTGACAGCTCTGCGTCGAGCAGCTCGGCGAGCTGCAACAGTCGGTCGCAGCGCTGCAAGAGCAGGCGGACGTCTATGTCGTCAACAGTGACGCCCCTGAGGCATCGCGGGAATTGAAGGAGATCACCGGGATCAGCGTCCCGGTGCTGCTCGACCACGACCTGGCGGTCGCGGGTCAATACGACCTAATGCCCAAGCCCGGGCAGCCGATGGGTGGCATGAGCGGCATCGGCCAGATGGGCTTCGTGATCATCGACGCGCGCGGGATCGTCCGCATCCAGCGCGTCGACGTCAACTTCGGCGACCACGCCGATCAGATGCTGGAGATCCTCGGGCTGATTGAGGAACAAGCGGCGTAGATGGCGGTATACGACGCGCCAGGTGCTCTGGTGCATACAAACACCCAACCGGTAAGGTTGACTACATCCCAGGCGACACGTAACCTAGAGACTAGGCGTATTAACGATAGGAGACAGCGGCGGCCTGCTCACGCCCACGGTCTCTTCGACAAGGCTCGCCAGAGCCGGCATCAAAGGAGGACGGCGGTGTCCGTGAGTTCGACTACCTCAGCGGTTCGCGTGCCGGGTGTCCGGCGACTTCTATCCGCGCTTGGCGTCGCGGCGATCGTGCTCGCCCTGGCGGCACCGCTGGCGATTCAGCCGGCCGCCGCGCAGCGGATCGACCCGAATTGGTCGCCGCCGCGCACCATCTACATCCCGGAGACGGGCCACAGCCTCGACCAACTTTTCCTCGACCTCTGGCGCGAGGCGGGCGGCGCCAACGCCTACGGTTATCCCATTACCCCGGAGATCACCCTCGACAACGGGCACATCATCCAGTACTTGCAATACGCCCGCTTCGAGTATTGGCCGGAAGGCGGCCCGAACGGCAACTACGTGATGCTCGGCGACATCGGCGCCGAACTGCGCCCGCCCGTCGTCTTCCGCACTCGTGGTCCCTTCGGCGGCGCGTCCTCCGAAGAGGCGAACGAAGCGGCCGCCATCGCCCGCGCCTGGCTGCCACTCGGCGACGACGCCTCGCAAGCGATCACGGCCGACTATCGATTCGTGCCCGAAACCGGCCACAGCGTCCGCTTCGGCTTCAAGCAGCTCTGGGAGGCGACCGGCGAGGCCGCCTACCTGGGCAACCCGTTGACCGAGGAATACGTCCTCGACGACGTCACCTATCAGGTCTTCGAGCGCGGCCAGCTTGCCTGGCAGCAAGGATCCAACCCCTGGATCGTGCCGCTGGGCGAAATGCTCGCCAAGCGCTACAAGCTCGACACCTCGCCGCAACCGCAAGGCGACCTGCCGACCTACAGCGAGGAGCTCTTCATCCCGCCGGTGCTCATGCCGAAGGCCGGTCCGCCGCCGCCGGGCGGGTACGCGAAGTCGATCGTCGTCTCGATCAGCCAACAGTCGCTTTGGGCCTACGAAGGCAACGAGGTCGTCCTCAGCACCTTCATCAGCACCGGCAAGGCGCGCTTCGATACACCGACCGGGCTCTTCTTCATCAACGCGAAACTCCCGGTGCAGGACATGGCGGGCGTTATCGGCGGGGAGTCCTACGACGTGCCGTCGGTGCCGGACGTGATGTACTTCACCGGCGTCGGCCACGCCATCCACGGCACCTACTGGCACAGCAACTTCGGCGCGCCGATGAGCCACGGCTGCATCAACGTCCCGCTCGGCACCTCGACCTGGCTCTACAACTGGGCGCCCAGCGGCACGCCGGTCCAGATCGTGCCGTAAACGGGGCACAGATTCTGCGACGGGGTATCATGGAGCCGGACCGGCCGGCCGCGCGGCGCGGACCGGCTCCAATAGGACAGGAACACGAAACAATGCGTGGAGGATCACGATGACCGGAACGAAGGGAGCGTGGCTGAAGCGCATCATGGCCGCAACGGCGGCGCTGGCGCTGATGACAGCCATTCTCCCGGCCGGAATCGAACCAGTTTCGGTTGCGGCACAGGAGATTCAAGAAGCGGACCCCGGCCAGGCGCAGATCGACGCGCTCGCCGGCGTCCAACTCCCGCCCGACCTCGGCCAGTCCGAGCTCCACGTCTATGTTGAAGCGACGGGGCACTCGATCCGCGGCAGCATGCTCGACTACTGGCGAGCGAACGGCGGCGAGCCGGTCCTCGGCAACCCCATTTCCGAGCCGTTCGGGTCGGTCGACGGGCGCTACAGCCAGGCATTCGAGGCCGGCGTCCTCCAGTTCTACCCCGAGTACATGTGGACCGACGCGCCCTATATGGAAACGATGCCGGTCGGCCAAACCGTGCTCGAGGAGCGGCTGGGGAACTTCCGGCGCGACGGCCGGCGCGACTTCGGCGGCGGAGACCCGCGCACCTACGCCTGGCGTCCGGTCGCCCCAGGCGGCAACGCCGCCGCCAAAGCGCTCCAGGAGGGCGGCTTCTACGCCCAGGAGACCGCCCATACGGTCCGCGGCAACATCGCCGATTGGTACGACCGCGTCGAGGGTCCCTATTACCTCGGCAATCCGCTCAGCCAGCCGGTCTGGGAACGCGGCGCCACCGTCCAGTTTTTCGAGGGCGGACTGGTGATGCAGCACGAGAACGGCCGGATGGCCCTCGCCCCGATCGTCGCCGAGTTCGCGGACGCGCTCGGCATCAATACCGAACCCGTCGAGCAGGGCAACCTGCCGCGCTACGACGAGTCGCTCCTCATCACCGCCCCGAACCCGAACCCGATCGGGAGCCTCTCCGCGCCGGGCAAGCGGCGGATCGAAGTCAGCATCGGCCAGCAGACGCTCTGGGCCTACCAAGGCGAGACGCTGGTGGCGCAAACGCTCGTCAGCACCGGGCTGGCGCCGAACGAAACCGAACTCGGCCTCTTCCATGTCCGCCTCAAGTTCCCGAAGCAGGACATGGCCGGTTTCACTGATGAAACGGGCGAGGTCATCGGCCTCGGCGACGACGAGGAGGACAGACCGTCCGGTTCCGACACCTACGAGGTCGAAGACGTTCCCCACGTCATGTACATCAACGCTGACGCCGAGGCCCTCCACGGCGCCTATTGGCACAACAACTTCGGCAACCGCATGAGCCACGGTTGCATCAACCTCCCGCTCGACTTCGCCCATTTCCTCTACGGCTGGGCGCCCCTGGGCACCGTCGTCTGGGTCTACCAGTAGAGCGGCCAGGACGGCCAGGGCGGCAAGGAGATTCCGGCGTTCTCCATGCCTCGTACCTGCCCTGCATGCAAACAGCCCCGCCGGCACCGTGGAAAGCACCCTGCTCACCACAGCCCTGGAAGGGCTTCGTCGGTTCAGCCCGGCGTTTCAACGCCGGGTATTACCGCCGGGTAGCACCGCCCACCACATCCACGATCCTCGCCGTCCTCGCCGTCCTCCCCGCCTTCCGCCTTCCGCCTTCCGCCCTTACCGCCACGTCCGTCCTCGCATCGCGGCCAACCCGATCAGCACCAACCCCGCGCCGATGAGCTTGCCCGGCGGGAATGCCTCGGCGAAAAAGAAGACGGAGAAGATGCCGCTGATGACCGGCATCAGCAAGCCGAAACTCGTCGCCACCGCCGCGCCCCGCCGGGCAATCCCCCAGTTCCAGAGCATGTACGCCACGTAAACCGGAAAGACCGCCATATAGGCAATCGCCAGCCAGGCCGACGCGGGCAGTTCCGCCCAATCCTGCCGCACCGTCGTCGGCATGCCCACGGCAAACAACGGGATCGCGCCAAAGAGCAGTGAATAGGCCGTGTAGGTCGCCGGCGGATACTTCTGGACCAGCGGTCGATTCACCAATCCGTAGACGGCGAACGAGAGCGCGGCTCCGAGGCTGAAGAAATTCCCCAGCAACGAGCCGTCGCCATCCCGCTTGTCGAGCAGAAAGACGACAACGCCGGCAAAGGCGATGCCGAGACCGATCCAGCCCGCCAGCGTCGTCGGCTCCCGGCGCATCGTCAAGAGCAGCATCGTGAAAAACGGCATCAACGATTGCATCAGCGCGGCCGAAAAGGGCGAGACCCGATCGAGGCCGAGCACAAACCCCAGTTGATAGAGCGTGTAGCCGGTGAGGCTGGCGGCCAGGAATCGCGGCAGGTCTTCCCGCCGGATCGACGCGCTACCTTCCCGCCGCTCGGCCACGAGGAGGACGGCAAAGGCCAGCACAAGCATGAACAGAAAGCGGGCCGAGGTGAAGGCGAGCGGATTGACCGTTTCAAGCGCGTCCTTGGTCACAACGTAGGTCGACGCCCAGAGGCTTACCACCGTCAGCAGCGCTAGCTCCGGCCCAAGCGCCAAAACGTGCCGTTTGCCCCCCGTCGTCACCGGCGCCTCGCGCGTCGTCAACACGCTGCTACTTATCCCTTCAATTGCTGAATGTGGACCGGAGTTCGTTGCTCATTGGACGCGCAGCGCACTCACCTGTCAGACACGGCGCTGCTCTCCCGTTTACGATAAGCTGGATTGCCTCGGCGACTCCCGTCGACAAGGAGACAGTGTAGACAGGAGCGCGGTGGATGCATTTGATTGGAACGATCGTCAAATTGCAAGTCCAGCGGGCAAGTCTGAAAGTGGGCCAGTCGCCGCGCCGCCGGTACGACCCCGCTCCGCTGACGGACGTGCCGTCGTTGACGCTTGACGTTGGTGGGGTCAACGGCTGGTCGGCCGCCGGCGAACAGATCGCCGACGTCCACCACGCCGCCCACCCGCAATCGAAGAACCGCGGCGAGAACGGCGTCTCCGTTGGCTTCACCGCCCACTACGACGCGATGCGCGAGCACTTCGGCCTCCACCTGACCGACGGCATCGCCGGCGAGAACATCCTGGTCGCCGCCGAGGACATGTTCGGCGAAGACGACCTGCGCCACGGCCTGGCCATCGAAACCAAAAACGGCGCCCTGGTCCGCCTCGGCGAGGTCATCATCGCCACCCCTTGCGTCGAGTTTACCCGCTACGCCCTGCGCTTCCCCGACGACGCCCGCCCGGACGCGACCGTCACCGAGGCCCTGCAATTCCTCAACGACGGCATGCGCGGCTACTACGCCGCCCTCCACGGCCCACCTGCCCGCATCGCACTCGGCAACCGCGTCTTCGTTTGCTTCGAGGAGTGAGCATCGTGAAAGCGAATCGAGGATAGCGACCACCGTGGACGAGTCGCTTTTCCACGTTCGGGATCAATGGGGACGCACGGTTAAGCTCGCCCTACGTGGCGTGCGACACATCGCGAAACGGCATCCCGAAATGCTTCAATTCCCCGAGCTTCTCGTTGAAGTTGTGAGTTCGCCAAACATCGTTGCATTCGACGCCACGCATGCCAACCGCGAGAATTACTATCGTCGGATGGTTTGGCCTGGCACAAGCTCAGGCGACCTCTTTGTCAAGGTGTGCGTCGAGTTCGGACCCGCGGGTGGCGAAGTCATTACCGCCTATCGTACACCCCGGACAAAGCGAGGAGAGACGCGGCGATGGCCATAGCTTCTATCCCTCCATCTACTCATCGGCGCTGGCCGGATCTGGAAACCGCGCTCGCGGCACGCGTCGACTATGATCCCGACGTTGACAGCCTCTTCGTGGCATTCGGCCAACCTCGTCCCGCGGTGAATGTACCGCTGACGACTGGACAACGCGACTACGTCTACCTCGTCGTCGATCTTGACACCGAGGAAGTGGTCGGCGTCGAGGTCGAGGACGTGCGTGCCTGGGCACTCGAACGCCACCCAGATTGGGCGCCGCTGATCGACGCGGCCAGCGACGATCCCCGACCCGTTCCGCCGCCCGCCCGGTCCGCTCTTGCCGCCTTTCTCGCTGATGTCGTCGACATGGCCAGCCAATAGGCATTTTGGCCGCGCGTCGCGATACCCCATGATCCGTGTCGCGACTATACTCCCACCGACCGCGCCGTCAGGGTGATGGCGCGGAGTCGTTAGGTCGCGTCCACGGCGAACGTGGCCGGCCGCCAGTGCAGGAGCGCTCACGATGCTCGATCAGCCCGCGGGAGATACCCGGGTCTTTCTCTTCCATAGCGCGGACGCCGCCGCCGATCCGGGCGGCGCCATGGACAAGGTGAATAGCTGGCTCGGCAAGGACCGCTCGCAAACCCAGTACGCAAATCTCCGCGTCAAGGAGATCTCCATCTCGTCGGACGGTAAGGGCGGCGTCTACACCGTCGTCGTCTGCAGCCTGGGCCGCACCGCCGCACCGGCAGGAGCCGGCCCGGCCGTCTAGCGTCGTGCTACATCAGGAGTCCACCGTGCAGGGGCGGTCAACGGCGACAGCAGAGCGCACGCCGCGTGCGCCGGCCGCCCCTGCCGGTCGCATCATCCTGCTCATGGGTCCGGCCACCTACCGCTCGGCCGCGTTCTTGACGGCGGCAGAGCGTCTGGGACTCGAGGTCGTGCAAGCGCTCGACCTGCCGGACGCGCTCGCCGCGCATTGGCACGTGCCACTCGCCGTCGACTTTGCCAACCCGGACCAAGCGGCCGAGCGGATCGCCGCCTACGTCGCCAAACACCCGGTCTCCGCGATCCTCGCCATCGACGACGGCGCCACCCTCGCCGCCGCCACCGCCTCGGCAAGACTCGGCCTGCCGCACAACGACCCCGCGTCGGCGCTCGCCGCCCGCGACAAGCTGGTTATGCGTCGCCAATTGGCCGCGGCCGGCGTGCCCGTTCCCGCCTTCCGCGACGTCCCGGCGACGATTGACCCGGCAACCATCGCCGCTGAGATCGGCTATCCATGCGTCGTCAAGCCGCTCCGCCTCTCGGGGAGCCGCGGCGTGATCCGCGCCGACAACCCCGCCTCGTTCGTCGCGGCGTTCGACCGCACCCGTCGCATCCTGGTCGACGACGGCCACCGGCCGGAGGAAATAAGCCTGCTCGTTGAGCGGTTCCTACCCGGCGTCGAGATCGCGCTCGAAGGACTGCTCACGAACGGCGAACTGCGCGTCCTCGCCCTTTTCGACAAACCGGACCCGCTCGACGGCCCCTTCTTCGAGGAGACAATCTACGTCACCCCCTCACGTCTGCCAGAAGCGACGCAAGCGGCGATTGCCCACCGCACGGCCGAGGCGGCCGCCGCCCTTGGACTACGCGAAGGCCCGGTCCACGCCGAACTACGAATCAACGACGAAGGCGTCTGGCCGATCGAGCTAGCGGGCCGCTCCATCGGCGGGCTCTGCTCGACGATCCTTGAATTCGGCGCCGGCCTGTCGCTCGAGGAGCTGATCCTGCGCCACGCGGTCGGCCTGCCCCTCCCATCGACCGAGCGCACCGGCGCGGCGGCCGGCGTGATGATGATCCCCATCCCGCGGCGCGGCATCCTGAAAGCGGTCGACGGCCAAGAAGCGGCCTGCCGCGTCCCCGGCGTCACCGGCCTCGAAATCACCGCCAAGCGCAACTACCCGATCGTGCCGCTCCCCGAGGGGTCGAGCTACCTCGGCTTCATCTTCGCCCGCGCCGAAACGCCCAACGCCGTCGAAGCAACCCTCCGCCAGGCGCACGCCCGCTTGCAGACCCGAATCGACCCGATCATTGAGCTTTCAGCCGTCAGCTATCAGCCATCAGCCCGAGGCAGTTCATAAGGATGGGAGCGTATGTGAAGCGGGAGATCTTGTGGTCCCTCTGGAATGCACCGGGACTTGAGCATCTGCGATTATTGCCGAGTCAAAAAGGACCCGTGGCCGAAGGCCAGATCATCACGACGCTCTTTGAAGAGCGGCCACTTCGCCTCTCCTACTTGGTTCAGTGCGACGCGCAATCGCGCGTACGCGAGGTTCGCGTCATCGCCGAGAGTGCCTCGACCGCGGTCCGTATCCGAGCTGACGGCGAAGGCCATTGGACAACCGACGGGGGCGACGCCCTCCCGATGCTGGACGGCTGCATCGACGTCGACATCATGGCAACGCCCTTCACCAACACGTTGCCGATCCGCCGCCTCGGCCTGCGAACGGGACAAGCCGCCGAGATCACTGTCGCCTACGTCAAGGTGCCGACGCTGGACGTCGTGGCCATGCCCCAACGTTATACCTGCCTGGAATCCCGACCCGACGGCGGCCTCTACCGCTACGAGTCGCTGGACACCGGCTACACCAACGAACTCACCGTCGACGCCGACGGCCTCGTCCTCAACTACCCTGGCATCTGGAAACGGGTCTGGCCACCCAAAGCTGACGCCTAACGCCTAGGGTCTGTTTGAACGGGTCCGTCATGCTGAGGCATCGAAGCATCCCCGCGCGAAGCGCATCAGCGTCACCGTAAGAGCGGCTTCGCCGGGGGATGCTTCCCTGCGGTCAGCATGACGGGTTGCAAACGCACCCTAACGCCTAACCCCTAACGCCTCGTTCATTTCTTCCGCGCCGGCGCTTGCTCGCCCTTGGCCCCGCCCTTTGCGCCGGAGCCGGGCGGCACCCAGCCTTCCGGCATGCGGGCGTCCTCGCCGAAGAAGAACTCATCCATCTGCTCACGGAGGATCTTGCGGGTTTCGGGGTCGGCCGGGTTGAGACCGTAGTGGTTGATCAGGATCGTCATGTGCGGCTGCCACAGGGCGTACCCTTCCGCCGAGACGCTATCGTAAATGCGCTGGCCGAGGTCGCCGGGAAAAGGCGGCTTCTCCAATCCCGGGAGCTCCCGGCCGATTTTGACGCACTGGACCATTCGCGGCATCGATACGCTCCCTGGTGGCTGTTGGCGTGAGTGCGGGCGTCCGCTCGACGACAGATGGCGTCACCCAGAAACGGAACCCTAGTGGAGAGCGCGGGAAGATGTCAAACGGCTCCGGCAAATTGCCCCTATCGCTCCTCTACTTTGGCATGCGCTGCGCGTTCTCGGGACCGCCGCTCGCGGCGCTGCTGGCAGCCGGGTACGATGTCCGCGCCGTCGTCCTACCCGGTGCGCCATTCGGACCGGCGGTGGTCCATCAGTCTCCGGCGCCGTTGGTCCCGATTGCCGGTCGGCAGAACGACGACCTGGACGCCATCGCCCAGCGCGCGGCCGTGCCGATCATCTCCGTCCGCGATCCCCGCCATCTGGACGCCATCGCCGCGATCGTGTCTCTAAGACCGGCGGTCATCGCCGTCGCCTGCTTCCCCTGGCGACTGCCTCGCGCCATCCTCGATCTGCCGCCGCTCGGCTGCCTCAACGTCCACCCCTCGTTGTTGCCGGTCGGCCGTGGCCCAGAACCGCTCTTCTGGACCTTTCGCCACGGTGAGCGCGAAACTGGCACGACGATCCACCGCATGGTCGCCCGCTTCGACGCCGGTCCGATCATCCTCCAGGAACGCATCGCCGTGCCCGCCGGCATCCGCGCCCCGGATCTCGAACGCCAACTCGCCGAGATCGGCGGTCGTCTGCTCGTCGACGCCATCGACCAGCTCGCGGCCGGCACAGCTCAGCCCGTCCCCCAGGACGAGACCCGCGCCACCACCGCTCCTTACCCCACCGACGACGACTACCTCGTATCGACCGATCGTCCGGCGCGCTGGGCCTTCAACTTCGTCCGCGGCGTCGCTTCCCTTGGCAGGCCGCTTTACCTCCACGTCGTCGACACCGGCGAACGCTTTCCGTTGCGAGATGCGCTCGACTTCACGGTAAATGGACGGCTGGACGCGCCAACCCAACGCGACGGCAACCACCTCACCGTCCAGTTCCACCCAGGCACCGCCCGCTTTCTTCTCCCCTAATGCCAAGCGCACCGCCTTCCGCCTTCCGCCCTCGTGTTGACACCGGGTAACAGCCTGTGAGATAACCGACCATCACCGGTTATTGTCGCGTGCGGTTGTTTGGCTGCGGCCGCATGAACGCGCCTGACCGGTTGTCCGGCGCCGATCGAGGGACGGCGCACGGACTCTGAGCGGTCCACTAGGGGCCGCGATCGTTGGTTTCACCGAAACCGAATACCGCCTTCCGCGCATCGCATGTGACGCGATCGCCGCCGACCCGCCGCCGGGCGCTGGGTCCGCCACCGTCGTTCTTTCCCTTGCGGTGGTCCCTATGTGCCGGGTACGGGCAAAGGAGCGACACGCCGTGTCGACCGCATCACGCCGCCCAGGGCCGCGCCTGGTCTTCAGGCCGCAACCCTGGATCGTGGCCGTGCTGATCTTCACGACCTTCGGCGCCATCTTTCTGACACCGGCTCGCGAAGCCGCCGCGGCCCCCGCCTGGACCACGACCTGGCTCAACCTGCGGTCCGGCCCAGGCACTAACTACGGCGTCATCCTGGTCATGGAGCCGGGCGCCTACGTCGAAATCGTCCAAAACAAGCAGAATGGCTTCTACCGCGTGCGCTACAACGGCGTCTCCGGCTGGGCCGCCCTCCAGTATCTCGACCGTAGCGGCGGCGGGAACAGCGATGGCGGCGGCGGTGGCGGCGGTGGCGGTAGTGGCAACGCAACGGTCACTAGCGCGCTCAACCTGCGATCCAGCCCGTGGGGATCGATCATCGCGGTCATGCCGGCCGGCGCGTCCGTCACCGTGACCGGCAGTGGGCAGAACGGCTTCCTGCCGGTGACCTATAACGGACAAAGCGGGTGGGCTCATACCGACTACCTCGACACCGGCGCCTCCGGACCAGGTCCGTCGCCCGCGCCACCCTCCGGCCCCGCGGTCGGCAGCGCGACGACGACGACCGCGCTCAATCTCCGCGCCGGCCCGAGCACCGGGACCTCCGTGCTGGCGGTGATGCCCGGCGGCGCCTCGGTCGAGATCCTGGGCGACCCGCAAAGCGGCTTCTACCCGGTCCGCTACAACGGCACCTCCGGCTACGCCTCTGGCGACTTCCTGAACTTCGGCGGCGACGGTGACGGCGGCGGTGGCGGTGGCGGTGGCGATGGCTGGACCGAGCAGGAGATCATCAACATCATCTACGCCGCGGCCGATCGCTACGGCCAGCCCCGAGCCGATATGCTCCGCGTCGCCCGGTGCGAGTCCAATCTCAATCCCAACACCTACCACCCGGCATATGGCGCGAGCGGGCTCTTCCAGTTCCTGCCCGGCACCTGGGCGACCACGCCATACGCCAACGAGAACATCTTCGATCCTGTCGCCAGCGCCAACGCCGCCGGCTGGATGTGGTCCGTCGGACGCCGCGGCGAGTGGGTCTGCCAATAGGGCTCAGGAGGTCAGGCGTTAGGCGTTAGGCCGCGTTGGCATCCCGTCATGCTGAGGCATCGAAGCATCCCCCGGCGAAGCCGCCCCGACGTGCTCCCCCAGGATTGGGGGTCGGGGGGCCGCTGCGCTTCGCGCGGGGATGCCCGTCGGTTCCTCAGGGCGTGCTTCGGCTTCGCCTCAACAGGACGGAGCTTGGCAAACGCCGCCTAGTGATCCATCCGGCAAGTCCTTGTCTCTTGTGCCGCTCGTCGTGCTCAGCCCTGGAAGGGCTTCGTCGGTTCAGCCCTGGGTTTCAACCCTGGGTTCCCCTGCCGGACGAACTGGCCGGACGGACCACTGCCGGGCGAACTTGCCGGACAGACCACTTAGCAGGGCGTCCCCGCCCGCTGAGTGCCGCAGAATTCCGGGGCATCGGCCTCTGTCTCTACGGCAAAGGGACGAACCACCGAAGCGCCGTGCCCCTCGTCGAGCGAATTGTCGTCTGCCGACGCTGGCGCCGGGGCGAACAGATTCAGCGGGCTGGTCGGATCGGCGACCGGAGGGCCGTCGAGCAGATCGCAGAGACCGGTGGTGGTGGCGTGGGAGGCGACCGCTCGCAGCACAGCCAGCGGATTGTCGGTCAGGTCGCCGGCCCGGCGGTCGATCACGTAACTGAGCGATCCTGAGCCGGGAAGTTCGAGGTAGACGGCCAGACCCGCAATCTCGATGCGCCCCTGATCGTAGTCGGCCAGGCGCGTGAACTCGCCGTCGTACTGCATGGCGCGGCCGGTTTCGGCGTTGGCCAGGGCGCCGCTGAAGCGGACCTGCCGGCGCTCGAAGACCAGATCGCCGCCGGGATCGGTGACGAAGTGGTAGTCGCGGGTAATGCCGTAGCCGGTGATGGCGTCGAATCCGTTGCACTCCTGAACGAAGATCCCCTCGCCGGTGGTCGTGTCGGACACGTCGCGCGAGCCGACCGAACCAGATGACCCAGCGGCGAGGCCGGGTAGGAGCACGACGACGGCGGTCAGACTGAATACCACTAGACGCAAGAACATCGGTGCGATCATGGTCGATCCTTTCTGAGCAAGACGATCTACGTGAAGACGACCGGACCAATCTCTCCCGGCGGCCGGCCACCGGGTCGGATTCCATAGTGCGCCAGCCGGAGGCGGCCGGCATCGTGATACATACGTAACCGCGCGGTACTGTCGAGTGAGCGGCTGTTGCCGCGCGCTACGTAGGCCGGGGACTCGACTACGCATGCGACGCACGAAATGTTTCATGCTGACGCTCCTGATGGTCCAACGGCAACGACGGTGAGGACGACCGGTTCGGCGCCGTGATTGGCGAGCACGGCGCTCGTTCCCATGTGGAGGAGCGCGCCGTCCCCGGCCGTCAGCGTGGCCACGTCGCGGGACGTGCTCCCGCCGTTCTCCGCGCGCCGGACCCATGCGCCATCGCCATCGGCGGCGAGGTCGAGGACGCCCTGTTCGACCACCAGCAGACTGGGGCCGCTGGCTTGGTGTACCGTCAGGTCTGCCCCCGGCGCGAGCGTGGCCCGGCCGACGGCGACGACAGGGTGACGGCCTGGCAGCGTCGCCTGCATGGCGCCGGCAAGGGGCGTCATGGTGGCGCCGGTGTCGAGCGGCACGGCAAAGCCGTGCCGCCATGGCATCAGGCCCGCCTCATTTGCCGCCAGGAGTGTTGACTCACTGAGCGCGGGATTCTGCCTGTGCTCATTCATCGACGGCCCAGCCGCCGCGACGACGAGCAGGCTGGCCGTCGCGGCCCCTGGGGTGCGCAATTCGGTCTGGTTCCATGTGGGCACGACGAAGATGTCGCCGGCCGTGAGTGAGGTCGGTATGGACGTCGTGTCATCGGCCGGCTCCATCGTCTCCACCGAGGGCGCTTGGGTCATCGGCTCAGGCATCGTGAGAGGGGTCGAGGTCACGGTGACGGACCCTGACTCGACAAAAAGGAGCCGTGCTTCCGATGCCCCTTTCGCCGTGAAGCTCCCACCCGCGGAGATGGAGAGGCGGTCGAGCGAGAGCAGCGGTCTGTCGGGTGCGGTCAGGTCGAGCGCGCCCCGATTCAGCGGTTCGAGCAGGGCAAGACCCGGTGTGCCGCCCCAATGCTCGACCACCTGGCGACCGGCGATGCGGAAGGCGTCGACCGTGCCCCAGACCGGCGGCCTGCTGCGCAATGGGACGCCGAGGAATGCCAGCTTGTCCTCCCGGTCGTGGACCGCGACACGCGCCATCGCCCGATTGCCGACCACCGTCACGTCCTTGACGACGATTTCCGCGCCGGGCGCGGTGACATGGACGACTGTCAGATAGCGCTCCAGGCCGGCGCGGTCCGGCGTCACGCCCGGCAGCGCATCGTGGGAGACGAAGTCGGCCGCGACGACCACGTTAAGCTCCGCGGCGTCGCCGGTGCGGATCGCCGTGTTGAGCGCTGTGTAGAAGGCATGGACGACCTCGCCATTGGCCGGGCTCAGATCGGCCACCCGCGGCGCGGCGACGGTGAGGGCGCTGCCGATCAGCGCCGCCGCGGTGAGCAGCGCGAGAATCGACGTCAGCAGGCAAATCACGGGGCGGCGGCGCATGACGCACCTCCTTGAACCGGCCGCTCATCGGCCGGATGTACTCGTCAGGTCACGAGATGGGTGCCCGGCAGCAAGACGACGAAGAGCACGACGACCGGCTCGGACCCGTCGTTGCGCAGGTTGACAGCGGTCTCGGCGTGCAACAATGCGCCGTCGCCGGCGTTGAGCGTGCTCGCGTCGAGGTTGTTGCCCCACCCGCGCATCGCGCGTTTGACCCAGACCTTGCCGCCGGTCGCTTGCACGCCAAGCACACCCGCCTCGACCACGAACAGGACCGGTCCCGGCGCGTCGAAGGCGGGCAAGGTGGCGCCGGGCAACAGGGTGGCGCGCCCGATAGCGGCGACGGTCGCATTCGATGGGATCGTCGAGACGACGCCACCGGCCAGCGACTGAAGCACGACGCCGTCGGCAAACGTCCGGTCTTGGCTCATACCCTCGGGGACGTCGTCCGCGAGCGGCCGGAATTCGTGACGAGGGGACCGGCTGCTCGCGTACGGCTCGCCAAGGAGGGCCGGCGTCGCGATCGTCGTCACCAGGAGGGTGGCCGGGACGCTACCGATCGCGCGCAATGTCGGCTTGGCCCCCGTGGGCAGGGCGACGAAGTCGCCAGGGGCCAGCGCACCCGACGCCATCGTGCCTTCGACGAACCCGTCGGCGACATAGATCAGTCGGTGTTCTTCGTCACCCGGCATCTCGAACTGGGCATCCGGCGGCAGGATCAGACGGTCGAGTACGACCACCTGTCGCCCACCAATGGCGAGGTCGTGCGTGATCTGGCGCAGTGGTTCGATCAGCGAAAGGCCGGGCGCACCCGACCAGAGTTCGACGACCCGGTGACCGACCACCCGCAGGCCGTCGATCCTGCCCCAGACGTCCCGGCTGCCGCGCGGGGATATGCCGAAGAAGCTGCCTTCGCCGCCGCGCACCGCCAGATAGGCGATCGCCCGATCGTCCGCGGCGATCACGTGATCGACGTCGATCTCGACGTCCGATGACGTGTCGTGGAGGGAGCGCAGGTAGCGCGCCAGACCGGATCGCCCAGGCGCGAGCGCTTCCGAGCCACCGTGGATGCTCAACTCCTCGGCCACCACGCCGTCGAGCGTCGCCGCGTCTCCCGTGCGGATCGTCTCGTTGACCGCGAAATAGAAGGCGCGGACGACCGTCTCCGTTGCCACCGGGCGCGGATCGGCCACGCGCGCTGCCCCGATGGTCATTGCCGTGCCAAAGAGGGCAAGGGCGGTGGCGACGGCGAGCACCGTGGTCAGGAGATAGAGGAGTGGCCGGCGGTGCCTTGCGTTCATGGCTGTACATCCTTCCTCTGGCGGATCGCGGGGACACCCGGGCTCTCCGCGCGATGGCGCGGAGAGCCCGGGCAGACCGGATGGCCGGCCGCTAGGGAGCGGTTACGATCTGGCCCTCGGGGGCCGGGCGGGGTGGCTCGGCCGGCGCGGAAATGGCGCCGCCCAGGCGGCTGCCGAGCGCGATGAGCAAGTTGCCGACGGCGCGGAGGACGGCGCGCGGCGCGCGGCCATCGGTGACGGCCGAGGACGCCTGAGCCGCGAGCTGGGCGCGTTGGGCGTCGCTCAGGAGCCGGCGCTGCCGTTCGTCGGCGAGTTCTCTACTCAAGTACGACTGCATGGATGCCTCCTTATCGAGTTCGTAACGCTTAGCGGAATCGCCTTAGATCTAGCGACCGGCGACCATACGCCGGTCCTAGTACTTAGAGTGCATCCATGAGCGGGTGGGCACATCGTCAGAAGTACGGATTTCTGGCGTGCGCCGTTGCCGAGTGGTTCGGAAACAGTACGTAGGCAGTACGTATTGAGGGTACTGAGCATCGCCGTCGGTCGCACACCGCGCCGAAGCCCCCTTTTCATCTCGGATACAACGTGATACTGTACGTACGCATGATGCACCGATTCACGGCTGATCGACCGAAAAAGGAAGGGGAAGGTCATGCTGCAGGAATTCAAAGCATTTGTCATGCGGGGCAACGTGGTGGACCTGGCCGTCGCCGTCGTCATTGGTGCCGCCTTTGGCAGAGTGGTGACCTCGTTGGTCGAGGACCTGATCATGCCGATTATCGCGGCGATCGGCGGCCAGCCCGACTTCTCGGCGCTGGACTTCACGATCAACGACGCGATCTTCCGCTATGGCGCGTTCATTACCGCGGTGATCGCGTTCCTAATCGTCGCCGCGGCCATCTTCTTCTTCGTCGTCAAGCCGCTCAACTATATGATCGCGCGCTCGCGGCGGGAGCCACCGGCTGACCCGACGGTGCAGAAGTGCCCCTTCTGCCTCAGCGACGTCCCAGTCGCCGCCACCCGCTGCGCCTTCTGCACCTCGGAACTCGGCGGCGCAACAGCCGGCGTCCCCGCGTAGGCGGCGTTTGCAAAGCTCCGTCCTGCTGAGGCGACGCCGAAGCATCCCCCGGCGAAGCCGGTCCGTCGTGCTCCCCCAGGATTGGGGGTTGGGGCCGATGCGCTTCGCGCGGGGATGCTTCGATGCCTCAGCATGACGGGGTGCAACCGCGGCGTAACGAGTTCGACGTTCAGCGTTCAGCATTCGCCGCGAAACGGTCCCGCCCGGTCGATGATCGGGCGGGACCGTCATTTGTCGCGGGCGTGATGACATCCGCGCCTTCTTGATTGGACCCTGTCGACCCGCCCGGCCGCCGACCAGGATGGTCTGATTGAGCACGCGCGTCCGATGAAGCGCGCCCAGACGATCGTTCAGAACAATGCGGCTTGACCTCAACGTTAGTTGAGGTTGTATCGTCTGTGCGTGCCGCTGGTCGAGCAGGCTGGCGACCTTGTGACGGTACTCCAGCGAGGGTGCTAGACGGCGACGCGCGCTCACAGATTTGGCCGACATTCGTTTCACTAATAACCGAGCTTCCGGAATGGCAGCGCGGGGCGAATCGGGACTTTCCGGTCATTGAACTGACTCGGAAGACGTGATAAGGGGTTGGGAAATGGAAGTTACCGCGTGGATGTCGCTCTACAACGCGATGCATGCGCAGGAGGATCGGCGGCCATTCTCCATGGCCACGGTGCGGCGCATCGGCGAGTTCGCGCGGCCGCACCGCCGGCAACTGACACAGTTCCTGCTGCTCAGCATCGTGACGGCGGTCCTCGCCGTCGCGACCCCAACCCTCGCGGGCCGGGTCGTCAACGCGATCGTCGAGGACGCGGCACAAGACGTCGTGATCGGACTCGCGATGCTCATCGCCGTGATCGCGGTGGCGGAGGCCGGGCTCGGGATCGTGACGCGATGGCTTTCGGCGCGCATCGGTGAGGGCCTGATCCTCGACCTGCGCACTTCAGTCTTCGACCATGTGCAGCGCATGCCGATCGCGTTTTTTACGCGCACGCGCACTGGCGCGCTCGTCAGCCGGTTGAATCACGACGTTATCGGCGCGCAGCGCGCCTTCAGCGACACCCTCTCCGGCGTGGTCAGCAATCTCGTGATGCTCGTGCTCACGCTCGTGGTCATGCTGGGCATCTCCTGGCGGATCACCCTGCTCGCGCTGCTCTTGCTCCCGGTCTTCTTATTGCCCGCGCGGCGAATGGGCGCCCGGCTGGCGCGCCTCGAACGCGAGGCGGCGAACCACAACGCGGTGATGAGCTCGCAAATGACGGAGCGGTTCTCCGCACCGGGGGCGACGCTTGTGAAGCTCTTCGGCCGCCCCGCGCGGGAGTCAGCCGAGTTCGCCGCGCGGGCCAGGCGGGTGCGCGATATCGGGGTGCGCGCGGCGATGGTGCAGTGGGTCTTCGTTACCGCGCTGACGCTGGTTTCGGCGCTCGCCCTCGCCGTTGTCTACGGTCTCGGTGGGTTTTACGCCCTGCGTGGGGAACTGGATCCGGGCGCGGTCGTCGCGCTCGCGCTGCTGCTGACTCGCCTCTACGCGCCGCTGACCGCGCTGGCCAGCGCGCGGGTGGAGGTCATGAGCGCGCTGGTGAGTTTCGAGCGCGTCTTCGAAGTGCTGGATCTGCAACCGCTTATTGCCGAGCGACCGGACGCCCGGCAGGTGCCCGACGGGCCGGTCTCCGTCGAGTTCGAAAACGTGCGCTTCGGCTATCCATCGGCGGACAAGGTGTCGCTCGCGTCGCTGGAGGAGGTCGCCATCCTTGACACACGCGGCGGTGTCGAGGTGCTCCATGACGTGTCGTTTCGCGCCGAACACGGGCAAGTGGTAGCGCTGGTGGGGTCGTCCGGCGCCGGTAAATCGACGATCGCGCAATTGGTGCCGCGCCTCTATGACGTCGACGACGGCGCCGTGCGTTTGTCCGGTGTCGATGTCCGGGACTTGTCCGCCGAATCGATCCGCGAGACGGTGGGGATGGTGACGCAGGACGGACACTTGTTCCACGAGTCGATCCGCGCCAACTTGCTGCTGGCGCGCCCGGAGGCAGCAGAAGAGGAGCTGTGGGAGGTTCTGCGCCGCGCCCGGCTGGTCGACCTCGTCGCGGCATTGCCCGATGGGTTGGACACCGTCGTCGGCGAGCGTGGGTACCGGCTCTCCGGCGGCGAGCGCCAGCGATTGACGATCGCGCGGTTGCTCCTGGCGCGCCCGCGCGTCGTCATCCTCGACGAGGCGACCGCACATCTCGACTCTACGTCGGAAGCGGCGGTGCAGGCGGCACTGGGCGAGGCGCTCGACGGGCGGACCGCGGTGGTGATCGCCCACCGGCTCTCGACCATCCGGGCCGCGGACCTGATCCTCGTCATCGAGGAGGGACGGGTCGTGGAGCGCGGCACGCACTTCGACCTGCTCGCGGCCGGCGGCCGCTACGAGGAGTTGTACCGAACCCAATTCGACCAGCCGTCCGCCATGGTGGCCGTCGCATGACCGAATCGCCTCCCCTCCGTCATGCCAATCGCCCCTCCCCGTCATGCCAATCGCTCTCTCCGTCATTCCGATCGCTCTCTCCGTCATTCCGATCGCAGAGAGGAATCCGCCCCTCATCATCGACTTCCCTCATTGGAGCCAGAAGTCTCGACGAACTCCGAGACTCGGCATGACAATGAGGTGGACGTCAGGCCGGGTTGACGTAGACGCGCCGGGAGACCTCGATGAATCCCAATTTCACCCCGACTTGGCGGGAGGCGGCGTTCTCCTCGCTGGTGCTCCAGACCGGGGTTTGGCCGGCGGTCTGAATGTCGGTGCAGACCAGCGCGGCGGCGGCCGTCGAGAGGCCGCGTCCGCGCCAAGGCTCAAGGGTAACGACCCCGACCTCGGCGTGCCGGTCGCTCCGGGCACTCGTGAACGCGACCGCGACCAGTTGCTCGTCGACGACCGCCCCGGCCGCGAAACCCTCCGCCAGCAGCGCGGCGGCGCTGCCAAAGCGCCAACCCTCCATGCCAAGGGCAGTCTCAGAGGCCGCCATCAGCGGGAGATCGGCCGGCGTCAGGCGACGGACCGCCGGGTGCGGCCATGCCGCAACCGGTTGATCAAGGACGCAATAAATCTCCTCGAACTGCCCGCATGGTCGGCCGGTGGCGGCGGTGATCAGCTCAGCGAGCGACGGCCCGACAGCGCGCGCGACGTTGACGGCCTCCCAGCCGTC
>JBOGUF010000100.1:0-25263 GCA_050696075.1 Thermomicrobiales bacterium
TCCGCGGTTCCCGGCGGGGTGGACGATGAGGGGCCAAGCAGATGCCTGAACGCCACGAGAGTCGCGCGGTTGATCACCTTCTCGGTGAGCTTGAGGCGGCGGTCATGCGCCTGATGTGGACCCGCGAAACCGCGACGGTGCGAGAGATCCTCGACCTGCTCCACGAGGCCGGGCGTCCCCTTGCCTATACAACGGTCATGACGGTGATGAGTCGGCTGACCAGCAAAGGCCTGCTGACGCGCGAGCCCGCAGGCAAGGCGCATGCGTATCGCCCGGCAATGACCCAAGAAACGTTTCTTCGCGCCGCATCCGCGCACCAGGTTCAGACGCTGGTCGAGCGGTTTGGCGACCTTGCCATCGCCCAGTTCTTGGCCGAGGCGAATCGCCTGTCCCCTGAGCGGCGGTGCGAGCTGGCGCAATTGCTCGCAGGCGAATTGGAACGAGGCGACGAACCATCCGCCACCCCGAAGACGCGGCGAGAGGAAACCGATCCTCCTCCCGTGGAGGTGCAGTCTGGTCCAATCCGACGACCCTGGCATCGGAGGAAATGACCTCCTTCTGTATGGGGCGCGTTGAACCGGTTGCGGACAAACCGATCCAGGTCGGAGCCTTCTTCGTGCCAGGAACGCCGCAGTGGGTGGCACGGAGCATGCGATCCCCGCTCTCGAGTCGTACAGTGAGTAAGCCTATCACCCGCGCAACGGCAAGGAGATCACCATGTGCATGAGCTGCGGCTGCATGGAGCCGAACAACGATCACGGCGACAAGCGCAACATTACGCAGGCCGAACTCGAACGCGCGGCGCAGGCATCAAACATCACCTCTGAGCAGGCGGCACAGAACATCGCGGATTGCTGCCGGATGATGAGCGACACGCAAGGCATGCAGCACGAGATGGACGCATCGCCGGGCGCGCCCGCGTGAGACGGACCCCGCGATGGAGCAGGCGTGGTGAGTGACTCCACACGCATCGTCCTGATCGCGCTTGGCGTCGGGCTGCTCGTCATTGTGCTCGTGCCGCTCCTGATTATGAGTGGGATGATGGCCGGCATGATGGGCGGAATGATGTCCGGTCCCTGGGTCGCGGCATTGTTGCTGCTCCTCGGCCTGATCGCGGGCGGCGTTCTACTCGCCGTGGGCCTGCGGGACCGTCGTTGATGGCGAAGCCCACCGGCGTGCCCACAAACCAAGGAGCAGGCTCATGGACCACCGGCAGATCGTCGTCGTCACCGGCAGCAGCGGTTTCATCGGGTCCGCCGCGATCAAACGGCTGGCCGAGCGATACCGGCTTGTCGGCTTGGACCGGGAAGGGGGCGCGGAACCGCCGTCCATCGCCGAGTGCGTCGAGGGCGATCTCACCTCCGACGAGAGCATCGCGAAGGGGCTACGGGGCGTCCGCGAGCGGCACGGCGACCGGGTCGCCTCGGTGATCCACCTCGCCGCCTACTACGACTTCTCTGGCGAGCCGAGCCCGAAGTACGACGAGATCACGGTCCGCTGCACCGAGCAGTTGCTCCGCGCGCTGCGGCCGTTTCGGGTCGAGCAGTTCGTCTTCTCCAGCACGATGCTCGTCCACGCCCCGTGCCAACCCGGTGAGCGTACCGACGAAGACTCGCCGCTCGATCCGACGTGTGCCTACCCCAAGTCGAAGCTGACAACCGAGCAGCTCATGCGCGCGGCACGGCAAGAAGACAAGCCGCTCTGGCGCACCTTTTGGGTCGGCGGCACGATGGAGGGCGGCGCCGAGGACTCACGTCAACCGCATTTCGGCCCGCCGTCGCCGGAGATGGCGCCGGCGATGGTTTGGGGCGTGGGTGTTCCCTGGACCCTGGTGGTCAGCGCGCTGATCGGCTTCTGGCTAATGGGCGCACCGGCCGTCTTCGACGCCACCGCCGCCGCCAGCGATTTTATTGGTCGGCCCCCTCGTCTCCGTCGTCGCCGTGATCGCAATGGCCGAGGTCGCTCGTCCGTTGCGTTTCCTCAATATCGCGTGCGGTCTCTGGTTGGTGATTGCGCCATGGGTGCTTGGTGGTGCGAACGCCGGCTCGACGGTGAACGACGTGATCCTCGGCTTGGCGCTGATCGCGCCGAGCGTGCCGCGCGGCCGGGTGCGGGAGACATACGGGGGCTGGGTTCCGTACGTCAGGTAGTGGCGGCGCTGGCCGCCTGAGACCGCATCAGGAACCAGGGGTAGCCGTCAAACTCGCGCTCGGCGAGCACCTCCAGCGTGACTACGTCGAGGCGTTGCAACAGCCACCGCTGGCTGGCGAACAGTTCGTTGCGCACGACGTAGACGGTGCGGCCGTCTGGGGCGGGCAGGATCTCCCCGATCTCTGCCTCTGAAAAGGCGCTGGCGACAACGTTGCCGCTGGCGACGTCGATGACCCGCAAGCCGAGACCGCGGCTCCTCGACGCGTAGCCGCCCTCGCCCCGCTCGATCTCGCGGCCGGCGACGTAGAGGCGCGCGCCGTCCGGACTGAAGACGGCGTGCAGGTAGACGCCCTCCGCCGGCCCCTTCGCCGCCGCGTCCCGCGGCATGAGCGGCAGGAGGCCGAGCAGCCTGTCGGCGAGGCTCGCCGGTCGTTCGATGGCGACGGTGCGCTCGACGCGCAGTCGCGGCGCGTCGATCAAGGTCAGCGCCGACAGATCCGGGTGGACGACGGCGAGCCGCGCCCCGTCCGGAGAGAGCGCCACGCCCGGCTCGGCCGCTGCGATGCGGTGCTCCGCGGTCTCCCAAGCGCCAACGGGCACGCCCGCCAGCTCCAACCGGCCGACTTCCTCACCTGTCGCGAGGTCGTGAGCGACGATCCGGGCGGGTGCCGGCTCGCCGGCCGATTCGCGCCACCCCGTCACAGACGGATATCCCCGCAAGATCGGCCCGGAGAGGTAGTAGAGGCGCGTTCCAGCCGGATCCAGCCAGCGGCCGAAGGCGAACGGTCCGGCGGCGTTGTTCGTCGAGACGAGCCGCCCGGTTGCCGTGTCGAAGACGTGCCAGCGGATCATCACCGGCGGCGGCATGTCCTGCGGCGACCGTAGCTCGTCCCAGAGGCGCGCCGCCCGCCGCGAGGACGCGCCGAAGCCGTTGTGCCGCGCGTTCCTCTCGGCCTGCAGGGCCTCATAGCTCCCTTCGACGACGACGCGCGAGCCGTCGGCGGAAACGAGCGGGGCGGCATAACGCTCGATCGGCACACCCGGCTGGAACCGGAGGCGCTCCTCGCCCGTCCAGCCATCGCGGACGACGATCGTCATCCCGCGCTCCTCCAGGGGCGCCGGCGGCTGCTCGATGCCGACAAAGACCGAGCCGTCGCCCGCGGCGACCCACGTCGCGCTCCGCTGCTCGTGGAGCGCGTGCCACGGCGACGGTAGGCGACCCAGGTCGATGACCGGGGCATCGCGGTCGTCCTGCAGTGTGAGCGGATCGAGCGGCGTCAGCGCCTGCCCGCTCGGATGCTCGATCCCGATCGAGACATAGAGCTCGAACCCGACCTCCCCCGGCGGGATGGGCGATGCCGGCAGGCTCGCCGCCGGCGCGGCAAGGGCGATCACCAGAAGGCTGACAGCGAGGACGCGACCCGGCGGTGTGAGGATGGCACGCCGAAGGACGGTCCAGCGAGACTCGGAGGCGATCATCACGTTCCACCTGCCTTTCCTGTGCGCCGGGCGACGGGCATCGTGATCGAGTGGCCGAGCGTCGCCAGAACGGAACCCAGTCATTCCTCCGCGGGCACCGACGGCGGCTGGGCATCACCCGTCCGGAGCCAGCGGCCGCAGCACGAACCAGCGGAAGCCAACGAATCTGCGTTCCGCCAGGATCTTGAGGGTGGACGCATCGTGTCGCTGCAAGACCGACCCGACGTAGACATAGACGCTGCGCCCGTCGGGTGCGGGCATGATGTGCTGGACCCAGGAATCGTCGTCGAGCGGCGATTCTGCCAGGATCGTACCCGACGCCAGATCGACCACGGCCAGACCCAGGCGCCTTGGCTCCTCGGCGTCGTCGGGCCGGTCCTCGCGCCAATGGAGGTAGAGGCGCCGGCCGTCCGGGCCGTATGCCGCGCCCACGTACATTCTCGCGGCGGACTTCGCCGCGGCGTCGCGCGGCACGAGCGGCAGCAGGCCCACCAGGCGGTCGAGCCTGCTCGCCGGTTGCCTGAGGACGACGGTACGCTCGACCGTGAAGCGCTCGGTCTCGATCAGCACCACCGCCGAGCGGTCGGGGTGGACGACCGCCAGCTGCCGGCCGTCCGGCGAAAGCGCCAGGCCGGGGCGCGCCTCGGCCCACTGGTCCTGGGCCGTCTCCCAGACCCCAAATGGGACGTCCGCCAGCACCACGCGTGCCACCTCGTCGCCGGTCGTCAGGTCATGGGCGACGATCCGCACCGGCCATGGCGTCGTCGACTGAAGCCCACGGGGCGCTGCCAGGTAGTAGAGGCGCCGACCGGCCGGGTCGAGCCAGGACCCCCAGTGCTCCGGTGCGGTCGCGTCGAGGGTGGACACTAGCCGACCATCCTTGGTGTCCACGACGTACCACCGCGGAAATTCCCCACCGGACGTTTCCGGCCGATGGCGCATCCCCTCGATCACCAGGCGGGAGCCGTCGCGGCTGAGAATCAGCGGCGGCCACGGCCAGATCTCGCCCGGCGGGTGGAAGCGGGCGCGCTCGAAACCGGTGCGCCCGTCGCGGACGACGAACGTCATCTCGTCGGGGCGCAGCGGTCGGTCGATGACGTCGGTCGTGGCGTACTCCACGCCGAGGAGGGTGGAGCCGTCGGCCGAGGGGATCCAGGTGTTGAAGGGATCTTGGTCTTGCTCGTGGTACCAGAACGACGGCACCGAGCCAAGCTCGATCACGGCGGCGTCCGTGCGGTCGGCAAGGGTCCGGGGATCGAGCGGAGTAAGGCGCTGGCCGGCGGGATCGTCGGTCGGGTTCGAGACGTAGAGCTCGACGCCGGGTGCCGCGGGCCGCGCAGGCGACGCCGGAAATTTAGCCGCCGCTGGCGCGGCGAGGGCGATCACTAAGCAGCCGAGCAGGAGAACGCGGCCGGGCGGGGTGAGGGCGGCGTGCCGGAGGGCACTGAAGATGATTCGGCGGGCAGTCATGGCAGCTTACCTGCCTTTCGGGTGCCGCGACGGCGGACAGGGGTAACGATCACGAGCAGTGCTCGCTCATCCTTATGTACAACCGGGGGAGGCCGCTGGTTCCACGTGAGCGCTGCCGCGGGTGCGCATCTCGCGAAGGGACCTCAGAACCAAATCAATCGGGCCTCGGTTCGGCTCCGGGTTTCAACTCGGGGCGCTCTACCCCGCGTGCGCGTACTCCTTGCGGATCTTGGCGACCAGCGAGTAGTAGGTGTCGACCATGTTGCCGACGTAACAGTCGCCAATCTGGGTGAGCGCCTGGTAGGCCTCCCAACGGTCCCAACCCATGACGACGAGCCACTCGACGAGCTCGGTGTAGGCGATGCGGGCGGCGTCCTCCATGGGGCGGGCGCTGCCGACGACCATGTATTCGTCGGGGCTTTCGATGCGCGGCCAGGCGATCGATTGCTGCTTGATCAGCTCGAAGCGGAGGATGACTTTGGCGGCGATCTCGAGGGCGACGCCGCAGAGTTCGCCTTGTCCCTGGCCGGCGTGGCAGTCGCCGGTGAAGAAGAGACCGCCGGGGACGCGGACGGGGAGGTAGACGACGTTGCCGGGCTTGACGTCCGGCACGTCCATGTTGCCGCCGTGATCGAAGGGAGTCAGGGCGGAGAGCGCTTCCAGCTCCGGCGCGGCGCCGATGGTGCCCATGAAAGGCCGCCAGGGGAAGCGCAGCCGCTCGTTGTGCTCGAGCCACCCGTCGTTGAGTTGGTAGATCCAGACCTTTTCGGGCAAGGGGTCTTGCAGGGTGCGCGTCAGCCGGGTCGAGGTGAGCCCGCCGAAGTAGGGAACGAAGACGCTGACGGCCCAATCGCGGGTCGGTTCGATCGCGACGAGGTGGACGGCGAGGGTGTCGCCCGGCTCGGCGCCCTCGACGTAGATCGGCCCGGTCTGCGGGTTGAGGTAGCTGCCGAGGATTTGTGAGGGAACGTTGTCCGGTTTGGTGATCCGGTCCTCGAAGGCGTCCTTGGTGAAGATCGCGACCGTCTCCCCCGGCTCGACCCGCGCGATCGGCTCCAGGTACGGGCTGAAGACGTAGGCGTACGTTCCCGGCTGGCGGATTTCGCGCATACGGAGCCCCCTTGTAACCGATCGACGTCAATGCGGTGGCAGCATTATTGTCGCTTTGTCGTTAGCAGGGATGGGTCGGCCGCGAGTTCCTGTCTTCGTTCTTCCAAAGCAGCGGAGCCCATTGCGAGCGTTGTCGACCGCCCTCGGCTATCCTCCTGAACCAAGGCAATAGTGTCGAGGTAGTCCCTTCCATACCGTTCAGCGGCTTCGTGGACGATGCGAAGTGCCTCGCCCTCCGAATCGTAGGTGCCGATGAGGTTTCGACCCTCCGAGTGCCAGAGTGCGTAGATCATCGTCTTGGCCCTCGCTCATGTGTCCGCGGCTCAGCAATCGGAGACACGTCGATGATACAGCCCAACAACGTATTCGGGTCTTCCCACAAAGTGTAATGTCCTTGGCTATTGGTCGTGCGCTGATACACGACGGAGGCGGTGCCGGAAATCCGTATCGCGGCAATGAAGGCACCCGGCGTTGCCCGCCTTGCCCACCTTGCCCACCATGGGGAGCGTGGGTAACTTGGGCAACTTGGGCAAATCTAGGTTACGCGTCGTCCTATTGCGTCCATTCCGCCTTCTGCACCACCGGCAGTTGGAGGGCGCGTTCGCGTTCGAGGTCGAGGTTGCCGATGTGGAGTGACAATGGCGCCTGAACCCATTTGTAGATTGAGTGGAGGAAGAGGTGGACGAACTTGGTGACGTTGGCGTCGAGTTTGTCTGGAGCCACATCTGGGAACATCTCGCGGAGGACGACGCGCAGATCGTCGGGGGTGAGCTTTTCGCTGGCGAAGAGGTAGAAGCAGGCGTCGAGGATGGGGAAGGGCATGAGTTCTTCTTCGCCCGATTGGTTCGGCGCGAGCTCGGGACCGGCGGGCTTGGCCTTGAGGAGGGCGATGCCTTCGTAGCCGTGCTGTTCCTGGAGGTAGTCGAGGAGGTAGATGACGACGGTCTTGGGGACGTTCGCCAGGACCGCGAGCGCGCCCATCAGGTCGCCGCCGATGGTGGTGTAGCCGACCGCCTTCTCGCTCATGTTGCCGGTTTGGAGGAAGAGGCCGCCGGAGGAGTTCGACCAGTTCCACATCCGCTGCGCCCGCAGGCGAGCCTGGATGTTCTGCTTGGTGATTTCAGTGACTTCTTGGCCAACATCAAGCATCGCCCGCGCGGCTTCGATTTCGCGTTCGAACGCTTCGTCGATGGAGACGATCTCCAACGGCACGCCCAGCTCGCGGCAGAGGGTCTCGGCGGCTTGTTGCGTTTCGATCGAGGAGTAGCGCGACGGCTGGTAGAAGGCGCGCAGGAGCGTGCCGGGCTGGTCAGGGCGCGCCTTGGTTGCATAGCGGTGGGCGATGAGGAGGCTGAGCATCGAGTCGCGACCGCCGGAGAGGGAGACGCCGATCAGCTTGAAGGCGCCGGTCTTCTCGAAGTAGTCGCCAATGCCGAGGGCAAGGGCGTCGAGGACATCTTCGCAGAGTTCCTCGCGAGGGGAGCGGCGGCCATCGGGCGCGGGGAGGAAGAAGCTGCCATGAGCCGGGACAGGATAGGCGAGTGTCGCCCGCGCGTTGGCGGTGGAGAAGCCGTCCGGACCGTCGATGACGGGCGGCAGCGGGTTGGCGGTGGCGTAGATCTCCCGGTCGCGGCGCCAGGTGGTGTTCTCGGAGCGGAGGCGGGTGGTGCGATCGAGGTCGACGACGGCCGTCGGGCAGCCTTCGCGGAAACGGGCCGCTTCCAGGACCCATCGGCCGTTCTGGTTGACGTAGCCGCCGCCGTCGAAGATCAGACCGTCGTTGGCGCCGACGGCGTTGACGTAGGCGATGGTGCACTGGTGGTCGGCGGCGCGGGTGGCGATCAGTTCCCGCCGCGTCTGGACGATGCCGATGCGGTATGGAGATGAGGAGAGGTTGACGATCAGCTCGGCGCCGGCGTAGGCGCGGCGGCGTATCGGGCCGTCCGCGCTCCAGAGGTCTTCGCAGACCTCCGCGCCGAGGACGCCGAAGTCGAAGCGAACCAGGAGGTCGCCGAAGGGTGCGCCGCGGTGCTCGTGGGTTTCGAGCGGGATGCCGGCGGAGAAGGTCCGCCCTTCGTAGAAAACGCTGTAGGTCGGCAGCTTCTCCTTCGGGATGAGGGCGACGATGCGGCCGGCGGCGACGACGGCGGCGCAGTTGTAGCGCAAGCCGTCGTGGGCAACGGCGACGCCGACGACGAAGACGGCCTCCAATGCGGCCGTCTCACGGGCGAATCGCTCGAGGGCCGTCCACTGGCGCTCGACGAAGCCTTGCCATTGGATCAAGTCTTCGGGCGGGTAGCCGCCGATCACTTGCTCGGGGAAGATGCCGACGGTGACCTGATCCGCTGCCATTGCCCGCGCCGCGGCGATGACGCGGGCGGTATTGGCGTCGACGGCGCCGACGGTGGGGTTGACGCTGCCCAGGCCGATCTTGACCAGTCGCACCGAACGAGCTCCTAGCTCCTAGCTTCTAGCTTCTAGCTCCTAGCTCCTAGCTCCGGCTTGTGCCCGTGCCGAGGCGGGCACGAGGACGACGGGGGCCGACCCCCCGCGCACCAGTTTTTCGGCGACGCTGCCGAGGAGCCAGCGGCGGACGCCCGACCGGCCGTGGCTCGTCATCACGATCAGGTCGCCGTCGGTCGTCGCCTCCTCGATCGCGCCGGCGGGATCGCCGACCACGACGGCGGTTGTCACCTTGACGCCCGCCTCGGCCAGCGGCCGGGCGACCTCGGCGAGCGACGTTTGGGCCTCCTGCTCAAGCTGCTGATCCAATTCGGCGAGGAGCTCGGCGGAGTAGGCCGCCTCCATCGAGGGGTAGGGCATCGTGATTGCTGCCGGGTTGACGGCCTGGAGGAGATGGACCTCGACGCCGAGCCGAGTCGCGAGGCGTTGTGCCACGGGGATTGCCTCCGCCGCGAGCTCCGAACCGTCGTAGGGGACGACGAGTCGACGCACGTGCGGCCGCCGAATCTCGGACTCGGCATCCTGAGGCCGGACGAGGAGGACAGGAACCGTTGAGGTGCGGGCGACGCGGTCGGCGACGCTGCCGAAGGTCCAGCGGCCGAGGGCGCCGCGCCCCCGGGTGGCGAGCGCGATCAACTCGCAGCCGCGCTTCTGGCAGACGCGCATGATTTCCTCGGCGGGGTCGCCCGAGACGACGTCGATCTCGACCCGGGGCGCGACCGCCTGCCAGCGCTCGGCCGCCTGTTGGAGTTCGCGCTGCCCGGCTTCCTGATAGGTTGCCGCGACCTCCTCCCGCGATACGGTGACGTCGCCGAGGGGACCGCGCACCGGCTCCGGATCGAGCGTGACCTGGAGGAAGAGCAATTGCGCGTCGTCTCCGGCCAGCGCGGCGGCGTAGGGGATCGCCTGTTCGGCGAGCGGCGAGCCGTCGAGCGGGACGAGGATGCTTGTCAGTTCGTGCATGCCAGCGTCCGTCATAGTTGCTCATGCCCTCCTGCGTTCTCGAACGATGCGCGCAATGCGGCGTCGGCCGCCCGGAAGAGGCGTTCGATGCCGTCCCAGTCGATGGTAGACGAGTCGCCTGGCACGCGTCGCAACGGCTCGACGCCGAAGTCGCGGATGGCGGTGCGCAGGATGTCGGTGACGGTGATGAGTCCGGTTGGCAGATGCGCTGAAGCAAGTCGGGAAAACCGACGGCGAATATGCTCTGGAACGTCGCCGCTGGCGAGCGCTTTGCCGATGTGGACGTGAGGTGTCTTGACCGGACTTCGGCCGGCCGGTTCCCATTGATAGGTGACGAGTTCAGTACCGTCGGCGTCGTACATCCAGTAGGAGTAGCTGGTCGTGCGGACGACCCATCCGCTTCCGTCCTGGGCACGGACCACGTCGACGCTGTGCCTCATGTGGAACTGCAGGGCACGATTGCGGCCTAACGACGCGGGAGATTCAGTTAAAGTGAGAGTGCGTTGGTTGTCGACTCGATCGGAGTGCCGCTCCAATACGATGGCCCGCGTGACGCAGGACAGTGTGCCCTGGACCGCATCGTCGAAAAGGCGCTCGGCTTCGTTGCGGTTTCTAGCGGCCACGCGGAAGCAGCATCCCGACGTCGATCACATGGGGATCGTCGTAGTCCAGCTCATCGGCGTCCCACTTGAGTCGAAATTCCTCACCGCTCATCCCCGTCATTCGTCGGGCCTCGCGGTCGAAGTACTCGTCCGATTCCGACTTCGTCATCCATCGACGGACGACGTCGAGGGTGTAGAGCAGCGCCCTAATTGGATCAGGGTCGATCCAGAACTCTTCGGGACTCGAAGTCAGATTGTGCTGGTTCTGAACGAGGACGACCCATTCGCCGCCGTCGCGCTTCAAGGTCGGGATCCACTCCCGTTCGCGGATCGCCTGCTCGATCGCGGGGATGTGGCGCTTGGTGAAGCGGCCTTCGCCGTCGGGATGGACGCCGCGCTCGGCGAGGTATGCCCGCACCCCGGCGAGGTCGTCTTCTTCTACCTCTTCGCGTTGTCGGAGATTCTGGGCTGCCATGCTGGTGCTCCGTTCCGCCGCGTCGTCTCTGGCCGTAGTGTGCCGTATGGCGCGATTGGGCGCTACCTACGTGCCGACGCGCAGCGCGGGTGGCCGCGCCTGGCGGACGCGGACGACGTGGATGACGATGGCGACCACGAAGAGGGCAAGGCCGAAGACGTCCTGGACGGCGCCGGTGTAGAAGAGGAGCCCGGCCGCCGGCAGCAGCAAGCCGCGTTCGAGCCAGTTCGCCTTTTCCAGGATCCAGCCGCCGACGCTGGCGACGAGGGCGACGATGGCGAGGCAGCCGGTTGCGGTGGCGAGGATGATCTGGTCAAGGTTGCCCACGGCGAGCAGGAGGGTGCCGTCGTCTCGGTTCGACACGAACATGAAGGGGACGATGAAGGCCGGCAGGGTGTATTTCCAGGTGACCATCATCGTCTTGAACGGGTTGCCGCCGGTGATGGCCGCCGCGGCGAAGGGGGAAAGCGCGGTCGGGGGCGAGACCTCGGAGAGGACCGCGTAGTAGAAGATGAACATGTGCGCCGCCACGTCCGGCACGCCGAGCGTCGTCAAGGCAGGGGCGGTGATCGCCGCCGCGATGATGTAGGAGGCGGTCACCGGCACCGCCAGCCCCAGGACCCAGACGGCGACCGCGGTTAGGATAACCGTGAAGAAGAGCCGCCCACCCGCCACGTCGACGATCAGATCGGACATTTTTAGACCGAGGCCGGTCAGCGTGAAGATGCCGACGATGATGCCGGCCGTCGCCGTGGTCGCCGCCACGGAGAGCGTGTCAGTCGCGCCGACCTCCAGCGCCCGCGCCAGCCGCCGCGGCGTCAGGGCAGTCTCGCGGCGCAAGAAACTGAGGACGAACGCCAGCACGATCGCCCAGAAGACGGCGGTGATCGGCGTGAAGCCGAGGACCATCAGGACGACGATCGCGACCAGCGAGGTGAAGTGGTAGCCATATCGAACGGTAAGGTGTTTCAGGGGCGGTGCGTCGATCATGACCGCCCGCGTGTGCATGCGGCGCGCGTCGAGCTCGACCATCAAGAAGATCGAGAGGTAGTAGAGGATCGTCGGGATGAGCGCCATCCTGATGACCTCGAGGTACGAGATCTGGAGGAATTCGGCGATCAGGAAGGCGGCGGCGCCGAGGGTTGGTGGGGAGAGGATCGCCCCGATGCCGGCGGCCGAGAGGATCGCACCGCCCGACTCCCGATCGTACCCCGCTTTGCGCAGCATCGGCCAGGCGACCGAGCCGAGCGTCACCGTCGTCGCCACGCCGCTGCCAGAGACGGTGCCGAGGAGGAAGCCGGCAACGGTCGTCGTCCGCCCGGCGCCGCTCGCCTTGCGCCCCATCGCGGCGAAGGAGAAGTCGAGGAAGAAGCGGCCGGCGCCGGAGAACTCGAGGGCCGCGCCGTAAATCGTGAAGAGGATAATGTAGGTTGCCGCCACGTCGAGCGGCACGCCGAAGATGCCTTCGAGCGAGATATAGAGGGTGCCGACCATGCGGTCGAGGTCGTACCCTCGGTGCCCGTACTCGCCGGGCAGAATATAGCCGAACTTGCCATAAAGAAGGAGGATGATCGAGACGATCGGCAGGAGCCAGCCGACCGTCCGCCGCGTCGCCTCCAAGACGAGGAAGATCGTCACCGCGCCCATGATCACGTCGGTCTGGGTTGGTCGGGCGGCGCGGTAAACAAACTCGTCGAGGTTGATAATGGGATAGGCGCAGACGACGAGGCTCGCCGCGGCGAGGGCGAGGTCGATGATCGTCACCCGCCCGGACCATCGCTTCAGCGTTGGGAAGTGAAGAAAGGTCAGCACCAGCGCCGCCCCGAGGAAGGCCGTGCGGTAGACCTGGGTGGTGACCGGCGTCCGGGTGGCGTAGAGGACGTAGATCGAGAGGCCGATCGCCAGGGCGCCGGCGACCCAGCGCCAGAGCCCCTTCAACTGCCGCGGCCGGCCCTCAGACTCGTACTGCTCGATGATCGCGTGGGCCTGCTCCTCGGCAAGGATGTCGCCGACAAAGGCGTCTTCCGGCTCAGGGCGGTCAGGTCCCTTTGCCGGCGTCCCCATCGAGTTCGCGCCGTCCGGGGCGGCTTGCCGGCTCCGCGCGTCGCGCTCACGATCGGTCATCCCGTCCTCCCGCGATCCATCGCTCAACATGCCCTCCCCAGGAGCGCGTCGAATATGCCGACGCGCGATGCGGCGAGCTCAACCCGATGCCCGTCGCCAGCGACCGCCAACAGGTCGATCGTCTCGCCACCAATGAGCAGGCGGTGCCGGCCGACCTGATCGACCCGGATGACGACCTCGTCGTAGTCGGCGGGCGGCAGGTCGACGCGATAGCGGTTGCCCTCACGGACGACGGGGGAGTCATACGCGTAATACTCGGCGGCGGCCGCATTTGCCGTCGTCATCTCGACGCGTACCAGCCGCCCATCGTCGCGCGGCACAAACACTTCCCAGACCTCGCCGCCATACATCGAATGGGTGTAGACCAGCGTCATCCGCCCACCGCCGGGCATCGGTTGACACACGATCACGCGCCCGTCGGTGAGGTCGGTCACGGTGACACCAATCGCACCGGGAGCGGTGAGGACGGCAAGGACGGCGAGGGCGGCGAACAGCATCAGTGGTGGAGCGGAGGATCAGCCCGCACCCCCGGCAAGCGAGGGTGCGGGCCGTCAATCACGAGCCGCCCGCGGCCGGTGAGGCAACCGGTGTCGCGACTGGGACGCCTTGCTCTTCATAGAACCGCAGCGCCGCCGGGTGGTACGAGAGCGGCGAGTTCTGGGTCGCGTTCTCGAGCGTCAGCTCGTTGGCGGCCGGATGGGTCTCGGCCAGGAGCGGCTGCTGCTCGAAGATCACTGTCAGAATCTCGTAGGCCAGTTCTTCGTCGAACTCTTCATGCACGACCAAGATGTTCGGCACGATGACGACCTCGACGTCCTCGTTTTGGTTCGGATAGGTTTCGGCCGGGATCGTGCCGACCCCATAGAAGGGGCCGTACGCCTCGCGGAGCGTGTCGACGAGCTCGGCGTTCGGCAACAGCTTGAGGTTGACATTCGGTGTGGCCCCGAGGTCGGTGACCGCGGCGGTCGGCAGGCCACCCGACCAGAAGTAGGCGTCGATCTGGCCGTCCTTCATCGCGTCGGTCGACTCGGAGGCGCCGAGCTGCTCGCGCTCGATGTCCTCGTCCGGATTCAACCCGGCCGCTTCGAGGACACGGTTGGCGATAACTTCGGTGCCGCTGCCGGGGGAGCCGGTCGAGACCCGCTTGCCGGCCAGATCGGCCACCGTCTCGACGCCGGCGTCCTCGGTGGTCACGACGTGGGTAAAGTTGTTATAGAGCGTTGCCAGGTTGACCGCCGGGACCGCCGTTTCGAACGGCGCGTTCCCCTGGACCGCGTCGAAGGCCGTGTCGGCCAGGACGAAGGCGAGGTCGGCGTCCCTGCTTTCAATCAGGAGCATGTTGTCGACCGAGGCGGCGGTGACCTCCGCCGTGACCTCGACCTCTTCGATGCCGTCGGAGATGATGTTGGCCATCGCCCCACCGTAGGGGTAATAGACGCCGCCGGTGCCGCCGGTGGCGATGGAGAGCCGCTCTTGCGCACCGACGCCGGGGCCGGAAATCAGGATTGCCGCGACGACCGCGATCGCGACCAGGCGTAGCCGGGACATGCACACCTCCTTGCGCTGGCTTCTGCCGGATGCCACTTCCGACTGACATGGATCGGACCGAGATGCTACTGCATGTCCGGTGCCATTGGAATCCCTCAGGCGCGGTGGACCGGTTGTTTTGGTCGGGATTGGCGCTGGTGCAGAGCCGTTTCTGCCTGTACGGTAGGGGCGACTGCCAATTGCAGCCGATTGTCAGGAGGAGCCGATGTCGACGACTGCGCCGACGACCGATTCGTTCATGTACCAGACGATGCACCGGCAGCCGGAGGATCTGAGGCGGCTGTTGGCCGAGGGGTGGGAGCCGGCCGGGGAATCGGCGGCGCTGCTCGCGGACGCAACGCGGGTGATCGTGACAGGAATTGGGACGAGTTACCACGCGGCGTTGGTTGGGGCGTGGTTGTTGCGCGCGGCGGGAAAGGATGCGCGGGCGGCCCTGTCGTTCGATCTGGCGCGGTATCCGGAGTCGTACCCGATTGAGCGGGGCGACGCCGTGATCGTGATGGCCCACACGGGGGTCAAGCGCTTTTCGGCGGAGGCGATGGCGCGGGCGAACGACGCGGGGGCAACTGTCCTCTCGGTCGGCAGTTTGACGGCCGAGCATCCGGGGTCGCAATTGGTGCTGCGGACGGTCGAGCGGGAGCAATCGGCAGCCTATACCTCGTCGCATTTGGCGGCGATGACGGTATTGGCGCAGGTAGCGACGGCGCTCGGCGAAGCCGACGGCGCGCCCAGTATCGCGGGATTGCGAGCGGCGTTGGAGCAATTGCCGGATCAGGTGGCGGCGGTGCTGGCGCGGCATGAAGAGATTTTGCCGGTGGCGCGAGCGGCGGTCGGGAGTCGGGTCTACGCGGCGGGGGCGGGGCCGAACGAAGCGACGGCCCTGGAGCTGGTGATCAAGGCGCGGGAGGCGGCCTACGGCTGGGTCGACGCACTGGCGATCGAGCAGTTCCTGCACGGCCCGATGGTGACGGTGAACGCGGGCGACCTGGCGGTGCTCATCAACGTGCCTGGGCGGGCGTCCGAACGGGTGGCGGAGATCGCGGCGGTGCTGCATGCCATCGGCGCGCGGCTGTGGATCGTCGGACAGCCGGTCGAGGCCGCGCCGGAGGCGATCGTCTTCGCCTTGCCGGAAGTTCCGGAGCTGATTTCACCGCTGTTGGCGGTGGTGCCGATGCAGATCTTGGCCTACCAGATGGCGGCCGAGAAGGGGATCAACCCCGACACTTTCCGCCGGGACGACGAGGTTTACAAGGCGGCGTTCGGGCTGCTGAAGCTGTGAGCCGGGTCATGACGGGGCGGTTTGGAGTGATGGTCGATGGGTTATGCGTTTGATGCGTTTGCGACGGCAACCGAGATGTTGCGGGCGCTACGAGCGCGCGACGCGTCGGCCGTCGAGTTGCTTGATCTCCATCTGGAGAGGATCGACCGCATCAATCCGGCGCTGAACGCGGTTGTGGCGCGGGACGACGAGGCGGCGCGGGCGGCGGCAAAGGAGGCCGACGCGGCGCGGGCGCGGGGTGAGGACGCGCCGCTGCTCGGCTTGCCGCTGACGGTCAAGGACTGCATCTACGTTCGCGGGTTGCCGACGACGGGCGGCTTGCCAGAGCGGGCCGGTTCGATCAACGACGAGGATTCGCGGCTGGCGGCGCGAGTGCGGGCGGCGGGCGCGGTCTTCATGGGCACGACGAACGTGCCGCCGAATGCGTCCGATTGGCAGTCGGACAATCCGGTCTATGGCCGGACGAACAACCCGTGGGACGTAACGCGGACGCCGGGCGGGTCGAGTGGCGGCGCGGCGGCGGCACTGGCCGCCGGGTTGACGCCGCTGGAGTTCGGGGGCGATTTCGTCGGGTCGATCCGCATTCCGGCCGCGTTCTGCGGCGTCTACGGGCACAAGTCGAGCGAAACGGCGCTGGCGCGGAGCGGACATTTTCCGGGTCCCAACTCGCCGAATTGGGCCTTTGCGATGGCGGTGCAGGGGCCGATGGCGCGCTCGGCGGATGATCTCGATCTGGCGCTCGGCGTCGTCGCCGGTCCGGAAGTCGGGGAGGACGTGGCCTGGCGGCTCGTCTTGCCACCCGCGCGGCAGACGCGGCTCGCGGGGTATCGGGTCGCCGTTCTGCCCGATATTCCGTGGCTGCCGGTCGACCGCGAGATCCGCGATGCGCTGGAGCGGTTGGCCTCGTCGCTCTCGGCGGCAGGGGCGCGGGTCGCGGTCGCGCAACCGGACGGATTCGGCGATCTGCGCGACTTTTTCGGCGTCTACCTTTCGCTGCTTGGCGCGACCTCGGAGGCGCCGTCGGTAGGCGACCACGAGGTAAACGAAACGGGTTGGGACCAGGAGTTCGTCGCCGCCTGGGTGCGCGGACGGCGGGCGAGCGCGGGGGAGTATCTTGGATTCCACGGCGCGCGCGAGCGGTTCCGCGCCACCTACCGGACGTTCTTCCGCGCATGGGATGTCCTGCTAGCGCCGGCCAACATCGTCAACGCGTTTCCGCATACGGACCAGCACTACGCCCACCGCCGGCTCGACGTCGACGGCCGCGCGGTACCGTACGAGTATCAAGCGGTCTATCCCGGCCTTGCCAACTTGACCGGCCAGCCTTCGACCGCGTTTCCCGTGGGATTGACGGAACGCGGCTTGCCGATCGGGCTCCAGGCGATCGGGCCCTATCTGGAAGATCGGACGCCGATCCGCATAGCCGCGTTGGTGGCCGATGAGATCGGCGGGTTTCGGGCGCCGGGGTGAGGACTGACCGCCGCCACTCCCCCCACTTTGTTATCATCGCAGCGCTACCCGCGGGATCGTCGCGGTGGCCGGCGGGGAGGAAGCGGCCATGGAGCCGCGACGTCAAACCACATCCAACCAAGACCGGGCGGAACGGGCGTGAAGATCGCGCAAGTCTCACCGTACGACGTCCGGCACCCAGGCGGCGTGGCGGAGCACATTCGTCACCTGCGCGCCGAGCTGCTGCGCCTCGGACACGAAGTGATCGTGATCGCGCCGCGCTCGTCCAAGGGTGGGATCGAGATCGGCGAGGGGTTTTACGGCATCGGCCGGCCGGTGTCGATTCCCGGCAACGGCTCGCGGGTCCGCCTGACCTTCGACGTCACCCTCTACGCCGAAGTGAAGCGGCTAATGGCGGTCGAGCAGTTCGACGTCGTTCATCTGCACGAGCCGGGCGTTCCCGTGCTGCCGCACATGGTCTTGCTCAATTCGAAGGCGGTCAACGTCGCGACGTTCCACGCCTTTCGACCGTCGAATCCCTGGTACACCGCCTTCAAGCCGGCGTTGTCGCCGATTCTGGGCCGGCTTGACGCCCGGATCGCCGTCTCGGAGCCGGCGCGGGAGTTCGTCAGCCAATACTTCGAGGGACCGTACGAGATTATCCCGAACGGCATCGATCCCAGCCGCTTCGGCGGCGAGGTGGAGCCACTCCCTTGGGCGCGAAACGACGTGCCGCGCATCCTCTTCGTCGGCCGGTTCGATGAGCGGCGCAAAGGGTTCAAGTACCTGCTGAAAGCGCTGCCGCTGGTGCGCCAGCAGTTTCCGACCGTGCGCCTGGTCGTCGTCGGCACCGGCAACTCCGAGAAGTTCGAAGGTTTGATGGAGCGGTATGAGGTGCGGGGAGTGGACTTCATCGGCTTTGTCCCGGCCGAGGAGTTGCCCCGGTATTACGCGGCCTGCGAGATCTTCTGCGCGCCCTCAGTGCGTGGCGAGAGCTTCGGTCTCGTGCTCCTGGAAGCGATGGCCTCCGGCAAGCCGGTCGTCGCTTCGGATATACCTGGGTATGCCAGCGTGATGACGAGCGGCGACGAGGGATTGCTCGTGCCGCCGAAGGATCACCAGGCGCTGGCGCTGGCGCTGGTGCGGATCTTGGCGGACCACGACTTGCGCCGCCGGTTTGCGACGACGGGTCCCGCCACGGCGGCGCGGTACGCCTGGCCGCGGGTGGCGGCGCGCGTCGTCGAGGCCTATTCGGCGGCGGCGGAGAAGGCGGCGAGCGCGAGCTGGCGGCAGAGCTTCGGATGAGCGCTCAGCGCGTGGACCGGGGGGCGGGTCGTGATCTCTGAGCGCATCGGTCGCTGGGTGCGGGGGTATATGCTCGGTCTGGGCCGGTTCCTGGCCGGGTTCGGGCTGACGCCGAACATGCTGACGGTAACGGGCGTTGTCCTCAACGCCGTCGTCGCGGTGATCATCGCCCTCGGCGAACCGCGGCTCGGAGGCGCGCTCCTGCTGCTGGCGAGTGCGTTCGACATGCTGGATGGGGCGGTCGCCCGCGCGACGGGACTGACGACGCGCTTTGGCGGGTTCCTCGATTCAACACTCGACCGCTATTCGGAGGTTGTCGTTTTCGGCGGGGTGTTGATCTATCTGCTCGGGACCGAGGACGCTGAACTCGGCGCGGGCTTGGTCTTCGTTGCGGCGACCGGCGCGCTATTGATCAGCTACGCGCGGGCGCGGGCCGAGGCGGCCGGGTACGGGGCGTCGGTGGGGTTGGTAGCGCGGCCGGAGCGGGTGATCCTGCTGGCGATCTGCCTGCTCATCGGTCAGCCGTTATGGGCGCTGTGGGTCCTGGCCGTGGCGACCCACCTGACCGCGGTGACGCGGATCATCCACGTCTGGCGGCTCTCCCGCGGTGAGTCGGGCGGCGCGTCGCCGAGCCCGTCGCCAGCGGGCGCCGGCGGGAAGATCGAGCAGCCGTGAGCGACGGCCAATCCAATCGTGATGAAATCGAGGAGATCCCGGCCGACCCCGTCGCGCCGGAAGACGTGGCGTCGGCGGCGCGGTCTTGTTTCGTGATCGTGCTCGTCGGCGCGGCGTTGGTGGTGGTGGTTGGACTGTATTTGGTATTGGGGTGGGTGTTTTAGCGCGTGCTGTGCAACTCCTTGGCGATGGCGCGGAGGGCGCGGGCGGAGTAGAGGGCGGCCTTGCGGGAGATGGCGGCGGACGCGATCTGGAGGATGGCGTGGCGCAAGCCGGCTTCGCCGTAGGTGCGGAGCTGGGCGGCGACGTCGGCCGGTGTGCCCCAGATAAGTCCCTGATCGCTGAGTTCGGTCGGCACCCGCGCGATCAAGTCATCGAACTCGTCGCGCGTGAAGCGATGCGGCAGGACGTCGACGTGGCCGCGGAAGTCGTCGCCGAGGGGATGGGTGCGGCCGATTTTGCGCCACATCTCGGCCGGAGCTAAGACGCCAAGGTAGCGAATCACCTTGGTGTCGATCATGGCCCGCGCTTCTTCCCGGGTCGGGGCGACGACCACATAGGCGTTGAGGGACGGCAGGACGTCGTCCGGTTTCCGGCCGGCCTCGCGGGCGGCGGTGCGGACGACTTCGAGCTTCTCCGCGTACTCATCCGGCAGCATGAGACCGACCGGATACCAGGCGTCGCCGTAGGCGCCGGTGAGGCGCAGCATGCGCGGACCGTGCGCGCCGACCCAGATCCGCGGCGTGCGGTTCTTGGGCGGGCGCAGGTCCATCGGCGCGTCGTCGATCTGAAAGTGCTTGCCCTGGAACGTGATCGGCCCGCGCTGGCCGAAGCAGAGGCGGAAGATCTGGAGTGCCTCCTCGACCTTGCCGACCGGGTGCGACCAATCGAAGCCGAAGGGCTCGATGTTCTCCCGCTCACCGGCGCCGATGCCGAGGATGGGCGGCTTCTTGGTGAGTTGGGAGAGCGTGATCAGCGATTGGGCGATGAGGATCGGATGGCGGCGGATCGGTTCGGTGACGGCAACCCCGATCTGGAGGCGACCGGCCCGCCCGGCGATGTACCCGAGGATCGTTTGGAAGTCGTAGAACTCGTGCGGGCTGGGCCGCTCTTTGGCGAGCCAGGTGAAGTCGTTGTCCCAGAGGGCGGTGGGAAAGAGGTCCTGGAGGTGGTCCCACACCACGAGGGAGTCGAGCCGGAGCAGCCGAGCGACCCAGATGATCTGCTTGAGTGAGCCGAGCGGCGGCGTCGGCGGGACCGTCATGCCGATCGAGATGCGCGGTTGGGGCATGCGTGGGACCTTTCACGGAGGCGTTAGGCGTTAGGCGTTAGGCGTTAGGCGTTAGGCATTAGGCATTCGGGGAACGACGACGGTGTCCGTAACGCCTAACGCCTGGGCCGCGTTGGCACCCCGTCATGCTGAGGCAGCGAAGCATCCCCGCGCGCAGCGCGGCGGCGGCACGACGGACCGGCGTCGCCGGGGGATGCTTCGGCTTCGCCGGGGGATGCTTCGGCTTCGTCTCAACATGACGGAGCGTTGCAAACGCCGCCTAAGCCCTAACGCCTCAGCTCATCGGCACCTGGCGCAGGATGTGCGGTTCGACGCGGTCGAAGATTTCGTCGAGGCTCTCGCCGGTGATAGTGAGACCGTGGTTTTTCAGGCCGATGACGGCATGGCCAGGGTCGGGCGCCTGGCGGACCAGCTCGGCGACCGTGGCGGCGAGCTCATACGTGCCGCACGGGAAATTGATGTGCGTGGACGGGATGTTGGCCATCCAGGCGTGGACGTGCAAGATCGCGCCGACCGATGGGTGCTCGCGGTAGATCATGAAGTGCTCGATGGCATCCACCGAGACGCGGCGGGGCGTGATGCCGGGCGGGATGCTGAGCCGCATCGCCTGCTTCTCGGGGAGGTAGTCGGTGACGAGCAGGATCTCGGTGCCGATCTTCTCTAGGCGGCTCTTGTCGACGCCGCTGGCGCTCATCCAGAAACGGGTCTCGTCTTTGCGGGCACTCAGGTTGCCGTAGCTAAGGCCACCGATGTTGAAGAGTTGCTTGACGTGCCGGAAGTCCTTCTCCGAGAGGTACTCCTCGAGCGGGAAGGGGGAGGGCAACAGGTTGAGCTCATCCAGGCGGCGACCGGCGCGGGTGATCGAGGCGGTGACGTCGTCGCCGTTCCAGAGCTCCTCCGGCAGGTCGGAGACGAACTCGTTCTCGATAATCAGGTTCGAGGTCGCCAGTGGGGCGAGGCGCTCCAGGACGAGCTCGAAGAAGGACTCGTCGTCTCCCGTGTAGGGGATGTTGTAGAAGCCTTGCTCGAGGGTGAAGAAGTAGGCTTCGGGGTTGCCGTTTTGCCCCTTCTGGACGACGAGGATGAAGAGGTTGGCCAGGGTGCGCAGCAGGAACGGATAGCCGGTCTTGAGCGGGATTTCGGGCGGGTTCTCGGCCTCGCCGATGCCGACGACGAAGACCGCGCGGTTCTTGCGGCGGAAGCTGCGCGGCGCCTCGGCGTCGACCGGATGAAGGACGATGCCCCCTTCATCGGTTATCTGATCCGGCTCGACGAGCCGATAGCCTTTGTCCTTGATCGTTTCCCGCAAGTTCCGCGTGAACCAGTCGAGCAGGGCCCCACGGGTTTCACCGGAGGGGCGGGCGACAAGCGTGCTCCCCACGTTTTTGTTCCTCCTACTGCCGCCGGTTCGACGTCGCGATCGGTTCCGCGAGACGCGGCAAGCGTCGTGCATGGTGTGTGACGACCGGCGCGGACGGCGTGGCCGGCACCGGACCTTAATCGAAGGATAACCCAGCGCGGCCGGAGAAGGCGGGTGGATCAATGGAGCATCAGGGGCAAGTGCTATGATCCCCGGCACGCTGAGTCGGTCGGGGGTCCGCGGGCGGCGACCGCCGGCCGGTAGTTAGGGAGGCGCACGATGCAGATGACGAACGGGAAGACGGACCTCCTACGGGTCGCGGCCGTCCAAATGAACTCTCGCGACGAGAAGGCGAAGAACATCGAGACGGCGCTGGCCCTGATCGACCGCGCGGCGGCAACCGGCGCCCGACTGGTTGCCCTGCCGGAAGTTTGGACGTATCTCGGTGACGATGAGGGAAACCGCGACAACGCCGAGCCGGCGCCCGGCCCGACGATCGAGCGGCTGGCCGAGCGCGCCCGGCGCCATGGCATCTATTTGCACTGCGGCAGCGTCTTCGAGACTTGCCTTGGCGACCCGCGCCTCTTCAACACGACGGTGGTGCTCGATCCGGACGGCGAGCTCATCGGGACGTACCGCAAGATCCACATGTTCGACGTGGTGCTCGACGGCGTCGCCAGCTACCAGGAGTCGGCGACGATATCACCGGGCGACGAGATCGTGACAGTCGACGTCGATGGGGTGACGGTTGGGCTGGCGATCTGCTACGACCTGCGCTTTCCAGAGCTGTTTCGCATTCTGGCGTTGCGGGGCGCGGAGGTGATCGTGCTGCCAGCCGCCTTCACGATGACGACCGGCAAGGACCATTGGGAGGTCCTGATCCGGGCGCGGGCGATCGAAAACGGCGTCTACCTGATCGCCCCCGCCCAGGTGGGGAGCCATGCGACCGGCAAGTGGTGCTATGGCCGGTCGGTGATTGTCGATCCGTGGGGCACGGTGCTGGCGACCGGGTCGGATGTCGAAACGGTGATCGCGGCGGAGGTCGATCGCGCCTATTTGCAGAAGGTGCGGCGGCAGGTGCCGTCGCTGGCAAACCGGATGCCCGACCGCTACGTCTGGCCCGACCAGGCGATGGTCGTCCGGTAAGGGCTGATTGACGCGGCGATGGGCAGTTCGCCAGGCGCCTGGCGTTTCCCCGCGATGCGAGACCAGCCGGGGCGCGCGGCCGGCTTGGCCGCGCTGTGCATCGGGCTGCTGCTCCTGGTCGGGTGCAGTCGCGGCGACAACGAACCCGACCGTACGCTCACCCCAAACGACCACTTCGTCATCGTGACGCCGACGCCGGGAACGCCGGTACCTCTCACGCCAACTCCGGTGACGGGGGATCGCACCTACGTCGTGCAGCCAGGCGACAGCTTGTCGAGCATCGCGACCGAGTTTGGCGTTTCTCAGGAGGCGTTGCAGGCGGCGAACGGCATCGACGATCCCAACAGCATCTTTGTGGGACAGCGGTTAGTGATTCCTGACGGGTGATGGGTGATGGGGAATGGGGAATGGTGGCGAACCAAGAGACGAGGAAGGAGGGAGGGGTATGGAGGTTCGCGATTTCAGGGATCTGAGGGTGTGGCGAGAGGGGATCGAACTGGTCGTTGCGATTTACCGAGCGACACGGTCGTTCCCGCCGCACGAGCTGCACGGATTGACGAGTCAGATGCGCCGCGCCGCGGTGTCTATCCCATCGAATGTCGCGGAGGGAAAACGCGTGGTCATCTCGGCACATACCTGAATCACGTGTTTATCGCGCGTGGATCATTGGCGGAACTCCAGACGCGGCTTGAAATCGCGATACGCTTCGGATATGGCGCGTCGGACGATCTCCAACAGATCCAGAATGAAGCAGCGATCCTGGCGCGGCGGCATCACCCATTCCCCATCACCCATTCCCCATTTCGCTGCCATTGACGCGTTTTCGGGATCATGGTAGGCTGCCCGCAACGGTCCAGGTCGAGTGCAAACGCCTCTGGGCCGTGTAGTTTGAGTCCTGCCGTTCCGTAGTTCCGCACAGGGTAAAGGAGGTGATGCCCATGAGTAGTCACGGTCTAATGGGCGTCACGGTGGAGGCCGCGAGCGTTTAGCTCACGGCAGCCGTGATGCCCATGTGCGACAGGGTCGGTCCACTGGACCGGCCCTTCGTGCGTCTTATTGGAGCCGTCAGCCGTTCGCCACTGGCCTCCCTTGTCATACCGAGCTTGCCGAGGGATGACGGTGTGGCTCACGGCTCACGGCTCACGGCTCACGGCTAAGAACCATGGACCTCGGTCTCTTTGACATTCACCAGATCGATCCGACGGACCCGGCGGGGCACGCCGCGGTCTACCGGCGGCGACTCGACCATCTGGCGCTGGCGGACGAGCTTGGTCTGCGCTTTGCCTTTACGGCTGAGCGCCACTTCTTGCAGACCTATCGTTGTCCGGCGCCGGGGGCGTGGCTGGGCGCCGGAACGCAGCGGACGCGGCAGATCCGGCTGGGGGTGCTGGCGTACACGCTGCCGATCCATCCGCCGGCGGCGCTGGCGGAGGAGATCGCGGTCCTCGATCAGCTCTGCGAGGGGCGGTTGGAGGTTGGGCTCGGGCTGGGCCACCGGCCGGAGGAGCTCGTGGCCCTAGGGGTCGATCCGGTCAAGCGGATTGAGATTTTTCAAGAACGGCTGATGGTCTTGCGGGCGCTGTGGAGCGGCGGCAAGATCTCGCTGACGAGCGCGCACCACACGCTGCAAGAGGTCGCGATCCACCCCCTGCCGCTGCAGGAGCCGCACCCGCCGCTGTGGTTTGCCGGCACCCAACCGGCCGCGACGAGTTGGGCGGGGGCGCATGGGATGAACCTGGCGGTCGGGTTTGCGCCGTTGCGCGATCTGGTCCCAGCCACGGCCGCGTTCAAGGCCGGGCGCACGGCGCTCGCGCGGGCCGCCGAAGACGGCACACCGCCGGTTGGCGGCGGCCGGATCGCGCTCATGCGGCACGTCTACCTGGCCGAGACCGACGAAGAGGCGCGATCTGAGATGATTGACGATCTGGTCGCGCTGAAGGAACACCACGGCGCGGGCGAGGGGAGCCGAGCCGACCGCGTACGGACGGCGGAAGGCGAATTGGAGGAATTGCTGCGCCGGGAGGCATTCATCGCCGGAGGCCCGGAAACCGTAGCCAAGGGCATCTGGCAGGCCCGTCGTGCGCTTGGCGTCGACCTTTTTCTGGCGAACCTCTATCCGGCCCACGTGGACGACGACCGAGTGCGGCGGGCGATACGGATGCTGGCGGGCGCGGTCAAGGACGCGCTGGCGGAGAAGGCCGAGGCGTCGGCAACTGTGTAGGGGCGCTGCCCGTCGCGCGAACGCGCGATACGCCGCGTATGCGGCCCGTTTGACGGTTATCGACCTACGGTCGATGCGCGCTATCGCGCGGGCGCAGCAAGCGGGCGCAGCAAGCGGCGCCCTTACACGATTGGCGTGTCGACAACGAGCGA
>JBOGUF010000101.1:0-18851 GCA_050696075.1 Thermomicrobiales bacterium
GGGCCGTGCCGATCGGCCAGGCCGGTACACTTTCTGCTGCTCGGTGCCCGGCCACCGGCAGGCCGGCATGGAAGGCACCCTCATCGTGCAGGGCGCGGATGACCACACCCCGCCCGCAGGTAGCGACTTATGATCATGCCACCCGGACTCCGCACGTTCGCGCTCACCGCACATGTCACTACCACGGTCGGTTGGCTCGGCGTGACCCGACCTCGGCCCGAGAGTTCCGAAACCGGTCCTGGAGGACGCAGTGAGATCTAAGCGGTCAGGAGGTACAAAATGACGCACGCGCTCCGCGAAACGCTGCACTCGCTTCGCGCTTCGCCCGTGTTCGCATTTTACGCGCTGGTCACCCTTGGACTAGCCGGGTACAACGGTCTGATGGTCGGTCAGATGGCCTTGAAGCTCGACTTCTACCTCCCTGGGCAATTCGGCCAAATGGCGCACGGCGCAGTGGAATCCCACCGCGTCCACGACCTCACGTTCGGGTTCATCTACACGACGGGCATAGTGGGAGTGCTCGCCCAGCTCCGGCGGCCTTCGCAGAACGTCGCCGGCATGTTGATGGCACTTATTCCCTTTGTCGGGCTGGTGCTAGCCGCTGTCCTCTCAGACGCGGGCGTCATAGAGCGGAACCCGTTGTACCTTGTCGCCGCGGTGACGGCTATTGCCGCACTTCTTCACCCGACCGGGCGTGCTTTCTTCCGTTCGTTCAGCGTCTCGCGCGTCAACTGGGTGACGCTCGCGCTGGTCATTATTGCGGCCGTGCCGCTGCTTGCAGTCGCGTCCACCAACATCGGGCTGCAGGGGATCGTCTCCGACGATCATGCCGCCCAGGGCCACTACGCCTTCATGGCCGCGTTCAGCTTCACCGTCATCAGCGTGGGCCTCTTGTCGAGCCTGCGGCCTGACGGCTGGAGGCTCACGGCGTGGGTCACCGGCCTCCTCCCAGCCCTCCTCGGGCTCGCCTCGGTGGTGTACCCGGACGTCAGCTCAAGTCTCGGCCTGGGCTGGGCATTCGCCGCCATCGCCTGGGGCGCGGTGTTCGTCGCGGCGGCCGAACTCACCAAGAACGCGGAGAGCCCGAAACTGCTCGGTCTACGGGGCGCGGTATCGAAATCGGAACGGGCTCCTCGTGGTGCTCCACCGTCATGAAGATCGGGACAACTACGCGCGACGGAGGAGAGGCAGATGGCTCACCCGCCCCCCTACCCCGACCGTGGCGACGACACCGGCGTGGGGACCGACCGCGGACCGACCGCCGGCACACCGCGCTGGGTGTCCGTGGTGGGGATCATCATCGCGATCGGCCTGGTCCTGCTGATGGCCGTCTTGCATCTCACCGGCAGCGTCGGCCCAGGCGCGCATTAGCAGGAGCATTGGAGTCCGCACATGATCGAGGCAATTGGCCTCAGCAAGCGCTACGGCGCCACGTTGGCCGTCGACGACCTGTCGTTCACCGTCCCGCCGGGTCAGGTGACGGGGTTCCTCGGTCCGAACGGGGCTGGCAAGTCGACGACGATGCGCATGATCCTGGGCCTCGACGCGCCGACCTCGGGGTCGGTGACTGTCAACGGTCGGCCCTACGCCCAGTACCGCCGTCCGCTCTTCGAGGTCGGGGCGCTGCTCGAGGCCAAGGCGATGCACCCCGGGCGCAACGCCTACGACCACCTCCTCTGCCTCGCGCTCAGCAATGGGATCGGCCGAGCTCGAGTCGACCAGGTGCTCGACCTGGTCGGGCTGCGTAGCGTCGCCCACAAGCGCACGGGTGGCTTCTCGCTTGGCATGGCACAGCGCCTGGGCATCGCCGCCGCGCTGCTCGGCGATCCGCGGGTGCTGATGTTCGATGAGCCGGTCAACGGCCTCGACCCCGAGGGCGTCCTTTGGATCCGCAACCTTCTCAAGACGCTTGCCGCCGAGGGCCGCACCGTCTTCCTCGCGAGCCACCTGTTGAGCGAGCTGTCGATCACCGCCGACCGGCTGATCATCATCGGGCGCGGCCGCCTGATCGCGCAGACGACGGTCGAGGACTTGCTCAAGCGCGGCTCGGGCAACTTCGTGCGGGTTCGCTCGCCCCAGGGCGACGCGCTCGCGACGCTGCTCGAGGCGCGGGGCGTCGCGGTCGTCCGTCAGGCCGACGAGACGCTCCGCATCACCGGCGCCACGTGTGAAGCCGTCGGCGAGGTCGCCAGGGCGAACGGGTTGACGCTGCGGGAACTCTCGGCGCACCAGGCGTCGCTCGAGCAGACGTACATGGAGCTCACCAGGGACGCTGTCGACTACCGCCCGGCCGAGGGCGCGCCCGTCCCGGCCCCGAACTGAAAGGCCGGTCATGGAAGCCATCGCAACCCCGCGGACTTCCGACAGCCCGCTATCAGGTTTCGCCGACATCCTCCGATCGGAGTTCTGCAAGCTCCGCTCGGTCCGCTCGACCTACTGGACGCTCGTCGCGGCCGCGGTGTTCAACGTCGGACTGGCGGCGCTCGTCGCCATCGTCCTCCCCGATCACCTCACGGCGACCTTCGACGCGACGCGGATCAGCCTCGGCGGCCTGCACTTGTCGCAGATCGCGATCGGCGTGCTGGGTGTGCTCGTCATCACGAGCGAATACGACACGGGCATGATCCGCGCCAGCCTCAGCGCCGTGCCGCGGCGTCGTCTGATGCTCGCGGCGAAGGCGATCGTGTTCGCCGTGATCGCCCTCATCGTCGGGATCTGCGCAAGTTTCGCCGCCTACTTCGTCTTTCAGGCGTTCCTCTCCGACGACAGCCTACGGACCTCGATCGGCGATCCCGGTGTGCTTCGGGCGGTGACCGGAGGCGGTCTCTACCTGGCGGTGCTCGGACTGTTCGGCCTCGGCCTCGGCGCGATCATCCGCGGCGGCGGCGGCGCGATCGCGGCGCTCTTCGGCGTGCTCTTCGTGCCGCCGCTCATCCTGGAACTCCTGCCGCCCTCCTGGCAGGAGACGATCGGCCCCTACGTCCCGCTTAATGCCGGCAGCCAGATCTATTTCCTGCGTCACGACGCGGGCGCCCTCGGAGCCTGGTCCGGGTTCGGCGTGTTCTGCCTCTATACGGCGGTCGCCCTCGGAGTCGGATTCGTCCTGATCAACCGCCGCGATGCCTAGGGCATGTTTGCGTATCCCTTGACAATATACCTACTGGGGGTATAATGACGCTCATGATACCCAGTGGGGGTATAACAACCTCCCCACGTCCTTACCCCGTGGCGCGGCCCTTGCAGACAGCGTCGACAAGCGCCCTCGCGGAACGCTGAGCGAGGTTCGGAGGCAGATGAGACAGCGGGACGTCAATACGATACGGATGCTCGCGTGGCGCTGGCCGTTGGTCGGCCTGTTACTGAGCGTGACGTTTCTGGCCCACGATGTCGCGATGGCCGGGGAAGCCCACCGTGTCGGCACGACGCGCCCGCACATCGTCCAGCCGCACCCCCATTTCGACACCTCGCGTCCTTCCCATTCTTCGACCTACCCGCACGACGAGCCGTCATCAGAGGGCCCGTGCAGCGTCAAGCGCGACGCCGCACCAACATCCGATGGCGGCAGCCGCCTCCCACCGACGGCTGATCAGGTCAACCCGTTGATGCTCGATCGGGACGCGACACCCGTTCCGCCATGGGCGACTGAACCTCCTACCCTTCCCCCAGAGGTGCGCCGCGCCTTGCTCCAGGTGTTTCTGATTTAGGCCGACCATCCCTTCTACAGCGTCCGCCGCGGCCATCGGGTCGCGGCGCGATGGCCGCGTGTCCTAACGCGCGGCGGTACGAGTGACGGAGGTTCGATCAATCATGGCATGGCAAGCTCTTTGGCGATTGGGCATGGGTGCGCTGCTCCTGACGCTGGCCCTGGGAACGTTGCGGGCACTCCCGGCGAGCGCGGTCACCGCACAACACGATGGCACGCCCACCCCGACCTATTCCTGCGACACCACATCGCCGGTCGCGGGCACCCCGGCAATGGATCACGGCAACATGGCGGGGATGGAGACCGGCACGCCGATGACCGGCATGGCGATGGACGTCGCGTTCGACCAGCTCTACATCGACATGATGATCCCCCACCACGCGAGCATCATCGCCATGGCGGAAGCCGCCATCCCTCGCCTCACCGACGAACGGTCGCGGGAGATCGCCCAAACCATCATCGACACGCAGAGCGCCGAGATCGAGGAGTTGCGGGGATACCGGGAGCAGTTTTATGGAAGCCCGGAGCCGCGGCCGATGGACGAGCACACGATGGGCATGATGATGCAGGCGATGCCGGGCATGGGCTCCATGGAGGCGATGGCCGTCCAGATGGACCCGGCGGCGCAGGTCGCGGCGTTCTGCGCGGCGCCCGACCCCGATCTCGCCTTTATCGACCAGACGATCCCACACCACGAAATGGCGATCGTCGCCTCGGAAACGGCGCTCGACCAGGCGACGCACGAAGAGATCCGGGCGTTCGCGCGGCGGGTGATCGACGCCCAGCAAGCCGAGATCGAGGAGCTGACCGCCATCCGGGCCGCGTTGATGGGCGCGGCCACGCCGACAGGCTAGGCGGCGTTTGCCAAGCTCCGTCCTGCTGAGGCGACGCCGAAGCAGCCCCCGGCGACGCCGCTCCGTCGTGCTCCCCCAGGATTGGGGGTTGGGGGGCCGCTGCGCTGCGCGCGGGGATGCTGCGCTGCCTCAGCATGACGGGGTGCCAACGCGGCCTAAGCCGCGGCTTCAATCTGATCGTACGACGGGAGCGGGCCATGCGGTCCGCTCCCGTGCCGTCCACGCGCCGCGAGAATTACCCCACATTGGCCCATGATAGACTACAGACACGGTTTTCGCGCCGTCATAAGTTGCAGAAGGGGAGGGTCGGTCATGCGATGCCCTGTCGGGCCGCGCGGTCATCGTCGTCGCTCTGCTCCTGAGTTTCGGCATCGTCCCGCTCCACTCGGCCGGCGCGCACACGACGACCCTACAAGAACAGGCGTCCCCGGTCCCGGCCGGCGCGATGCCCGACGCCTTCACCCTCCTGCCGCGCCGCTGTCCGACGGTGGGGCCGGTCGGCGAGACTGAGGGCGACAGCTACGCCCGCGGTGTGCTCATCGTCCCCGAAAATTACCAGAACCCCACCGGCCGCCGGATCGAACTCACCTACGTCGTGCTATACAGCACCAGTCTCGCTCCTGCCGCCGACCCGATCGTCTACCTCGAAGGCGGTCCCGGCGGCAACGCGGTCGATCAGGCCGCGGGCTACGCCGAGGAGTTCGCCGACCTCCGCGCGCCGCGCTGTCAATCGCGCATAATCACACCGACAACCAGGCACACCTTGGGAGAGGGCAAGGAATGCAGGGCGGACGGGCGTACGTGGCGGCGATCGGCCTCGTCCTGGTGGTCGCGGGTGGCCTCACCGCGCCCGCCGTCGCCCAGGAACCCGCGTCTCTCGAACAACAACTGGCCGACCGCCACGCCCCGATCGTGCTGCTCAAGGAGCAAGACCACGCCTGCGACACCGACGGCGAGCCATACGTCCCCGCCCCGGTCGAGATCGTCCTCGACGACCCCGCCGTCCGCCTCCGCCAGACCTTGCCTGGTGATCCGGTCGCCGCCGACGCGCCGACCGCGCAGGACCTCGCCGGCCTCGACGAGACCTACTACCTCGACTACCCCGGCAACCCCCTTCGGGCCGGTTGCACCTATGAACAGTACGCGCGCGAGCGGATGCGGTCGCTATCGCTGGCGCCGACCGCCCACGCCCACATCGCCCGCGAGGAGGGCCGCGACGGCTTCGCTATCCAATATTGGCTCTTCTATGTCTTCAACGACTTCAACAACAAGCACGAGGGCGACTGGGAGATGATCCAGGTCGTCTTCGACGCCGACACCGTCGAGGAAGCGCTAGAAGCAGACCCGGTCGAGGTTGGCTACGCCCAGCACGGCGGCGGCGAATGGGCTGCCTGGGACGACCCCAAACTGGAGAAAGAGGATGGTCACCCGGTCGTCTACGTCTCCCGCGGCTCCCACGCCAGCCAGTACGACAGCGCCGTCTATCTCGGCTGGGGCGAAAGTGGCACCGGCTTCGGCTGCGACGTCACCACCGGCCCCTCGACCCGCGTCCCGCTCGCGGCCCGCCTGCTGCCCGCCGATGGCGAAACGACCGGCCCTAATGCCTGGATCACCTACGGTGGCCGTTGGGGGCAGCGCGAGGCCTGGGAGTTCAACGGCCCCAAGAGTCCGAACCTCAGCGGCAAGTGGGCGGCGCCGCTGAGCTGGCAGGACGACCTGCGCCCTTCCAGCCTGGCCGTTCCCCTCGCCGGCACCCTCGGCCCGGCCCCGACCGAGGCGTTCTGCGACGTCACCGCCGCCAGCGCCGACCTCTTCCGCCTTTGGTCCGACCGCCGCTGGGTCGCCGTCGCCCTCGTCGCCCTCGGCCTCGCCATCCCGACCGCGCTCGTCCTCCTCACTCGCCGCACCCTCGGCCCGGCCGTGCGTCTCTACGCCCGCAACGCCGTCGTCTTCCTGCCAGCGGCCGGAGCCGTCGTCCTCGTCGGCGCGCTGTCGAGTCTCATCGGGTGGCTGGTGGGCATCGTCGTCAACGCCGGACCGCTCGCTGACGCCGCCGCCGTCAGCGGCGTCGTTACCTTCGTCGTCGGCATCCTCCAGCACATTGCCGGCCTCGTCCTGATCGCCCCGGCCGCCATCTACGCCTCGGCCGAGCTCCTCGCCGGCCGCCGGCCGGAACCGGCAGCGCTTGTGGAGCAGGTACGCGCCAAGCTCGGCGCCGTCCTGCGCGCCCTCTTCCGCCCCTTCGTCGTCATCGGTTTGATCAGCCTCGTCCCGCTCGGTTCCATCCCCGCCACCTACGCCACGGTCCAGCGCATCTTCATCCCCCACGCCGTCCTCCTCGACGACGCCAGCCCCAAAGCCGCCCGCGCCATCAGCATCAGTGCCGTCGACGGCCACTGGTGGCGCACGGCGGCGCTGAGCGCGATCATGGCCGCCCTCGTCGTCATCCCCGGCCCGCTGATCGGCATCATCCTGCTCGTCTTCGCCGCCCGCTCGGTCGCGTTGATGAACGTCGCCAGCAGCCTCGTCTACGCCCTCGTCTATCCCCTGATCTTCGTCGCCACCACCATCTACTTCCTCGACCGCCGCGCCGCTACTCGGGCGGCGGTGATCGAGGAGTCGGCAGGGGAGCAAGGCGCGTCGTGAGGCATGGGGATCGAGGGTCGTTGCACCGCATCGGCGGGCAGCGCCCGTGTGAGATCGATGTCTGGTTGGCCAGGTTGGCCACGTGGTCAAGCTGTGACTTGGTACAGGTTTGCCTAGATTTGGGGAGGGTGATCAGGGTGATCACGTGACCAAGCTAGCGGTGTGGTGGCGGTCGCCAGGCACGATTTAAGAGCATATGCTCGAATTCAAGCGGTCGAAAACGATGCATGTCGGAGAACCGCCGGGGTTCGATGGCGGCTCAGCATCCCGCTGCTAACGGCGCACGCCTGCTACACTGGCTCCATCGCGATTGCACCGCTATCGACATCGACACAGGAGACCCCCGTGGTACAGAAAATCGGCGCCTCGTATGTGATGAAGAAAGTGGCCGACTATATGACCTCCCCTGCCCCGGCAGCGGCTCCGCGCCAGGACGTCGCGGAGGAGGAGCCCGTCGCGCCGCGCCAGGCGCCGGCGCCCGTCGATACCCTCCACGGCCAGGTCATCACCGACGAAAACGGGCAAGCCGTCGGCACCGCCCGCCGCGTGGCCGGCGTCGCCGTCTACGTCATCGCCCCCGCCTACGCCAACGCCTCCGCCGAGTTCGAGCGCGCCATCGACGACCCCGACACCCGCCTCTTCTTCCATCGGGAAGACAACCGCCTCGTCGGTCTCATCTACGTCCCCGACCCCAGCAACGCCCCGGCCGCGGTCGCCGGCATGCGCGCCGACGAAATCTAACGGGCACGGATGCGTGCGTTTTCCGCTCACGAGCGAGGCCGATGACCTCACATCGACCATGCGTGGAGCGTTGAATCATTGTGCGGCGGAGCAAGCCGGCAGTTGCCACGTTCCGAGACGGGCGGTAGGATGGCCATGTGATTCACCGAACTACACCCGCAAACCCGTGATGGGGACTCGATCCTCGTCGACGAACACCTCCGCGGTTGGCACGGTTGGTGCTTTGCGTGTCAAACGGTGCGAATTGAGCTGTCTGAGGGGGTATCCGGGTGGTTCTCACTGACGAAGAGCTCCAGCAAGCCGAAGAAACCATTCTGCTGTTTCTCAGGCGATCTGCCACGCCGTATGCTCCTGCACGGTTACTGGAGGACCTCGCCAGAGCGGGTATCTCCGAGTACGTGGCGCGGGCGGCCATTTGGTACTTGATCGATCGAGACGAAGTGGAACTCACGCGAGACCGCAAGTTGGAACCGGCCAAGGTCGCTCACAGCCAAAGCGCATGAGTTTCGACGCGCCACTCCCGGATCGTCGCTATGCGCGACTGCATCCGCCGAAAGGCGATAACCCCGGAGACCGTCGCTCCCCAGGCCGTCGTGATCGCGATAGGGTTCTCTACTCGTCCGCGTTTCGCCGGCTTGGCGGCATTACCCAGGTCGTTTCCGCCACAGACCGCCATCCAATTCACAACCGTCTGACCCACACGCTCGAAGTGGCTCAGATCGGACGAAGCCTCGCCGAAGAACTCCTACGCACCGAGGCAAATAGCGAACGCGCGTCTCAGTTGGGTGGCCTCGACCCCGACGTGGTCGAGGCCGCGGCGCTTGCCCACGACCTTGGGCACCCACCCTTCGGGCATGTTGCCGAAGCCGAACTCCATCGCCTCGTGAAAGATGTGATGCACGTCGATGATGGTTTCGAGGGCAACGCGCAGACGTTTCGCATCGTCACCCAGCTAGCGGTGCGGTATCGGGACGCACCTGGCCTGAACCTGACGCGTGCGACGTTGAATGCAATCTTGAAGTACCCCTGGCCGCGCGGGACCTCGGGACCTCGGGCGCGCAAATGGGGAGCCTACGGCACGGAGCAGCCAGAATTCGATTGGGCACGCCAACTGCTCCCCGCGGGAAGCGACATGAGAAGCCTCGAAGCCGATCTGATGGATTGGGCGGACGATGTTGCCTATGCCGTTCATGACGTGGAGGACTTTTATCGAGCCGGCACTATCCCACTCGATCGGCTTGCCACCGATCGTGCGGAACGCTCCCGCTTTATCGACGCGGAGATGAGCAGCGACCGGCCGAAGGATTTCAACGCGGATGATCTCGCGCGGGCCTTCGGCGAGATCATGGCGTTCTCCCCCATCTCGGCCCCGTATCGGGGCAGCCGCGAGGATCGCGCGCTCCTGAGAAGCTTGACGTCCTCTCTAATCGATCGCTATATCAAGGCCGTCACGTTGTCCTCCGGGGCTGACGGCGCATCCACGCTCAGCATCGACCCAGAAGCGCGGATGGAGGTCGTCATGCTGAAGGGTCTGACCTGGCAGTACGTCATCGAAAGTCGCGCCCTCCTCACGCAACGATACGGCCACAAGAAGCTGATTGAGTCACTCTTCGTCACCCTCTGCAACGCCGCCTCGTCCGCGAAGGACCAACGGGTCTTCCCGGAGTTTTATCGGGAACTGCTCGGATCACAGCCCCAGCAGGAACAGATTGTCAGGGTCGTCGCCGACCTCATCGCCTCGATGACCGAGTCCCAGGTCATCGAGATGCATCACCGGTTGACTGGCATCGCTTTAGGCGCTGCCCTCGATCCGATCGTGCCGTAGTTGGTTGGGTCAGCTTGAATTCATCCCCTTCCCAACATACAGATGACCCGTCATAATCTCGCCACTCATCCTAACCATCGCGCCGCGACCGGTAGAGGAACCATGCGCGCCCAAGACACCCTCTCCAACTACCTCTCCCAGATCAACGCCACCCGCGCCACCGGCCAGGCCAACCCCGAGGTCTCCTACTATCCCGCCCTCGCCAACCTCCTTGACGCCGTTGGCGTCACCATGAAGCCGCGCGTGCATTGCGTCATCAACCCCAAGAACCAGGGCGCCGGCATCCCCGACGGCGGACTCTTCACCCACGATCAACTCGCCAGCCAGCCGGTGAGCGGCGACTGGCCCGCGCCCAATCCCGCCCGCGGGGCGGTCGAAGTCAAGAGCCCGCGCGACGACGTCGACCTCATCGCCACGATGCCGCAAGTCGAGCGGTATGCCGAAAAGTACGGCCAGGTGCTGGTGACCAACCTGCGGGAGTTTCTGCCGGTCGTCCAGCGTCCCGACGGCGAGATTACCCCCGGCGAGCGGTTCCGATTTGCATCTGATGAGTCCCGCTTCTGGGAGATTGCCGCCTTTCCTCGCACGCTGCCGGAGGGCGAGGCCGACCGCTTCGTCCAGTATCTTGAGCGCGTCCTGCGCTACAACGCGCCGCTCAACACGCCGGCCGACGTCGCCTGGTACCTCGCCTCCTACGCCCGCGAAGCCAGCGCCCGCGTCGAGCGCGCCGGTTTCGCCGGCCTAACGACCATCCGCACCGCCTTCGAAGACGCCCTCGGCCTCCACTTCACGTCCGAGCGCGGCGCGCACTTCTTCCGCTCGACCCTGGTCCAAACGCTCTTTTACGGCATCTTCTCAGCCTGGGTCCTCTGGTCGAAAAAAGCGGCGTCCGCCGACAAGAACTTCGATTGGCGCGACGCCGCCTGGTCACTCCACGTCCCCGCCATCCGCGTCCTCTTCGAACAGGTCGCCACCCGCTCCCGGCTCGAACCGCTGGATCTGGTCGAGGTCCTCAATTGGGCTGGCGACGCCCTCAATCGGGTCAACCGCGAGCAGTTCTTCGCCCGCTTCGCCGAGGAACACGCGGTCCAGTACTTCTACGAACCTTTCCTCGAAGCCTTCGACCCGGAGTTGCGCAAGCAACTTGGCGTCTGGTACACGCCACCCGAAGTCGTCGCATACATGGTCGCCCGGGTCGATACCGTGCTGCGCGAGGAACTCGGCCGCCCCGACGGCTTAGCGGACCCCGACGTCTACGTCCTCGATCCCTGCACCGGCACCGGCTCCTACCCGATCGAGGTCCTGCGCCGCATCCACCAAACTCTGGCGGACAAGGGCGTAGACGCCCTCATCGCCGCCGACCTCAAGCGCGCCGCGATGGGCCGGGTCTTCGGCTTCGAGATCCTCCCCGCCCCCTTCGTCGTTGCCCATCTCCAAGTCGGATTGCTCTTGCAAAACCTCGGCGCGCCCCTCGCCAGCGAGCAGGAGCGCGCGAGCATCTTCCTCACCAACGCCCTGACCGGTTGGGAACCGGGCGAGCGGCAGGCGGCGTTGCCCTGGCCCGAGTTGCAGCAGGAGCGCGACGCCGCCGGCACGGTCAAGACCGGCCGCAAAATCCTGGTCGTCATCGGCAATCCGCCCTACAACGGCTACGCCGGCGTCGCCGTCGAAGAGGAACGCGACCTCACCAATGCCTACCGCGTGGCAAAAACCACCCGGCAGCCCCAAGGCCAGGGGTTGAACGACCTCTACGTCCGCTTCTTCCGCATGGCCGAGCGCCGCATCGTCGAAATGAGCGGAGAAGGCGTAGTCTGCTTCATCTCCAACTACTCGTGGCTCGACGGCCTCTCCTTTACCGCCATGCGCGAGCGCTATCTGGAAACCTTCGACCGCATCTGGATCGACTGCCTCAACGGCGACAAGTACAAAACTGGCAAAGTCACCCCGGAGGGCGACCCCGATCCCAGCGTCTTCTCCACCGAGCGCAACCGCGAAGGTATCCAGGTCGGCACCGCCATCGCCCTGATGGCCCGCAAAACGCGCCACGCCCCCGCCGAGACCGTCCACTTCCGCCATGTGTGGGGCAAGACAAAGCGTCAGCAGTTACTGGAAGCCGCGGACCAGCACGACGACCGCCTCTACGAACCGGTGACGCCGGAATCCGGCCTCGGCCTGCCCTTCTTCCCGATGGCGTCCCAGGCCGACTACCTCTCCTGGCCCCTCTTGCCCGATCTCTTTCCGGTCTCCTTCCCCGGCGTGCAGACGTCTCGCGACGATGTAGTTATCGACATTGACCGCGATCGGCTGGTTAGGCGCATGGAGCAGTACTTCGATCCGGGCATCAGCCATGAAGCGATGCGCCGACTCTGTGCTGGTGCCATGGATGACTCTCCAGAGTTCAACGCACGGGAGACGAGAGACTACCTACGGAAGAGAGGTTTTCTGAGAAGTAACATCGTGCGCCATCTATACCGGCCATTTGACGCAAGGTGGTTGTACTGGGAACCAGAGACGAAACTGCTTGATCGAAAGCGCGAGGATTTGGTTCGACACGTGTTCAGCGGAAATGCCTGGATCGGCCTTGCCCAACGGTATCGACGAGACTTCGACGTTCCTCTCGTGACAGCGCTACTACCTGCGCGTCATGTGATCGAACGAGGGGCTAACTTCATCCCTATGTTGTTGCAGTCCGCAACTGCGAGCCTACCTCTCGGCTTGTCAGCACAAGAGCTAGATGGCTCGGCGACTCATTGCAATTTGTCTCATGTTGCAGATCGTTATCTAGTTGGCATGGGCTTGGAATCTCGGGGCGAAGCGTTGTTCTATCACGCGATCGCAATTCTTCATTCGTCGGCATACTGCAAGGATAACGCGGATGTGTTACGCCAGGACTGGCCTCGAATGCCGTTGTCTGACTCGCGCGAAGCGATCCTTGCATCCGAAAGGCTGGGTAAAGATGTCGCCGCGTTCATGGACATCGAGTCGGCTGTCAGAGGAGTGACATCTGGGAAGCTCAGGGAGGAACTCAGGCAGATTGCCGTCACTAGGAGTGCTGACGGCAAGCAACTCGCAGATTTAACCGACGATACCGCCATCACCGCCGGGTGGGGCTTCTTCGGGCATCGCGGCGCGGTGATGGCGGGCAAGGGGCGGGCCGTCGAGCGGGAGTATGCGCCGGAGGAGGTCGCCGCGATCACGGCCTGGCAAAACCCGCTTGGCTTGCCGCTGACCGACGCCTTCGCCCTCCTGGGCGAAACGACCTTCGACGTCTACCTCAACGACCGCGCCTTCTGGCGCAACGTGCCGCGCCGGGTCTGGGACTACACCATGGGCGGCTATCAGGTGCTCAAGAAATGGCTCTCCTACCGCGAGCGGGAAGTCCTCGGTCGCCCCCTCTCCCTCGACGAAGCCCGCCTCTTCCAGCAGATCGCCCGCCGCATCGCCGCCCTGCTCCTGTTGGAACCCCAACTCGACGCCAACTACCGCGCGGTGAAGGAGGCGACCTTTCCGTGGGCGGCGAATGCACCGGTGACCGCGTCGACGCTGGCGCTGTGGGAAACGGAGTGACCGCGCCGCGCGCGGAACATGCTCGATGCCGGCCGCGCTGTCAGCCCCGCCCGCGGCTAAAGACCGCGGGCTGACTCCCATCAGCCCCCTGAAGGAGGCTGGACGAGACCGCCGCCTTCCAGCCGGCTTCAGCCGGGTTCGTTGGGTCAGCGCGGGGTCTTTTAGCCCCGCGCGGTGCTGGAAAACGACGCAACTAGCTGCAACTCGACGAACCATTCCAATGCGTGCGTTACCTCCGCACGGCACCAATCCCCATTATCACCGCCACCACATCCTCTCCCACTGCCACGACCGCATCCGGCAACCCCGTCTCCCGCCCGACCCACGCCCGCGCGTGATACCCGCCATACGATCCGGCCACCGCCCCGGCCGCGCCCACCGCGAACCCAACCGGCAACGACCGACCATCGAACCGGGCCGCGGCACCCCCGGCCAGCCCGCCGAAGAGCATCCGCCCCACCAGCGGAGCCGGTGCAATCCGGCTCGGCGTCGCCGGCAGCTTGTCGCCAACCAGCTCCCCCACCGCCGCGAACCCCAGCGCGGCGGCAACCCGCTTGTCCCGCAACCACCCAACCGGCGCCGCCACGCCATCCGCGACGTCACGTCGGCTCGCCGCCCCGGCCAGCAGCGCCAGCGGCACCTGCGACCGCAACCCGGCCGCAAACCCCAGCGTTGCCGCCCGGGCAAAGGTCCTCGCGTCCGTCCTCATTGCCCTCGCTCCTCGGCCATTAGCCATCGCGTTCGCTCTAATGCTCGGCGCACCCGGTTCGAGCGTAGTCAGATGATGGCGTTCCTCCAATTGATCGGCAGACGCGGCCAGCCTGCCGCTCGGATGATGCCGTGCGCTCAAACGACTGGCAGACCCGGTCCGCATGCAGTCGGATTCATCCGACTTCCGTCACTCAGCCCGGACTTCAGTCCAGGGCGGCAACCGCTTGCCGCCTTGGTCCGCGTCCACCGGACGGCGTCCGCGTGCCGCATCGCCTCGATCCCACCGGGCGGCGTCCGCGTGCCGCAACGACCTCCCAGATTGCCTGCCGTCCCTGGTCTGTCAATCGCCCGGCAGATCGCGTCCTTCCTCCCACGCACCATCCACCCCGTCCCTCGTCGCCCCCCAACCCCCCATGCTCCGCAATTTCTCCGTCGCCATCTGTTCCGCCATCTCCACCATCGCCTCCCACGAATCCCGATCCGAGCACGCATCCCGCCGCCCGATTCCCTCCTTGGTCCGCGCCACCCGCATCGACGTCGTCACCAACCGGCTCACCCCCAGCGCCAACCGGTGCGCATCCGGCTCCTCTGCCAGCAACTTCGCCAGCGCGAACCGCACCGCCCCCAGCTCGTGCCAGTATCCCAGCGCATTCCCCGCCTGTCCCAGAATCTTGTGCATCTGCTCGTCGAACAGCGCCCCGTAATCCCCCTGCTCCACCCGCTGCCGGAACGCCGCCATCGCCCGCTCCCGCTCTATCTCCCCCGCGTCCCGCGCCATCGCGGCCGCCACCCGCCGCACCGCCGCCTCCGCCTCCTTCCCCTCCGCCGTCCGCCGGTGCTCCGGGCACACCGCCCGCCCCCGCTGCGCCCCCCGCTGACACCCCGCCACCATGCACCCCCGCTCCTGCCGTCCACCTCGCGTCCGCATCTCACGTCCTCCTTCCATGCACACACCAATCCGGGTCCACCAAACAGACCCTCTACTTATTAAGGCAGCGATTTTGGAGCAAAAGTGGACAGAGATTTCGATTATTGATCATCGTCATAACACGCCAATCATTCTTTATCATCGCAATTGGCACGATCTTCGCCTCAGCGCCGCCTCGTCCTCAGTCCCGGCGGGACTTCGTCACGCGTAGACCGGGCATTGATCCCCGGTTCTCGGCTTGACATCGAACATATGTTCTGATACCGTCACTCCTAAGCGGCACACCCGGCGTGGGTGCGGGCCTGGGCAGGGCGACACCGCGCTCCGGCTGGTCCCCGGTCATCCCAACCCCGGTTGCAAACTCCGGTCAGGCGCTCTGGCAAAGCGCCATCGTGCCCCTCCCGGTCGTCGCGTACCGGCCCCATCCCCGGCGCGGCCAGGGCGTGTGCGGACCCCTCCCCCCCAATTGGCCCTCCCGTCGTTTCCCCCCAGCATTGGGGGGTCGGGGGGCCGTCGTCCGTGCCCCTGACGCTTCCCGTCCGCGCCCTCCACGCGCGGTCGGCGCCCGCGGCCGCGAGGGAGTCCCACCTCGGCACTCGGTACTCTCCCTCCCCTCCGATGCTAAACTCGCCCCCGTCACCCCGCCCGCCACCGCCGCCGGGCGAAGACGAGTACCGAGTACCGAGTACCGAGTACCGAGTACTCAGCCCCTTCCGCCTTCCGCCACTCGGAGGAACGCATGTCCGTCGCCACCGGCACGCCGACCAAGAAAGCCCCCGCCCAGCGCGAGAAGAACGGCCGCGCCCCATTGAGTCGCGAGGAGCGTGCCGCCGTCGAGACCGCCCGCGTGCTCGAGGCCGAGTTGACGGCCCGCATCGCCGGCGAGGTCCGGTTCGACCGCACCAGCCGCATGCTCTACTCCACCGACGCCTCCAACTACCAGATCGAACCGATCGGCGTGGTGGTTCCCAAAGCGGTCGAGGACGCCCAGGCCGCCGTTGAGATCGCCTCCTCCCACGGCATCCCCATCCTTCCCCGTGGGGGAGGCTCGTCGCTGGCCGGCCAGACCGTCGGCGCGGCTTTGGTGATCGACTTCTCGAAGGAGATGGCCCGCATCCTCGACCTCGACGTCGAGGCCAAGCGCGTCACCGTCGAGCCGGGGATCAACATCGCCCTGCTCAACAAGCTGCTCAAGCCGAACAACCTCATGTTCGGCCCCGACCCGGCGTCGGCCGATCGCGCCACCGCCGGCGGCGTCGTCGGCAACAATTCGACCGGCTCCCACTCGATCCTCTACGGCATGACCGCCGATCAGGTCCTCGGCGCCCGCGTGGCCCTGGTCGAGGGCGGCGCCTTCGACCTGAAAGCGGGCAGCGGCGAGGCGATCGCCGCCCTGGCCGCCGAGGAGAACCCGCGCGGCCGGCTGCTGACCGCCCTCTTGGCCTTCCGCGAGCAGCACCGCGACCTGATCGCCCGCGACTTCCCGCCCCACTGGCGCCGCGCCACCGGCTACTCGCTCGACGAGTTCGTCAAGCCGGATGGCGATCCCTCTCATCCAATCGGGACGTGGTTCAACCCGGCGAAGCTGCTAGTCGCCTCCGAGGGCACCCTGGCCACGACGCTCAATGTCACCTTCAGCCTCGTGCCGACGCCGAAGATGACGGCGCTGGTCCTGCTTCAGTTCGACGAGTTGGTCGCGGCCATGGCCGCCACGCCCCACATCCTCGAATGCGACCCCTCCGCCGTCGAGCTGATGGATCGGATGCTGATCAACCTCACCCGCGAGCAGCCCGGCTACGCGTCCCAAATCGCCTTCATCCAGGGGAACCCGGCCGGCATCCTCGCCGTCGAGTTCTACGGCGAGTCGGAACGCGATCTCGAACAGAAGTGCGCCAAGCTCGAAGCACACCTCACCAAAAAGAAGGTCGCGCTCGGCGCCCCGCCCCAGCGCGTGCTCGACGCCAAGCGCCAGGCCGATGTCTGGTCGGTGCGGAAAGCGGGTCTCGGCCTGCTGATGAGCGTGCGCGGCGACGCCAAGCCGATCCCCTGCATCGAGGACGTCTCGGTTCCGGTCGAGCACTTGGCCGAATACGTCGGCGCCATCGAGGAGTTGGTCGCCGACCACGGCACGACCGCCGCCTACTACGCCCACGCCTCCGCTGGTTGCCTCCACATCCGCCCCCTGGTGAACCTGAAGGAGCTCGGCGGCGTCGAGGCGATGCGCGACATGACCCACGCCGCCGCCAAGCTGGCTCACCGCTTCGGCGGCGTGATGAGCGGCGAGCACGGCGACGGTCTCCAGCGCTCGGAGCTGAACGAACTGATCTTCGGCCCCGCGCTCTACCAGGCGATGCGCCAGTTCAAGGCGATCTTCGACCCGCGCGGGCTGATGAACCCCGGCAAGAAGGTCGACGCTCCGCCCCTGACCGAGAATCTGCGGTATGGCCCCGCCTACCAGCCGTTGCAACTACGCACCCATCTCGACTTCAGTAAGGAGGGGGGCTTCCTCGGCGCGGTCGAGATGTGCAACGGCGCCGCGGTCTGCCGCAAGCTCAAAGCCGGCACGATGTGCCCCAGCTACATGGCGACCAGAGACGAGATGGACACCACCCGCGGCCGCGCCAACGCCCTGCGCAACGCCCTCGCCGGCCGCACCTTCGCCCCGCGCGACTTCACCTCGAAGGAGACGTACGACGTCCTCGACCTCTGCCTCTCCTGCAAGGCGTGCAAAACCGAGTGCCCCTCCAGCGTCGACATGGCCAAGATCAAGACGGAGTTCCTGGCCCACTACTACCACGCCCACGGCACGCCCGTCCGCGCCCGCGTCTTCGGCCATATCCACCGTCTCTCGAAGATCATGTCGCCGGTCGCCCCGCTGGCGAACGTCGGCATGCGCACCCCCCTCGCCCGGCCTATCCTGCGCTCCCTCGGCGTCCACCCCGACCGCAAGCTCTCCCCCTTCGTTCGCCGCACCTTCGTTCACTGGTGGCGGGACCACACGAAGGCGGAAGGCGGAAGGCGGAAGGCGGAAGGCGAACGGGCTCAGCACTCGGTACTCGATACTCGGTACTCGGTACCCCGTCGTGGGAAGGTCGTCTACTTCCACGACACCTTTGCGACGTACAACTACCCGCGGATCGGGATCGCGGCGGTGCGGTTGCTGGAGGCGGCCGGGTTCGAGGTGATCGTCGAGGAGCGCCGCGCCTGCTGCGGCCGCCCGATGCTCTCGAAAGGGCTGATTGCCGACGCCCGCAAGGTCGCCCGCCGCAACGTCCAGGTCCTCGCCGCCCACGCCCGCGCCGGCATCCCGATCGTCGGCACCGAACCGAGCTGCATCCTCACCCTGCGCGACGAGTATCTCGACCTCTTGCCGAACGACACCGACGTCGTCGCCATCGCCGACCACGCGTTTATGCTCGACGAGTTCCTGGCCAAGCTCGACGCCGACGGCGACCTCGGCATCACCTGGAAGGAGGAGCCCGGCCCCGACGTCCTCTTCCACGGTCACTGCCACCAGAAGGCGCTCATCGGCATGGGCCCGTCGATGGCGATCCTCAAGGCGGCGGGCTGTTCGGCGACAGAGAGCGGCGCCGGCTGCTGCGGCATGGCCGGCTCCTTCGGCTACGAGGCCGAGCACTACGAGGTCTCGCAGAAGATCGGCGAGGAGCGCCTCTTCCCGACGGTGAATGCCGCGTCCGAGCAGACCGAGATCGCCGTCGCCGGCGTCTCCTGCCGCCAGCAGATCGAGCACTTCACCGGCCGCAAGACCAAACACATCGCCGAGCTCCTCGCCGAGCAGATCCAGCCCGGCCACCGCTGGGTGCCGGGCACCAGATGATAAGACTCAACAAGCTTCAAAGAGGAACAATTGTGGAC
>JBOGUF010000102.1:0-5013 GCA_050696075.1 Thermomicrobiales bacterium
GCTAGCAGCGCCTCGACAACGTGGAACTCAATCGCGATTCCTCAGCGTTTTCTCAGGCAATCCTGAGCATATTCCCAGCAGAGCTCGGTAGCCTGGTCGCTGCAACTTCGGATCGTTTCCCTGCCAACGGTCACCGCGGTTGCCTCCCTCGTTGGTCCCCAAGCAGTCGGCTGACAACGCTTGGGATTGTCCAATGGGGAACCGTTCTTGCCCCGCCCGACGCATGGCGCGGGTAGCGCTGGACGGGTTGGTGCAATGGGACGTGAGGGTAGGGGGCGCAACATGGACCAGGCGATCACGCGGCAGAATGGTTGGGCGCATACCAGTGAGTTGGAGGCGCCGCGTCCGGTTCTGAACCTGGTCGGAAATCGCATCGCGTTGGGGCCGTTGTCCCGAGACCTCTTGCCGGTCTACCGTCGCTGGCTGAACGATTTTTCGCTGCTCGCCCTCCTCGACCGGCGATTTCGGCCTCTAACACCCGATTGGATCGAGACCTGGTACGCGCGACATGTTCGCGGTGATCCGAGTTGCATGGTCTTCACCATCTGGGAGCGCGATGCATGGCGACCTATCGGCAACGCGGCGCTCCAAGATTTGGACTTCCGCGGCCGGAGCGCCGAGTTGGGACTCTTTATCGGCGAACCCGAGTGCCGCGGGCAGGGTTTCGGCGTGGAGGCGACGCGCCTGTTGGTCGACTTCGGGTTCAACGTGTTGGGTCTGCACAGCATCATGCTGCGTGTCTACGAGTACAACCTTTCCGCGCGACGCTGCTACGAGAAAGCCGGATTTCGCGAGTTCGGACGCCGCACCCAGAGCCAGTTCATGCACGGCCGCTTCTGGGACGTGATCTACATGGAGTGCTTGTCCGGCTAAGCAGTTGCATTCGCGGCGGACCGCATGAGCGCCAGGTTCCCGCGCACCCGCTCCGTCAGCGGTTGCTCGGTGGTGAAGTCTTCGACGGAGACCCACTCGTCATAACCAATGGCGTGGAGTGCCCCGAAGAGTTCGCGCAAGTTCACGATCCCGGCGTCGAGCGGCGCCCAATATCCCTCCCAGGCGGTGGCGCCGTCCTCTCGCTCGCCGGTCTTTCGCCAGCCGGCGTTCTTGATGTGGACGTGCGCCAGGTATGGGCCGAGTGTCTCGAGTCCCAGCCGGTATCGTTCGTGCCCTTCGTGCACCATGTTGCCGGGGTCGTAGATCGCGCCGACCGCGTCCGGATCGAAGCCGTCGAGGAAAAGGCGCGTGGCGCTGGCGCTGGGCGTGATGGTGTTATGGTGAATCTCGACCAGGGCTTTGACGCCGTAGTCGCGCGCGAGGCGCTCGACCTCGCGGTAATGCGCCCGCGTCTGATCTCGTAGATCGGCGAAGCCGGTTATGCCGTCGTAGCGCGGGACCTGAATCCGGCCCATCGGCACGCCCAGCGCCTTCATGCCGCGCAGCACGCGCTCGACGTTTTCGAGATCGTCCGCTTGGACGTAGCTGGCGATCGCCGGGATTCCCATCCCGGCGCCCTCCGTCAGCGCCCGGATGTGCGGGGCATCGTCGACAAAGCTGCTCAGCGGAAAGGTGCAGCGATTCCCCTGCCAGAACCCCAGCGTCTCCCGCGCCGCGTCGTCCACGATCCGCCACTCGACCCCGTCGTAGCCGATCTCCGCCAGCTGCCTGACGGCCTCATCTGGTCTCCATTCGGGTAATGAGACGGAAAAGATGGCGTATTTCATCGGTGTGCTAACGCCTCCCGTTGTAGGGTGAGGTCTACCCGCTGGCCGGTGTGGGCCGACTCGTAGATGCCAAGGATGATATCGACGGCATTGCGCGCCTCGTCGCCAGGCACGGGCGCGGTGGCGCCGTCGTTCAGGGCGCGAAAGATGGCGCCTAACTGGCGGGCGTGAGCGTCGCCGAACGGCTCGTCGGGCCGCCAACCCCGGCACTGCTCCTCGTCTTCGGCGGTAAGGAGATCGTCGCGCGGCGACTGGTCGCTCTCCCAGACAGCGATCCGGCCGTTTTCCAGGACCGCGCGGCCCGCCGTGCCGACGATTTCCACCCGCACCGGTCGATCGTGGTCGCCGGAGGTGGTGCCCTGGATAACGCCGAGCGCCCCGCTCGCGAGGCTGACCGCGGCGCTGGCCGTATCCTCCGTCTCGATCGCGTGGGTCAGGGTCGCGGCGTAGCCGGAGACGCTGGTGACCGGGCCGATGAACCATTGGAGCAGGTCGATGGTATGGATGCTCTGGTTCATCAGCGCGCCGCCGCCGTCGAGCGCCCAGGTGCCGCGCCAGCCGCCCGAGGCCGCATAGTACTCCGCCGTTCGCCGCCAGTGGACGAAGGCGTTGCCCAGAATCGGGCGGCCGATCAGACCCGCCTCGATCGCGCGTTTGAGCAGGCGCGTCTCCCGCGAGAAGCGGTTCTGGAAGATCACCGCCAGCGTTACCCCGGCCTCCCGGCAGGCGGCGATCATGCGGTCGATGTCCGCGACCGTGGTTGCCATCGGTTTCTCGGTGACGATGTGCTTGCCGGCGCCCGCCGCCAGCGCCGCTTGCTCCGCGTGCAATCCGGAGGGCGTGCCCAGGATCACGACGTCGACGTCCGGCCGCGCCAGCATCTCCTCGTAGTTCGCGTGCCACGCCGCGCCGTTCGCGCCGGCCAGCGCCCGGCCTGCCTCCTCGACGGGGTCAGACACCGCGCGGACGACGGCATGATCTACCTGGCCAATCGCTCCCGCGTGGAGTCTCCCGATCACCCCCGCCCCGGCAATCCCGATGCCCCATTCCCTGCTCATGGCTCCCCCTGGTCTCGTCGACTGTCAATTCTCCGGCATCGTCCGCGATTCCCCGCCAAGACGCAACCGCATGCTACGATAGCGACACAGCCGCGGCACGATCGCGTATCAGCTCAGCCACGGCAACGGGGAGACTCACCATGTCGGCTACGACCAAACTCTATACCGCGGAAGACCTTTGGCACATGCCAGGCGATGAGCCGTGGGAACTGTGGGAAGGGGAGCTGCGCAAAGTGCCGAGTGCGGGGGGGGAGGCGAGCGCGCTCGCTGGTTGGATACTCGTACTGCTTGTCCATTTCGTCAGGCCGCGCCGGCTTGGCATGGTTACCGGCGCCGACGGCACGTACATCATGCTGCACGACCCGCAAACAGTCCTCGTACCCGACGTTGCCTTCGTGCGCTGGGAGCGTTTGCCGGACGGCGCCCCGCCGAAACGGTACATTCCCGTCCCCCCCGACCTGGCCGTCGAGGTCCGTTCCCCTTCCGACCGCCCCGGCGAGATCTCCCAGAAGCTGGCCCTCTACCAGCGCGCCGGCGTTCCCCTCGTCTGGTGGGTCGACCCCGCCCGCCGCGCCGTCACCGTCCACCGCCTCGGCCACCCGGTCGTCGACCTCCATCAAGGTGATGAACTCGACGGCGCCGACATCCTCCCCGGCTTCCGCCTCCCCGTCGCCGACATATTCGACGCATATTCCACCACGCGACCGCGCTGACCCCGATCGGCTTGTAACACGTCGCCACGCATCCCGTATTCCTTCTTGATCGCGCCGTGTGGGTGGCGAGGGAGCGAGGCGAGGGTGTTGCGGGTTCGAGTCGGGTCGGATGCGCCGGACGCCATGTGGTCGAACCAGGATGATCTGACGCTGGCAGTCGCGGCGAAGACCGACCGTGCGGCGTGCGGCGTCCTCTACGACCGCTACGTCGATCGTGTCTACGGCTATTGCTACCGTCGGCTGCAGACGCCGGAGGTGGCCGAGGACGCGACGAGCCAGGTCTTCATCAAGGCGCTCGTCGCCCTGCCCCGATTCCGTGACGACGGTCCGTCGTTCGGCGCCTGGCTCTTCGCCATCGCCCACAACGTGGTCATCGACGAGTTCCGCGCCGCCCGCCGCGCCCCGTGGCCCGCTGCTACGGCGGTCACGGTCGACGACGCGCCCGGTCCAGAAGAAACCGCCGTTGCCGCCGAAGGCGTGCGGGAGTTGCGGGCGGTGTTGTCCCAACTGTCGGCGGACCAAGCCAATGTCATCGAGCTGCGCCTGGCCGGACTCACCGACAAAGAGATTGCCTTCGTCCTCGGCCGCGGACATGGCGCCATTCGGGTCATCCAACACCGAGCCGTGCGGCGGTTGCGTGCCCTGCTCGGCGTCGAGCAGCAGTCAAAGGTGGATCGCGATGCCTGATTTCCACCCGCATCTATTCGTCTCCAGGGAGGAGCAACAGGTCGCCGAGCGCCTGAGTCCGGCCTGGAACGCGCTCGTCCACGGCGACACCGCCGCCGCATCCCTCGACCCGGCCGACGCCGCCGTCATCGACCGCCTCAACTCGCTCGCCTGTGTCCCACAACCACGGTCGGCCTTTGTCATTCGCCTCAAGGAGCAACTCATGGACTCCAGCATCACCCTGACGGCCGGTGGCGCTATCGATCGCCCGTCGCCGTTCACCATCGTGCAGCCTGCGCTACGACCGTTGACCAGCCGCAAACGACGTTTCTGGGACGGCTCCCGCCGCGGCCTCGGCGCCGCGGCAACGATCGCGCTCTTGATCGCCAGTCTCGCCGGCGGCTACCTGGCGATCTCGTGGTCCGATTCCGGCGGCGGCCGCCAGAACGACCTGGCCGCTCCGATGGCCGAGGCCTCGCCCGCCGCATCGCCCCAGCCCTGCGTCGACAACTGCCCAGACTATTCTGTGCTCAGTTGGAACGTGCATCTCACCGGCCAGGGGTTCATCAACAAGGATGACTATGTGGATGCCGATCTCGTCGCCGCGGACGTGCAACTCCAGGCGTGGGCGGTTGATCCCGGCGCGTCATTTCAGTTGTCGGCGGATGCCACGAGGGGCATCCACGGCGCGGTCGTCGACGTCGTCCTCGACGGCATTTACGTGGTGTCGATCGACGCTCCGGCCGTGATCAGCCGGAACAACGATCCCGTTCGCCGCTTCATCGAGTATGTCCAAGCTGGCACAACGGTCGAGCTGGGACGGGGCGACACGATCTCCTATCCGGCCGGCCGCGC
>JBOGUF010000103.1:0-3997 GCA_050696075.1 Thermomicrobiales bacterium
TGTCAGAGGCGGTCACATGTTGCCATCGCGCCCGCGGGCATCAGGGTCGCGCCGGGCTTCCTCAGCTTCCCCGGGCTTCGGGTCTGGCTCGGGCACTCCCTGCGGGAAGTCCGAAGGGTTGTACAGCCCTGTCTCCTGCGCTGCCCACGTGATCGGGCAGTCTCGCTCGTGCCCCACCGTCCGCACTCGCCGGCACCCACACTGGAGATCACTCACCGTCCACGCTCCTCCCACCAGCGTTCGGACCCGTGTGGTCATGCGGCACCATCATCGGCTCCGCGCAGCCGCACGGTACCCGCAGATACACCACCTCATCGTCACCGAGGCCCTGCACTGCGTTCCATTTTCGGCCACAGCATGACATGCATGACGGACCTTGGTTTGGGTCCTCCAGCTCGTCTAGCAGCTCGTCGTCCCAACGCTCCCAGTCCTCGCCACGGTCCCACGTCGCGTGAGCCGTGGGCGCGCAGTCCTGGTGCTCGTCGTCGCGACCACATCCTCCACACCGGCCGCAAATCTGATCGACCACAAGCACCGTTTCACCGTTACCTACCGGCATCTCGTACTGATCTCCGGTCACGCCTCGACCGCCGCAGCGGGCGCACTGATGCACGCCGGTATGACGCTCCGGGGCCGGGAAGTACATGTACCTCACCGCGCAGTCCCTTTCACTTGGGCTTTGGTTTGCACGTCTATTTCCCGATCAGCATACGAAGCGGGTATGACATTGCCCTTTGGTATTCGACTCACAGGATCTCGATCAGCGGCACTCCAGTCGACTCGCGGTGAGGCTCACGCCGACGTACGCGGAACGCTCGCGCGATTTGCTGTTGGCACCACCGTAGGTGCTGAATGTGCATCTGGTGGTGCAGCTCATCCGGTTCTGCCGCGTTCAATGCTTCCACGTCGGCGACGGCAACGGCGTACCGGCGCTCGCATTCTCTAGCGCCAAGTTCCGCCAACTTCCCTTTGACTGCTTTCCGAATTTGCCAGACCGTGGGACGGGCTGTATCGAAATCCGAGAGATACAACACCTTTGCCAGCTCATCACGTGATATCCGCACTTCAAGCGTGACCGTAACGGTGTCCTTCTGCATCGCAGTTCCCCCCAGTCCTCTAACTTCCCCAGCCGGTAACTACGGCGCGGTAAGGGTCGTCGTCCGGGTGCAAATCAGCGTACGAGAGATCTTCTATCAGTTCTTCGTAGTCGTAGTATTCCTCGTATTCCTCGTCTTCTTCTTCGCCCTCGTCCTCGTCCTCGTCCTCATCGCCGGCCCCCGTGGCGGCGTCTTTTCCCAGGCGCTCGGCGTCCTCGTCGTCCATCTCGCCCGTCTGCGCGACGCTGCTGCGTGGTGTCAACCACTGCCGGTACCACGGGTCGCCGATACCCGCGATGAACACCGCGGCGGCGCCCCGGTCGTCGCCGGCAAGGTACGCCTCCCGTACCCGGTCGATCGTGCCTGGTGCGAGCTGGAGTTGTCGTGCCGTGATCTTCCGCGTTAGGTGTATGGCGCGGGGATCTTTCGCGTGCATCGTGAAGGTGTCTTGCCGTACGTCGTTGACTATTCGGGCGGCCCGTACGCCTCGCGTGACGCGCGCGAGAGTGGCCGGTTTCGGGTTTCTGGTCTCGCCCTTGACCAACCGGCGCCAGGTCGACGGCGGTACGCCCGCCGCCCGAGCTGCTGCGCGACCGCTGCCCTTCTCGGCCTGGAAGTCGTGTACGAGGTCTCGCCATGTTTCATCGTGCCGCCGATCGCGGCCGGTGAATCCGCGGTAAATCTCGTCTTCGAGTGACATTCCGCTCTACGCCTTTCGCGCCTTCGCGCTCGACACTTTCCGAGCCTTCTTCACCAGTTGCCGTGTCTGTTCGGGGTCGAACACTCCCGGCTTGTCTTTTCCGAGCTTGTACCCGGCCGGTGCGCCGATTTCCTGCCACGCCTCCTCGGCGTCGCTGGTCTCTGCCGAATACCACACACAGTCGGTTTCGATGAACATCGGCGTTCGCTTGGTCGTATCTGCAATCTTCTTCATTTTGCGCCACAGGTTCGCGCGCGCCTGAGCGATAACAGCCGCGTACCAGTCCGGCCGTTGAGCGCGCGCATCTGGATTCGCGAGATACCCAAGCCCTTCTTTGTAAGCCATCTTCAACGCCCAATAGACGGCCCGCTCATCATCGCGCCCGCTGAACTTTTCCATATTGGCGACACACGTTGCAATTGCATCCCGGAGCGTGTCTGACCACGGTTTCAACGGCCGGCCATTCGCCGCGCTAATGACTTCGGCTGTCACGCTATCCAAAACCGTGTACCCGCCGTGAATTCCTTCCTCCACCAATTGGTCAAGAAGGTTCAGCGTCGGACCGGACCGCCAAACCGGGCCGGTTTCGCCGCGGGTGTACCCGGCCGGATCCGGTAGGCCGCTGTCGTACTGCCACGGGGCGATCTCGACCAGCCACCATCCGGAAAGATCCGGTCGGTACGCCACGCGCCCGGTCGGTCGCAGGTCCCAGGGCGTCAGCGGCGTCACGCCGGCCGCCGCGAGGTACATCAGCGCGACGTCGAAGCCGTGCCCGAACCTGTGTCCCTTCCCCGGAGGCTGCTTCCACTGTTCGAGCTTGTACGGCAGCTCGTACGCCCCGTCCGGTAGCGCGTACTTCGGGCGCCACGTCGGTTCACGCCGCCCGCCGTTCTTGTTCTTGCCGGCGTCGGCCAGTCCTTGCAGCGCGACCGACCCGGCCAGCGCTGGGGTACCTCGGTAGGCGTACCCCACGCGCTCATGCCACTTGCGGAACGCCGCCACGGTGTCGAGCTGCGACGCGCACACCATCGGGTGCCGCGTGTCCTCCTTCGGGCCGATCAGCCGGGGGTTGATCATCGCCGGCAGCAGTCCGAGCTGGATCGTCGGGCGCTTGTCGCCGTAGAAGGTCGTCCACGTCGACAGCCGCGACGCCTGCCACCCGGCGGCGCGCGCGTTCGTCAACGCGAGGTGATCCTCGGAGCCGTTCTCGATCTCTGCCGGATCGGTCGGCAGCGCGAGCGCGGCGCACGCACGGCCATCCAGGAGTACGACACCCTCACCATCGATCCGGGCAGCTACGCGGCTGAGCAGCCCGCCCAACCCATCGGCGAACGAGTCGGCCGGCGTCGGGCCGACCGTCTCATCGTCCCTGTACGTGATGGTGTCGGAGATCAGCAGCGCCCGGTACGTCCTGGTCGTCATCGTGCCTCCCCCGGTGCGCGCCGTAGACCACGAAACGGCCGCACCACCACGGAGCCATCCGCGCGGCGAACCGCCACGTTGCGCGGACCGCCACCCCTGCCCCACTGGACAAGCACGGTCACCGCCTGGCCGCGCTCCAGATATGTCCGTCCCACGATCACGGCGCCGCCTCCTGGCCCTGATCGACATCGAGCGCGGCGAGCGCTTCCCGCGCCTGGCTGTCTAGTAGCGGCGTGGCGAGTTGCACGGCCAGCCGTACCGCCTCCCCCAGCGTCACGCGGCGCTCCACCGCGCCGGATGCCTTCGCGGCGAACACGCGCAGCTCCGCGGCGGCGAGCGCGGGCATGTTGACCGCGGTCTGTCGTGACCGGGGGGTCATCGGTCGGTGGTGTTGCGGTAGGTGTCGATCGCCGCGGTGGTCAGCGTCGCGGCGAACAGAACGGGCATGGCGACCAGGGCGCCGTCGTACAGCGCCGGTACTGGCGCCAGGACTACGACGATGCTCGCGAGCGTCGCGGCGAGCATCGCGGCTTGAAGCGCGTTCGCCACGAACCGGATCCGGTTCGTGGCGGCGTCCGCGTACCGCATCGGGGAACCTCCCAAGAGTGCTGGCATTTGCTGTACTTCACTGTATCAGGCTGTGAGTAGCTGGACGGCGCTTCGCTGCGTCCGTGTTGTCGGATATCCACAGCCGGTGCGGATCACGGTCGACGTTTTGCCTGATCGGGCAGGATGATCGGGACCATGAACGGGGGATCTCCACCGGGCGACCCGGTGA
>JBOGUF010000104.1:0-45917 GCA_050696075.1 Thermomicrobiales bacterium
GCTCGAGCCGGTGCGTGGCAGGCCATCGGCGACCGACACGTGCGTGCTTGCGCCATGCGCCATCCAAGAGGAGAGTCCCATGCGGCAGACGTTGAAGAGTCCACTGAACCGACGATTCTTCAACGAAGGTGTCATGCATGGCGATTGTCAATATCGGGATCCTGGCGCATGTAGACGCCGGTAAGACGACCCTCACTGAGCGCATTCTCTTCGAGACCGGTGTCATCAACTCGGTCGGCAGCGTCGACAAGGGTACGACGCAGACCGATACGATGGAGTTGGAGCGAGCCCGCGGCATCACCATCAAATCCGCGGTCGTTTCGTTTCAGCTGAACACGCTCAAGGTCAACCTGATCGATACCCCCGGGCACTCCGACTTTGTCGCCGAGGTCGAGCGGTCGCTGCGCGTGCTCGATGGCGTTGTGCTGGTGGTCTCGGCCGTCGAGGGCGTGCAACCCCAGACCCGTCGCCTGGCGCGGGCAATACGCGCTGCCGACCTCCCGTTGCTCATCTTCGTCAACAAGATCGATCGTCTCGGCGCCCGCGGCGAGGCGCTGCTCGAGGAGATTCGCCGCAAGTTGAACCTCCGCGTCGTGGCGATGAATGCCGCGACCGGGATCGGCGACCGTGGAGCGGCAGTCGTGACGCGCGATCGCGAAGACCCGGCCTGGCGAGCACCGCTGACTGATCTCCTCGCCGAGACGAACGAGCGCGTGATCGAGGAATTCGATCGCACCAGTGGCGACCTGAGCGTTTCCTTCCTGGCGGCGGAGCTCCGGGCGCAGATCGCGGTGAGCGCCATCGTTCCGGTCTTTTTCGGATCGGCGATCACCGGCGCTGGCGTGCCCGAGCTCCTCGCCGGGGTCGAGGAGTGGCTCCCCGCGGCCGACGAAGCGACGGATGCTCCCGTCGACGGCGCCGTCTTCAAGATCGCCCGCCGGTCGTCGGGGGAAAAGATCGGCTATGTTCGACTCTTCGCGGGAAGTTTGGCGGTGCGGCAGCGCGTGGTGATGCGACGTCGCGACGCATTCGGCGAGCTGGAGCAGATCGAGGAGCGCATCACCGGTATCGACCGCTTCGCGGCCGGCACGGCAACGCCGGCGGAGGCGGCGGGCGCGGGCGAGATCGTCTGCCTGCACGGGTTGCGGGAGGCGCGGATTGGCGACCGCATCGGGGAAGACGAGCGCAACGTGCGGGAGATCGCCCCCGCGTTTCCGGCGCCGGCGCTGGAAAGCATCGTGCGCCCGATCGAGCCGGGCCAGATCACGCCGTTGCGGGCGGCGCTGGAGCAACTCGCCGAGCAGGATCCGCTCATCTCGCTGCGCCAGCGCAACGAAGAGGGGGAGATCTCGGTCCGTCTCTACGGCGAGGTGCAGAAAGAGGTCGTCGGGGAGACGCTGGCGCGGGAGTACGGCATCGACGTGTGGTTCGGACCGACGCGGACGATCTGCATCGAGCGGGTGGTTGGAACGGGCGAGCATGCCGAGTTCATCGGAGATGCTGAGAATCCCTACTATGCGACGGTCGGGATCAGGGTCGAGCCGGCAGAGGAGCGCGGTGGGATTCGCTACTTCCGCGAGCTTGGGGCGTTGCCAGCGGCGTTCTACCGCGCCATCGAAGAGACGGTGTACGAGACGCTGGAACAGGGGCTGTACGGGTGGGAGGTGACTGACTGCGTCGTCACCCTTACCCATAGGGGCCTTGTACCGCCGAGCACGGCCGGGGACTTCCGGAAGCTCACCCCGCTGGTGCTGATGCGGGCGCTGCTCGCTGCCGGCACCGAGGTCCGCGAGCCGGTCGAAGAGCTCGATCTCGAGATTCCGGAGGATACGTTTGGCGCGGTCTGCGGGGCGTTGATGAACGCCCGCGCCACGATTCGCAACGTGTTTCGTGACGGCTCCGGCTCGTCGCACCGCCTCGTCTGCGAGATCCCAACCGCGGAACTGCGGGCCGTCGAACAACAGTTGCCGGGTCTGACGCGCGGCGATGGCGGTTGGGTGTCGAGCTTTGCGGGGTATGTGCCGGTGACCGGTGAAGCGCCAATGAGATCGCGCGTTGGCCCGAACCCGCTCAACCGCGCGCACTATCTGGCTGAGGTGGCGCGGTCGTAGGCCTCGCCTGCCGTTCGCGGCGAATCCAGGAGTTTCCATGCACCGTTGTCGGGCACTGAACCGCTACTCGCGGTTGTTGGCCCACTATCTCCGGCCCGAGTGGCCGCGGATGGGCCTGCTGGCCGTGATCCTGTGCGGCGCCATCGGGGTGCAGGTGGGCACGCCGCTGGTGGCGAGCCGCTTCATCGACCAGGCCACCTCCGGCGGGGCTCCGCGCGGTCTGATCTTGCTGGCGCTGCTGACCATTGGGCTGGCGCTAGTCGGACAGGGCGTGGCGGTCGCCGAAACCTACGTAGCCGAACATGTGAGCTGGGTGGCGACGAATGCGCTGCGCGCCGACCTTGTCGCCCACCTGCTGCGGCTGGATGCCACGTTTCACACGGCCCATACGCCGGGCGAGTTGATCGAACGGGTGGACGGCGACGTGTCGACCCTGGCGCGGTTCTTCTCGCGCTTTGTGGTCTATGTGCTCGGCAACGCCGTCTTGATCGTGGGGGTGCTTGTCCTCCTCCTGTTCGTCGATTGGCGGATAGGACTGGGGCTGAGCGCCTTTGTGGTGCTGGCTTTGATTGTCATGCTGCGCATCCGGGCCGCGGCCGTGCCCTCCTGGGCGGCGGAGCGGCAGGCGAGCGCCGATTTCTATGGCTTCCTGGGCGAATACCTGGCCGGCCTAGAAGATATCCGGTCCAGCGGGGCTGGCGCGTTTGTGCTGCGGCGCTGCGCCGAGCGGATGCGGTCGTGGCTGGCCGTGACGCGCAAGGCGCAAATGCGGGGCTACGCCATGTTGGCCAGCAGCCAGGGGCTGTTTGCGCTCGGCACGGCTGCCGCCTTTGCGCTGAGCGCCATGCTGTTCAGGGACGGCACGCTGACCATCGGCGCCGTTTACCTCATCTTCCGGTATACCGAGATGCTGCGCCAGCCAACCGAGCAGATCCGCAACGAAGTACAGGATTTGCAACAAGCGGACGCCAGCCTGGGCCGGATCGAGGCGCTCCTGGGGATCGCGCCGCGCCTGGCCGATGGTCCCGGCGCCGCGTTGCCGCCGGGTCCGCTGGCGGTGGAGCTGGACGGCGTCTCGTTTGGTTACGCGGCGGACGTGCCGGTGCTGCGCGACGTGAGCGTGCGCCTGGAGCCGGGCCGCGTGCTGGGTGTGGTGGGACGGACCGGCAGCGGCAAGACGACGCTGACGCGGCTGCTGGCGCGCTTCTACGATCCATGGGCCGGCGTGGTGCGCCTGGGGGGCGTGGACGTGCGGACGGTCCGCCTGGCGGCGGTGCGCGCGTGCATCGGCCTGGTCACCCAGGAAGTGCATCTCTTCAACGCCAGCGTGCGCGACAACCTGACCATCTTCGACGACGGCGTGCCGGATGAGCGGATCGGCGCCGTGCTGGACACCCTGGGCCTGGCCGGCTGGCCGCGGGAGTTGCCGCGCGGGCTGGATACACAAATCGGACCCGGAGGGGCCGGGCTCTCCGCTGGCGAGGCCCAGGTGCTGGCCTTTGCCCGCGTCTTCCTGCGCGACCCCGACGTGGTGATCCTGGACGAGGCGTCCTCGCGGCTCGACCCGGCCACGGAACGGCTGGTGCAGACGGCGCTGGGCCGATTGCTCGACGGGCGGACCGGCGTGATCGTGGCGCACCGCTTGGCGACAATGGCCTACGCTGACGACATCCTGGTTATCGAGGACGGGCAGGTGCGGGAGCACGGGCCGCGGCTGGCCCTCGCCGCCGACCCCACCTCGCGCTTTGCCGGGTTGTTGCGGGTCGCCACGGAGGAGGTTGCCGTATGACGCCGCTGCCGCTCGCGACCTGGCGCTACTTGATGGGGATGGTCCGCTTCGCGCCCCGGCTCTACCTGCTCCACGGGGGGTTGTGGAGCGTGATGAACGTGACGTTTCTGCTGCCGGGGCTAATCGCCAGCGTCTTCTTCGACACGCTCACCGGGGAGGCGCGCCCGCCGGGGGGCACGACCGGGCTGATCGTGCTGCTGGTGCTGCTCGCGGTGGGGCGGGCGGCGCTGTGGCTGATCGCCGGCTTCGTCGAGATTACGCTCCGGTTCACGATGAGCGGGTTGGTGCGGCGCAACCTGCTTCGGCACGTCCTGGCGCGGCCGGGCGCCGACGCGCTGCCGTACTCCGTCGGCGAGACGATCAGCCGCTTTCGCGACGACGCCTACCAGGCCGAGGACGGCGTCGATTGGTCGGACGAGATCGTGAGCCAGGGGCTGTTTGCCGTGGTGGCGTTCCTGGTGCTGCTGCGTATCGACGCCCGGATGACCCTGGTGGCGATCGTGCCGCTGCTGGTCGTGACGGTGGTGGCGCGGCGGGCCAGCACGGCGCTGGGCCGCTACCGTGAAGCGAGCAGCCAGGCCACCAGCCAGGTCACCGGCGCCATCGGCGATATCGTGGCGGCGGTGCAGACGGTGCAGGCCGCCGGCGCCGAAGAGCGGACCGTGGCTCGCTTCCGCCGGCTGAGCGAGCAGCGCCGGTCGGCCATGCTGACCGATCGCGTGGCGACGCAGACGCTGGACGCCGTCACGGCCAACACCGTGAGCATAGGCACGGGTCTGATCATGCTGCTGGCCGCCGGCGGCTTGCGCGACGGCAGCCTGACGGTGGGCGACTTCGTCCTGTTTGTCTCCTACCTGGGCTTCATCGCCGACTTCACCGACGCGCTCGGTAAGTTCCTGGCCCACTACGGGCAGACCGGGGTCGCGTTCGCACGCATGAACGTCTTGCTGGGTGGCGCGCCACCGGCGGCTCTGGTGGCGCCCACCCCGCTGCACCTGCGCGGACCGCTGCCCGCCCTGCCCAGCGTGCCGCCGCCAGCGCGCGGCGCAACCGACCGGTTGGTCCTCGTGGAGGCGCGGGGGCTGACCTATCGCCACCGACGGTCGGGGCGTGGTATCGACGGCGTCGACCTGCGCCTGCCCCGAGGCACCCTGACGGTGGTGACGGGGCGGGTCGGCGCGGGCAAGACAACGCTGCTACGGACCCTTCTGGGCCTGCTGCCACGGGAGGCGGGCGAGATCCAGTGGAACGGACACGTCGTGGACGACGCGGCCTCCTTCCTGGTGCCGCCCCGCGCGGCGTACACGGCGCAGGTGCCGCGCCTCTTCAGCGAGACGCTCAAGGAGAACATCCTCCTGGGGCTGCCCGACGACCCCGCGACCCTAGTCGCCGCCGTGCGGGGAGCAATCCTGGAGCAGGACGTGCAGGGGTTCGAGGCGGGGTTGGAGACGCCGGTGGGCACCCGCGGGGTGAAGCTCTCGGGCGGCCAGGTGCAGCGCACGGCGGCGGCGCGGATGCTGGTGCGTGGGGCCGAGTTGCTGGTGATCGACGACCTGTCGAGCGCGTTGGACGTGGAGACGGAGCGTCTGTTGTGGGAGCGCCTGTTCGCCGGCGGCGACGTAACCTGCCTGGCCGTCTCGCACCGCCGCGCCGCGCTCCTTCGCGCCGACCACGTCGTGGTGTTGAAGGGGGGTCACGTCGAAGCCCAGGGCACACTTGCCTTCCTGCTGGCGAGTTGCGCGGAGATGTGGTCCCTGTGGCACGACGCGGACGATCCAGATCTTCTGGTGTAACGGCTGACCCAGGGCGTTCTGCTGCGGCCAAGCAAATGGACATGACTTCGGCGCTCTTCTTTCGTAGACCCATCGACCGCGACGGAGTGCAGGTCAAAGAAAGGCCGGACTCTCAAGATCGGTGGACCACAGGATGGGGGCAGATCAGAGTTGTATGGGAATCTCGTCAAGCGTCAGGGGCTGGTGAGATGGATATGAAGAGGCGCTTGACATAGCCTTCAGCTGACACCGACTCCACAACTCCTTCATACCGACTCCCCGCATCCATCATAGGAGCCAGCAATTGGGCGATATCGTTGCTCAGCATCCCCAGATACTCCTGTTCGTAATGACAACTCACAGCATTTCGGTTGTACACCAAGTCGTAGTCGCGCTGGAACTGCACGGTCTCTCCGGACTTAAGGCTGTCGGCCGCAATCAGCGCCATCTGCGCACCAATGATCACGTAAGTTGACAGCGGAAATGGGGGAGCCCCCGCGCTTGCTGACTGCCTAATCAGCGGGCTCGGGGCGACCTGCTGAAGCGCGAAGGCCACGTCTTCCAAGACCGAGCCGGTCAAGCCAAACTCCCTGCCTAGGCTCTCGACGGTCCACTGAGAGGCCCAGTCCATAAACGCCCGGAAGTTCGGAACAGGGTCGGCCACGGCATACGCCTGTCCGATCTGTATGGCGATGCTGCGGTAGTTGATGCCTGCGGTGATGCCCCAGACGGCATACGGCGTGGGCACCCCGTACTTCATCATCGAAGGGAAGAACCGCACCACCGTTGACAGCGTTGATTCGTCAACCTGGAGTTCATTGGTGGCGAGACGCAGATACGCCGAGATGCCCCAAGGCAACCGATAGCCGAACGTATCCTCGATGAACGCCGATATCGATTCAGGACTGTTGCTCAGGCCGCTGAAGCCGGTCCTAATCGCGGGGTAGTCTTCGCCAGAGATCCACATCTCTGCTAGCTCCCCCACCTCGAACAATGGATCAGACTTCGGTCGTATCTCCTCAGCCAGGAAGCAGCCTTCGAGGAAGGTGTCAATCAGCTGCCTTCGCTCAGCTAAGGTAGCGGAAGTGAGCAAAGTCCCAAGCTCCTCAGCGTGCTCCGAAATGTGATCTACCATTGACTGGCAGCTTTCAGCAGACAGGCCGGTTGTTGCGAAGTTGATCCGCTTATCTCTATCGGGAACTCGCTGCACTACGCTTCGAAATAGGCCGCTGAACGACTGCGTGATGGCCTCGATATCGAGAGACTTGCGATCAGCTTCCCTTGCGGCCAGCGTGCTCCCGAATATGCCATTGACCCACTCGTCGGTGACCTCTGAGATATCTTCCTCTACTAGGAGCGCCAGCAGGTCGGCGTCGAGGTATTGGAACGATGTCTCGTCAGTAATGCGTTCCTTTACCCGGCGAACCAGCTCTTTTAGCAACGCGCTCTCAAGCGGTTCCAGATTGTTCTTTCTGTTCGCGTACGACTGAAGCCATCGAACATCACTTGCGTTCTGACAAATGTGCAGAATCATGCCTTCGGTCTCTTCGCCGGCTCGACCGGCCCGCCCGGCGATGTTCCAGTATTCTCGCGCCATCAACGGAACGCTGATCTCGCCATCGTGGCGGAATGACGAGTGGATGATGACTGTCTTGATGGGGAGATTGACTCCTTGGGCTAAAGTGCTCGTGGCAACGATGACCTGAAACCGCTTCTCCCGAAAGTCGCGTTCGATCGCCTTCTTGACTGCGTCGGGCACGCCGCCGTGGTGGACAGAGATCCCGTTTTTTAGCTTGACGGTAAGCGGGTGGTCATCACCCAACCAATCGGCGCAAACGGCGGAGGAACGGGTGCTTCGTTCAGAGAACTCATGATGCACAGGTTGCTCAGATTGCCTAGTCAGCTGAAGCCGCTTCAGCAATGAATCGCTCACAGAGTCCGCAATGGCTCGCGTCGGGCAGAAGACCAGCACGGCTCCCGTAGGCGCCAAGGTGTACGCCAGTTCGGCGGCCGTCTGGGCTTTGACCAGCACGTCGGGAAACTTGCGGTTGTTTCGTTTCCCCGTCTTGAGATTTATGAATGGGAACCGCTTGACTTCCGTGACGTTCGGGAGGAACCCCTCGATACCAGGAACGTCGTTGTCGCGTAGGAAGCGAACGAACCCTTGGTCGCCTTGCCAGACAAACATGGCGTGGCGCTGCACTGCGGGGCGCCACTCCGACTCACTTACGCCAGACTCATCCGAACCGAGCCAGGCTGCGAAGTCCTCCAGGGTTGATTTAGGAATGACGGCCGACAAGGAGACAAACTTGATTGCTGGCCAGCCGATGCGAATTCGCGAAAGCAAGAGCTCGAAGTGGGCACCCCGTGTGGCGTCCTCAACGACCTGACCTTCGTCGATCACGATCAGTCCGACAGTGTCGAAGAAGTCTCTCTTTACGCGCAAGAGTAGGTCGAGCTTTTCGGGAGTCGAGATGATCACGTCAGCTAATGAGAGGAGTTCTTGCTCCGCCTCGTCTGTCTCGAAGCTACCTAGCGTAGTGGAGAGGCGGAACCCGAGATCTGAGAACAGTCCGGACAGCGAGCCCTCGATCTCCCCCGCTAGCGCTTTGAAGGGGGCGATGTAGAGGCACCGTCGCTCAGGGTTCGTGATCAGGCGGTTCACGATCGCCATTTCTGCGATGCGGGTCTTTCCAGCACTCGTTGGCATACGCACCATAGTGCTGCCGGCTTGATCGAATAGCCCTTGATCCAGCGCCGTGACCTGCGACGGCCACAACTCTACGATTCCAGAGTTCTCATCAATTCTTTGACCTAACCCGCGTGCAAGCAGGATAAGATATCGCAGCCAGGTGGCATCTTGGGGGTGGATCGGTCGCAGAAGTTCCCACGTTGAGCGACGTTGCATCCTCGGCAGAGTTTGGCTGAGGAGGCGCACCAGACCGTGGTGGCTTATTGCGCCGATCGATGCAAAGCCCGCAGATGCCGCTCCAAGCATCGCCAAGGCGCGATTCAAGCGAGACTCATTGCCACGAAGGAAGTAGTTGGACGCTTCGGTGATTGCCCCGGCTACCAACCCCTGGGCTGTGAGGCTCAGTAGCTCCGTAGTGTCAATAGCATCATCCGAAATAACCTCCGGAGATGTCTCGAGAATTTCGTTTGCACCCTTGATGGCTTGGAAGAACTGGCGGCGGAAGAAGTTGGCGATGAGGACTATCAGCGCATCGGCGTCTGCGCGTCGCTGGGTGACGGTAAGGTCGCGCGCGAGGCAAACAGAATTCGCCTGGTAGCCAGCCAGTTCATAGGCGAGTATCGCGTTTACCTGGGCTATCGACTTTGCTTTCCCGCTGGAGATTCGCGAAACGCTCTCCCAGATCTGTCCGAGACGTCGCGCTGTACTGCTGAGGTCGGCGGAGGCTCTGTCTGCGTCGTCAATGATCGACTCGACATCGATCAACGCTGCGGTGGCGTTTCGAAGTAGGCGGGGCAAGTTGTAGTTCCAACTGACTTCAGGAGGTTCACCGGGTAGAGCGGTCAGAGCGGCTCGTGCCCGGATCTGGGCCACCTCGCGCTGGAAGTCATAGTTGGACATGACATTTAAGTGCTGAAGGGTTTCTTGAAACTTGTCAGTCGTCATCAGGCATCGCCTCGTACCCAATTATCTTATACACGGCATCTGTCTTATCGCTGAGTCCGTCGATCATAACGATGTAGACATCGAGGGGGTCAAGGATGTCATCGTGTTCAACAAGCGTCGTCAAGTCGGAATCACGCCAGCAACCTTTGTCCACGACGAGAAAGACATGGTGGGTATCGATCTCGCCAATCTCCCTGTTGCGAAGGTAGGCCATGAGTGAGGCAAAGAGAGGGTCATTGCGTTCCCTGAGAATCTGTGCTGCAAATCCCATGATTCCGGGTATCTCGTCCTTACAGTCCTTCTGGAGTTGGTTGTGAGCAGTCAGAGCCAACTGTGTTATTCCGCTTCGTGTGGAGCGGTACTTCGCTTCGACATAGGCCACTTCGGTGATAACCAGGTCGTCGTCAGTCTTTATAGCCAGTACGTCGGTAGCCTTTGGGGAATCATGACCAGCAGTTCTATAGCGCAGCTTCTTGATGGGCACAGCATGTCCGTTTACATCTTCAAGAAATCGAACAGCTAAAACCTCCCCAAGGACTCCTCGCTTGAGAATCTTGGTGCTTGGTTGTCGTGACTTAATGAAGGCGCTCAATTTGCTCGGAGGAAGCATCGCTGTAGCGTCGGCAAGTAATTCCTCGCTCATCAGGTGGCTTGACACCGCAGGAGCAAGGATGTCGGCAGAACGCGCCTCAGCACCAACTATCTCGATGACGTCCCACGTCGAGAATGTGCCAGGTGGAGGATCTCTTAGTTGAGAGTTTAGCCAAAGGTTGAGCAAGACTTGTAGTCCTCACCTCTCGATGCTAGACACAGACGCGGATAACCTCAATGGGTCTTATCCTGCCGCTCGGACAGCCAAGCGTCAAGCGTCTTTCAGCGTCATCCGGCCGGTGGCGAGGGCGTAGCCCCAAGGCCGAGACGTCGGGCGGTTCGTGCCCCAGCGCGCCAAGGATCGTGCCGACGTGTGTGCGCGGTGCTCGTTGGCGTGGTACAGCGCCTGGGCGAGGAAGACCCCGGTTCGGGTGAAGAAGCCCATGCTTCGTCGTAGGGCTCGACCAGGAGGCTGGCGGCTCGTTCATCGAAACCGACCTGAAACGCGGCGAAGACATCGTGCCGGCCGAGGAGCATGGTGTTGGCCTCGACGACAAGGATTTCCGTGCCGATCGGGCGACCGAATGTCAGGAGCCGGCCATCTTGGCACGATCAGCGGATCAGGTTCGCCGGCCGCTTCGGCGGCGCGGACGACGGCGTCGTGATCGTGGCCCGCGGCGACGATGGTTTCACCGGAGAACGCGATCCACATGCCGTCTTCGTATCCGTGGAACAGGTTTGGTTCGCGTGCCATCCGTCGATAGGCGGTCAGATGCCGTGGCGGCATCGGCGGCATGTGTGCCTCCGGGTCGTCCAGGACCGATCCGGATGTCGCGACCTGTTTGGGTGTCGCCATCGCTGGTTCTCCTATCTCAAGCATCCTTTCGCACGTCGTTGCTATCGAGTTCGGCGTTCAGCTACGTTCGGCCCTATTACCTCCAGCATACTTCAATGCGCTCGATCCGCGGCCAGAAGCGCGCCGCCGGGTCGTCGGCGCCGTGCCGTCGCAACCAGGCCGGCACGCCGGCAATCTGGCGGTTGGCAGAGAGGACGGTGTCGCGCCGTCGCGCCAGCTCGGCAGTCGACCGGTCAAGCGCCCGCTCTCCAGCGGCGACGTGACGTGCCTGGCGGTCTCGCACCGCCGCGCCGCGCCGCGCCGTGCCAACCACATCGTCGTGGAGAAGGAGGGCCACGCGGACCATCAAGCACCTCCAACCTGCACGCTATTTGCCGGGTGCACCAGTTAGGATGTATCTGCCAAATTTGTCGCCTCTGTTCGATCATCGTCCTCAACCACCGCATCCGCATTGAGCAGACACGCCCTATGCCTGCTCCCCGGCAATACGCCGCAGGGTGGCGGCGGTATCGGGGTCGGCGGGGAAGAACGATTCGATGGCGAGTTCGGAGAGGGTGACGTCGACCGGGGTGCCGAAGATGGTGGTGGTGCTGAAGAAGGCGAGGAGTCCGTGGTCGGTGCGGAGGTGAAAGGGAATGACCACCCCGGCGTCGTAGAGGTCGCGCGCGTGGTTGCGGTTACGGTCCGGATCGTCGGGGAGGGGATAGGCGGCCAGCTCGTTCAAGAGGGCCGCCAGCGCCGGGTCGGCGGTCGTCTCGACCTGCCCGCGGAGCCGGCCGAGTAGGTGCGCTCTCCATTGGGTAAGGTTCGCGATCCGCGGCGCCAGCCCGTGCGGGTGGAGGCTGAGGCGCAGGACGTTGACGGGTGGCTGGACGAGATCGGGCTGTATCCCGACCAGGAGCGGTCCGACCGCGCGGTTCGCCGCGACGAGGGTCCAGTGCCGGTCGACGGCGAGGGCCGGATAGGGCTCGTGCCCGGCGAGGACGAGGTCGACGGCTTGCCGCGCCGCTTGCAGGGCGGGGTCGTCGAGGCGGCGTTCTGGGTAGATCGGGGCATAGCCGCCGGCGACGAGCAAGGCGTTGCGGTCGCGTAACGGGATATCGAGTTGCTTGGCGAGGCGCAGCAGCATCTCGCGGCTGGGCCGGGCGCGGCCGGTTTCCATGAAGCTGACGTGCCGGGCGGAGACATCGGCCTCGGCGGCGAGGGCGAGTTGGCTCAGATGGCGGCGCTGCCGCCACTCGCGCAGCAGGTCGCCGACGTTTCTGTGCGCGGTCATGGTCAAGGTCGTCATGGCCTAACGATAGTCGAACCAGGTTGCGGGAACAATAACCTCCGAGGTAATCGACGCTGGTCGGAGGTGGCCGGATCATGGGGACATGCCCGCCGAATGGTGGCGGGATGCGATAGCTCGATGGAGGTTCGGATGACCGACGTTTCCCCCGTGATCGGCCGCTACATCGCGATCTGGAACGAGACGGACACGGCGCGCCGCCGCGACCTGATCGCCGAAACCTGGACCGAAGATGCGAGTTATGTGGACCCGCTGATGCGCGGCGACGGCCCGGACGGCATCGACGCCATGGTCGCCGGCGTCCAGCAGCAATTTCCGGGGCACTGGTTCCAACGGACCGGCGAGATCGACGCCCACAACGACCGCGTGCGCTTCGCGTGGGCGCTGGTCGGCAACTCGGGCGGGTCGCCGGTGGTGGCGGGCGTCGACTTCGGCGTGATTGCGGCCGACGGTCGCTTGCAGGCGATCACCGGCTTCCTTGACCAGGCGCCGGCACTCCCGGACGGGGCGTAACCGAGGAGCCACGACGACCCGGCGCTGAAGGGCCGGGCTACGCACGACGAAGCCCTTCCAGGGCTGAGCACGACGGGCACCAAAGCGAGACGGCGCCCAAAAATATGATTCAGTCTTCCCCACTCCCCTCTCTGCCGGGGTCGAGACGGGCGCCCTGCCGTCTCGACCCCGGCATCGTTCTGTCCAGCGTCCGTGGCGATGGACGCCGGACCGCTCGCGGCCAGTGAAGTAGGATGGATGGTCCGGGGCGTGACATGCAGACGGCAAGGGAGGGGTGGACGGGGATGCGGGGTGTTTTGGGGTTGGTCGTCGTGCTGGCGCTGCTGTTGGCGGGCTCGGTGGCGGCGCAAGGCAAGTCGCCGCCGGCGTTTGGGGATGCCCCCGGCGCGTTCCGGGTGACCGTCTTCGCCGATGGGCTCGACTTCCCCGCCGGCATGACGAGCCTGCCGGACGGGTCGATCCTGGTCGGGACGAGTCGCCCGGTTGGGGGGAGCTATTTTCAGTCAAGCGGGGAGCTGCTACGGCTGGTCGATGCGGACGGCGACGGCGCGGCGGACGACGAGAGGACGGTCCTGGCGCACAACCTGCCGGGCACGATCACGGCGGTGGCCCGCGCCGGGAACCTCGTCTTCGTCACGAGTGCCGAGAAGGGCCGCGAGCGCATTTCGTTCTGGCGAAGCGACGGCGATTGGCAGGCGCCGCTCGAACTCGTGGGGAGTATCGACTTCCGTTTTGAGCTGTTCGAGCACCAGACCTACGGGTTGGCCGTAAGCGAGTATGCGGACGATCCGCGCCGGGTTGACCTCTTCTTCAATGTCGGCGCGTACGCCAATTTTGCGGCTGGCGGCACGGTCGACGTCGACGGTTTGGTCAGCGCGACGTTGCAGGATGCCTCAATCTACCGGGTCACGGTCGAGGACAACGATGGCCCGGTGACCGTCTCCGATCCGGAGCTGATCGCGACCGGCCTGCGCAACGCCGCGGCGTTCGTGATTGACCCCGCGAGCGGCGATCTGCTCATTGCGGAGAACGGCATCGACACCCCGGACGACCGGCTGGAGGCCTTCAGTGCCGACGAGTTGGACCGCATTGCCGCGGCCGAGATCGGCGGCGAGCCGGAGGATTTTGGGTTCCCGGCGTCGTACGTCGCCTACCGGACGGGCGAGGTCGTTGGGGAAGGCGGGGAACCGCTGCTGGTGACGTTCCAACCGCTTGACGGGTCGGAGAGCGAGGGGCCGGCCGGGATCGCCGTGGCGCCGCCATCCTTTCCCGATGGATTGAACGCGGGCGTCTTCATTGGGTTTCACGGCCAATGGGACCTGACGGGGGTCGCCAATGAGGAAAACCCCGTCGTCTACGCCGATCTGGCCACCGGCGAGTACAGCCACGTCATTGGCAACGAGGAGCCGGGCGTCGGCCACCTGAACACGCTGCTTGCGACCGACGACGCGCTCTACGTCGCCGACCTCTGCGCGGACGGCTCGATGGTTGGGGTGGCGCCGTGCGGGGTGATCTACGAGATTCGCCCACGGTAGGGTGTTGTCGAGACGGAACGACGGAAAGGGTCGATCGGCATGACGGATTGGTCCAGCGCACATGGAAGCCGGTCAGGGTGCGGTGGTAGCTGCTCTATGTCTCCCATCCTCTGACGGGGTGTGTGGTTACTGATCCGGGGTCTGCTCCTGGCGTTCCCGGATCGGGTCAGTGACCGCGCGTTCACGGCGGGCAAGGAGGATAAACGGCAGCGCCAGCAGTTCGATCCCTGCCCCGACGACGTACGACGTGGCGTACCCCCAGGCATCGGCCGCCCTGCCCAGCGCCGGCTGGACGACCACGCCGCCCGAGGAGCTGAGGAGGTTATCGGACGAGAGCACGGTGGCGCGCTGCTCGGACGGGATCAAGCCGTTGAGATACGCCTGCCTGACCGGCGCCGTCGCCGCAAACACAATGCCCCATGCGCTCAAGAGTCCCAGAGCGATCCAGAAGTTCGAGACGAGCCCAATCAGCGCCAAAACGACCGCGCTCGACACGACGCCGGCAAGCAGCAGGGTGGTGCGGCGCTGAAAGAGCATGCGCATGTAGGGCGCCAGGTAGCCGCCGACGATCTGCGCCCCGGCCACGATGGCGGCGGCCAAGCCGGCGATCGTATAGGACGCGCGTGCGCCGTAGAGTTCGAGCAAGTACGGCTGCATCGCGTAGAAGGCGTAGATGCCGACACCGCCGCTGAATGGCGCGGCGAGCATCAGCCACCGCACCGGCGGGTTGCGGAACCCCTGGTCCAACGACGACGAGAGAATGCGCCGCATCGCCGTCGGCACGGACGCCTCTCTCCGGGGCGTGAACCCGACGTCGTGCATCGCCGTGAACGCGACCAGGCACGTCAACGCCAGCAGCACCGCGCGCACGATGTACGGCACACCCAGATTCGTGACTTGGGCGACCACCCCGCCGCCGAGCGCACCGGTCAGCATCGCCACTCCGCCGGCGATCTGCCCTTTGGCAAATGCCGACTCCAGCGTCCCCGTATACTGGGTGAAGCTCAGGCCGTCGACCAGCCAGGTTCGGTCGCGCCGGAGAAAAAGGTAAAGCCGAGTCCGAGCAGCATCGAGATCATCGCCCACGCCCAGAACGGTCCCTCGACCTGCCACATCAGGAGGTAGAGCGAGGTCGAGGCGAAGAGTGTGGCCGTGCCGAGGATGTACGACGTCCGCCGCCCGGCCGTGTCGGCCACGACCCCGGTCGGCACCTCGAAGAGGACCTGACCAACGGTGAAGAACGCGTTCGCGGCAAAGGCCTCGGTGATGCTCAAGCCCGCATCGAGCAGAAAGAGGGTATTGATCCCCCAGATGAACGACGAGGCGACCGTCGAGAGAAAGGTGAGGGTGACGTACGTCTTGAGAATGTGTTCAGCCGTTGTGGGCAACTGCTTCGTATCACGCATACCAGGGTAACTGTCACGTAACGCTGCATAGCGGTTCCACTCTCGTCATCGAGTGGTACGAGTAATTAACCACGACGCCAGTGCCCGCGTGAGATTTGCTCCGAGAACGGCGGATGTCTCGATGGCGCCCGGCGTTGGCACAGACCGGGAAGCTAGTAGAAGCCGGTCAGGGTGCGGTGATAGGGGCGGGCGTCGGGGGGGAGGGATTGGCCAGCGACCCAGAGTGCCCAATCGACTTCGAAGGCGCGCAGGGGCCGGCCTAGCCGGACGAGGGCGCGGCGGATGTGCTCGCAGCCCCAGACGGTGGCGGCGCGGATTTCGACTTCTTCCACGGAGCCGGGTACGAGCAGGACGCGGTTGTCGATCGTGGCGGCGAGGTCGTCCGCATACGCGATGACGCCGAGGCCGCGCAGGACTTGGGGGACTTTGTAGTCGGCGAAAGCGGTGAGCTGGTCGAGGTCGTGGAAGGCGCCGAGGCCCTCGCTGGCGAAGGAGGCGGCAAGGTCGGCGACGAGGATTTGGGCACGCTTGTAGAAGCGGACCGCGTAGCCTCGGTACGGTGCGATGTCGTCGAAGGACGGAAAGCGGAGGACGATTTCCTGGACCAACGTGACGGCCGAACCGTTGGCGAGCCGGATCAACGCCGCGGCGTCCGCGCCGCCTTCGACCCTCAGTAGCCCTCGACCAAGCTCGCGGAGATTGGCGACGCGCTCGTCAAAGAGCGGAATCGCCGGGGTATCGGGTGTCGCGGGCCGAAGGATCTCCGCGACCTCATCGGCAGATATCGCCGCCAGATAGGCTGGGTCCCAGAGTGGCCGCCCGTCTTCGACCGCCCGCGCCAGTGCCGCGACCAGCGCCCAATAGCCGTCGTAGATCTGGCCGTGATCGGCGACGCGCCAGCGGTGTTCCGGGTCCGCATCGGTGCTCCAGAAGCAGAAATTGAGCGCGTCGAGGACGAAGACCCAGCCGGCCGTGCGCCAGGTGCCGTCGCGGAAGTGGAGGCTGTCGTCCCACCCCGGCGGTTCGGTCAGCTCGGCCGCGATCTGCGCCGCGACGGCTGGAATGCGGTCGTGGACGATGCGGACGTGCGTCGCCTGCGCGACAACCGGGGCGGTGGTGGTGAGGACGCCGAGGGGATCGGTCTCGATTATGGGGATGGATCCGCTCATCTAGGAGACGGAAGCCGCGTTGCGCGCGGGAAAATTGTCAATAATGATTCGGTGCTTGCGGTATTAGGTGATCGCGGCCAAGACCGAAATCTCGGGGACGTGGTAATCGAAGGCGGTTTGGGCAATTGCATCCGTATCAATGTGTTCGCCGATCTCGGCGCGCGATTGGCCAGCCGGGGATTTCGTAGTCGGATAGCCGCCCACGCTCCAATCCGGGACGGATCGGGTCTTGGACGACCATCGCCTCGAGTGTTTCGCCGTCGATTTCCTGCTTGCCACGCTTCGCCACCCGACGTTCCTTCGTTCGTTTCCTCTCGCACGCCAGCCGTTACGTTTACATCAGCCGATGCACAAGCAACGACCCTCCAGTTCCTTCGCCGTCTCACTCGCAAGTATGGCATTCTTCTTAGTGCCCCGCACGTCCGCACTGCACCGATAGAACGGTGGTTGTCCGAACGGCTGTGATGCCTTTTGGCTCCTTCGCGGCCCTTCGCATTGGTCGGTGGTGTCGCCTCCGGGATTTGTTCATGCGCAGATGAGCCGCGGATTGGAGAGGAGTTCAAGTGTGGAGCCTACCTACCTATGGACGTCACGGATTGGGCGAGTTCGATTGGTCGGATCGAACCGGTCGCCATGTCGTTCTTCGCAATCGGTTCCTCGCTGCGATAAGAGACCTCGCGCCCGGAGTGCTGCACGACCTTGGTGGTTCCCCTTTTTCGCTTTATCACTCGCTTGCTCCATCGCCAGATCGATATGCCGACTTGCCAGACTATTTCCGTTCGTGGGATGCACTCACCCGTGAGGCAGAGGAAACAGTGGATGAGGTCTCATTACTGCGTGATTCTCTCTCGCAGTGGCAAGCGCGTTGGCGGTTGTTCGCTTCGTGGTTTCTTGACCACGCGTTGGAAACGATGCTCCTCGCGTCCGCGAATACATGGACCACTGAAGTTGAGGGGAGGGATTGGGTGGGGTCGTGCTGGATGACTGACCGCTACTCTATCCATCTGCCAGTTGATCCTTCCGAACTCCATTTTTCCTTTGAGGACGAGGGCTGGTTGCCCTGGGATGAGGAGTGGGCAACGGCTCGATTTAGGATTAATGCCCAGTTTCAGGCTTCCCTTGATCGCTACCAAGAGCGCGTCGAACAGCGTATGGATGAGTCTGACATGGTGCGGACCGAACAGGTTCGTCATTTGGACCGGGACATCACTTGGTTAGTCCGGTATCAGGTGCTTGGGGAAGGATGGTCAGAGATCGCAAGGTCAGTTGATCCGGAGGCACTTGATCCGCAGACCGTCAAAGACGCCGTGCGTAGGCTGTTCGAACCGCTTCATCTTCGCCCACGTGATCCCGACCCTCCTGGACGGCCGCCAAAGCACGATCCCGGATCAGGATAAGCATGCGATAACTACCGAACTCCACGGGTTCTTCTATTCAGCGGTTTTGTATTCTACCGAGGGAGCAGGGTGGAGCAGTTCAGCAGTTTTTTCTTCGCCTGAGGCCCTGTATTCTCGCCACGAGATGTTGTATTGCGAACTCCCCGCGTGATCACACGTCGTGATCCCGGCGAGACGAGTAAACGAGAGTCAGGCGAACGATGTTTGTCTATCTGGATGAATCAGGAGATGCGGGATTCAAGCTCCTCCGCAATTCGTCACGTTACTTCGTCATTGCGCTCCTGCTGGTTGACGACCCGATTCCACTTCAGCGAGGGATCGATGATCTTCGTGCGATGCTGGGGTTTGCGCCTAGCAACGAGTTCAAGTTCAGCAACTCCTCTGAGCGAGTGCGCCATGCCTTCTTGCACATGCTCCTCCATCACGATTTCGCGGCCCGCGCGATTGTGGTCGATAAGGCGGCGATTCTTGACAGCGATCTCCGCCAGCGAGAGACGTTCTATCGCACGCTCGTCCGGCTCGTCTTGACGAATGGTGACGGACGAATCCAGGATGCAACCTTGATCCTCGACGAGTCGTTTAGAGGACGGAAGGCGAAGAACGAATTCTCCGTATTCCTGCGACACTCGCTCAATGCCGACATCGGCCCGAAGAAAGTGCGACGCATCCGTTATCACGCATCGCATACGGACAATCTGATTCAGGCCGCGGACATGATTTCCGGAGCAATCTACGCGAGATATCACCGCGGAGAGGATCGTTACATGCAGATGATCCGGCCGAAGATTCAGGATATCTGGGAGTGGAAGCCGAATCCTCAGGAGACACAATGAGGCTCTGCACTAGCCTGGAGCTTGTCCAGGCAAGCCACCCTCCGGGTGACAATTCGCGCAGAGCCTCATTGATCGCGACCGTTGCAGGTCAGCGGTTGCCCACTATGAAGAGGATACCACGCATAGGTTGTTCCGCACAGCAATTGCAGTGAAGCTATCTGCCTCGTGCCAAGCCATCGTTCGGCATCTGCAACGATTACTCCACCATTGATCGTTCCCGCAACGCTGCACACCCCGTCGCAATCTCGGCCGCCAGCCGCGCCTTCTCGTCATCAGGCAGGAACGACGCGCGGACGGCGTTGAGGGTGATCCGTTCCAGGTCGGCGGTGGTGTAGTTGAATTCGCGGGCGAGGAGGCGGTACTCGTCGGTGAGGATGACGAGGATGCCGGCGTCGTCGAGGCGGCGAAACGGGTGGTCGCGGGCGGCGGGGACGACGCCGATGCAGACGTTGCTCGTCGGGCAGAGATCTGGTGGGCGGCGAGGTAGGCGACCAGGTAGGCGACCAGGGCGGGGTCCTCGATGACGCGGACGCCGTGGCCGATGCGTTCGGCGTGGAGGAGGTGGATCGTGTCCCAGATCGTTTGCGGGCCGGTCGTCTCGCCGGCGTGGGCGACGACGCACGGATACAAAACGCGACACAGGAGCGCGGATACCGCTGATGGAGGGCTTGCCCCTCGTTACGACGCGGCGGTTGAGGCAATGACCTGATTTGCACGAACCACCAGGTCTTGGCCAGCGATTGGCTCCATGATGGTCCCGTCGTCGGCGACGCGCCCGAGAGCAAGGCTCCCGGCATAATCGGCTCCGTGGAGCTCCACGACCCGCCGCACGGCGGCGAGTGCTTCATCCTCGCTCGCGAACTGACCGAGATATTTCCCGATCTCTACGTCCCACAAGTTGTACTGCATGGCCGTCTCACATTCTGCGCGCCATGAACCCCGGCGCATCTGCCGCTAGACAGGCACGATGTGATCGGAGAGGCAGCGCTTGATGATCTCCTGGTCGCCCCGTATGTCGAAGTGTCCCGGAGCGATTGTCTGTTCCCACACGACGCCGGCATCCGCGGGAAAATCATACCGCGCAATGAACTTGCCGAGCGCCGGGATTTGCAGGGCCATCTGCCGCGCTCCTTCCTCGGTATCGAAGAAGGACAACGCATCCCACGACCGCCGCTCTTCCTCCGTGGCATCGGCCGGCGGGTCTCCCTGCCGCTCCTGCCGGGACACATAATCGCGATGTCAATACGGAGTCGACCCGGGCCTACGTGTTCAATGGCGGTCCGGCGACAGTGGGGCCGGGCGGTTGAGGGTGCTCAATAGCTCGACGTGGCGGCCGGTGGCGGAGGCCTCGTGGACAGCGTGCATGATTTCGAGGACGTGGTAGGCGAGGTCGCCGGAGGCGCGGTGGGGGCGGTCCTCCCGCGGGGCGGCGGCGAGGTCGGCGGGGCCGAGGCCGCGGCTGTTCTCGGCGTGGGCGTGCGTGAGCGGCATCTCCTCCCACTCCTTCGCGCCGGGGCGGCGGAGGTGGACGGGGCCGCCGAAGGTGTTCGGGTCGGGCGCGCCGACGGTGCCCTCGCTGCCGTAGATCTCGATCGTGCTGGCGCTGGTCCAGACGTCGAAGCTGGTGACGAGGGTACCGACGGCGCCGGAGGCGAAGTCGAGAACGGCGGCGACGTGGGTCGGCACCTCGACGTGAATCGTCTGCCCCGCCTTCGGCTTGCTGGTGATGGTCCGCTCGGCGAAGCTGGCGCGGGCCGAGCCGGTGACGCGGCGGACCGGACCGAGGAGGGCGACGAGGGCAGTCAGGTAGTACGGCCCCATGTCGAACAGCGGGCCGGCGCCGCGCTGGTAGTAGAAGGCCGGGTCGGGGTGCCAGCTCTCGTGGCCGTGGCTGAGCATCATCGCGGTTGCCGCCACCGGCGTCCCGATGGCGCCGTCATCGATCAGCTTGCGGCAGGTTTGTAAGCCCGCCCCAAGGAAGGTATCGGGCGCGCAGCCGACGCGTACGCCGCGCCGTTCCGCCTCCTCCAGCAGCCGCTTGCCATCGGTGAGCTCGATCGTCAGCGGCTTCTCGTTGTAGACCGATTTCCCGGCGGCAATCGCGGCGAGCGCCACATCGAAGTGCGCGACCGGGATGGTCAGATTCACGACCAGTTCGATCGCGGGATCGGACAGCAGATCCTCGACGGTGCAGGCGCGCGGCACGCCGAACTGGGCGGCGCGAGCCTGGGCGCGCTCCAGCATCAGGTCAGCGCAGGCGGCGACGGTAACGCCGGGCATGCGCGTGAGGTTTTGCAAGTAGATCTCGCTGATGACGCCGCAGCCGATGATGCCGATCTTGACTGGTTGCACGTTATCCCCGTTGCATCGTAGCCGGGCACGGCCCGCCGTGCCCCTACCATCCCACGCCGCCCCCTCTCTTCGATCGGGGCAAGCTCTTGCCGCCCTATCGCGTCGCCCAGCGCATGCCGCGTTCGACGATGGTCATGACCTCGGGGACGGCGAAGTCGTGGGCCTTGTGGCCGAGGGAGGAGTAGAAGACGCGGCCGTTGCCCCAGCGGCGTTTCCAAACGACGGGCATGACGGTGCCGTCGATCCAGGGGGCGTGCTCGCCGGAGAAAGTCGTCGTTGCCAGCACCTCGTTGCTGGGGTCGACGTGCAGGTAATACTGCTCGGAGTGCATCTGGAAGTCGGTGAGGCCGGCGGTGATCGGGTCGTCGTGGTTGGTGATGGCAACCGTGTAGTCGATGACATTGCCGGGGTGGGCGACCCACTGGCCGCCGACCATGAACTGGTAGGTGGGGTTGTTGCGGAAGGAGTCGGCCATGCCGCCGTGCCAGCCGGCGATGCCAACGCCGCTTTCGACCGCGGCCAGCAACCCGGCCTCCTGCTCCGGCGTGATCGTGCCCATCGTCCAGACCGGGACGATCAGATCGAGCGCATGGAGACGCGCGGCGTCGAGGTAGACGTCGAGCGTGTCGGCGATCTGGACGTCGTAGCCCTGCCCGTGCAGGTAGGGCGCAAAGATGTCGACGCACTGCTTCGGCTCGTGGCCGTCCCAGCCGCCCCAAACGAGAAGTGCGGATTTCATAGTGAGCCGTGAGCCGTTAACCGCTAGAAGATCGTCGCCGATTGCGAGCCGTCTTGACGCATTCGGCCGCGGGACTGTAACGCAGGAAGCCGAATCACGCCACCGGTGAACGGCTCACGGCTGACGGCTCACGGCTCACGGCTTTCTGCTACGCTTAGATCCGAACGCGTCGATGGAGACGAGTAGCGGGGTGCGTTCGGAGCGTAGCGAGCCGCCGGTGGTGGGAGGGCGGTTTCCGAGGCCCCGCGAAGACCCTCCGGAGCGCGAGGAAGAACGGCCGGTAGACGACCGGCCCAAAGCCTCGCCGGTTCGCCCCCGTTTGCGGGCGCAATAAGGCCGCGATCCTTTGCCTGGGGCGCGGCGAAGTGCGGTGGCACCACGGGCGCCCCCTCGTCCGCATGGCGAGGGGGCACGTCTGCTTAAGAAGGAGTGCCATCGTGGAACGCATCTGGACGACGGACCTGGGGGGACAGGCCGGAGAGCGGGTCAAACTCGCCGGATGGCTACATAACTTACGACAACTCCGTAACGTCAGCTTTCTCATTCTGCGTGATGCGAAGGGGCTGGCGCAGATCGTGGTCGACGACCCGGCGCTGGTCGCGCGGCTGGCGCGGCTGCACCACGAGGCGGTGCTCACCGTCGAGGGGTTGGCGGTGGCGAACCCTCAGGCGCCGGGTGGGGTTGAGGTGCAGCAGCCGGTGGTCGAGGTGGTCGCGGAGGCGGCGGAACAACCGCCCTTCGACCTCTTCCGACCGGAACTGGCGGCGCAGTTGCCGACGATCCTCGACTACGCGCCGCTGGCGTTGCGGCACTTGCGCCACCGGGCCTATTTCCGGCTGTCGTCGGCGTTGATGTCCGGGTTTCGGGCGACGCTGCGACAGATGGGCTTCATCGAGGTCCAGACGCCGAAGCTGGTCGCGTCGGCGACGGAGGGCGGGGCCAACGTCTTCCCGGTCGAGTACTTCGGGCGAACCGCGTACCTGGCGCAGAGCCCGCAGTTCTACAAGCAGATGATGGTCGGCGTCTTCGAGCGCGTCTTCGAGGTCGGGCCGGTCTTCCGGGCCGAGCCGCACGACACGCCGCGCCACCTCAACGAGTACGTCTCGCTCGACGTCGAAATGGGGTTCATCGAGGATCACGCGACGGTGATGAGCGTGCTGACCGAGGTGATCCGCGGCATGCTGGCGGCGGTGCGGGAGGACGCCGCCGACGCCCTGGACCTGCTCAAACTGACGCTGCCTGACGTTCCGGCCGACATCCCGCGTCTCCACTTCGCGGACGCCCTGGCGATGGTCGGCGAGGCAACGGGCGAGGACCTACGCAACGAGCCTGACCTGGCGCCGGCGCACGAGCGCTGGCTCGGCGAATGGGCGCGGAAGGAGCACCACTCGGATTTCGTCTTCGTCGCCGGCTACCCGACGGCAAAGCGTCCTTTTTACACCCATCCCGACCCACACCGGCCCGACTGCTCGAACAGCTTCGACCTGATCTTCCGTGGGTTGGAGCTGGTCACCGGCGGTCAGCGTCTCCATCGTTATGACGACTACTTGGCCACCCTGGCCGCGCGCGGGCTTGACCCGGAACCGTTCGCCGGCTACCTGCAAGCCTTCAAATACGGCATGCCGCCCCACGGCGGCTTCGCCATCGGGCTGGAGCGCTTTACAGCCCGCCTCACCGGCGTAGAGAATGTGCGCGAGACGACGTTGTTTCCACGAGACCTGAATCGGCTGACGCCATGACGAGGGGTCAGGAGTCAGGAGTCGGGGGTCAGGGCGAGGATCCGTCATTCCGAGCAGCGCGAGGAATCGACCCGTGCTTTCTTCGAAGGCGAGATTCCTCTCTTCGATCGGAATGACAATGGGGAGCATTCCCTGACCCCCGACTCCTGACTCCCGACCCCCGAAGTGACCGAAGGGAGCACGGATGCGAATCGCGATGTACATCTGGCCGGAGCAGGAGGAGATGCGGGCGCTGGCCGTCCAGATGGGGGTGACGGATGCGGTGACGTCGTTGCCCCAACCCCGGCCAGGTAGGGGCGTGCCCTGGGAGTACGCCGAGCTGGTGCGGCTGAAGCAGACCTATGCCGACGCCGGGCTGAATGCCTCGGTCGTCGAGGCGAGTCCGCCGATGGACGACCTCCGGCTCGGCGGTCCGAAGTCAGACGAGGAGACCGAGCGCATCGGCCAGTTTCTGACCGACATGGGCGCGGCCGGGTTCGAGGTCTGGTGCTACAACTGGATGGCGGTCTTCAACTGGCAGCGGACCTCCGTCACGACTCGCGATCGCGGCGGCGCCCTCGTCTCCAGCTACGACCACGATCTGAACCGCCACGGTCCGCCGACCGCGCACGGCGAGGTGAGCGAAGAACGGCTGTGGGAGACGTACCAGCGCTTCGTCGAGCGGGTGGTGCCGGTAGCGGAGGCGGCGGGGGTGAAGATGGCGCTCCACCCGGACGACCCGCCCCTCTCGCCGATCCGCGGCGTCGGGCGGATCATGCGCAGCGTTGAAAACTTCGAGCGGGCGCTTTCCTTGCACGACAGCCCGGTCCACGGCATCACCTTCTGCCAGGGCAATTTTCGCCTGATGACCGAGGAGATTCCGGCCACGATTCACACATTCGCCAAAGCTGGGCGCATGCACTTCGCGCACTTCCGCGACGTGCGGGGCACCGTCGAGAAGTTCTCGGAAACGTTCCACGACGACGGCCCGACCGACATGCTGGCGGCGATGCGCGCCTACCACGAGGCCGGCTTCACCGGCCCGATCCGCCCCGACCACGTGCCGACCCTCTACGGCGACGCCAACGACCCACCGGGCTACACCCTGCGCGGCCGGCTCTACGCGGTGGGGTATATGCGTGGGCTGTTGGAAGCGGTGCAGGCTGGGTGTTAGGCGTTAGGCGTTAGGGATAACGACGTGGCGAGCTCCTAACGCCTAAGCCCTAACGCCTCCCGGAGGAAAGCCGTGGCGAAGCTCAGGGTCGGCGTCATCGGGTGTGGGGCGATCGCGCAGATTCAGCATTTGCCGCATCTGCGGGAGTTGGGGGATGACTTCGCGATCGGTGGGTTGAGCGACCTCTCGCCGGGGCTGCTGGCCGCCGTGGGGGAGGAGTACGGCGTGCCGCCGGGGCGGCGCTTTGCTGATTACCACGATTTGGTCCGCGGTGACGTCGACGCGGTCATTGTCTGCTCGTCCGGGTCGCACGCCGCGCCGAGCATCGCTGCCGCCGAGGCCGGCAAGCACGTGTTGGTCGAGAAGCCGATGTGCACGACGGTCGAGGAGGCCGAGGCGATGGTGGCGGCGGCGGATGCGGCCGGCGTCGTCCTCATGGTCGCCTACATGAAGCAGCATGAGCCGGCCTATCACTACGCTCGGTCCCGCATCCAGGGCATGACCGACGTGCGTTTCGTGCAGGTGAACCACCTCCACCCCGACAACAGCCTCCACGTCGCCGAGTTCCGCGTCCACCGCTACGACGACCTGCCGCAGGGAGTACGTGAGAAATCGGCGGCTGAGCACGCGGGTTTGATCGCCAAGGCGCTGGGGTATCCAACGCGCGGCGACGTGCCGCCGGCGATCCTGCGCGCCTATAGCACGATCCTCGGCAGCCTGATCCACGACATCGGCAACTTGCACGGCGTCTTCGGGCCGCCGACCGGGGTGCTGAGCACGGAGATCTGGGCTGAGGGGCACGCGATCACCACGACGCTGATCTATGCCGATGAGAAACGGGCGGTCTGCTCCTGGGTCGACCTGCCGGAGTTGTGGGATTTTAAGGAGACGCTGGAGGTCTACGGCTCTCGCGAGCGCGTGATCGTCTCCTTCCCGACGGGGTTTGCCCGCGGTCTCCCCTCGACTGTCGTCCACCATGGCATGGAGGAGGACGGCACGCCCTGGCGCAAGGAGTTGAGCTGGCACGACAACCCGTTCAAGCTGGAGTTGCAGCACTTCGGCGACTGCATCCGCACCGGCCGAACCCCGATTACCGATGGACGTAGCGCCGTGCGTGACATCGCGTTGGTGCGGGACATCGTGCTGGCGTATCTCAATCTCAATCGTTGTTGAAAAGCGGCGTTAAAACCAGAGGAAATCATCTCCCACGATCCTATTTGAGCGCAAGATTCGGATAGTTTTCCCCGCGGTCCTACCCCACCATTGCTATTGGGAAGAACCCGAGAGTCTTAAGGAGGAACCCCTTGGATCTGCAACTCGCTGGTCGCGCCGCCGTCGTCACCGGCGCCTCGAAGGGTATCGGTCTGGCCGTTACCCGGACGCTGCTCGAGGAGGGCGCCCGCGTCGTGGCCGCCTCGCGCACCCGCACGCCCGAACTCGACGCGCTGGCCGGCGACCTGGTCCACGTTGCGGCCGACTTCATGGACCCGGACGCTCCGGGGGAGGTCATGGCGCACGCGGTCGAGGCGTTCGGTGGGCTCGACATCCTCGTCAACAACGCCGGCGGGCCGCCGCCTGGCGTGAAGCTGCCGCGCTTCGGGTTCTTGACGCCCACCGACGATGATTGGCGGGTCATGTTCGAGTTCAATCTCTTCGCTACCGTCCGCGCCTGCCGCGCCGCGATCCCGCTGCTGCTCGAACGAGGGGGCGGCGCGATCGTCAACATCTCGTCCGGCAGCGCTCGGCAGCCGGCGCCGATGAACGTCGACTACGGAGCCGCGAAGGCGGGCATCATCAACCTCACCAAGGCGCTGTCGGAGGAGTTCGGCCCGCGGGGCATCCGCGTCAACACGGTCTCCCCCGGACCCGTGCGCACGGCGTGGTGGACCAAGGAGGGCGGCGCGGCCGACATCATCGCCGCCCAAGCAGGCGCCGATCGTGAGTCCGTGATGACCAAGGTCGCGCCCGAGATGATGAAGCTGACCACGGGACGCCTCGTCGATCCCCAAGAGATCGCCGACGTGGTCGCCCTGCTCGCCTCGCCGCGTTCGGCCAGCACGACCGGCGCTGAGTTCGCCGTCGACGCGGGGTTCCTCAAGGAACTCTAGGCGGCGTGTGCCAAGCTCCGTCATGCTGAGGCGACGCCGAAGCACGCCCTGAGGAACCGAAGGGCAGCCCCCGGCGCAGCCGCTCCGTCGTGCTCCCCCAGGATTGGGGGTCGGGGGGCCGCTGCGCTTCGCGCGGGGATGCTGCGATGCCTCAGCCTGACGGGGTGCAGCCACGCCCTAATGGTTCGCCACGCCTGAGCGGCATGATTCCGCCGATCGTCATCTGATACGGAGTCAGCTCTTGCGCCGTTCGCCGGTCGACTTCCTTGAGCGGTGGCTGGATCGGCCATGAGCTTCGACGAGTTCGGCGCCGATCTGCGCCAGATGCCTCCGGACCTCCTTGGGGCCGACGACGTCGATGGCCTTGCCCCATCCGGCAAGCCGCTCGGCGATCTCCCGTGGAGAACTGCCGCTGATCCGCGCCTCGAACCGCCCCTCGGCTAATCGCTTGCCGACGGCGACGTCGGCGCCGAACTGGACGCGCAGCCCGGCGAGAACGGCCGCGTCCACGTTGACGATCGCGCGGACGCGGGTGCGGCGCTCCTCGACGGTAGCCGCGATCGACTGCCACGCCGCGGTTAGGTCGAAGCCTTCCGGGCGAACGGCTGGCAGGTCGGTCAGCACCACCGAGCGGATACGGCTGACGCGGAACGTGCGCCGACCGGCGGCCGTGTCGGCGATGAGGTACCAAACCCCGCCCTTGGTCGCCAATCCCAAGGGGTGAACGAGGCGCTCGCTGCTCGCCCCGGTGTGATCCGCGTAGGCGAGCCGGACCTGGACCTGCTCGATCACCGCGCGCTGGAGGTCCGCCAAATGCGGTGAGGTCGGCGCTTGGATCGCTCCCCAACTGGTGGGATCGAACACCATCGCTGCCGCCGCCGCGGCGGCGGCGGCGCGGAACGTTTCGGGCAGCGCACGCGCCAGCTTACGCAGTGCGCTCTTTGCCTCGGGCGTGACGGTCGATAGCGGCCCGGCGACGAGGAACAGCGCGCGCACCTCCGCCGCGGTGAGCCCGCTGAGATCGGTGCGGCCACCGCCCAGCAACCGCCAGCCGCCGCCCCGGCCCGGCTGCGAGTAGACGGGGATCCCGGCCAGCGACAGTGCTTCCAGATCGCGGCGCGCGGTCTTGAGCGAGACCTCGAGCTCGGCTGCTACCTCGGCCGCGGTCACGCTCCCGCGCGTTTGTAGCAGGAGAAGGATGGCCACCAGGCGATCAGCGCGCATGCCGCAAGTATGCCGCAAAAAGTGGTCAAGAGTTGACCACTTATATCGCCTAGACTGCAATCCAGGCAACCACGAAGTCTTGAAGTCTTAAGGAGTAGTCATGGCAGACAGCACCAGTACTTCCGAGACATCGCCCACGGTCGAGATCCGCTCCTTTCGGATCGATATTCCTCAGGCCGACCTGGACGACCTGCACGACCGTCTCAGGCGAACGCGCTGGCCCGACGAGCCGTCCGGCATCGGCTGGGACTTCGGCGTTCCCGTCGGCTACCTGCGCAAGCTGGCCGACTACTGGCACACCAGCTACGACTGGCGCGCGGCCGAGGCCCGGCTCAACGAGTTTCCGCAGTTCACCACCGAGATCGGCGGGCACGACGTCCACTTCCTGCACGTCCGCTCGCCCGAGCCGAACGCCTTGCCGCTCATCCTCACCCACGGCTGGGGCGGCTCGATCGTCGAATTTCTCGAGTTGATCGGTCCGCTGACCGACCCCCGCGCCCACGGCGCCGACCCGGCTGACGCGTTCCACGTCGTCGTTCCGTCGCCTCCCGGCTTTGGGTTCTCCGGCCCCACGCGGGAAATCGGATGGAGCGTGGCCCGCGTCGCGCGGGCGTTGGCCGAGCTGATGCGCCGCCTGGGCTACGACCGATACGTGGCGCACGGCGGCGATTTCGGCGCGCTGGCCACCCGCGAGCTGGGCCTGATCGCCGCCGACCGCGTTGCCGCGCTGCACGTGACGCTCATCGTCTCGGCGGGCGCCACCGCCGAGACGGCGGACTTTTCCGTGAAGGCCGAGCAGCGCAGCGTCGAGGCCGGCTATCGATACGAGTACGAGATCGGCGGGTACGCCGCGATCCAGAGCACCCGGCCGCAGACCCTCGCGTTCGGGCTCACCGACTCCCCGGCCTTCCTGCTGGCGTGGATCGTCCAGGCGTTCAAGGATTTCATCAACACGACCGACGGCCCCGACACCGCCGTCGATCGGGATACGCTGCTGACCAACGTGATGCTCTACTGGCTCACCCGCACCGCCGGGTCGTCGGTCCGCTACTACAAAGAGGGCGTGGAGACGTGGGGCGAGCTGGAACCACCCTCGCCGGTCCCGACCGCCGTCGCGGTCTTCCCCCGCGACGCCTTCGTCCCGATTCGGCGCCTCGCGGAACGGAACCACAACATCGTGCGCTGGACAGAATTCGATCGGGGCGGGCACTTCCCCGGCCTGGAGGAGCCGGAGCTGTTGATCGGCGACCTTCGCGATTCCTTCCGCGACTTCCGCTGAGATCGGTGTTCGACACCCAAGCTCCTACGGGCGATCACGTGGTCATGCCATGGATCAACGTGAGGCGAGCAGTCCTGGCTTCTCCACAGGCCGGGCAGGCGGAGATGTCCGCTCCTGGTTATCGGTCCCGACGCGTCGAATCATGGCCCTGACGTCAAGCCACCCATGCAACCAATTGGTTGCATGGGTGGTCGGAATGTGCTGCCGTATGGTTGCATGGGTGGCGGCTGAGCCTCACCGTTCGCTGCACGAAGGAGCAAGCATGAGCACAACACCAACGTTCGCCGGCGGTCGCAACATCGCCATGAAAGTGCCGCCCCATTTATGGGACGCGACAGTCCAGTTCTACCGAGACGTCGCCAACCTCAAGGTCATCGAGCATACCCCGACCGTGCCACCGAGCATCTGCTTCGAGTTCGGCGCGAACCAGCTTTGGATTGACCGCGTTGATGGCTTGAGCCAAGCCGAAGTGTGGTTGGAACTGTGTACCCAGGATGTGCAGGCCGCGGCCCGTCATCTGGAATCAGTCGGTGTCGTGCGTCGCGATGAAATCGAGCCGTTGCCGGAAGACTTTGCGGGCTTTTGAATACAGAACCCCGCGTCCATCATTCACCTTGTCAAAGAGCCGGACCAGGAGTAGCCGTACCAAAGCGCGGCGCGGCGTCAATCCTGGCAGTCATCCGCCGCGACTCCGCGGTAGCGCAGGCGGGCCGCCTCGACCTCGTGGTAGTGCTGGTCGGCCCAGTCGCGGAGCACCGTCAGGGCCTCGACCAGCGTTTGTCCCAGCGGGGTCAGGCTGTACGCGACCCGTGGCGGCGTGTCGGGGTAGACCGCGCGCTCGACCAGGCCGTTGCACTCTAGGTCGCGCAGGGTCTGGGTCAGCATCTTCTGCGAGACCCCTTCGAGCTCACGCCGCAGGGCGTTGTACCGAATGCTGCCCCCGGCCAGGGTCGTGATGACGAGCACCGCCCATTTGTCGGCGATCAGGGCCAGCGCCTGCCGTGGGCTCGCCTCCGCCGACTTGCCGCCACCCCGCGACACCCGTACCTTGTCCATCACCGCGTCCACGTCCGATCTCCCTGCTCGTCATCTAGGGTACCCTTGGCAATCTAGCGTACTTTCGGGTGCCTACCGCACTTTCCGGTGCCTCCTTATAAATCAATAGCCTACCAGGATAGGATGGTGGTTGCCACCCTCCGCGGGGTGGCCGTCTCCGTCTCCGTCCCAGCCCCAGCCCCAGCCTCCCGGGTTCGGAGACTGCTGACGACCGAAACGTGACGCGCGATGGATCGCCGTGAGCGGTTTGCATTGATAGACGAAGGGGAACGCGATGATCGATACCTCGACCGAGTTCGGCGCCCGGGTCGAGCGGCGATTGAGCGATGAGCCGATTATCTGGCTGACCACGGTCCGGCACGATGGCACGCCGCAACCGAGTCCGGTCTGGTTTCTTTGGGACGGCGAGACGTTTCTGATCTACAGCCAGCCCAACACGCCGAAGCTGCGCAACATCGCGCGGAACCCGACGGTCGCGCTCCACCTAAACGGCGATCGCCACGGCAACGACATTGTGATCTTCGCCGGCGACGCCCGGATCGCCGACGACGCGCCGCCGGTGGACACGGTTCCCGCCTTCGTCACGAAGTACCGGGAGGACTTGGCGCCCGGCGGGGCGGCGGAGAACATGGCCCGGGACTACACCGTGGCGATCCGGGTGACGCCGACCGGTCTCCGCGGGTTCTGAAAGCTTGAAAGAAGGGATACGCATGCAACAGATTGAACGCCCGACGCCGCATCCGAACCGCCCACTGAAGGTAGGCTACTTTCTGCCGGAGACCGAAAACCGGCGGGGACCTGAGGTCGCCCGGTGGACGGAGTTGCGTGACCTTGCCCAGCGGGCCGAGGCTGTTGGCTTCGACTCGCTCTGGGCCGTTGACCGCCTCCTCTTCCCCGTCGGTGAGGAGTACTCACAGGAACTCAATGCGTCGCTTGGCGCCACCACCGAAAGCGGGGAATCGCACGGCGGATGGGAGGCCTGGTCGCTGATGGCGGCGCTGGCGGCGGTCACGACGCGCGTCGAGCTGGGCCAGTACGTGACGAACAACCTGTTTCGCAACCCGGCGCTGCTGGCCAAGATGGCCGACACGGTCGACGAGATCAGCGGCGGCCGCCTGATCCTGTCGATCGGAGCCGGCGACGGCGGGGGAGATGCGCCGCGGTTCGGCTATGCGGACGACCACCGCGTCGGCCGCTTCGCGGAAGCGATCCAGATCGTGCATGGGCTGCTGCGGACGGGACGAGCCGACTTCGAGGGAGAGTACTACCGGGTCCGGGAGGCAGAGCTGCGGCCACGCGGGCCGCGCAAACAGGGTCCGCCAATCCTGATCGGCAGCCAACTGGGGCCGCGGATGCTGCGCCTGGCGGCCCAATACGCCGACCTCTGGAACACCTTCCTTGAGTTTCGGCCGGAGGACGTGGCGACGGCCCTGGCGCCGCTCGACACCGCTTTAGCCGCGGTCGGCCGTGACCCGGCGACGCTGGAGCGCGTCTTGGCTGTGCCGGTCGACCTGCCCGGTCCGCGTCAGCACCCGCCATCGACCGCCTACGGGATCGACCGCGCGGGGCAGGCCGCCGAGAGCGGCACGCTGTTGAGCGGGGAACCGGCCGCCATCGCCGACGGGCTGCGTGCCTACGCGCGGGCGGGGATCAAGCACATCGTCGTCTGGTTGGACCCGGACACGGTCGAGGGGATCGAGGCGTTCGCGCCGGTGCTGGCGCTGCTGGACGGGGAACAGGCCGAGGCTGCGCAGACCGGGGGGCGTCCAGACAGCGCTTGACAGCCGGTACCTGTATCATATTGTGACGGATACACGGAGAGCCGCCCGAGTTGCCCCGCGGGGTGATTCGGGCGGGCGGTTTGACGATTATCGGCTCGCGGCCGATGCGCGGCTGCGCTGCGCGGGAGCGGAGTTGCGGCACAGGTCCCTCCCCTACGACGATGGGGTGCGGCAAGCCGCGCGTCTGTGGATGCCGGTGCCTGAAGGAGGACGCTTCGCCATGCCGTTCGAGGTGTACGACTACCGGACCGACGTGCGGAACGTGGTGATTACGCCGGAGATTCGGTCACGGTTTCTGCGGATGGAGCCGGGCGACGTCGCCAACCGGCACTCGCACGACCTGGGGCACGAGGTCTTTCTGGTGCTCGACGGCTACTGCGAGTTCGAGATCGAGGGAGAGCGGGCGGTGCTGGGGCCGGGCCAGATGTGCTTTGCCCGCGCCGATCAGCTCCATCAGGTGCGGACGGTCGGCGACGCGCCGATGACGATGTACCTCTCGGTGACGCCGCACGTCGAGCCGACGCACACCCAATGGGACGAGCAGGGCCACAAACTGCCGCCGCGCTACGGTCTGGCGACGGCGAACGAGCGGGCGGCTCAGCCGGCGTCCACCGCATCGGTCGCGGATCTCGCCGCCCGCCACGTCGCGGCGGCGAAGGCGGTTGCCGAATTGGCGGCGGCAAATGCTGATGCCCAAGCGGCGAGCGCGGCGGATCTGGAACGCGCCGTCGCGGCCGGCGATCAGGCGGCGGCCAGGGCCGCGGTCGACGCCATGTGGTCGCATCTGTATGAGACGATCCGCGGCGTCCACGCGCTGGAAGCGGTCTGGAACGAGCTGGCGGTCTACGGCGAGGCATGACCGCTGTTGCCAGCCGAAGGGCGCCCATGCGATCGCGCGTTGGGCTCATCCAACACCTGCTCGATCACGCCGCGGCGCGATGTTCCTACTCGTAGAGCGTGCGCAGCTTCGGGTAGAGCGCGGGGTTGGAGAGGAGGTCGGTGCTGTCGGCGAGTTGGTCGACCGCGCCGTAGCGGCCGGGGATGGTTCGAACGGCGGAGTCGGTGATGGTGGCCAGGATCGCCGCGGCGAAGCGTTCGGCGAAGAGGACCTGGAACGGCCGGCCGAAAAAGGGCGCACCGTCGGGTCGAGAGGCGGGGTGATGGCGAGGGCGTTGTGCATTTCGGCGACGTGCTCGTAGGCGGGCGAGAGGTGGCGCTCGCGCTCCTGCCACGATGTGGCGCGCAGCGCGTTCGTCAGTAAAGGCGTCAGGGTGGGGGCGCACAGGAGGCGGGCGAAGGCGGCGCCGAACCACTTCGGGTACGGGGCGTAGCGGCGCTCCATCAGGAAGCAGAGGCGCATGACGTCGCGCACCTGCGACGCCGCGATGAGGCCCGAGCCGAGGTCGTCGCCCACCTCGCCGGTGCGGCCGACGAAGGGTTCCAACTGGCCGAGCCGCTGCCACTGCGCCGCCAGCCGGTAGCGCCAAACGTCTTGGGGGTAGTAGGCGTAGCGGGCGCGCAGCGGTGCGAGCGTGCCGAGGCCGTCGTGGAAGACGGCGCCGGCGGTGAGTTCCAGCAGCTTCTGTTCGGGGAGGGTGAGCGAGTCGGCGACGGTCGGCGCCGCGTCGGCGTCGAGACCGACGTGGTCCCGCCAGAACGCTTCGACGGTCGTGACGGTGACGCCGTGGTTGATCGGACCGGGTTCGACGTCGGCAAGGACTGCCGTGCCTGGCTCCGCCGGGGATTCGTCGAAGTAGGTGGAGTAGCCGAGGAACCGGCGGGACAGTTGCCGGGCGAGGGTGTCGAAGATGGGCGCCCGATAGTGCTCAACATCGTCGGCGGTGAGGAAGAGGAGAATGCGCGGACCCCAGCCGTGGTCGGTGGAGCGCTCGGTGTCATACCCGAGGACCTCGGAGCCGGAGCCGATCAGCGCCGCCGAGTGGCGCAGGTCCGGGAACTCCGCGTCGAGGATGGGCCGGATCGCCTCGTGGTAGAAGCGCCGGCTCAGCTCGAGTCCGCCGATGAAGTCAGGCAAGCGGTTCCTCTGTACTCGGAATGCCGAGGGCGCTCAACAACTCCGGGATGCGATTGATCGCGCGATCCGAAGATCTCTTTCTCTCACGGAGCTGGGCCATCACGCGTTCGACTGGCTGTTCCAAGACGACATAGATTGGTAGACCTTCGTCTACCTGGAGATCGGTCAAGCGACTAACGAAGGCATCCGTGACGTCGGCGAGATCATCAACATCGACGATCGCCGTGAGCCGGATGCCGTCGGGATCCTCGCCATGCGTAATCGTGAAGACCGTGCCAGGAAACCGATCACTAATACGATCGCGCATTTCCGCGAGCGCATCCTGCATGCGAGAGTCGTGCTCTTCTATCGTCTGGACTGCAACGCGTGTGCTCATGTGATGTCTCCCAGATTGGCGATGGCCTCAAGCATAGCACCGGCCTTGTTAAGAACCCGTGAGGCTTGGCGTTGGCTGACCCTCGTTCGTGTGTAGTCTGCCTGCTCACGAAGGCCGTACGCCTCAGTGAGTGTGTCGCGTAACGCGGAAGGATACAGCTTACGTCGGTTGATCAATCGACCGGCGAACTGGCATTGGACGAACTCGTGGCTCCATTGAGCCTTACCCTCGGTTGGGTGAATGCCGGCCAAATCGAGCGCAGCGACCGCCGCCTGGAAACAGGCGTAGTAGCAGCGGTTGGCGCAATTGTTGTAGCGGCCGTTGGAGAACTCACTTGCCGCACCATCCAAGCTCTCCTGTGCTTTACTCAGAAACGCTTCGCTGAGTTCTGACATAGAGCGACGGTAACCTCCCTCGATTACGATATCGGTCTCACGCGAATATCAAGGAACGGATTCTCGCATTTGGAGCGCCTTCACGAGAGGGAGACCGGCTGATGGCTGATGGGATGGTCGCGCGGGAACTCCGAGAGCCGTTGAACGTCCACGAGTACGAGGCGGCGGCGCGGGAGGTGCTGACGCCGATGGCGTTCGACTTCCTGACCGGCGGCGCGGGCGACGAGGTGACGCTACGGGAGAACCGGGCCGCCTTCGACCGCTGGCGGTTGCTGCCGCGCGTCATGACCGGGGTGGGGCGGGCCGATCCGGCGACGACCGTGCTGGGGCAGGCGGTGAGCATGCCGGTGCTGGTGGCGCCGACCGGGTTGCATCGCCTCTTTTGCCCCGATGGGGAGCTCGCCAGCGCGCGGGCGGCGAAGCGGGCCGGGACGATCTTCACCCTGAGCATGGCCTCGTGCGTCCCCATTGAGGAGGTCGCGCCGGAGGCCGGCCCGTGGTGGATGCAGATCTACCTCTACCGGGACCGGAAGGTGGACCGCGACCTGATTGGCCGGGCGGAGGCCAATGGCGCGGCGGCGGTGGTGCTGACGGTCGATACCCCGGTGCACGGCCGGCGGGAGAAGCAAGAGCGGCACCACTTCGACCTGCCAGAGGGGGTGGTGTTCGGCAACCTGCTCTCCGCCGGCTTGATCGCCTATGGCGACCACATCCGGTCGCTGGAAGACACCCTCGGTTGGCGGGACCTCGACTGGCTGGCGTCGGTCAGCTCATTGCCGGTGATCGTCAAGGGCGTGCTGCACCCGGACGATGCGCGGCTGGCGGTGGAGCACGGCGCGCGGGCGGTGCTCGTTTCGAACCACGGCGGCCGGCAGCTCGACGACGCGGTCGCCGCGCTCGACGCGCTCCCCGCGGTTGCCGCCGCGGTGGATGGACGAGCCGAGGTGTTGCTCGACGGCGGCGTGCGCCGTGGCGCCGACGTGCTGAAGGCGTTGGCTCTCGGCGCGCGGGCGGTGCTGATCGGTCGGCCGTTCCTCTATGGCCTGGCGGTCGCCGGCGAGGAAGGGGCCTGCCGGGTGCTGGAACTGCTGCGGGATGAGGTCGCGCGGGCGTTGACGCTGTGCGGGTACGCTTCCCCGAACGACATTGGGCGGGCGTTGGTGATCCCGGCCGGGCGCGGCGACGCTGGAGGAGGTTGTTGATGACCACCGAGCGGCCAGCCGTCGACTACTACCTCGCCGAATCGCTGCTGACCGATGAGGAGCGGGCGGTGCGGGATCGCGTCCGCGCCTTTGCCGAGGCGCACCTGCGGCCGGTGGCGCGAGAGGCGTGGGAGCGCGGCGAGTTTCCGCGACAGCTTGTGCCGGAGTTGGCGACGATCGGCATCGCGGCCGGGCTGGTCAAAGGCTATGGCTGCCCCACGATGGGCCACGTCGCCTTCGGGCTGGCAATGCAGGAGTTGGCGCGGGTCGATTCCTCCTTTGCCACCTTCTTTGTGGTCCACGGGGGATTGGCGCCGAACGCGATCGCCGCGTGCGGATCGGAGGAGCAGAAGGCGCGCTGGCTGCCGCGTCTCGCCCGGTGTGAGGTCATCGGCGCATTTGCCCTGACCGAGCCGGCCCATGGCAGCGACGCCTCGCACCTGGAGACGCGGGCGGTGCGCGACGGCGCCGACTACATCCTCGACGGGGCCAAGCGCTGGATCGGCAACGCCACCATCTGCGACGTGGCGGTGGTGTGGGCGCGGGTGGAGGATGGCGTCGCCGGTTTCCTGGTCGAGCCGACGATGCCGGGCTTCGTGGCGACGGCGATCCCCGGCAAGCTCTCGCAGCGGAGTGTGCCGCAGGCCGATATCCGGCTCGATGGCTGCCGGGTGCCGGCGGCGAACCGGATGCCGGTGGGCGGTTTCCGCTCGGTCGCCGGGATTCTGACGGAGTCGCGCGCCAACGTCGCCTGGCACGCGTTGGGCGAGGCGATTGCCTGCTACGAGATCGCGCGCGACTACACGTTGCAACGGGAGCAATTCGGCAAGCCGATCGCCGCCTTCCAGATCACGCAGGAAAAGCTGGTGCGGATGCTGGGCGAGATCACGAAGACGCAACTTCTTCTCATGCAACTCGGTCGCCTGCTCGACCGGGGCGAGGCGACCCCCGGCATGACCGCGCTGGCCAAGCTGAGCGCCACGGCGACGGCGCGGCAGGTCGCGGCGACCGCCCGCGAGATCCTCGGCGGCAACGGCATCCTCCAGGACCACGAAGTGATGCGCCACCTCTGCGACCTCGAAGGGGTCTACACCTACGAAGGGACCTACGACGTCAACACGCTGGTTGTAGGACGGGAGATTACGGGGCTGGCGGCGTTTGCGTAGGTGTGTACGCGAAAGGAAGAGGTAGACGATACTAGGGCGACAAGCGAGGGGTATGACCATGCTTACACGCGAACGAGTCCATCAACTGATCGAAGAGTTGCCGGAGAGCGAATTGCCGGCCGTCGAGCGGTTTATCGAGCAGCGTCGCGCGACCACCGATCCCTTTCTCCGCGCCCTGGCGAACGCCCCCGAGGACGATGAGCCGCTATCGCCCGAAGACGAAGCCGCGATCAAGGAAGGGCTTGATGCCATTGCACGCGAAGAGGTGATTTCACAGGACGAATTGCGCCGGGCACTCGGCCTGTGAAGTGGGAGATTGTTTGGTCGCGCCCAGCCGAACATGATCTACGCCGGCTTGACCAGGACGTCGCCCGGCGTATCTTCACAGCGATCGACCAGCTTGCCGAGACAGGGCACGGCGATATCCGACCACTTCATGGCAAGGAGCGTCAGTGGCGACTACGCGTCGGCGACCGGCGCGTGATTTTTGTGTATGACGCGAGCGCTTCCGTGATCCGCATTGTACGTGTGCTCCCCCGCGATCGCGCTTATCGTGACACGTAATCATTGCGTTGATGATGGCGCGAGGTGGGCGCGAAGTGTGAAGACCTTAAGCATCGACGAGATCGTGAGCGATGAGGCGTATCGGGATTGCGATTTCGCCGGTCTGGCGATGGCGCACATGGAGCTTGAAAACTGCACATTCGACGGATGTACATTTGAGAGGACGGATTTGACCGGGAAGAGATTCAACGCGTCCACGCTGCGGTCGTGCAACCTGAGCGGCGCGAAGATCGCCGGGTGCAACTTCTTCTCGGCCGAGTTTGAGCAGTGCAAGTTGATGGGCTTGGACTTTCGAGAAGGGCTCAATCTGACCGCGGCGACGTTTCGGGAGTGCCATCTCGATTACGCCACATTCCGGGGCGTCTCGCTGGCGAAGCTGCGCTTCGAGCGGTGCTCTTTTGTCGAGGCGGACCTCTCGCTGACGAACCTGGCGGGCGCCTCGTTCGTCAACTGCAACCTATCTCATGCCGACATCGACGAGGCGGCGTTCTTCCAGACCGATCTGCGCGGCGCCGACCTGACCGGCTGGAACCTCAAGCGGCACGACCTGAATGGGATCGTCATCACGCCGGACCAGTGCGAATACCTTGCCACCGAGCTCGGCATCCAGGTCTTAGACAGCTAGGATCCGTGCCCATTGCTTCGTCATTCCGCATCGCGGTGGGGATCCACACCTCCTCCCGAACCCTATCGGGGTTGACCGGCCAGCCAGGCGCGGATCTCCGGCTCGTGTTCCTCGTAGAGGTGGTCGAAGGACCCGTCGAGGACCGCCCCGAGCGGCGCGCCGCCCAGCCACAGGAAGCGGCCGGGCGTCACCAACTCGTCCTCGGGAACCACCTCGACCGCCGCCCGCATCCGCCGGAACTGCTCGCGCGACTCAGCGAGGATTGCGGCCGCCGGCCGGTCGCGGTTGCGCTCGTAGATCCAGCGGTTGATCGCCTCGACCCCCTCGTCGGTCTCTTCGCTCAGGTCGTCCGGCCAGGGCGTGGGCGGTGGCGCCTGGACGCGGGCGGCTGCCTCCAGCCGGTCGACCGTCAGCTCGCGCCAACCGTTGAGGTGGCCGGCGACGTCCTTGAAGGTCCAGTTCCCAGCCGCGCCCGGCCGATCCATGCCCGCGTCGCCAACATGAGAGACGATCTCCTCCCAGGTCTCCCGCGCGTGCTCGATCCGCTCGAGCCAGCCCGCCTTGTCCGTCGTTGCCGCGCTCATCGCTCCTCCTTCGGCGCGGGCGCCTTCTTCCGCCGCGCTGCTTACCAGCGAAGTCGAAGATGACGGTAAGAAGGAGTGCAAGTTTGGTGCCATCTTACCGGCGGCTCCGCAACCGCCCGATTGTCGATTGCGGGCACATCCAATCGACTACAGGGCTGAGCGTACCCGGTGTGGTGCCGGGAACCGAGCGCTCTATTGGCCATTCGGTAGACGAACGTGAGGAGTACGCCATGACGCGGAAGATCACCCCTTACTTGTGGTTCGACGACAACGCCGAAGCGGCGATGAACTACTACGTCTCGGTCTTCAAGGACGCCGAGGTGCTGAACGTCAGTCGCTATGGCGATGGGGGGCCGGGGCCGGCCGGGTCGGTGATGACCGCCACCTTCCGGCTCAATGGTCAGGAGTTCATCGCGCTCAACGGTGGCCCGCAATTCACGTTCACGGAGGCGGTTTCGTTCCTGATCGAGTGCGAGACCCAGGAGGACGTGGATTATTACTGGGACAAGCTCTCGGCAGGCGGCGAACCGGGTCCGTGCGGCTGGCTGAAAGACCAGTTCGGTCTGTCGTGGCAGGTCATTCCGACGACCTTGTTCGAGCTGCTGCAGGACGAGGATCCGGTGAAGGCCAACCGCGTCATGCAGGCGATGCTCCAGATGACCAAGATCGACGTCGCGAAACTCAAGCAAGCCTACGAGCAGGAGTAGCTCGCGGTTGACGTCCATCGTGACGGAGTACCATAGAAGCATGCCAAGGCGTTGAGGTTCGATGTGGCTGGTCTCGCCGGACCTCGCCGCGGCGGAGCGCGCGCACCGCGGCACTCCTCGAGCGGACCACCCACCTGAAGGAACTCGCCGCGCTGCTGGCGCGGGCGGCGGACGGGGAAGGCCGCGTCCTCTTCCTCACCGGAGAGGCGGGGGGCGGCAAATCCTCCCTCGTCCGCCGTTTCTGTGAGGTGGCGCGGGGCAGGGCGCGAGTGCTCATGGGCGCCCGCGACGCGCTCTCGGCCCCGCGTCCGCTGGGATCGCTGCTCGACATCGCGGACGCCGTCGGGGGGCGAGCTGGAGCGGCTGCTTTACGGCGACGCGGTGCTGATCGCGGTCTTCCGCGCCGTGCTGGGCGAACTGACGGGCGCGGCCAGCCTTTCGACCTCAATCCGCGTCTGCCCAATCCGTGGCTTGCAGCGCACCGAGTCACCGACGGCGTAAAATGCCAGGCAAGCGCCCGATGTCGATGCCAGCCGATGATCGGAACTGTCCACCAGGGACCACTAACGGACGGGGACCCTTCGTCAAGCGAGTCAGTGACTCATGCCTTCACGATGATTTACCTGATCGACGCTCTAATGAGAGGCGAGGATATTGGGCACTACGGCCGCCTCACGATCGCGATGGCTGGGCGCCACTTCCTCGATAAGCAGGAGCGAGCCGATCTTCTACTCGAAGGCCAAGGAGCCGACGAGCGCGAGACTCACGCCCTCGTCCAGCAGGTGACCGAGCGCGACTACAGCCCGCCGAAGCGCGAGCGGCTCCTCGAGTAGCAGGCGCACCAGGACTTCCCGATCTGCCCAAGCGCGGGCGATCCTGCTGCCTGCAACCTCTACGGCGACCTCGACTTTCCCGAGCAGGTCTACGACCAGATCGAGGAATACCACGACCACCAGTTCCAAGCCGAGACCGACTCCCCATGACGATCGCCGCCGCGTTCGCCCGAGCCGATTGCGTTGGGTGAGCCACGTCAAGATAGCTCAGCCCGCGTCCTCCTCGTCCCACTCTTCCTCGTCGAGGTCAGGGTACCGCGGCGGCGCCTGGCCGTGTGCGGCGACGATTCGCGGAAAGTGCGCCTTGGAGGCGACGGTTTCGGAGGTGCGTACCAGCTTGACCCCAAAGTGCCACTCGTCGCCGAAGTCGAAGAGGTAGAGAAACACGCCGCCCAGTTCAGTACGCGGCCGGTTGGCGGCGACCTCGATCTCGCGCCAGACCCTGCCGTGCGTGGGTGCCGGCAATTCGCCTTCCGCCGGCGATCGACTATCGCGAAGGCGGTGGCCCGTCGTCCAACAACAACTCCATCACAATCGTGTCCACCCACTGCCCGTCGAGCACGCCCTGCTCCCGATAGATGCCGACTTCGCGGAAGCCATGCCGCGTGTAGAGACGCATCCCGGCCGCGTTGAAGGGAAAGGCCGCCAGCACCAGCTTGTGGTAGCCGAGCCGCCGCGCCTCGGCGATGAGCGCGGAGAGTAAGGCGCTGCCGACCCCCAGGCCGCGCGCCTCCCGCGCCACATAGACCGAAAAGTCGGCGACGTAGCGATAGGCCGGGCGCGGGTTGAAGACATTGAGCGCGCCCCAGCCGGCCAACTGACCGTCCCGCTCGGCGACCAGCACCGGATGCCGGTCGTCGCGCGCCGCCAGCCACGCCCGGCGTTCCTCCTCCGCCCGCTCCTCCGTCTCCAGCGTCGCCAGCCGGTCGACAATCCCCTCGTTGTAGATCCGGGTGATCGCCGGAATGTCCGCCTCGCTTGCCGGGCGAACGGTAAGCACGGTCGTCGCGGTCATTTCCCTCTTGCTGCGACCAATCGAGTCACCACGGCGAGGATGCTACCACTCCGGCCGGTCTTGCGATCTCTCTGCCAGCGGACAACCCGGCGGAGTTCGATGTCAGCCACGAGGCGTTTCACCTGCTGGTTGCCGCGGCGACTTCTCGCGGGACGACGACCGCCCCGGTTTCATCGTGTGCATCATCGTTGAGTTCCACGACGGTCGATTGACCGTCTGGCGTCACGATGAGCCATTCCCATGGCTCGATCTCAGCAGTCGAAACCAACGCCGAGATGTACGGCTTGCCAAGCTGCCCGAGCCGCGGCTCGCTCTGCCGGACTCGTCTTCATCTTGTCCAAGATTGCTTCGACCCGCTCGGAAAGACCGAATCGATTGTACACCCCGAGGGCCTTGAAGGCGCCGCGTCCGAGTTGGTGAATGCCAGGACCTAAGATCGGAACGAGACGTCCTGAGGCGATAGGTTCGCTCGCCCTGACTCCTGACTCCTAACTCCTAACCCCTACGTCACCACCACCGTTCCCGACATCCACGGGTGCGGCGAGCAGACGTAGGTGTAGGCGCCCGGCGTGTCGAAGGTGATGCTATGGCGCTCGCCGGGGTCGAGCATGCCCGAATCATCGAAGTCGAGGGTCTCCCCGATGACGTTGTGGGGGATGTCGCTCTCATTGACCCAGGTGACGGTCGTCCCGGCCGTCACCTCCAGCATCGGTGGATCGAACATTCCCGAACCGGCCCCCGCTCCCGTCCCGGCGCCCGCGCCCGCGATTCGGATCGTCGCCGTCGACGCCGACGTCGCCGGCGCGGCCACGACGAAGGTGTAGAGCGTCACGACCGTCTGCTCGCCGTCGGCGTGCAGCACGGCAACGCCCGCGTCGCCCGCGCCGTTGAGCGGTTGCAGACCGACGAGCAGGTCGTCGCCCAGCATCTGGCCGCCGATGTCGCCGCAGGCGACGTACGTTCCCATCTCCTGTTCGCTGAGATGGACGTTGATCGCGTGCGCGCCCGCCAGGATCTGCGCCAGCGGCATCGCCACCATGGTCACGCTCGCTGCCACCGGCGACGCCGTCTCCGCGCCGGCCCAATCGCCGGCCTTTTCGCCCACCTTCAGGCCGCTTCCCGTCTCCTCCAGCGGCGCGACGACCTCGCCCAGGCTGGCGCACGATCCGGCGTGGATGTGCGCCGGGTGGCTCGGCGCCTCGGGGAAGGCGGCGCTGGGCGCCGTGCCCGGCGCCAGGATGGTCATTATGCCGAAGGCGGTCCCCGCGAACGGGTCCGGCGTGATCATCCACTTCCACGAGCCGGGGCTGGGGAAGGCGAACTCGACCAGATAGTGCCCGACCGGGCCGTTCTGCCTCGCATCCGCGGTGATCTCCTGCTCCGTCTCGCGGTGGGTTGCTTGTAGCCAGGCACGATCGACGTTGACGGGCGTCACGTCGTGCTGCTTGACGGTAAAGCCGAGGGTCAGCGTCTCGCCGGCATAGATCGTGACCGGCGGGTCTTCGTCGAGGACGACCGTCGCCCAGCCGCCCGCCCGCGCCGGTGCGACGAAGGCCATGACTCCGGCTATCAGCACCATGATGGCCAACATGCGCCAATGCATCACGATCCCTCCTCGGTGACTTCTTCGATCGACTCCGCGAACATGATCGCGCTCGACTCCGTTAGACTCGACTCCAACCGGAAGGTCACTCTGTCCTGCTCCCAGAGCAGGATGTTGGCCGACGGCCGGCCTGGTAGGCAGCACGGCGTAGATGGATCCTCGAAGATCGTCACCATCGTTGCGCCCGCGATCCACCAGCCATCGGCATTGTTGACGTCAACTCGACGCATGGCGGTTTCCGAGCCGTAGGAGATGCCTTTGCCTATGTAGGCAACGTCATCGCGCGCATCGAACTGCATCAGCAGTGCGCCGACGCCCGTTTCCTCTGCCTCCGGCAGTCCTGCCGCCGGGTAGTAGATCAACGACACCATCGTATTGCCGTCCGGCAGCGTTCGCAGGTAGACCTCGTCTGGTTCACCGTAGGCTGCCAGGTCGGGCACATGGAGGTCGTACGGCGCCAGATCACGCGCTTCCGCCAGCGTGACCTCGCGACCGAGCGAAAGATCTGGCCCGACTGGCGAGATTGCCGGCGCCGGTACCGTCGTCGGCGCCGCATCCCGCTCGATCGTGATCTGGATGCCGCGCACGCCGAACAGGTCGGCGACGGCGTCGCGGGCGCCGGAGAAGAGCGCCAGCGTCCCGGCCAGCATGAGCAGCAGCACAATGGCCGCGGTCACCAACCCGCGGCGCGGCGCGAACCAGACGAGCCGGCCGGGTTGCGCGACCGGCCCGTCCGCGATCCGGGCGCGCACCGACGACGCCAGATCGGGCGTGGTCGGGAAGTCGATGCGCCGGCCAAGCCGCCGCAGGGCGCGCTCCAATTCGTGGTCGGACAGCGCGGCGAGATGGCGCGTATCAGCCATGCCGGCCTCCCCTCGTCCCGGCCTCGATCCGGCCCGGGTCAGACGAGAGCGCCGCGCGGGCACGGCGGAGCGCGCGCGATAGGCGCGACTTGACCGTTCCGCGCGGGCACCCCAGCGCCTCGGCCATCTCCGCCTCGGAGAGATCGAGAAAATAGCGATACGCGATCACCAACCGGTCGTCCTTGCTCAGTCCATTCACCGCATCCAGCAACGCGCCCCGTTCCTCGTGCGCGAGGGCCGCCCCCTCCGGCGACAAGGCCGTGTCGCCGGAGGGGCGGTCCGTCGCGGCGCTAAGCGCCAATGTTGGCCGGCGGGCGGCCGCCGTCCGCCGGTTACGTGCCTCGTTGGCGACGATCCGCAGCAGCCACGGCCGCAACGGCGCCCCGGCCCGGAATCGTCCCAACGCGTAGTACGCCTTGACAAACGCTTCTTGTGCCGCGTCTTCCGCGTCGGCCGCCGAGCCGGTGATCAGGTAGGCCGTGCGAAAGGCAAGGTCCTGATATCGCCGCACGAGCTCCTCGTAGGCGTCGCCGTCGCCCGTCTTGGCGCGCTCGATCAGTTCAGACTCGTCCAGTAGTCGGCCCCCCACTGAACGCGCGTACGTCCCCTAATACAAGGCGACGCCCCGAACGGTTCCACAACGAATGCTTGCCCTGCCATAATGCCACGCGCCGGGTAAGCAAGGCCCGATGAGGTGGCCGCTCCGTCATACAGCAAGGAACGCCCATTGAAGGTAAACGGTCGAAACGACCCGGTCCTGGAGCTGGACCGCGTCCACGTCTGGGTGCCGAACGGCACGACCATTGTCCGCGACGTTTCGTGGACGGTGCGGCCCGGTGAACATTGGGCGCTGCTCGGCCCGAACGGCTCGGGCAAGAGCACGCTGCTGTCGATCGCCGGCGCGGTCCGGCACCCCAGCCAGGGGGGCGTCAGCGTCCTCGGTGGGCGCTTCGGGCACGTCAGCATGTGGGACTTGCGCGAGCGGATCGGCGTCATCGACCCCACCTTGAAGCTGCTCGACTGGCTCACCGCCGAGGACGTCGTCCTCACCGGCCACACCGGCACGGTCCAACCGCGCTGGGAGTGCTATGGCGAGCCTGAGCGGGCGCGGGCGCGCGCACTCCTCGCCCTCCTCGGTTGCGTCTCCCTCGTCGACCGTGAGATCGGCACCTGTTCCCAGGGAGAACGGCAGCGCGTCCGTATTGCCCGTGCCTTGATGCCGGACCCTCCCCTGCTCCTCCTCGACGAACCCGCCACCGGCCTTGACCTCCCCGCCCGCGAGGCGCTTCTCGTCGCGCTGAGCTCACTCGCTACGGCCAAGCCCGACCTGGCGACCGTCCTCGTCTCCCACCACCTCGAAGAATTGCCGGCCACCACCAGCCACGCGCTCCTGCTCCGCGACGGCGCCGTCGTCGCCACCGGCCCCGTCACCGAAACCTTAACCGGCGCCAACGTCTCGGCCTGCTTTGGCTTTGACGTCCAGGTCCACCACGAGGACGGCCGCTGGTCCGCCCGCGCCGCCGCAAGCTGGCGCACTCGGAGCTGACTCGGCCCCCCCGGCCCCCCAATCCTGGGGAGCACGATGGACGACGCCGCGATGTCGTGCTCCCCCCAAACT